>JAAZXY010000009.1 GCA_014239855.1 Acidimicrobiales bacterium | reverse complement strand
ACGTGGTCGGCACGTGCGCCGCCCTCGAGGTGCTCGACATCGACGAGGTCCGGTCAGCCACCATGGCCAGGATGTCCCGGGCGTGGCGATGGGTGAGCTCGTCGTTGGCCGGTACCCGGACATCGGTCGCCGCGATTCCCCCACGCAGGGTGGGCTCGACGGTCAGTTCCCACCCGTCCAACGGGAGCAGGTCCAACAACGCCCGCACCTCATCGACGTCGGCTCCCGCATCGATCAGGGCACCGAGGGCCATGTCGCCGGCAATGCCCGAGAACGGCTGGAACCACGCCACCCGGGTCACGCGGAATCTCCCGTCGGCCGACCAGCAACCGGCCCTCTCGCCCGCAACACGGCACAGGCCGCGCCGAACCCGTTGTCGATGCCCACCACGGTCAGGCCCGAGGCGCACGAGGCGAGCATCCCCAGGAGTGCCGTGACCCCTTCCAGAGATGAGCCGTAGCCCACGCTGGTCGGCACGGCGACCACCGGCCCGTCGGTCAGGCCGCCGACCACGCTGGCCAGCGCCCCCTCCATCCCGGCCACCACGACCACGGCGTCGGCCTCGTGGATGCGGTCGACGTCGGCCAGCAGGCGGTGGATACCCGAGACGCCGACGTCCGACAGTCGGTCGGCATCGATGCCGTGGGCCCACAGCACCGCCGCGCACTCATCGGCCACCGGCGCATCGGCCGTACCGGCGGTGACCACCAGGACCCGGTCGTGCCGGTCGGCGGCCCGTCGCCACACCACGGTGTGGCCCAGCACGGTTCCCGAGGCATCCACGCCGAGTGCCGCGGCCGTCTGCACCTTGTCGGCCCGGGACAGCACCACGGGGCCGGTCCCGTGGTCCAGCAGTTCGCCGATCACGATGGCCACGTCCTCGGCCGACTTGCCGGGGGCGTACACCGCCTCGGGCAGTCCCTGTCGGAGGGCACGGTGGTGGTCGATGCGGGCCACGCCCACGTCGGCGAACGGCAACCGGCTGAGGCGTCGAACGGCATCGTCGGGGGAGATCGCTCCCGACGCCACGCCAGCCATCAGGTCAGCCAGGGGGAGATCCGTCAGGGACCCGTCAGTCAGGGGCGGGTCAGTCAGGGGCAACTCGTGCCGGGTGTCGGGGTCCACCTCACTATCCTCCCCTCCCGTGACCGATCTCGCACCCCCGGAGCTCACCAAGCTCGCCTATCTGGGTCCCACCGGAACGTTCACCGAGCAGGCGTTGTTCACCCAGGGCGATCTGACGGAACTGGACCTGCGTCCTACGCCGTCCATTCCCGACGTGTTCCGCCAGGTGGTGGCCGGCGAGGCCGACCTCGGCTTCGTGGCGATCGAGAACTCCATCGAGGGCAGCGTCAACGTCACCCAGGACACGCTGGCCTTCGATGTCGACCTGCTGATCCAACGCGAGGTCGTGATCTCCATCCAGTTGAACCTGATGGTCGCTCCCGGCACCGCGTTGGCCGACATCGAACGGGTGTGCTCCTACCCGCACGCCATTGCCCAGTGCCGGGGCTGGTTGTCCGAGCACCTTCCGAACGCCGAGGTGCAGGTCACCAATTCGACGGCCGACGCGGCCCGCCTGCTGGCCGAGAACCCCGACGGCCACACGGCGGCCATCGCTCCGGGTCGGGCCGCCGAGGCCTACGGACTCGAGGTGCTGGCCGGCGACATCGAGGACCATCCGGAGAACCAGACCCGCTTCGTGCTGGTGGCCACCGACGGCATCCCGGCGCCGACCGGCCACGACAAGACGTCGCTGGTGGTGTTCCAGCGGGCCGACCGCCCGGGATCGCTGCTGGGAATCCTCCAGGAGTTCGCCGCCCGGTCGATCAACCTGACCCGCCTGGAGTCGCGACCCACCAAGCAGGGGCTGGGCGACTACTGCTTCCTGATGGACCTCGAGGGCCACGTGGCCGACGAGTTGGTGGCCGACTGCCTGCGGAACCTCCACATGAAGCACGGCGACGTCAAGTTCCTCGGCTCGTATCCGGCCGCCGGCACCAACGGCGACCAGGTCCGGACGGAGGCCAGTGCAGCCTCCCGGTCGGCCGACGACTGGCTGGCCGACCTGCGGGGTCGCATCCGCCCCTGAGAAACGGGCCTCAGCGGAAGACGTAGATCGGGCTGGACCAGGCCACGTGACCGTCCTCATGGACGACCCGGACGTACAGCGCGTCATCACCGTCACCGCCCACCAGGGCGAGCCGTCGCTTGACGCTCACCACCCGGTGGGGGTTCTCGTCGGGCAGTCGAAACACCGAGATCCGGCGACCCAGCCCACCGGCCTCGAACACCAGGTCGTCGAGGCCGATGTCGGCCACCGGAATCTCGGTGGTCACCAGATCGGTCTCGATCCGGAGCGTCCCCGAGGTGGGATCGTCGAGCACCGCGTCGAAGCCGCCGTGGCCACCAGTGGTCAACGCCTCCCACCGCAGGCGGTCCGATCCCTCGAGGTCATCCGATTCCTTGAGGCAAAAGGTCTTGTCCAGGTTGTACCGGTTGATCGGGGTGACCGAGGTGAAGCCGTTGCCGGTCAGGGTGGCCGACCCGTCCCAGATGGTCTCCCGTCCCCGCCCCCGGTACTCCGAGCCTTCCCAGACCACCCGGATGCGACTCCCCAGGTCGGCGCCGGTGAACGGTCGGATGGTCTCGACGGTCTCCAGCCCGTTGCGGACGTCGATGCGTTCGATGGGCGAGGTGGAGGCCACGTCGACGGTCAGCAGCACATCGGGATCGGACGACCGGACGATGTCGCCCATCATCGCCGTGCTCGTCGGTTCGCCCGGCGAGGCGGGATCCAGGTGGGGGTCGACGGCGAAGCGTTCGGCGGGATTCGTGAAGTGTGCGCCGACATCGAGGATGGTCCGGCACCCCGTGGTGCCGTAGTGGCGACGTCGACGGAGGGCTTCGGCGATCCCCTCACGGGTCAGCTCGGGTGACAGCAGGCAGGTCAGGCCTCCGAAGGACCCGAATCGGGTGGCCCCCGGGTGGCTGGCGCCGGGTCGACCCTTGTGGCCATCGGAGTTGGACAGGATCCCCACCCGGTAGCCGGCCCGTAGCGCGTCCTCGACCAGCCACTCGAAGGTTCCCCAGGCCGAGTGGACCTCCACTCCGGTCTCGAGGCGTTCATCGTGGGCGTAGTCGATGTCGGCGTACCGCCCTCCGATGTGGGCGAACACCACGCAGTCGCGGCCAGCCAGGCGTTCGAACATCTCGGTGGCGCTGTTGGCGTCGTCCTCGGGGTCGGACCCGTCGTTGACCAGGGCGTGCGACGACCGGTGAATGGGCTGGCCCTCGTGCAGGTGGAGCACGTTGCGGTCACCACCCAGGCAGGTGTTGCCCGACCACTCGTAGCCCGGGAAGGTCACGAACCGGTGGTCCTCGGTGAACTCGGCGGTCAGGTCGTTGAGATGGGCCCAGAAGGCGTCGGTGATCTGGAAGTCGTTGCCCTGATGGGCCACCACATCCAGGAACGCCCGGTCCCGGGCGAAGGCATGGAAGTCGCGGGCCGAGTTGGTGCCGATGGTCTCCTCGGACTGGCCGTGGAGGTCACCCCACCATGGCAGCAACCCCGACCCTGCACCCACCGGTCCGGTCTGGATCCGGAGCGGGTTCGACGTGGCGATCGCCGGGCCGGACCCCGAACCGCTCTCCACCAACTCGAAGCGAATCAGGCCCGGTTCGTCGATGGTCAGGTCGTCGGCCACCACGGTGAACGATCCCGGCTGGAACGCCACCTCGTCGGGCAGGCCGGCAACCGGACGCAGCGACCCGTCGTCGGCCACGCAGCGGAGACCGAACGTGGCGTCCCCCCGGTCACTCGGGTTGCCCCACCGGTCGTCGCCTCGCATCGAGAGCCGGAACGGTTCCCCGGCCGGGCGGACCGTCGGGACGACGAGGCGCCAGGCCACCGGCGGCCCGGACACGATGGCCACCTCGGGCTGTACCGGGAGTTCCACGTAGTCGTAGGTGGCGATGGCGTCGACGAGGACCCGGAACTCGAAGGTGTCCTCGCAGAACGTCTGGAGGCGAATGCCGGGACTCCCGCCCCGGGGGTCGCCGAAGCGCAGCACGATCTGGTCGCCCTCGCTCAGGTAGCCCCGGACCACCTTGATGTACAGCGTCTTGTCCCAGGGACGGATGTTCCGCTTGGGGTCGAACTCGACGTGCAGGACCGCGCCGTTGGATGCCTCGACCGACACGTAGTTGGCTGCGGACGGGTCGTCGAACTGGGGCTTGCCCATGTCGCTGGCGAACCGGTGGACGACCTTCAGCGAACCGGTGTCGTCGATGCCGAACCGGCCCGCCGTGTAGGTCAGCGTGAACGACTGGTGGGACCCGGCCTCGAACCGCCCCTGAGGGCTGATGGTCGCCGTGCCCATGGCGTCTGGCAGGTGGGTGGAGTGGGGCACGACGCTGATCCTCCCACGGAGCCGACCGGCGACTCCGACTGGAATGACCGTGTGCGAGTGGGACCGGCATGCCCGTGTGCGAGTGGGACCGGCATGCCCGTGTGCGAGTGGCGGAGGGAGGGGGATTCGAACCCCCGGAGCCGTGAGGCTCAACGGTTTTCAAGACCGTCGCAATCGTCCGCTCTGCCATCCCTCCGCCGCGCAGCGTATCGGCGGTGGTCCGCGGCCTCCGGGCCGCCGGTAGCATCCGGCCCCGAGGAGAGGTGGCCGAGTCAGGTCGAAGGCGCTCCCCTGCTAAGGGAGTATGGGCCCAAAAGCTCATCGTGGGTTCGAATCCCACCCTCTCCGCCAGCCGCCCATCGATGAGCCGGCCGCCGCCTCCGGGTGGCTCCGGTCACCAGCGGTGGGGCGGGTTCCGGGTGGCTCGTACACTCGGGCCGCTGCGCTCGTAGCTCAATTGGATAGAGCATCTGACTACGGATCAGAAGGTTGGGGGTTCGAGTCCCTCCGAGCGCGCCACTCGCATTTACCGTTCCGTCGACCGAATCGGTGGACGGTCAGGCCGCTGAGCTGACCCCGCTGGAATCGGTGTCTTCCGTGCCGGTGACCGCCGCCTCCGCATCGGCGCCACCACCGACCACCAGGTCGAAACCCTCGACGTGGCCGTTCTCGTCCTCCTCGGCGGCCTCCGCCGCGAGGCCTTCGGTAGCGGCCAGCAGCGCCCCGTGGGCCTCGTCGAGCTCACGGTCGGCGCGGTCGCACAGGACGTCCAGACGCTGCCGTGCCTCCTGCAGAACCTCGAACCGATGGCGCGCCTCACCGGTCTGACGGTCCAACGGACCGTCGCCCGACGGCGCCTCGGTCGTTCCCGTGAACCCCATTGTCCGGTCGTCAGCCGTCAGATTGTCCGCGAACCGGTTGTTGGACGCCGCGTGGAAGTCGCAATCGGCGAACCGCTCCTCCTCGATGGCCAGGACGCGGTCCCGGTGAAACCCGGTGGCCCGCTGGCGTGCCTCGTCGTAGTCCCGAGCGCGTGCCACCACCAGCTCCTCGGAGGTCAGGTCGGTCGTCGTATCAGGTGAATCGGGGATCTGGGGCATGAAGTTCCTCTTCTGACTGGTGCTGGGTGGTGCTGGGTGGTGCTGACTGAATATGTGTTCGAGGTTCGCGCGCGCGGACCATCGCGCGCGCGGACCCTCTGGATCTAGTGTCCGACTGTGACAACGGGGCCCACCACCGAGGATCTGGAGGCCCTGGCCACCGGTTGGAACCCCGACCCGGCCCGCTCCATGTCGCTGTCGGCCGACGCCTACACCGACCCACGGTGGTTCGACGTCGAGGTCGATGCCGTCTTCTCCCGGACCTGGCAGTGGGTGTGCCACGTCGAGAAGGTCCGTGACCCCGGCGCATACACGACGACGACCATCGCCGGCCGCTCGGTCGCCGTGGTCCGTGACGGCGAGTCCCTGCGGGCGTTCTCCAACGTCTGCATGCACCGGGCCCACGAACTCCTGACCGGCGAAGGCAGCCTGAGGCGGATCACCTGCCCGTACCACGCCTGGTCCTACGGCCTCGACGGCGGCCTCCGCACCGCCCCCCACACCGACCACCTGATCGACTTCGATCCGGAGTCCATCTGCCTCGATGCCGTCTCCGTGGAGGAGTTCGGTGGCTTCGTCTACGTGAACCTCGATCCGGAGGCCCCGGCCCTGGCCGATCAGGCCGGTGATCTGGCCGCCGAGATCGCCCACTGGGCCCCCGACGTGGCCGACCTCACCCACGCCCACCGCCTGACCTACGAGATCGCCTCGGACTGGAAGAACGTCATCGACAACTTCCTCGAGTGCTACCACTGCCCGGTCGCCCACCGGGACTTCTGCACGCTGGTCGACATGGACACCTACGAGGTGACGACCCACGGAATCTGGTCCAGCCACATGGCCGAAGCCGGACGTTCGGACAACGCCGCCTACTCCGTCGAGGGTGCCACGGTCACCGACCACGCCGTCTGGTGGCTGTGGCCCAACACGTGCCTCATGCGCTACCCGGGCCGGGGGAACTTCATCGTCATGCACGTGGTGCCCGACGGGCCGGGCCGCACCCGTGAGACCTACGACTTCTTCTTCGAGACCGCCGAGGTGACCGACGCCGAGGTGGAGGCCATCAGGTACGTCGACGACGTCCTCCAGGCCGAGGACATCGCCCTGGTGGAGAGCGTGCAACGGGGCATGGCCACCCCGGCGTTCACCCGTGGCCGCATCGTGCACGACCCGGGGGGCTCCGGAAAGTCCGAACACGCCGTCCACCACTTCCACGGCCTGCTGCTCGAGGCGTACCGGGGAAGCGCCAAATGACCGACCAGTTGGCAGGCCGCACCGCGGTGGTGACCGGTGGATCCGGTGGGATCGGCTCGGCGATCTGTGCCCGCTTCGTGCGCGAAGGAGCCCGGGTCATCGCCCTGGATCTGGCCGGAGATCCCTCGTCAGACGACGTGGCGACGGTCGACATCACCGATGAAGCTGCGGTGACCGGGTTCTTCACCGAGCTGGCCGATCGCTGGTCGGCCCTGGACATCCTCGTGAACGCGGCAGGCATCGAGATCGAGAAGACCATCGAGGAGACCACGCTGGAGGAATGGAACAGCGTGTTCGCCGTGAACGTGACCGGCACCTTCCTGACCTCCCGCCATGCCCTGCCCCTGCTCCGTCGGTCGTCCGGGGCGAGCATCGTGAACTTCGGCTCCTACGACGGGTTCATCGCCGATCCGTCGTTGGCCGCCTACTGCGCCTCCAAGGGCGCCGTGCACGCCCTCACCCGAGCCATGGCGTGCGACCACGGCCCCGAAGGCATCCGGGTCAACGCCGTCTGCCCCGGCTACATCGACACCCCGATGCTGGAGGGCTTCTTCGCCGGTGGCGACGTCGAGAGCCTGCAGGACGCCATCCGCGACGTACACCCGACCCGTACCTGGGGCACCCCGGACGACGTGGCCAACCTCGTGACCTGGCTGGCCTCCGACGAGGCCCGCTACGCCTCGGGCCAACTCTGGGTCCTCGACGGTGGCCTCACCGCCCAGGTCCAGCAGATGCACCCGCGCAGTTGACCAACAAGGCCCCCGGGCATCGAGTCAGGAAGACGAAGAGTCGTCAGTTGACCAGCACGGCCAACTCCTCTGACGCCGCACCGCTTCCCACGGCATTCACGTACCTCACCCTGGCCCGGTAGCGGAGTCCCCCGCTGAGGCCACCGATGTTGGCTGATGTGGTTCGAGGGCCGGCAGTGAACAGGGTCCATTCCGTCAATCCATCCTCGATCACCTCAACGATCACCTCGGTGAACGGTGATCCACCATCGGCCGGTCGGGTCCACGAGAACGTCAGACGGCCGACGCCACCGACGGCCAACAGGTTGGTCGCCACGCCCGGAACGGTCGCCGGCCGCACCACGACCGAGGCTGTCCGGCTCCGCCCCAACGCCGTCACCGCACTCACGCGAATCCGGTAGGACGTGCCGTTCACCAGGTTCTCGACCGTCGCCACCGTCTCCGGACCGGCTTCACCCACCAGATCCCATGTCGCACCGTCATCGGTCGAGTACTCGATGCGATGGGTGAGCACCGGGGAACCACCATCGGCCGCCGACGCGGCCCACCGGATCGTGGCTTCCGAATCACCGGGTTCAGCCGTCAACCCGGTAGGCGGCTGGGGACGCCCGGGCACCAGTCGGACAACCATCCCCGCCGGCCCCTGGCCCACCGCGGTGACCGCCGATACCCGCACACGGAGTGGTCTTCCGTTGACCAGATCACTCACCACCGCGTAGCGGTCCGCGGACAGGCCGTCGTCCAGTTCGGTCCACGGCCCGGTGTCGGACGCCGTCTCAACCACGTAGTCGACAATGGGCGATCCTCCGTCGTCGACCGGTGCCGACCACGAGAGATCCAGACGACCATCGCCCACCTGACCAACCAGGCCCGTGGGGGCGTCGGGTTGTCCGATCACCACGGTCACCGGGTCCGAGGCCGGTCCGGTGCCATGACGGTTCACGGCACGAACCCGAATTTCCACCTGTGACTCGTTCACCAGACCGGTGACCGTGGCTGCCAGATCAGCGGTGACCCCTGCGGTGAAGCGTTCCCACGTGGTGCCGTCAACCGACCACTCCACGACATGGCCCGTCACCGGCGCATCGTCCGGTGCAAATCCCGCCGTCCATCCCAGGACGGCCCGGGAATCTCCTCCACGCCCGGTCAGGTCATCGGGAGCTGCCGGCGGCCCCACCGGTGTAGCCACCACCTGCATCGGACTCAGGCTGCGACCCATGGCGTCGACCGCCGTCACGTGGAAGGTGTAGGTCCGCCCGTTGACCAACCCGTCGATCTCGTGGGTCGGCGTGGTCAGACCGCTGGTCTCGCGCCACGGCGAACCCACCAGAGAGGTGATCCACGCCGCCTTGGCGCTCACCCGGCTGGCCACGTTCGGGTACGTCGGATCAGCACATGACCCCGACAACCCGTAGGACGTCACCCCGACCAGGCGGGTCATCCCCAGATCGGCGACCACCGGTCCACCACTGTCTCCCGAACAGGCCCCCACGCCGGACGCCGAGCCGAGACAGAGTTCCGAATCGGGGTCGTAGTCACGCCAACTCCCGCAGACCGAATCAGCCGGACCTCCCAGCGCGCGGGCCGACGACGAACGAAGAACCGTGTCGTAGAGGGATCCGTCCGCCCGTATGGCGCCCCATCCACTCACCGTCAGCGACGTCCCGGCCAGGGGCAGGGTCTCGTCGACCTGCCAGGGGATGGGAGTACCGACCGCATCGACGGCCAACTCCACCAACGCGATGTCGTGCACCACCCGGTCAGCGCCGTACTCGGGATGGACGTGAAGGGCCGCCACGTCCATCCGGTCAGCGTTCGTGACGTCCTCGAGATCGGTGAACCCCGCCACCACGTCGATCTCGGAGGCCAACCGGGTTCCGACACAGTGGGCGGCGGTCACCACCCACCTCGGGGCGACGAGCGTTCCTCCGCAGTAGTGGGCACGGAAGGGGTTCGTCACCACACGGTCCAGCAGCCCCACCACGTGGGGTTGGTCGGATATCGCCACCAGCTCACCGTTGACGATCATCGGAGCCCGAAGGCCCGACATCACCGTCTGCACGGATCGTCGGGCCAGAACCGATGGCGGTTCGCCTTCCGGGAATCCGGTGCGGTCCGCCCCACGTGAGGTGGTGGTCCGCAGTGTCGATCCGACTCCTGGAACACCGAGATGGGCTTCATCGAAGTGGACCACGGTGTAGGAGGCCACGGCTATCCCCGCGGGCTCCTCCCAGGCCAGGACCACCGAGGTGTCACCTGCCGTGGCCTCCAGACCGACCACGTCAACGGTCACCACCTCGGCCATGGGCGCCGCGGTCACCGACACCGTCCAGAGCCCCGCTCCGACCCCGTTGATCGCCCTCGCCCTGACCTGGTGGGCCACACCGTTGGCCAGCCCGACGATCGTCTCGGTCCTGACCGATCCGGGAACGCGAACCGTCGTCCAGTCGGCAACCATTCCGTCTCCCGGAACCACCCGATGGGCCACCTCGTACCCGTCGATCGACAGGCCCCCGCGGGCCGCCGGGCCCCAGTCGAACCTGATCTGACCGTCACCCGCCTCGGCCTGCGGTCGGCCGGGCCGGCCCGGCGGAAGTTGGTCACCGTCGACCAGTGCCCATTCGCCCGTTGCCTCGACCTCCAGCACGCGACCGCCAACAGGAAGCCGGAACCGGCTCACCACGGAGTCCTCGGCCGAGGCCAGGACGTCCGACGACGTGAAAGCCGGCCCCGTCGATCGGACCCGCATCGAACCTTCGCCGATGTGTCGATACCGCGGCGCCACACCTCCCAGACCGGTCGGCACCAGGAACACCGTGTCCCCGAGCCCGATGACCGGCGACGAGAGATCCAGGACCGGGCTGGCCATCACCGACTCGAAGGCCACCGACCACTCACCGTCGGCGACCACCGACACCGAGGCAATGGCTTCCGGTGTCTCGACCAGGACCCGGCCGGACACCACCCCGTCACGAGCCACCAGGACCTCGACCTCACCACCGGACACGTCGAGGCCCGTCACCAGGAAGGATCCGGTCCCGGTGTGTTCGTAGGCCACCACCCGGTGGTCGACGGGAGGCGGCTCGTCGAGCATCACCGTGCGGGATCCCGACCCGGAGAGCAGGGTCGATGCCGTCGGATCCGGTGGAGCGATCTCGGCGACAGCCCGACGGACCGCCCCGGTTCCGTTCGCCCCGGCATCCAGACCAGCGAAGAAGGTCAGGATGGTCGCGCCGAACATCTGGGCCTGCTCCCGACTGATGCAGTAGTGGGAGGCGACCCGATCCAGGGTGGCCAACTCGGAGCCGGACCACGAGGTGGCGAACCGGTGCGGCCCGAGCGGATCCAGTTGATCCACATACCCGAGGTCACATTCGATACCGCTCTTGTCGGAGCCGGCATTCCCGGAGCTGGATTTCCCGGAAATCGACAGGATGAAGTTGACCACCGTGACCCCGGCCCGCTGGAGTTCAGCCGGCGTGTCGTATCCGAGGTGATCGGTGGCCCACTGGAGGTCCACAAGGTCGGCGTCGACGTAGCCCGTCCCAACCACGTCGGCCGATGCCCGGTCGGCACCCGGTCCGTAGGCCAGCAGACCACCAGCCAGCAGGATCCCGATCGCGTGGAGAAGGAACCGTCGTCGCACCGGGCCTCCCGTCCGCTCGTCCCCGAAGGCTCCGACCCTAGGCTCCCGACCATGCCGCCAGCCTCCGCTCCCCCTGTCGCACTCCCTCCCGCACAGCAGTCCGATCTCGACTTCGCCGTGGCCATCGCACGCGAGGCCGGTTCGTTGACCCTGGAATTGTTCCGTCGCCCCGACCTCGCCGTGGAAGGCAAGGAGGACGGCACGCCGGTCACCGCGGCCGACCGGGGCGCCGAGCGCCTGCTGCGTGAACGCATCGACAGCGCCCACCCCGGGGACGCCGTGGTCGGCGAAGAGGAGACCGACACCGACGGCACCTCGGGCCGCACCTGGATACTCGACCCCATCGACGGCACGCAGTCGTTCGTGCACGGCGTGCCCCTCTACGCCAACCTCGTGGCCCTCGAGGACGAGCACGGCCCGGCCGTGGGGGTCATCAACATTCCCGCACTGGACGAGTGCGTCTGGGCCGGCCGAGGCCTCGGCTGCTTCGTGAACGGCGAACCGACCCGGGTATCGGACCGGACGGACCTGCACGGCGCCTGCATCGTGACCAGCGGTGTCGACTACTGGCCGTCAGCTGCCGCGCTCGACGAGTTCGTCGGACGTGACGCGGTGATCCGTACCTGGGGCGATGCCTACGGCTACGTCCTGGTGGCCACCGGTCGTGCCCACGCCATGGTGGATCCGATCGTGAGCCGGTGGGACGTCGCCCCGATGCTGACCATCCTCCCGGAGGCCGGCGGTGTCTTCACTGATCTGTCCGGTTCCGTGACCGCCGAGGGTGGGGACGCCCTGGCCACCAATCCGGCGCTTGCTCCCCAGATTCTCGAACTGGTCGGCCGCTGAGGGCCCGTTCCCGGAACAGGACTCAGGAGAGGGACCGCTCCCCCTCGAAGATCGAGGCTTCCAGACCTCTCGCCGCCAGATCGGACAGGAAGGCCACCGGTTCGACCATCTCGGCCAGCCCGGCCATTCCGGCCACCCGATGGCGGCCGGCCAGCAACCACTCCACCGTCGTGGCCGCCACCGCGGCAGCAGCCACCGCGGGCCGCTCGGTGGCCCCGAGCACCACGACGTCACTGGCTTCACCCCGTCGGCCCCGCACCTCGACCCGGACGGCCCCCGTTCCGCCTTCCACATGGGGAGGCGAGAGCATGGGCAGTGGCGCGGTGAGCCGATCCCGACGGGTGGCCGCCACCCGGGCGGTGATCCTTCCGACCGTCGGCAGCGCGTGATGCAGCAGCACCGGGTCGGGTAGGGCCGCCCGATAACAGTCCCTCGGTCCCACCGGATCAGGAAACCACGCCAGTTCCCGTCCCGAACCGCCGGCCCGGCGGACCCAGTCACCGGTTCGGGAACCATCGTCCACCCGCCAGTCGTAGGAACGGCGACTGAGTGCCCGATGGTGGACCAGGGCGCACGCCGGACCGCCGGTGCCCGCCTTGGCCACGTGCACCTCGTCCACCTCGTCGAACCACGAGGCTCCGTGGGCCGCCAGGACACAGGACATTCCGGGCCCGAACCCGCTGCCCACGGCGATCGGCACACCGGCACGGGCCGCGTCTCCTGAACGCCGCAGCACGGCAATCGTCTCGGCCAGGCCGTCACCGACCAGCACCGCGGGCCGACGGGCGGCAATGGTCTCGTTCACCGCTTCGAGATGGGTCCCCCGCGGGGTCGCCACCACCACCAGATCAGCCTCCAGCGCGCCCGGGAACGGATGGTGTTCCACCCGACATCGGTTTCCGAGGGCCCGTGAGGCCCGAGCCAGCCGTTCGGCGGAGATGTCACGCAGCACGACCTGCTCCACGACGTCGGAGGTCAGGAGCTGGCGGGCCACCCGTGCTCCGACGGCTCCGGCCCCCAGTACGGCGACAGTGCTCATCACCGGAGGTTCGGTCCGGCCAGGGGTCGCCATCCACCGGAACGGCGCGCGATCCCGTCCGCTCCGTTGATGCGGAGGGCGGCGGCCACTGCGGCCGCCACGCTCACCGCGGCGAGGGCTCGTCGGATGACCTGCATGGACGTGGGGCTAGCTGGAATCGAACCAGCGACCTCACCCTTATCAGGGGTGCGCTCTAACCGACTGAGCTATAGCCCCGCAGACCCCGGAACGGTATCGGCCCCGGCGAAGGCGTGACTACTCTCCCGGCACTCTCCCGGCCCTAGTCCGGTGGGTGACCGGTGCCGGTCCCGGGGGTCTCGACGACCACGTCACCTCGACGCAACCGTCGCTGTCGGACCGCCGTCTCCTCCTCCACCATGGTGAAGCGGATACCACCGGTCAGATCGCTGATCAGGTTGAAGAGCACCACCAGGACCACGGTGATGCCGATGCCACCGACCACCAGGACCAGACCGCCCAGCACGAAGATGCGGAAGATCTGTGCCGAGTCGAAGGTGAAGGACTCGAGCGCGAACAGTTCCTCAATGAACGATTCGACCTTGCCGATGGTTCCCGCCTCATCGGCTGCACTCCACAGCATGCGGGTGGCGATGACCAGAAGACCCCAGATGCACAGGTAGAACACCAGGCAGACCTTCAGCACCGACCACGGTTCGACGTGGCGGACCAGTCGACGAACCCGCCGGACCCGGTAACCCCCGCTCGGTTCGCCCCGCGTCGCCTCGATCGCCAGGTCACGCTCACCAGCGGCCGGCTGACGCGAATCCGAACGGCCCGAATCCGAACGACGGGCCCGGCCCTTCAGAACCCGGGGACGCTCCCTCCGGAAGACCGGGGCCACGCCGAGGTCGTCGTCATCGACACCCCCGCCCATCTGGGCCAACAGGTCGGCTGACGACTGTTGTGCCGTCGGCTCGTCGTCGATCAGTTCGTCCGAATCACCGGACTCTTCGGACGATTCCACGTCGAGATCGTCGGCCGGCTCATCCACGGCGTCCGCCAGAGGCTCCTCGCTGAGCGCGTCAGGGCGCGGCTCGCTGGATTCATCGATGTCGTCGGGGCCCACGGGCCGGGAGTCTACGGCTCTGATCCCGGTACGACCGGGCGGGCTCTCGACCGGGCCGTCGCCCGGGCACGACCGACCCGAACCGTCACCTCCACCCAATCAGTGCCCGACCGGTACCCCATGAGAACGCCACCGTTCGCCTCGGTCAGATCAGCCGCTGCCCGCCGGGCGGTGTCGTGACCCTCGACCCGCCGAACCGCGGCGATCAACGCCGCAGCATCGGCCGCCGTCCGGGACCGTGCCCGGTCCACCACCACCTCGGCCACCTCGCCGACCAGCCAGGCCATCGCCCCGGCCATCAACAGGAGGGGGATGACCAGGGGCAACAACTGCCCACGATCGTCGCCACGACCCGTCTGTCCGGACATCACGTCCCCTTCCCCGTTTCCGGGCCCATCGGGCACCGGTCCTTCGGGGGAAGTTGGACCTCTGGGGAACCGCTCGACCGAAAAGGTCAGCCGTCTTCGGGTTCCTCATCGGGTTCACCAGCCGGAACCGGCGACACCGCGGCGACCTGCTGACCATCGCCGGGGGACATGACCCTCACCCCGGTGGCATCCCGACCCTGAATCGAGATATCGGTGGCGGGCATCCGGATGATCATCCCGGCCGTCGTGATGGCGAACAGGTCCTCGTCCTCGGTCAGCACCAGCGCACCGGCCACCCGTCCCCGATCGTCGGTCGTCCGGATACCCCGCACGCCCAGACCGCCCCGACCCTTGGCCGTGAACTCATCCAGCTCGGTCCGCTTGCCGTAGCCCTCGGTGGTCAGGTGGAGGATCGTCGCGTCGGTACGGGCCACGCAGCACGACACCAGGACGTCATCGCCCCGGAACTTCATCCCCCGGACTCCCGCGGCGGTACGTCCCATGGGGCGTACGTGATCCTCGGCGATCCGCAGGGTCTGGCCGGAACTCGAGACCAGGAACAGGTCGTCGTCACCGTTGGTGGGAACCACGGCCACCAACTCGTCACCGTCGTTGAGCCGCACGGCGATCAGTCCGGCCTTCAAGGAGGAGTCATAGGCCGTGAACAGGGTCTTCTTCACCCGTCCGCTCCTGGTGGCGAAGAACAGGAAACGGTTCGACTCGTAGTCCCGGGTGTCGATGACGGCCTGAATCCGCTCATCGGGCTGCAGCGGCAGAAGGTTCACGATCGACGTGCCGCGGGCCGTCCGACCAGCCGACGGAATCTCGTGGGCCTTCAGCCGGTACACCCTTCCCCGGGTGGAGAAGAACAACAGATAGGCGTGGGCGGTGGTGTGGATGAGGTGGGCCACCGCGTCCTCGTCCTTGAGCTTCGCGCCGGTCACGCCCTTTCCGCCGCGCCCCTGGGTCCGGAACTCACCGGTCGACATGGTCTTGACGTAGCCCGAGGTGCTCATGGCGAACACCATCTCCTCGTCGTCGATCAGGTCCTCGATGTCCAGTTCCCCCGGATCGTGGATCATCTCGCTGCG
The DNA here is from genome assembly GCA_014239855.1 of Acidimicrobiales bacterium. Taxonomy (GTDB): domain Bacteria; phylum Actinomycetota; class Acidimicrobiia; order Acidimicrobiales; family MedAcidi-G1; genus UBA9410. The sequence continues at coordinate 47,783 of JAAZXY010000009.1, read as the reverse complement.
TCGTGGGGTGGCGTGCCTGGCCCGTACCTCGCCCAACTCGTCCTTGATGACGCTACGCAGGCGCTCCTCGTCCCCGAGGATGGCCTCCAGCTCGGCGATCGTCTCCCGCAGTTCGACCATCCGCTCTTCGAGGTTGGTCCGTCCGAGGCGGGTCAGGCGGGCCAGTTGCATGTCCAGGATGTGGTTGGCCTGGACCTCGCTGAACCCCAGGTCATCGCCCATCAGGCCTTCACGGGCCGTGGCCCGATCCGCCGACCCCCTGATCAGGGTGATGATGTCGTCGATCAGGTCCAGTGCCTTGAGGAGGCCTTCGGTGATGTGCGCCTCGTCGCGGGCCTTGGCCAACCGGAACTCACTGCGCCGGCGCACCACCTCGACCTGGTGATCGACGTAGGCCACCAGCAGTTCACGCAGATTCAGGGTGCGGGGCACCTCGTCGACCAGGGCCACGGTGTTCACCGAGAACGTGGTCTGCAGCGGTGTCCGCTTGAACAGGTTGTTCAGGATGACCAGCGCCGGGGCGTCACGCTTCAGCGAGATCACTATCCGGGTCTTGCCCTGGGCCGACTCGTCGTTGATGTCGGCGATGCCCTCGATCTCGCGGGCGTCCACCAGATCACGGATCTTGGACATGATCAGGTTGGGACTGGCCTGGTACGGCAGCTCGGTGACCACGATCCGACTGGACCGCGGGCCTTCCTCGATGTCGGTCCGGGCCCGCATCCGTACCTGTCCCCGACCGGTCCGGTAGGCCTCACGGATGCCCGACCGTCCCAGGATCAGGGCACCGGTCGGGAAGTCCGGGGCGGGAAGATGTTCCATCAGGTCGTCCGGCGTGGCGTCCGGATGGTCGATGAGGTGGATCGTGGCGTCGATGACCTCGCCCAGATTGTGGGTCGGGATGTTGGTGGCCATGCCCACCGCGATGCCCTGGCTGCCGTTGACCAGCAGGTTGGGGAAGCGGGCCGGAAGCACGACCGGTTCGGTGAACTCGCCCGAGTAGTTCTCGGTGAAGTCGACGGTGTTCTCGTCGATCCCCGCCAGGAGGTCGAGGGCGATCGGGTCGAGACGGCATTCGGTGTATCGGGCCGCGGCCGCCGCGTCGTCCGGCGAGTAGCCGAAGTTGCCCTTGGGATGGACGACCGGATGGCGCAGGCTGAAATTCTGACCCATCCGGACCAGCGCGTCGTAGATGGCCAGGTCACCGTGCGGGTGGTACTTGCCCATGACCTCGCCGGTGACCCGTGCGCACTTCATCGTCGGGCGGTCGGGTCGGGCGCCGAGGTCGTACATGCCCCAGAGGATCCGCCGGTGCACCGGCTTGAGGCCATCGCGGGCGTCGGGAAGGGCCCGAGCCACGATGACCGACATGGCGTAGTCCAGGAAGGACTGCTCCATCTCCTCCTGGATCTCGATGGGTTGGATGAACCCCAGCATCGGACCGTCGTCGGCCGGCGGGGTCTGGGTATCGATCTCGTCGGCCATCAGATGTCCAGGAACCGCACGTCTCGGGCGTTGGTCTGGATGAACCGCTTTCGGCTCTCCACGTCCTCACCCATGAGCGTCGAGAAGACCTCGTCGGCAATGGCCAACATCTCGACGGACACCTGCAGGAGACTCCGTCGGGACGGATCCATGGTGGTTTCCTTGAGTTCGTCGAAGTCCATCTCGCCGAGGCCCTTGAGGCGTTGGAACTCCCGCTTGTGGTTGGGGTTCTCGACCAGGAAGGCGTCCTTGGCGTGGTCGTCCTTCAGGTAGACCTTCTCGCGCCCCACCACCGTGGAGTAGAGCGGTGGCTGGGCGATGTAGACGTGCCCGGCCTCCATCATCGGCCGCATCTGACGGAAGAAGAAGGTCAGCAGCAGCGTCCGGATGTGGCTGCCGTCCACGTCGGCGTCACACAGCAGGATCACCTTGTGGTACCGGATGCGGCCGACGTCGAAGTCGTCGCCGAACCCACCGCCGATGGCCTGGATGAGCGTCTGGATCTCGTTGTTCTTGAGCATCCGGTCGGCGCGGGCCCGTTCGACGTTCAGGATCTTTCCCCGGATGGGGAGGATGGCCATGGTGCGGGGGTCACGGGCCTGGACCGCCGAGCCGCCGGCCGAATCGCCCTCCACGATGAACAGTTCGGATTCGCGTGGGTCCTTGGAGGCGCAGTCCTTGAGCTTGTCGGGCATGCCGGCGCCGTCCAGCGCCGACTTGCGACGGGCCGACTTGCGGGCGTCCTGGGCGGCCACCCGGGCCCGCTGGGCGTTGATGGCCTTCTGGATGATGGCCTTGGCTTCCGGAGGGTGTTCCTCCATCCAGTCGGCCAGGCGGTCGTTGGTCGTGCGTTGCACCAGTGACCGCATTTCGACATTGCCCAGCTTGGACTTGGTCTGTCCCTCGAACTGGGGCTCGGCCAGGCGGACGCTGATGATGGCCGTGAGACCCTCGCGGATGTCTTCGCCCTGGAGGTTGTCGTCGTTGTCCTTGAGCAGGTTCCGCTTCTTGGCGTAGCGGTTCATCACGGCGGTCAACGCACTCCGGAACCCCTCCTCGTGCATCCCACCCTCAAGGGTGTTGATGCCGTTGGCAAACGAATGGAGACCGTCGGAGTTGAAGCCGGTGTTCCACTGGAAGGCGACCTCAACCTCCTGGCCGTCCTCGAAGCCCTCGATGTAGCCGACCTCGGCGAACAACGACTCCTTGGAGGCGTTGACGTGGGCCACGAAGTCCCGGATGCCGCCTTCGTACTGGTAGTCCACGTCGTCGTGGCTCTCGTCGGGTCGTTCGTCGCGCAACCGGATCCGCAGGTTCCGGTTCAGGAACGCCATCATCTGAAAGCGCTCGGACAGGGTCTGGAAGCGGAATCGGGTCTCGTCGAAGATCGATCCGTCCGGCCAGAAACGAACCGTGGTGCCGGTACGCCCGTCGGGCGAGTCGCCGCTCACCTTCAGACGGGTATCCAGCCGGCCGCCTTCCACGAAGTCCATGTAGTGGCGGCTGCCGTCACGATCGATCTCCACCTCGACCCGGGACGACAACGCGTTGACCACCGAGATGCCCACGCCGTGGAGGCCGCCGGAGACCTTGTAGCCCTCGCCCCCGAACTTTCCGCCTGCGTGGAGCACGGTGAGCACCACCTCGGCCGCCGTGAGGTCCTCGTACTGGTGATGAGCGTCGACGGGAATCCCCCGACCGTCATCGGACACTTCACACGAACCGTCCTCGCAGAGGGTCACCTCGATGGTCGAACAATGGCCGGCCATCGCCTCATCAACCGAGTTGTCCACCACCTCCCACACCAGGTGGTGGAGGCCGGTGGGACCGGTCGATCCGATGTACATACCGGGTCGTTTCCGGACGGCTTCGAGGCCCTCCAGAACGGTGATGTCTGCTGCGCTGTAGGACGTCGCTGCGGTCGTCATGGGAGCCGCTCCCCTTGGATCGTCGGGTCGGGGGAGGAAGGTGCCGAAAGACGAGTCAGAGCGGTGCAAAACCGCAGGTCAGAGCGCATCTTCACGGTATGACCAGACTACCAGCCAGCAGCCTCCGGACCACGGATCCGGGCCGTGTACGGCGGACCCGAAAACCGCCCGTTCAGGGACCCGTACGAGGTTGGACCCGAACCCGGACCGACGTGATCTTTCCCGGTCCGATGAGGTCCCCGATCCGCTCCAGCAGCTGGGCCTCCAACCAGGAGACCTGGCTGGCCCAGGCCGGGTCGTGGACGGCCACCAGAAGCTCGGATCCGCTCACCGCCACGGCTTCGATCCGCTCGGCCAGTCGGGCCCCCACCATCTCCGGCCACTGCTCGATGATCGTCATGGTGTCGTCGATCTGGGGCGCTCCCATGCCGGCCAGCAGACGCTCCAGGCTCCGTCGAATGGGCACCGGTCCCCGATCGGGCTTCATGGCCGTCCCTCCGGGGCGAACACGCCGTCATCGAGGTGGAGGACGACACCGGCCTCCACCCCCTCGGGAACCGCCCCGGCCGAGGTGATCACCGCCTGGGTCGACGGCAGGAGCCCGACCAGGACGGCACACCGCCGGGGATCAAGTTCCGAGAACACGTCATCGAGCAGAACAATCGGCTCCGCCCCCGTCTGCTCGGCCACCAGCCGGTGCCCAGCCAGTCGCAGAGCCAGGGCGATCGAACGCTGCTCTCCCTGAGAGGCATGGGTCCTCGAGGGCATGTCGTCAAGGGTCAGGAGGACGTCGTCTCGATGTGGCCCGACCGTGGTCACCCCTCGTCGCACGTCATCAGCGCGCGCGCCCCTCAACGTCACCGCCAGGCCTTCTGACGACCACTGATCCATCACCTGCATGGTCAGGCTGCTCTGTCCGTCGGTAAGGGCATCAGAAAGCTCGTCAACCATCGGACCCAGGGCCGAAAGGGTCTCTCTCCGAGCCGTGGCCAGGCGTTCACCCACGTCGACCAGTTGGGCATCCCAGACGTCCAACGTGGTCTCGACCTCGGGGGAGAGGCGTCCCCGGGCCTGTTTGAGCAACGTGTTGCGTTGTCGAAGGATCCGGTCGAGATCGCTCTGGAGTGCGTGATTCCGTGGGTGGAGGTCGACCAGCAGGTCGTCGATCCAGCCTCGGCGCTCACCCGGGCCTCCCTTGACCAGGCGGAGGTCATCAGGACCGAACACCGTGGTTCGGAAGTGACCCAGAAGATCCCGTAGGCGGGTGACCCGCTGCTTGTTGACCTGGATGCGGTTCCTTCCTGAAGCCACCAATTCGGCTTCGAGGAGGACGCTTCGTCCGGCGGTATCAACCTCTGCTCGTACCACTGCCCGGTCCGTACCCCGCCGCACCATGGCTTCAGTGGGAACCCCGCGAAAGGAAGCCCCGCGGGACAACCAGGCCAGCGCCTCGATCAGGTTCGTCTTACCCCGGCCGTTGGCACCCACCACGAGCGTGACCCCGGGATCCAGGGTCAGGTCGACCTCCGGGTGGTTGCGGAAGTCGGTCAGCCAGAGGCGTTCGACGGTCATGGCCGTGAGATCCTCGGGCTTGGACGCACCACAGGCTCGCCGGGCCGAGGCCCTCGAAGGGTCAGGAAACCCGTACCGGCATGAGCAGGTACAGGAATTGCTCGTCGCCGATCGACCGGAGCACCGCTGGCTTGCTGGCCTCGCTGGTCTCCAGGCGGACCTCTTCGCCGGGACACACCTCGAGACCGTCGAGCAGGAACTGCGGATTGAAGGCCACGGTCAGATCTGCGCCTTCGTACGTGGCATCCAGCGATTCGTGGGCCTGGCCGACATCCTGGGTGATGGCCACCAACTCGAGTCCATCGGCGGACATCGACAACCTCACCGGCGTTGATTCCTGGGCCAGGATCCGGACCCGACGAACTGCTTCCTGCAGGGCCAGGCGATCCACGACGAGAACGTTCGGGTGATCATCGGGGATCAGACCCCGGTAGTTCGGGAACTCCCCCTCGATGAGGCGGGTCACCACCTGGACGTCATCCACCTCGAACGTGGCGTCGCGTTCACCCAACCGGATGGTGAGTTCCTCGGCGTCTCCCAGGATCTTTCCCACCATGTCCAGGGCCCGTGACGGAACCAGGACGGTCTGGTCCCGACCGAGCACCGCCGTCCCCGGAAGGTCGCGAACCGCCAGGCGGTAAGAATCCGTGGCGACGAAGCGCAGACCGTCAGCTTCGGCGGCCATGAGCACGCCGGTCAGGATCTGGCGGGCGTCATCGATGCTCGCCGCCTTGATGACCTGATCGAGCGCATCGGCGACCGCTCCGGCATCCAGGGTCACCGACTCACCACCGGGTTCGTCGAACCGGGGGTACTCCTCAGCAGACATGACACGGATCCGGAAGTCGGACCGGCCGGACACCACGCTGGCGCCGTCGTCGTCAACGGTGAACTCCACCTGTCCACTGTCCAACGCCCGGACGATCTCCGCACCCAGCTGTGCAGACAGGACCACCGCTCCGTCCTGTTCGCCACCAACCTCGACGGTGACCCGAACCACCAGGTCCAGATCACTGCCCACCACCGTGAGCTTGTTGCCCTTGAGCTCCAGGTGGAGTCCGGACAGAACCTGGAGTGTTCCTCCACGACCGGCAACGGCGCGCCGGGTGATGGAGAACGCCCTGTCCAGGACATCTCGTTCGCATCGGAACTTCACAGGGTGGTCACTTTCTCCATGTGGCTTTTCTCATCAGGTCGTAGCAGTGATAGGTGCTGTGGATTGTGGAGTATCGCTCATCATCGCAGGTCAGGGGGATGATGGTTTCCGGTCGTTCATCCACCGACATCCCCAGCGTGGAGATGGTCGGATCGGTGGCTGGGGATGCTCGGGTCATTGTCCACCGTGTGTCCACATGATCTTCCACCAGGTGTCCACGGAATGGTCCACAGGATGAAGGGCGTCTACCGGTCCGGGAGAAGAACGCTCAGTTCCCGGAACGGACGTTGGAGGTCAGGGTCGAGACCTGGTCGTAGATCTCGCGGCGCTCGGCCATGAGGCGGGTGATCTTCTCGACGGCGTGGATCACCGTGGTGTGATCACGATCACCGAACTCCCGACCGATGGCCGGATAGCTCAGGTCGGTGAGTTCACGGAAGACGTACATCGACACCTGTCGGGCGGTCACGAGAGGCCGGCGTCTGCTGGCGCCGGTGAGGTCCTCGCGGCTGAAGCCGTAGATCTCCGAGGTGTGATTCAGGATCAGGTCCGGGGTGATGATCAGCGGGGCATTGCTGGTGATCAGGTCGGCGAGGACCGTGGTGGCCAGGTCAATGGTGCAGACCTCCTGGTTGAGGCTGCAGTAGGCGGTGATCCGGGTCAGGGCACCCTCGAGCTCACGGATGTTCTCGGTGATGTTCTCGGCAATGAAGAACAGGACGTCATCGGGAATTTCGACACCGCTCCTCCCCTGCTCGGACTTCTTGCGGAGGATGGCCAGACGTGTCTCGACATCGGGTGGCTGGATATGGGTGACCAGGCCCATCTTGAACCGGCTACGAAGTCGATCTTCCAACGTCGAGATGTCGTCGGGCGGGCGATCGCTGGTGAGCACGATCTGTCCGCCGCCCTGCTGGATGGCGTTGAAGGTGTGGAAGAACTCCTCCTGGAGGCCTTCCTTTCCTTCCATGAACTGGATGTCATCGACGAGGAGGACGTCGTTGCGACGGTGGCGGTCCTTGAACTCGGGGAGCTGCTTGTTGCGAATGGCTTCCACGAACCGGTTCATGAACGTCTCACTGGAGACGTACCGCACCTGCTTGGTCGGGTAGTGGGCCAGGACATAGTTGCCGACGGCCTGGAGAAGGTGGGTCTTGCCCAACCCGGCTTCCGCATAGATGAAGAGGGGGTTGTAGGAGCGGCCGGGTGTCTCGGCCACGGCCTGAGCGGCTGCGTGGGCGAATCGGTTGGAGGATCCGATGACGAAGTCCTCGAAGGTCAGACGACCGGCGAACGAAGAATCTCCGGACCCGGTGATCGGGACGGTGGTCCCTGCTGAGGCGAGGGGGGATGACGTCGTGGTCTCCACCGGCAGGGCCCGTGGATCGAGGTTCGGTTGGTGGGCCGGTGCCAGAGCCTCGGCATCAACTACGGAACGATCGACCAGCGGGAGGTCGATGATCAGGTCGTCCGGATCGTCGAACTCGTCCTTACGGATGACGATGTTGAGGGTGAGCTGGTCGTCGCTCACCTCGGAGACCGTGTCATGGACGAGATCGTGGTAGCGGCCCTCGATCCGATCCAGGGTCACGATGCTGGGCACCGAGACGGTGAGCGTCTGGTCGTCGGCGGTCACCGGCTGGGCCGCGCTGAACGTCATCTGCCAGACGACGTCTGACACCTTGGACTGAATGGCCGCCGCGCAGGCCTCCCAGAGCACCGTTGCATCCGCCATCGCATTCTCCGATCTCGTTGTCCACAGATGTGGAATCTGCTGTGGAAAGGTCGTTGGAGAACGGAAAACGGCCGGTGTCGGCCCACTCCGCCCTCGCTGTGGGCGAGGCAAGGTAGCAGCCTGTGGATGACGCCGCGCAAGCCCGAATCGCGTGCCGCGTCGCGCCTGTTCAGTTCCCGTTTCGCGCGACAGGGTACGGAATCGGGCCATTTCGGCACGGGGTCACCGCTCCGGCCCCAGGGTGCGAATCAGACCGCTGATTTCCGGCCGAGCCTGTGGACAACTCGAGGCGGGGAGCCTGGAGGACGGTGGTCGAGGGGTCTGAACGGGTCATCTACCGGTCACCGGGATCTCTGTAGATGAGTCGGTCACGGTTGGCGCGTCCCCTTGTCAGCCCGTAGCCTGTGGAGCGGACCCGTGACCGGTCCGGGATTCGTCCCGACCAATCGGTCCGGTCCGATCGGCAGCCGAGCCGATCCCGCCGTCACCGACGGTGGCCGGTCGCTTTTCATCTGACACCTTCGTCCGATGGAGATCCCGACCGGATTCCAGCAATCGACGGCATCCGGGCGCTCCCCTTCCTGACGACGCCCACTGATGCCAGCAGGAGACCATTCATGAAGCGTACGTACCAGCCCAACACCAGGCGTCGAGCCAGGAAGCATGGCTTCCGGAAGCGGATGCGAACCCGCGCCGGACGGGCCATCATCTCGGCGCGCCGCCAGAAGGGCCGCGCCCGACTGTCGGCTTGATCGGCCGGCTGCGTCGACGGGACGACTTTCGTCTGATCCGCCGCGACGGTCGCACGGTTCGCCGTGGACCCCTGCGTATCGGCTTTCGAGCCAGCGGAGATCAGATGGATGGCCCCGGGCCGAGGGTGGCGTACGCCATTCCCCGGACCGTCGGGCCGGCGGTCGTCCGGAACCGGATCCGCCGTCGCCTCCGGGCGATCGTGGTGGACCTCGACCGGCGCCCACAGGGTGTGCCGGTCGGCGACTACCTGGTCCGGGTGGCACCCGGTGCGGCTGACTCGTCGTATGACGAGTTGCAGCGGCACCTGACGGGTGCGATCGACGCCTGTGCCGACGGTGCTGACGGTTACGACGGCTGATCGTCCGACGTGCACGTTCTTGACGGGACCTTCCTATGAAAACATCTTCTGACCTCGGTGTTCTTGCCCGGATCCTGCGATCCGCGGTACGTGGGTACCAGCGCGTCGTGGATGGTCGTCCCACGCCCTGTCGCTTTGTTCCGACCTGTTCGAACTACGCCCTGGACGCCCTCGAGGAGCATGGTGCGATCCGGGGCTCGGCGTTGACCGCCAGGCGTCTCTGCCGGTGCCACCCGTGGGGTGGCCGCGGTTGGGACCCGGTACCCGGGTCATCTGACCTTTCCCATCCGTTCACCGGTTCCCGAGGATCCACATGTTCGACCTGATCGCCGCGGTTCTGTCCTGGTTCTACGGGCTGGTCCCCAGCTACGGATTTGCCATTGTCATGTTGACCCTGGTGGTCATGCTGATCGTGACCCCGTTGACCCTCAAGGGCACGCGGTCGATGATCAAGATGCAGCACCTCCAGCCGGAGATGAAGAAGATCCAGACCCGGTACAAGGGCGACCGGGAGACGATGAACCGGGAGATGATGGCCTTCTACCAGGCCAACAACATCAACCCGATGGGTGGCTGCCTGCCCATGCTGATTCAGGCACCGGTGTTCATGGTCCTGTACAACGTGCTGCGGGGCATGACCAGGCGGCTGTCCGACATCGGTGACAGTGCCGGTTGGGTGGCTGGACGTCTGACCGCCGGCTCCGATGCGGTGTTGACCGGAGCGTCCAACGATCCGCAGGCCTTCTATCCGGCCTATGTGGACCCGGCTTCAGAGCTCTTCCTCGACCTGACCAGCGAGACCGAGATGCTCTTCCTGGGTTTCGACCTCTCCCGGTCGGCTGGAACGGCATTTTCCCAGAGTCTGGGCGCCTCCCTCCCCTATCTCTTCCTGATCCTCGTCGTGTTCGCCAGCTCGTGGATCCAGCAGCGTCAGATCCGGGGACGGAACCCGGATGCCACGGTGAACCCTCAGCAGCAGATGCTGATGAAGGTCATGCCCTTCTTCCTGCCGGTGATCTCGTTCAACCTGGACGCTGCGCTGGTCATGTATTTCGTGGTGTCGAACCTCTACCGGATCGCCCAGCAGGCCTACATCACCCGGACGTTGTATGGCCCCGGCAAGGACCACCCCGAGGTCGTGGTGCCGGCCAGTGCCGAACCGGCGAAGAAGAAGTCGGGTGGCCAGTCCGGCGGCCAATCTGGCGGCAGGAACGCTGGTGGCAAGGCGGGGAACAACACCGCCTCCAAGACCGGTGGAAAATCCGGAAACCGGCCCTCGACCAGTGGTTCTGCCCGATCGGGGCGGACGACCGCGGGCAAGATCGAGAATAGTTCTCAAAAGATCGACGATGGAGTGTCCTCTGAGGATGATTCCCCTTCACGCAAGACGCGTGTTCGGAAATCCAGGTCCTCGGCCTCCCCGGCGAAGAAGAAGGCGAGTCGTCGCGGGCGCAACGCTGCGTCTGGCGACAGTGAAACAACCGACAAGAGGCCGCCGGCAGGACGGTCCGGAGGGGGTCGGACGACCCCGCCCGGAACGGCTCGTGCGCGCAGTGCCAAAAAGAAGAGGAGGAAGTGAGCCATGGAGTGGATTGAAACCACCGGTATCTCACTGGATGAAGCGAAGGAACGAGCCCTGGATCGGCTCGGTGTGGCTGAAGACGAGCTCGAGGTGGAGGTGCTGGTAGAGGCCTCCCGATCGATGTTCGGTCTGAAGAAGACCGAGGCCCGTCTTCGGGCCCGGGTCCGGCCGACCAGCCCTCGCCCCAAGGTGGAGCGACGGGATCGGAATCGTCGAAACGATCGCAATGGCGGTCGGAATCGCAGCGGTTCAGGCAAGAGTGGCGGCCGCCAGAACGGCCAGTCCAGGGGCGGTGAGCAGGACCGGAGTCGGAGTACCACCCAGGGTGGCGAGCGCCGGCAGGGTCGTGATGACGAGCGCCAGGGCGAGGATTCCCGTGGTGGCAACCGCCGTCGTAGGGGTGGCGAGGGTCAGAACCGCTCGCAACAGGAGTCAGGTGCATCGGATCAGGGCGCGGCACGGGAGCCTTCGGGCGATTCCGGACGCGGTCGGGACCGAGGCAATGAGAAGAATGCCGATCGTCGAGGTCGGAATGGAGAGTCGGCGAAGTCGTCGACCGACGGAAACGGTCGTGGAAACGACCGGGAGAGGGCTGACGTGGAGTCCATGGATCTGCAGACGCAGGCAGGAATCACTGAAGAGTTCGTCCAGGGGCTCCTGGACCGGATGGGCCTCGAGGCTCGGGTGGCCAGCCGTATCGAGGAGGACCGTCTGACGGTCGAGGCACAGGGCCTGAACCTGGGGCTGGCCATTGGTCAGCGGGGCGAGACGGTGCGTGCCATCACCGAACTGTCCCGGACCCTCGTGCAGCGGAGCTCCGACGGTCAGGCCGATGGGTCGTTGACCGTGGACATCGGTGGCTACCGCGAGCGTCGTCGGACCTTCCTGGCCGACTTCGCCCGGACCCAGGCCGAAGCCGTGCTGGATGATGGTCGTCCGCGGGCGCTGGAGCCCATGGGTGCAGCGGATCGCAAGGTCGTGCATGACACGGTGGGCGAGATTGATGGCCTCGAGACTTCGTCTGAGGGTAGCGACGCTGATCGGCGAGTGGTCATCTCGCTGATCGACGGCTGACCAATCGTTGAGAAGATCCTCGACCAGATTCTGGTCGAGGCGGTCGCCGAGGGGTATCTGACCCCATCGGCGGCGTCTGAGGGGCCCGCGCACAGCGCGGGCTTCTTGGGTTTTCTGGACGGTGAACTCACGGCCTCGGAAAGCGGCGGCCTGCTGATTTCAGATCTGGGCGATGAGGATGTTGCTGTGGATCTCGGCACGGGGGGCGGCGTACCCGGCCTGGTTCTGGCCACGCTGACGTCGTGTCGTTGGATTCTGGTCGACCGTGGTGATCGTCGCGTGACCTTCCTCGGATGGGCGGTTCGACAGTTGGGCCTGGAGGATCGGGTGGAGGTTCGGTTGGCCGACGCCGTTGGCCTCAGTGCCCGCGGGGGTGCCGGTGGGGCCCTTGGTGAGCTTCGTGGTGCGGTATCCCTGGTGACGGCAAGGGGGTTTGCTCCTCCGGGGCCCACGGCGGAATGTGCAGCCCCTCTGCTGTCTGAAGCGGGGGTTCTCGTGGTCAGCGAGCCGCCTGGTACCGCAGGAGTCGGCTCTGGGACGCCTCGGTGGCCAACCGAGGGCCTGTCTGAGTTGGGATTATGTGATCTCGGTGGCTGGACCTGTGATCTGGCCGATGGGCCGGCCGGCTATCGAGCCATGGTCCGGGTTGAACCCTGTCCAGAGCGCTTTCCCCGGCGTTTTGCCCGTCAGATGGCGGATCCCCTGTTCTGAGCGGCGGGTTCTGAGCGGCGGGTTCTGAGCGGCGGGTTCTGAGCGGCGGGTTCTGAGCGGCGGGTTCTGAGCGGCGGGTTCTGAGGGCCGGCTCGACGATGGGTGTTTCACGTGAAACATCTCGTGGTGGGGGTGGATGGACCGAGATTCAGGGACCGGGTGAGGAGCAAATGTTCCACGTGGAACAATTGGCGGCCGAGGAAACAAACATTCACAACAGGTCAAGGTTTTCCACAGGGTGCTTGTCTTTTTCCACTTCTTAGACCATGATGCTGAAGATGTCTCTGAAAACTGCTCGAACTCGTATCATCGCCGTTGCCAACCAGAAGGGCGGGGTCGGCAAGACCACGACAACCATCAATCTGGGTGCCTCCATGGCCGAGGAGGGCCGGAAGGTACTGATTGTCGACCTGGATCCCCAGGCCAACGCCACCACGGGCTTGGGTGTGAACTCAAGGGAACTCGAACAGTCGATCTATGATGTGGTCCTTCAGCAGGCCTCGGCTGCTGACGTACGTTGTTCGACAGATATCCTCAACTTGGATCTTCTTCCCTCCAGCCTTGCCCTGGCTGGTGCCGAGATCGAGCTGGTGGCGGCATTCAGCAGGGAACACCGGTTGGAACGTGCGTTGGCCGAGATCATTGACGACTACGACATTGTTCTGATCGACTGTCCGCCGGCGTTGGGTCTCTTGACGATCAACGCCTTCGTGGTGGCCCATGAGGTCCTGGTGCCAATCCAGTGTGAGTACTACGCCCTCGAGGGTCTAGGACAGCTGGTCGGCAATGTCGACCTGGTCAAGGCGAACCTCAATCCCGAACTAGAGGTCTCGACGATTGCGTTGGTCATGTACGACGCACGGACCAAGCTCTCCGAACAGGTGGCGACCGAGGTCCGGACCTTCTTCGGGGCGAAGGTGTGTCGTCAGGTTATTCCTCGGTTGGTTCGGTTGTCCGAGGCCCCGTCCTACGGTCAGCCCATCAATGTGTACGACCCGACCGGCCGGGGTGCCTTGGCCTATCGAGAACTGGCACGGGAGGTCCTTCGGGGCCCTGCGCTTGCGGGCTCGGATGAAACTCTTATAGATAACGATGCTGCTAACGAAGACGTAGATGAGCCCAATGGCGGTCCTGAGGAGGTCCAGGCATGAAGAAGGGTGGATTGGGAAGAGGCCTTTCCGCACTTATTCCCGACGCTGGGGCGACAAGCTCGGTGCCCGATGTCGAGCAGGCAGATTCGACGACGTCTGTGGCGTCCGAGTATGCCACCGATACATCACCTGATAAGGCCACGGCCGCCCCGGAGTCGGAGGTGACCGGTGTTGCTGACGACGTGCACCTCGAACTGGTGGCCATCTCGGCCATCGAACCGAACCGCTACCAGCCTCGACGCGTCTTCGATGACGAAAAGATGGCCGAGCTGACCCTCTCGATCCAGGAGATCGGTGTTCTCCAGCCGATCCTCGTGCGTCGTACCGAGGGTGGATTCGAACTGGTGGCCGGCGAGCGTCGTTGGAGGGCGGCTCGGCGAGCCGGGTTGTCAGCCATCCCCGCGCTGGTCCGCGATACGGGTGATCGGGACAGTCTCGAGCAGGCCATTGTCGAGAACGTCCACCGGGATGACCTCAACCCATTGGAGGAGGCCGCGGCCTTCCATCGCCTCATGGACGAGTTCGGTCTCACCCAGCACCAGGTGGCGGTCCGGGTGGGCCGTAGCCGGCCGGCGGTGGCCAATGCGCTGCGGTTGCTCCATCTCCCCGACCGTGTCCAGCAGATGATCATGGACGGTCTGCTCGCTGCCGGGCATGCCCGGGCCCTGGCTGGGTTGGGGGATCACCAGTTGGTGGAGCGTCTGGCCTCCCGGGTGGCCAATGACGGCCTGTCGGTGCGCCAGGTTGAGGAGCTGGTGAGAGCTCTCGACGAGGTCGAGGAGCCGGTGGTGGACCCGGTCGTGGACCCGGTACCGACGCGTGATGCGGCCCTGTTGGAGGTCGAGCGGATCCTCGGCGACCGGTTCGACACCAAGGTCCGGGTGGTTACCCGGGGCCGGAAGGGTCGGATCATCGTCGACTATGCCGATCAGGACGATCTCCAGCGGTTGTTCGAGCTCCTGGGTGGCTGACCAGCACTGATCTGGTGAAGCTGGCTCCCAATGAGAGTCAGTCTCAGGTGGGATCCGCCGTCGGATCGGCGAGCCAGTCGGTGATGGCCGCGGCCAGGCAGTCGGCGATCTCCGCAGTGGCCAGGACGACGGTCGACGCAGGTGCGAGGGTGCACAGCACGGCGGGCATCCGCGTCTGCCGGAGAATGGGTAGCCGTCGACCGGTGCAGGCGGTCTTCACCGTCTGGTCGGTGGATGCCTCGAGGTGGATTCGTAGCGCCCGGTCCAGGGCATGGGCACAACGATGGGCCAGACGGAGGCCACCCTCGGACTGGAAGCCGTCCGTGGCGAAGTAGTCCGTACGACATTGGGAATCATTCTCAAGACGCAGGCCAAGGTAGATCCCGGCGTCGAATTCGTTGGCCGTTCCGGCCTGAAGGGCCTCGTCGGGCTGGTCCAACTGCAGTACATGGGCCCCTCGGGCTCGGAGGAGTCGGGTCAGCGCCCCGGCCAACGCCGCGGTTCCCCCGAACTCACCGATGGCGATCCGTTGATCCACGAGATCCGGGCGACCTCGTCGGAGTCGGTCCAGTTCACGAACCTGGGCCACCGGCTGTCGTCCGGTGGTCCGGCCCAGAAGGCGTCGGAGTCCGTCCACGGTGAGAGGTCCGGCGATTCCGTCCTCGGCGAGCCCGATGTTCCGCTGGAAGTCGGACACCGCGCCTGCTGTGTCGGGCCCGAGGATGCCGTCGATCCGGCCAGCGTCGAACCCCAGGCTTCCCAGACGTAATTGCAGGTCAGCGACATCATCGCCCCGGAACATCGGCGCGTGGAGGTAGAGGTGGCGGTCACCCAGTCGGTGACCGGCCTCGACGAGGGCGGCATGCGTCGCCTCGTCGATCGTCCCGTGTTCGTCGAGGCCACGCTCGGCCTGGAAGGCCAGCAGGGCCCGGGTGGTGTCGGGACCGAATGAGCCGGCGGCCACCTCGTGGTGATCCACTGGATGGCCGACATCGGCCAGACGATGGTGCAGATCCTGGATCGTCGGATCGTCGGATCCGGACACGGTCGGGACCTCTCCCCGTGGTCGGCGGTAGCCGGTCAGCGCAGTGCCGGGCCGAGGCCTAGAGGTGGGGGGCCAGTTCCTCGAGCAGCTGGGGCTTGCCCTTGGCGCCCACGATCCGTGTGGCCGGCTGGCCGTCAGCGAACAGGATCAGCGTCGGGATGCTCATGACCTCGAAGCGGCGAGCCAGATCGGGGGCCTCATCGACGTTCACCTTGGCGATCCGGATCGAGCCGCTCTGCTCGGTGGCGATCTCCTCCAGGATGGGGGCGATCATCTTGCACGGACCACACCACTCGGCCCAGAAGTCGACCAGCACCGGTTCGGTTGCCGAACCGATCTCCTCGTCGAACGTGGTCTCTGACAGGTTGGTGATGGCGCCGGCCATGGGGTCTCGCTTCCCTCGGGTCCCGGAGGACAAGTTGATGGCTGCATCTGCCGTCGTCCGTCGGTGACGGTCGTGCAGAGGCCTCTCGATGAGCGTAGGCCACCGAGGGGGGATCAGTCGGTTCGGCTCTCCAGCCAACGCTCGGCGTCGATGGCGGCCATGCATCCCGACCCTGCGGCGGTGATGGCCTGCCGATAGGTGTGGTCCTGGACGTCGCCACAGGCGAACACGCCCTCCACGTTGGTGGTCGAGCAGTCCGCCCCGGTCACCAGGTAGCCCGCCTCGTCCATGTCCAGGAGTCCGTTGAACAGGTCGGTGTTGGGTCGGTGGCCAATGGCGATGAACACCCCGGTCACCGGCAGGACGCGGGTCTCGTCGGTCACCGTGTCACGGAGGGCCAGCCCCTCGACCTTGGACTCGCCCAGCACGTCGTCGACCGTCGAGTTCCAGGCGAACTCGATCTTCGGGTTGTCCATGGCCCGCTGCTGCATGATCTTCGAGGCGCGAAGCTCGTCACGACGATGGACGAGGGTCACCTTGGAGGCGAACTTGGTGAGGAATCCGGCCTCTTCGAGCGCCGAGTCGCCACCGCCGACCACGGCGATCTCCTGATCGCGGAAGAAGAAGCCGTCACAGGTGGCACAGGTCGAGAGGCCGTATCCGATCAGCCGCTGCTCGGCCTCCAACCCCAACATGACCGAGCGGGCACCGGTCGAGACGATGACGGCATCGGCGGTGTGGGTCGGTTCAGCTGCGTCGGGGTCGCCGATCCAGATCCGGAACGGTCGTTCGGCGAAGTCGACCCGGGACACCTTGGCCGTCACGATCTCGGCGCCGAATCGGGCGGCCTGGGCCCGCATGTCGGTCATGAGTTGCGGGCCCATGATCCCCTCCGGGAAACCGGGGAAGTTCTCCACGTCGGTGGTGAGCATCAACTGGCCGCCCGGCTGGTCGCTGTTCGAGGAAGGTTCGCCCTCGATCACCAGGGGGGCGAGGTCGGCCCGGGCGGTGTAGATGGCGGCGGTCAGGCCCGCCGGGCCTGAACCGATGATCACGACCTCGCGGTGGGACGCGGCCATCGGAGAAACGGGTTCAGAAACGGGATCAGACACGGGTGCTCCTAAACGGGGAACGATCGGGAATCAGGGACTGCGGCGGGACCAGAGCAGTCCGCCGAGAGCGCAACAGGTTGCCCCGAGGACCAGGTGGGCCGACCAGCTTTCACCGGGGAGGACCACGTCGAGGAGGCGGAAGAGTCCGATGCCGGCCAGGACGACCGCAGCCACGGCACAGCACACCATGACGAGGCCGAACACCAGGGCCCGGGCCAGGGTGATGACCGGCCGCGTGGTGACGTTCCGGACCTGGTCGACGACGTCCACGAACCGGCCGACCAGCGACGAGGCCCAGTCATCCCGGGCAGGACCCTCGGAGACGGGGTCATCCGAGGATCGGGGCTCAACGGGCGTCGCCATGGCGGCGAGCCTACCGATCACCCTTCTGGTCGCCTGCTGGACCGGCGCCGGCCGAACCATCAGGTCAGGGCCCGATGGCCGGACGCCAGATGGACCGGTCAGGAACCCGGTCAGGAACCCGGTCAGGAACGAAGCGTGAAGCAGAGGCCGACCACGCCGGGGCCGCCGTGACTGGCCACCACCGGCCCGATGACCCCCACCCGGATCATCGACGGGTCCACCAGTTCGGCCAGCATGGTCACCAGGTCGTCCACGTCGTCGGCCTGGGCGTGCATGACCGACAGCGTCTCGATCTGGTCAGCATGATCGGCCACCCGGTCCCGCAACCAGGCCAGGGACTTCTTTCGGGTGCGCTGGCGACCGGCCTCCTCGACGACACCGGAACTCACGTCGATGAGGGGCTTGATCGAGAGCATGCTGCCCAGCAGGGCCTGGGCGTTGCCGATCCGGCCACCCTTCTTGAGGTTCTCCAGGGTGTCGATGGCGGCGAACACCCGGGTGCGTTCCCGGATGTCCTCGGCGAGGGCCACCACCTCGTCGGCTGAGGCACCGCCCGCGGCCGCGGCGGCCGCCGCCAGGACCATCACGCCCTGTCCGGCGGTGACAGATCGGCTGTCCACGATCCGAACGTCGCCGTCCACCTCGCGGGCGCCCAGTTCCGAGGATTCCATGGTGGCCGACATCCCGCTGGACAGGTTGATGCACACCACGGCGTCGGCACCCTCGTCGAGACGTTGGCGGAACACCGCGGCGAACGCACCGGGGGAGGGCGCTGCGGTCTGGGGGAGTTCGTCGGACGACGCCATGCGGCGGTAGAAGTCGTCGACGGACAACTCGTCGCGGTCCAGCTTGACGTCTTCGCCGAATCGGATGCTGAGTGGCACCACGTCGATGCCGTGGGCCTCCATCTCGGCCTCGGTCAGGTCGCAGGCGCTGTCGGTGACGATACGGACGGTCATGGGGTCTCTCCGGGTCTGGGGCGCGCTGATCGTAGTCGGGCCGAGCGGACCCACCAGATGGCCAGGACGGCGAGCGCCCCGACGAACAGGGCCACGCCGACACCCGGGAGGCTGGTGGTGCGCACCATCAGCTGTGTCGACCGGAGTTGGAGGAGTCGGGCGTCGTCGGGGGAGCGGACGGTGACCTGGAGGCGGGCGTCGCCCGACGTCCGGGCTCGGACGGGCACGGCGATCCGGTTGCGGCCGGGCGCCAGGACGGCCTCGATGGCGTCTCCCTCGGGGAAGTCGAGACGACCGTCGCTCTGGAGGACGAGCACCACGCGGGCGTCGGTATCGAGGCCGTTGTGGATGGTGAACGGCAGGTCGGCCCGACGTGCCGTGAGTCGGACGCTCTGGTCCGACGGGGTGGTGAAGGCGTCGAGGACACCGGACACCGTGGAGTACACCGCCGACAGGTAGGCACCCATGGCATCGCCGTCGAGTTCGGCTGCCGCCGTGACCTCGAGAAGGTCATTGAGCGCCGCAGCGTCGGGGTGGGGCCCGCCCAGCATGGCGGTGTAGGCCGCCACCGTGGTCTCGGCGAGGCTCCGGTCGGTGGCCCGGCGCGAAACCGGCGTGACGGGATCGGGCCAGAGGTCGTAGGTGATCGCAGCGGCCGCATCGGCGGTCAACGAAGCCACGAACAGGTCGGGGAGTGACTGCAGGTGGAGGAACGGCGCGTCCTCCAACGCACCGAGGACCAGGTCGAGGGTGAGGCCGTCGATGGCCAGGCCGTCGGGCATGGTGATGACCGCCGTCCGGGTCACCGTGGGGTCTGACCAGGCCAGGAGGGCCAGGTCGGCCACCAGCTGCTGGGCGGCGGACACCGAGCCCCGGGGATCGACGAGGTGGCGGGCCAGGTCGGGATCGGCCACCAGCGCCGGATGGGCGACGCCCGCCGAATCGAGCAGTCGGGCGGGATGGGTGGAGCCGTGCGAGGCGGTGATCGGCCGGGGGTCGAGACGGTCTGCGGAGACGACGTGGTGTGCGGTACCCAGTCGGTTCAACAGGTCCAGGGTGGACGGAACCGCGGTGGGTTCGAGGACGGTGACCGTTCGGTCGGGGACCGCGCCGAGGTGCTCGGTCAGGACCCGGTCGCCATGATCGAGCAGGTCACGGTGGACGTCGGATCGTCCGGCCTGTCGCCACGCTTCGGGATCGGCGGTCACGAAGGGCGACGATCGGAGGTGGAGGCCACCGGCCCTCACGGCGGTGGCCAGATCGGTGAGGAGGCGGGCGTGGGCCAGATCGTCGGAGCGGGCCAGACCGGCGATGGTGGCCGGCGGTAGGCGGACGTCCACCGGTGCACCGGGATGGGCTCCGACGGCGTCGACCACCGCCCGGAGATGGCGAACCGTGGCTTCGTCCAGTTCGATGCGGCCATCGGGACGGAGCGGTGGCGGGCCGTCGATGTCCAGGGAGATCCCCACCAGCAGTGGCCGTTGGGCGGCCGCCTCGCCCGCCGGCACGATCGGAAGGTGGACCACCGGGGTGACCAGTCGGTCCAGTAGATGGCCGTCGGCGGCCACCAGTTCCACGGTCAGAGGCGAGACCTGACCGGGTCGTGATCGGAGGATCCCGTCCGGGCCGACCGGCAGGGTCAGGGAAGCCACGCCGGCCGAGTTGATGACGTCGGCGACGTCGATGGTGAGGGTGGTCTCCGGCGCGCTCAGGATGGGGTCGTTCCCCAGGGCGAGGAGTCCACGGCGATCCACGGGTCGGTGGAGGCCGAGGCGGAGGCGGGTGTCGTTCGCGTCTCCGGTGATCCGTAGCTGGAGGGCCAGGTCGCCGTCGTCGTCGATCCACGGTGACTGGGCGATGAGACCGAGGCTGGCCGAACCACCGTCGGCCCCTGCCGGGCTGGCCATCCAGCCCGTGGACAGTGCGACGAGCAGGATGGCCAGCAGGAACGGAAGGATCCGGAGAACCCGTCCGGTGGGACCGGTCGTGGCGTCGGTGGTGACTCGCCGGATCATCGGTCCGAGTCTCCGACAGATTCTTCGGTGGAGTCTTCTTCGGTGGAGTCGCCGATCACCCGGCGGAGGACGTCGAGGCCTTCTCTCCGTTCGGTGAATCCGTGGCGGAGGTACAGGGCTCGTGCCCGGTCGTTGTCGGGCTGGGTGTTCACCCAGGCCTCCCGCGCCCCGGTCCGGCCCAACCAGCGCAGTGCGTCGACAACCAGCGCCGAGCCGACGCCACGACCCTCGGCCGCCGGATCGACGGCCAGGCGTTGGAGGAACCCGATGGTGGCCGTTCGCCCGGTGATGGCGTGGCCGATCACCGTCGCACCCATGCCCCCGCGGGCCCTCTGGCGGACGACACGTCGACGATGCGACTCCGTGGCTTGTTCTGCCTCGATGAGCGCCCCGGCGTCGAACCGCCAGAAGGGCGAGAAGGGGGCGAACGCCCGGTCGTCCAGTTCCAGGACGGCAACCCGGTTCCGAGCCCTGGCCCGTCGGGTGCGGGTCGATCTGCGAGCCAGTGCGGGAGCCAGTGCGGGAGCAGGCCGGGCAGGCGGGTTCCCCGGGTCGATGGGCCGATGCAGGAGCAGCAGGTGTTCATGGGGGATGAACCCACGCGCCGTGAACGATTCCTGGTCGAGTGGTCCCAGTGCCGTGGTCATGACCTCCCGGACACCCAGGGAGCCGAGGTGGTCGACGAGTTCAGCCACATCGTCTGGACGTGGCGGCGGGCCGTCCACGGCCACCACCTGTGTGGTCCGGCCATCGCCACGCCATGGGCTCAGGCGGACAACGGTGCCTCCCCGGGTCGTGAACCGCTCGATACCGGAGATACCGGAGATACCGGAGAGACGGGTATCGGGCAGCCCGTCGGACAGCCCCCGGGGTGGCTGGGCGACGCGACCCGATGAGGAGGGTCCGTCAACGGAGGTTCGTTGGGTCCGGAGTTCGATCCCGACAGGGTACGACTCGTCGGTGTGCCCGGCGGGGCCGGAACCTTCCGGGGGCGGGGGGTTACGCTCGCCGGATGTCGCTCCTCCTGGTGACCGACGAACGGTTCCTGGATCACCGGGCGGGTTCTCGACATCCTGAACAACCGGCTCGCCTGACGGCCGTGTGGGATGGGCTGGACGCCGCCGGTGTCGAGGACGCGTTGATCCGACGTGTACCCCGCCCGGCCGATGACGCAGACCTTCTGGGTGTCCATCCGGCGGCCCACCTCGAGAAGTTGGCCGCGATCGATGCCGAGGGTGGAGGTCGGTGCGACCCCGACACGGTCATGGGCCCCGATTCCTGGTCGGCGGCCCGACTGGCGGCCGGTGCCGGCCTGGTGGCCGTCGACGGGCTCCGTGCCGGTGATGCCGACCTGGCCTTCTGTGCGGTGCGGCCGCCCGGGCACCACGCCACGCCCGACCGGTCCATGGGTTTCTGCCTGCTGAACAACGTGGCGGTCACCGCCTCTGCGTTGGCCGGCCTGGGCAGTCGGGTGGCCATTGTCGATGTCGACGCCCACCACGGCAACGGCACCCAGGACGTCTTCTACGGCGACGACCGGGTGCTGTTCGTCTCGTGCCACCAGTGGCCGCTGTATCCGGGCACCGGAGCGGCCGACGAGACCGGTACGGGTGCCGGGGTCGGCACCACGATCAACGTCCCCCTTCCTGCCGGTGCGGCCGGTGACGACTATCGCCACGTCATGGGTTCGGTGGTCATTCCGGCGGTCGAGCGGTTCGCCCCCGACTGGCTGCTCGTCTCGGCGGGTTTCGACGCCCATCGGGCCGACCCCCTGACCGACATGGGCCTCACCTCGGCCGACTACGCCGATCTGGTCGTCCGATTGGTGGGGCTGGTCCCGACGGGCCGGGTCGTGCTGTTCCTGGAGGGTGGCTACGACCTCGGTGCGCTCGCTGATTCGGTCGGGGCCACCGTCGCCGCGACGGTCGGCATCGATCATCGGCCGGAGGAGATCACGGGGCGTGGACGGGGTGGCGTGGCTGATGAGGTCGACGGCCTCGTGGTGGACCTGGTTCGACGCCACGGGCTGGAGGGCTGACCGGTGGATGCACTCCCGGCGATCCCCGAAGGCACGTTCGACGACATCCGAAACGCCGTGGCGCCGGTCGCCGAACCGATGCACGCGGCCGGACACCACCTCTACCTGGTCGGTGGACTGGTTCGGGACCGGCTCCTGGGTGATGACCGGACGCCCGATCACGATCTGACCACCGACGCCACGCCCGATCGGATCCGGGAACTGGTGGCCGAGGTGGCTGACGCCATGTGGTTGCAGGGCGAGCGGTTCGGCACGGTCGGTCTACGGGTGGGTGACGTCACCATGGAGGTCACCACCCATCGGGCCGAGGCCTACGTGAGCGATTCCCGTAAGCCGGTGGTGCGGTTCTCCAGCGAGTTGGTCGAGGACCTGGCCCGTCGGGACTTCACGGTCAACGCCATGGCCGTCGATGTGGCCGATGGGACGTTGCACGATCCGTTCAGCGGTCGCGCCGATCTGGTGGCCCGGGTCCTGCGTACGCCGCTGGATCCGGTGGAGTCCTTCTCCGACGATCCGCTGCGGATGCTGCGGGCTGCCCGGTTCCTGTCCCGCTACGGGTTGACGCCGGCCGATGGCCTGGTGGACGCCGCACGGGCCCTGGTCGATCGGCTGGAGATCGTGTCGGCCGAGCGCATCCGTGACGAGTTGTTCCGGTTGCTCCAGGTCGAGGATCCGACCGGTGGTTTCGCCCTGTTGGATGACATGGGGCTGCTGCGAGTCGTGCTGCCCGAGGTGGCGGCATTGACGCCGTCGGCTCGAGCGGCGGTCGAGCGACGGGTGGCCGCTGCTGATCCCGGCGATCCGGTGTTCCGTCTGGGCCTGCTGGTCCACGGTGCGGGTGGGCGGGAATCCCTCGGTGGGTGGGGCAACGCGCTCCGGCTGTCGGGGCGCGACGTGGATCGCCTCGGGATCCTCCTGGATGGCGCGGAGATGCTGGCTGGTTCGACGTCCAGTGGATCATCCCCGGAGGAGTCGCCCTCCGATGAGCGGGTGCGTCGACTGGCGGCGCGGGCCGGAGACCGGCTTGACGAGGTACTTGCCTTCGCCGCGCTGATCGGAATCGGGCCTGACCGAGCGGCGCTGGAGAGCGTGGTGGTCCGGCTTCGGGGATCGGGTGAACTCGACGATCTCGGACCGGGGATGAACGGCGCGGCGGTCATGAAGCTGTTGAACCTGGAGGCCGGCCCCGGGGTGGGAGAGGTCATGTCCTGGCTCAGGGAACTCCGGCTCACCGAGGGACGCCTCGACGAGGATGAGGTCCGCCGTCGCCTGCTGGACCGGTGGGGGACCGCCAGCGGCTGACAGGCCTCGACGAATGGTCGGTGAGATCACGTCGGATGGGTGACCTAGGGTTACGGCGTGGCAGGTCGGCGAACCGGCGAGGCGAGACAGGTCGGAGAGGGCCTGCTGCCCGCACGACGCCCGGCCGACGTCGACTACCGTCTGGCTCGCCAGACCACCCTGGATGGTTGGCGCCGTGGTTCCCTGGGGCGAGATGTGCTGTGCGACGCCCAACCCATGCTGCGTCGCAACGCCGTGGAGTGTGGAACGCCCACCTCGGAGATCTGTCCGGTGTGCGACGACTACGAGGTGGCGCACGTGACCTACGTGTTCGGTCCCCGGCTGCCGGCCTTCGGGCGCTGCATCTCCACGCCGGGCGAGCTGGAACGGCTGGACGCCAGAAAGGCCCACCTCACCGGATACGTGGTGGAGGTCTGTGCGGCCTGCGGGTGGAACCACCTGGTTCGGGTCACCTCCCTGGGCCGCGGCTGAACACCCCGGACCGGGAATCCGGCCTGGAACGGCCGCGTGAAGTCCGTCACTCTCCCCTTCACGGCTTCGACGTCGTCTGTTACTTTTTGGTGACCGCCGGCAGCCGACGTGCGCTGGACGGGGAAGGAGGCCGATCATGGCCAGCAAGTGCACGGTTCCCGCCGTTCGGGACCGCAAGGTGACTCAGGGTGCCGATCCGTTGGTCATGCTCACGGCGTACGACGCGCCCGGCGCCCGCATGGTGGACCAGGCCGGAGCCGACATGATCCTCGTGGGGGACTCGGTGGCCATGGTCGTACTCGGTTATGACGACACCCTCCAGGTGACGATCGACGACATCGCCCACCACACCGCGGCGGTGGCCCGAACCCGTCCGTCAGCACTCGTGGTGGCCGACATGCCGTGGATGAGCTACCACGTGTCGGTCGAGGAGACGGTGCGAAACGCCGCCTCGCTGGTGCGTGCCGGAGCGCAGGCCGTCAAGCTCGAGGGTGGCCGTCGCCGGTTGCCCATGGTCGAGGCACTGGTGGCCGCCGAGATCCCGGTCATGGGTCATCTGGGCCTCACCCCCCAGTCGGTGAATGCCATGGGTGGATTCAAGGTGCAGGGCAGGGACGCCCAGGCCGCGCTCGATCTGGTGGATGCCGCCAAGGCGCTGGCCCATGCGGGCTGCTTCGCCATCGTGCTCGAAGGTGTGCCATCGCCGGTGGCCGCGCTGGTCACCGGGGCCGTCGACGTGCCGACCATCGGCATCGGTGCCGGGCCGGACTGCGACGGACAGGTGCTGGTCTTCCACGACGTCCTGGGCCTCGAGCACCGGGTGGCCCCGAAGTTCGTGCGTCGGTACGCCGATCTCCACACTGCGGGGGTCGACGCCATGTCGGCGTTCGCCGACGATGTGCGGTCCGGGGCGTTCCCGTCGATCGATGAGGGATACCGGATGGCCGACGACGAGGTCGAGGCGCTGGGGCTCTACGGCGCGGCCTGATCCGCTGCTGACCCGTTTCCAGAAGCTCGTTTCCAGAAGGACTGTCACAGGCCTCTGCCATGGTGTCTGCGTGGATGCAAACCGTGGGCCGGTAGCCTGTTCTCGCCCTCGTGGAAACCGTTCAGTCGGTGTCCGCGACGGCTCTGACAATCCGTTACCCCTGCCCCACCGTGGGGCCCCGGGCACGCCGTGGGCGATGTCCGAGACCAGAGGAGGTGAGTCCCCGCCATGCGGGTGTACGAACTCATGATCATTTTCGACGGAGACCTCGAGGCTGAAGCCTTGGAGGCCAGCCTGTCGAAGGTCACCGCAAACATCGAATCCGAGGGTGGACGCATCGCGTCCGTCAAGGATTCCGAGCCCTGGGGTCGTCGGCGATTCGCCTACCGGATCAACCACAAGTGGGAGGGCGTCTACGTCGTCCTCGACGTGGTGACCGAGGCGGGCAACCTGGACACCACGGATCGCATCCTCCGACTCGCGGACCGCAGTGAAGTGGTCCGCCACAAGATCATCCGCCTGCCTGATACCGAGGTCGCACGACGCGGCCTCCTGGGCGAGGCGGAGCCGGCTGAGGCCGGTTGAGCACCGGAGAGAACAAATGGCTTTTGACAACACCGTGACCGTCGTGGGCAATGTGACCCGCGATCCCGAACTGCGGTTCACCCCGAGCGGCGCCCCCGTGTGCAACTTCGGCGTGGCCTGGAACATGAAGTCCAAGAACGGGGAGGACAGCGTGTCCTTCTTCGACGTCGCCTGCTGGCGTGATCTGGCCGAGAACGTGGCCGAGTCGATCACCAAGGGCATGCGCGTCGTCATCTACGGGCGACTCGATCAGCGTTCCTGGGAGAACCAGGAGGGCGAGCGTCGCACGAAGGTGGAGTTGGTCGCCGATGAGGTGGCCCCCAGCCTCCGGTGGGCGACCGCCGAGGTGACGAGGACCGAGTTCCGTGGCGACGGTGGATCCGCCGCCCCGACCGGTGGTGGCGGCCAGGCCGCTCCCACCCACCCGACCGATGAGGAGCCCTTCTGATGGCACGTCGTACCCCACCCCGCCGATCCAAGCCCCGCGATACGGGCCGACGGGGCAAGAAGAAGATCAGCGCACTCGTCATCGGAAAGATCGAGTACGTCGACTACAAGGACACCGAGCTTCTCAAGAAGTTCGTGTCCGAGCGGGCGAAGCTCAAAGCACGTCGGCTCACCGGCAACTCCGAGCAGCAGCAGCGCGAGGTCGCACGGGCGGTCAAGAACGCTCGCGAGATGGCGCTGATTCCCTACACCAACCGCGTCACGACCCAGCGTCGTGAGCGTCGTAACGACGATCGTGGTGCCCGGGCCGATGGTCCGCCGCCGCGTCCGTCCGCTCCGCCGCCCGGATCCGAGAACGAAGCGGGGGCTGACGAGGCCCTCGAGGCGATCGACGACGTGGCAGCGGTCGAGGCCGTGGCTTCGGTGGATGAGGGGATCCAGTCGTGAAGGTTCTCCTGCGTTCCGACGTGGATGGCCTGGGCCGGACCGGCGACATCGTCGACGTGGCCCGTGGCTATGCCCGCAACTACCTGGTGCCCAAGGGCCTGGCCATCGAGGCCGTGGCCGGCGTGACCGCCCAGGCCGAGGCCATGCGGCGCAAGCGTGCGCTGAAGGCCGCGTCCGACCGGACCGAAGCCGAGGCAACGGCAGCCCGGGTGGCTGGCGTGGTGGTCCAGGTGACCGCCAAGGCCTCCGAAGAGGGCCGGTTGTTCGGCTCGGTGGGTGCCGCTGAGGTGGCCGATGCCCTGACCGCTCAGGTCGGTCTCGAGTTGGATCGTCGGCAGGTCGTCGGCGAGGTCATCAAGGAGGTGGGCTCTCACGAGTTCACCATCGAACTTCACAGCGACGTGGCCGTTCCGGTCACCGTCGAGGTGCTGGCCGAGGCCTGATCCTCCGGTCATGACGAACGTCGGCCGGTCCTGGGCGAAGGCTCGGACCGGCCAGACGGTCGTCCACAGGCAGGCCCGGGTTTTCCCCGGTGAGGCGTGCCGTGTTGGGGAGAAATTCCCCGCTTTTCCTTCTGGTTCCCCACAGGGCACCGCAGGCATGATGGTGCCCATGGGTGGGGTGGCGATCGGCGGCACGGCGTGAACGCGCCGTCTTCCGAAATTCCGGATCCATCGGAGATTCCGGACTCGTCGCCTGGCAAGTCGCCTGATCAGGCGCCGGTGTCCGACCTGCGACCCGATGCTCAGGGGTCCTCGATCTCTGAACCGCCACCACCGGTCGACGAGCCGCCGCCCGTCGAACCCCCGGACTACGACGAGCCGCCCCGCTGGGAGCCTTCGTCGGGAGGATCCTCCGGCGGCCCACGTTCTGGCGGCCCGCGTTCTGGCAGCGAACCGTCGAACCGTCGGTCCAGCGGATCGTTGGCCTCGCGGGTTCCGCCACACAACCTCGATGCTGAAGCCTCGCTGCTGGGGGCCATGCTCCTGTCGCGCGATGCCATTGCCGATGCACTCGAGGTGGTGGCCGCCGAGCACTTCTACAAGCCGTCCCATTCCCATGTCTTCGAGGCCATCTGTGGTCTCTACTCGTCGGGCGAACCGGCTGATCCGGTCACCGTGGCCGAAGCACTCACCCGATCGGGCCTGCTCGAACAGATGGGTGGAACAGGGCTCCTTCTGGAACTCCAGGCTTCCACCCCGGCCACCTCGAGTGCCTCGAAGTACGCCCGGATCATTCAGGAGCACGCCACCCTGCGTGGGCTGATCGGTGCGGCCAACGAGATCGCCGAGATCGGTTACGGCCGGCCCGACGACGTCGTCAAGGCGGTGGACGAGGCGGAGAATCTCGTCTTCCAGGTGGGCCAGGGTCGGGTCACCGACTCGATGGCTCAGATGCGGGACCTCCTGAGTGCCAACCTGGACCGGCTCGAGGACCTGTTCGAGCGGGGTGAGGCCATCACCGGTACGCCCAGCGGTTACGACGACCTGGATCAGTTGCTGTCCGGTCTCCAGGACGAGACCCTGACCATCGTCGGGGCGCGACCGGCCATGGGGAAGACCTCCTTCGGCCTGGGCATCGCCGCCCATGTCGGCATCCGCAAGGATCTCCCGGCCGTGGTGTTCTCCCTCGAGATGAGCCAGTTGGAGCTCAGCCAGAGGATCCTCTGTTCGGAGGCACGGGTCGACGCCACGAACATCCGTAACGGCCAGCTCACCTCTGAGGACTGGACGAAGATCAACCGGGCCACCGGCAAGTTGGGCGAGGCCCGCATCTGGATCGACGACAACCCCAATACCTCGGTCATGGAGATCCGGGCCAAGGCGAGGCGTCTGAAGAGCCGGGTCGGCAAGTTGGGGGTGGTGGTCGTGGACTACATCCAGCTCATGACCGGTCGATCGTCGGCGGAGAGTCGCCAGGTCGAGGTCTCCGAGATCAGCCGGGGGCTCAAGATCCTGGCCCGTGAACTGCAGTGCCCGGTGATCGGACTGTCCCAGCTCTCCCGTGGCCTCGAGGCCCGTCAGGACAAGCGCCCGATGCTGGCTGACCTCCGCGAATCGGGGTCCATCGAGCAGGACGCCGACGTGGTGATCTTCCTGTACCGCGACGAGGTGTACAACCCGGACACCGCCGATGTCGGCATGTCCGAGGTGATCGTGGCCAAGCACCGCAATGGTCCCACCGGCACCGTTCGGCTGGCCTGGCTTCCCAAGTACACCCGCTTCGCCAACATGTCGCGGGCCGGCTGAGCACGTGTTCCTGGGCGAGGACCTACTGAGCTGGCTGCTGTTGGCCCTCGGCGGGGCGATGGCCGCCGGCAACGCCATGGCATTGATCCGGCCCCCGGCCGGACGCGAAGAAGGCGATCTGGAACGGGCGCCGCTGTGGCGCAGCCTGCTCTACATCGTCCTGGGTACGGCGGCCGCCGTGTGGGCCGTGGCCACGCTCGCCGGCTGAACCCTCGGGCCGGGTGTCGACGGCTCCGGCCGGCGATCGGCCCGGTCCACTACCGTCCGGACCGGAGATGACGGTGTCGGCTGGAACGGAGATGAGCATGGGACTGGATCAGGGACTGGTGGACGCCTGCGGTCTCGAGCCGGGCTATACCTGCGAGTGGATCTGGGACACCACCGGCAACGAGGCGTTGGCCTCTCTCGTCGACTGGTTGATCGAACGGCCGTTGAAGGTCGTGGTCATCCTGATCGGTGCCCTGATCGTGAACCGGCTGGTCAAGCGGGCCATCGACCGCATGGTCAACCGTCTGGTCGAGACCCGGACCCAGGAGGCGACAGAAGCCGAGGACACGGCGTCGGCCACCCTGGCTCGTCTCGGTCGCCGGGCCCGCGGAAAGCTCACGAAGATCCACGAGCAGGCTGAACGGTCCCGCCAACGGGCCATGACCCTCGGCGCCGTGCTCCGGAGCCTCGCCGGTTTCTCGGTGTACGCCCTGGCCTTCATGGTGGCCCTCGGGGAGCTGGGCCTCGACCTGGGTCCCTTGATCGCCGGTGCGGGAATCGTGGGCCTGGCCGTGGGCTTCGGAGCCCAGTCGCTGGTTGCCGACTTCATCGCCGGGATATTCATCATCATCGAGGACCAGTACGGCGTCGGCGACTACGTCGACGTGGGTGCCGCCTCGGGCACCGTCGAGCGGGTCACCCTCCGCACCACGGTCCTGCGCGATGTCCACGGGGCGCTCTGGGTGGTGCCCAACGGGGAGATCCGCCGGGTGGGCAACTCGTCGCAACTCTGGGCCCGCACGGTGCTCGACGTCGACGTGGCCTACGACACCGACATCGATCTGGCGGCCAGCGTCATCAAGGAGGTGGCCGACGGCGTCTGGCGCGAGGAGATCGAGTCGGCGACCATCATCGAGGAGCCGGAGATCTGGGGCGTCCAGAACTTCGGGGCCGACGCCATCTCCATCCGCCTGGCCGTCAAGACCGAGCCCGGCGAACAGTGGGCCACTGGTCGTCTCATCCGGGCCCGACTGAAGAAGGCGTTCGACGCCAACGGCATCGAGATCCCGTTCCCCCAGCGGACCGTGTGGGTCAATCAGGTCTCGGAACGGTCAGCACCTGTCGCTGAGAAGACCGAGGTGCGCGACGATCTGCTGGAGAACCGCTCAGGGAGCGACGGCGAGGAGTAGCGGCCAGCTTTCCGATCAGGGGTTCGATCAGGAATCTGAGCGGTCGATGGCCCGTTGGTCGGTGCCCAGGTAACTGGCCACCACCTGTGGGTCGTTGCGGACCTCGTCAGGGGCGCCCTCGGCGATGACCTGTCCGGCTTCCAGGCAGTAGACCCGGTCCGAGAGGGCCATGATCATCGGCATGTCGTGCTCGATCACGATCATGGTGGCGTTCAGTTCCTGCTGGATCTGCTTGAGGAGCGGGCCGAACGCCTCGGTCTCGCGTTGGGCGATGCCGGCCGTCGGTTCATCCAGGCAGAGGACCCGGGCGTCCAGCGCCAGTAGTCCGGCCAGTTCCACGATGCGACGGGTACCCGTGGACAGGTCGGCCACGAAGGAATCGGAGTAGCGACCGAGACCCAGGAAGCCGATCAGGTCGTCGGCGTCGGAACGCTTGGACCGTTCGGCCCGGGTGGCCGACGGAAGGTGGAGGGCGGTCGACAGCAGGCCGGTGCGACCCCGAGCCTCGAGGGCCACCTGCACGGTCTCGCGCACGGTCAGGTCGGGGAACAGGCGGGCGGCCTGGAAGGTCCGCCCCAGACCCAGACGGGCCCGGTTGGCCGAGTTCATCTGTGATGCGTCCCGGCCCAGGATCTCGATGGTGCCGTCGGACGGGGCGAACCCGCCGATGGCGTTCATGAGCGTGGACTTGCCGGCACCGTTGGTGCCGATGAGGCCCACCACCTCACCGGGTTGGGCGATGATCGAGGCCTCGTCGACCGCTCGGAGGCCACCGAAGGTCACCGACACGTTGGTCACCTCGATGGCCGGACCGGTCAGCGTGGGACGCTCGGCATGGCCACCGAAGGCCACGGCGGGGGGCGTGGTCATCCGTTCCGTGGACGCCTCCCCGAGTCGTGCCTCGGCCAGCCTGAGTACGGCGTCTCGTGCCGAGTAGGCGATCTGGATGAGGCCGCCCGGGAAGTAGAGCAGCAGGATCAGCAGGCCGATGCTGGAGGTGAACAGGGGCACGAGGTCGTTGTCGGGCCAGAAGGCGGGCAGGCCGACCACCCACATGGCTCCGATGACCGGGCCCATCAGGGTGCCCAGACCGCCGATGACCACCATGGAGACCAGTCGCAACGAGTCGCCGATCTGGAAGAGGCGTTCGGTGTAGGGGATGTTCTGCACCAGACCACCGAGCAGGGCGCCCCCCAGCCCGGCGATGCCTCCGGCCAGGGCGAACGCCATGAGCTTCGTGCGCGATGGTCCGACCGTGTAGGCCGCTGCGGTGTACTCGTTCTCACGTACCCCGATGATCGACCGTCCGACGCCGCTGGCTCGCAGTGCCCGGACGACGAGAAGAACGAGGATCAGCACGACGAGGCACAGGTAGTAATAGGAGCGTTGGCTGGTCAGGTCGATCGGCCCGACGCTGCCTCGACGGAAGGGAATGCTCTGGGTGAAGCCTCCGTTGAAGGCGGGACGTCGGAACACGTACTGCTGGGCGGCCAACGCGAAGGCGAAGGTGGTCACGGCCAACAGCAGTCCCTTGACCCGGAGCGCGCCGAGTCCGATCACGGCGGCCACCGCGGCGGCCACCAGCGAGGCCAGCAGCATCGAGACCAGATACGGGACGCGGGGGAAGGTGACCGAGAAGAAGTGCCAGTCACCGATGCCGATGCCCACCTCGAGTCCCCGGTTGAATCCGGCGGCGATCAAAGCACCGACGCCGGCGAACGTCATCTGACCGAGCGAGAGCTGCCCGGCCCAACCGGTCACGATGGTCATCGACACGGCGCACACCGCGAAGGCGATGATGCTGGCGTACAACAGGTGCCGCGAGGGGCGGGTCACCAGCAGGGGCAGCACCACGGCGATGGCCAGCAGCAGACCCATGGCCATGGTCGACATCCGTCGGACCCACCAGACCTGGCGGAGTCGTTCGGGGATGGGCCGACGCCGGGCCGAGAAGGAGAACGATCCCTCGGTGTCGGCGGCCCCCCGGCTCTGGAAGGCCACGGCGACGGCCACCACGATGAAGAGGATGAAGTCGATCAGGCCGCCCTGTTCGAGGAACAGGAACTGCACGTGGGCCTGGGCCACGCCGATGACCAGGCCGGCGATGATGGCCCGGGGGAACGAGACCATGCCGGCGATCACCGCGGCGACCAGGGCCCTCGACATGGTGTTGGGTCCCAGGTTGGCCATGCCGGTGATCGAGCCCCGGTTGCCTGAGAGCAGCAGCAGCGAGACGCTGGACAGCAGGCCGGCCACCGTCCAGACGAAGAGCTGCACCGTCTTGGGGTCGATGCCCGACATACGGGCCAGATCGGCGTTGGACGCCGAGGCCTGCACCGTCTGGCCGAAAACCGTGCGGTTCAGGAACCATGACAGGCCGAGGGCCAACAGGGGTACGAGAACGAGGATGGTGAGTTTCGGCCCGGTGATCCTCAGGCCGAAGACGTCGTCCCACTTGAACCCGAGAGGCACCGGGTAGCGCTGGCCGCGGACCCTCTCGATCTCGGGGAACGAGGCCAGGACGGCCTGCATGAGCTGGGCCACGCCGATGGTGGCCACCAGCACGATGACCCGGGGGGCGTCGAATAGGCGTCGGATGATGGCCCGCTCGACAATGGCGCCCACCGAGATGCCGACCAGCAGGGCGAGGGCCAGAGCCGCCCAGTACGGGAACCCGTAGTTGATGACCATGACGCCCATGAGTCCTGAGGCGGGAAGGCCCATGTTGCCGACGGCCAGGTTGATGACCCGGGTGGAGCGGTAGACGAGCACCACCCCGAGGGCCAGCAGGCCGAAGACCATGCCGTTGACCAGGCCGTCGAACCAGAGTTGACGGGTCGTCCAGACGGCCAGGACCACGGGGGAGGCCAGTTCCGTAGCGAGCATCTCCATCTCAGCCACCGTCTGTTCCGAGGAAGACGGCTCTGGCCAGGTCATCGCGTTCGGCCAGTTCGGAGGCTGCGCCCTCGAACCTGACCTGCCCCTTCTCGAGGAAGATGGCCCGGTCGGCAATGGCCAGGGCCACGTTCAGCGACTGCTCGACGACGACGATGGTCTGGCCGCGTTCCTGCAGGCGTTCGACGAGAACCAGCAGGTCCTGAACGACGGTGGGGGCCAGGCCGAGGGACAGTTCGTCGATGAGCAGGACCTCGGGTTCATGGAGCAGCACCCGAGCCAGGGCCAGCATCTGCTGCTGACCTCCGGACATGGATCGGGCGAGCTGGCCCTGACGATTGGCCAGGTCCGGGAACAGGTCGAGGACGTCGGCGATGCGCCGTTCCACGTCGGCCTTGTCGGCCCGGTGGACGTAGGCGCCCATCACCAGGTTCTGGCGGACGGTCATGTCACCGAACACGCCCTTTCCGCCCGGGAGTTGCTGGATGCCCAGGCGGGACCGCAGTTGTGGTGACGAGTAGGTGACCGTGCGACCGTGCAGGCGGACCACGCCACGCTGGGGGACGCCCAGGCCGCTGATGACCCGGAGGATGGTGGACTTGCCGGCACCGTTGGTGCCCAGCAGGGCGAGGGTCTCGCCCTTTTTGACCTCGAAGGCCACGTCGAACAGCACCTGGACCGAGCCGTAGGAGAAGTCCAGGTTGTTGACCTGCAGGGCCGGTACCTCGCCGTCGCCACCGGTCCGATGCTGTTCGTCCTGTTCGTCGAGCAGTTCCTGGACGTTCATCGAGAGGTCGCCGCGGATGTGGCGGGCCCCCCGATACATGATCCAACCGCCGATGATGGCGCTGGGCACGGTCAGCACCAGCGTGGTGACCCGCGGTCCCCAGGAGTCGGCGAACATGAACGAGATGAGGCCGCCACCGGTACCGCCGATGAAGAAGATGTAGAGAGTGATGAGCGCCGTACCGGTGCCCCGCAGGCGATAGGGGACGATGGCCTGCATGAGTGGTCCGACCATGGCGAACGCGGTGCTGAGCATGACCAGTGTGGGGATCGAGAAGCCGATGAACAGCGGCACGGTGGGCATGGCCCACTGGATGGGCTTGAAGATGGCCGAGAAGCCGATCAGCGCGCCGACCAGGTGGAGGGTCCGGGTGGGGTTCTCACGCCACATCCGGTCGAACTTGGGACCCACGTAGAGCAGTGCTCCGACAGTGGCCAGGCCGGCCACCGTGCCCCAGGCGCCCCGCTCGAATGATTCGAGGCCGAACTCGTCCTCCAACCAGAGGTTCTCCAGGACCGGTGCCGTGAACAGGCCGAAGCCCAGCGCGCTGAAGCCGACGACCACCGTCTTGATGGTCTTGATCTGCATGAGCCGTGAGAAGGCGGCGTCCATGGAGACGGGGAGGGGGTCGTCCTCGGTGAACGACTCGTCGAGGACGTCCTCCTTCTCCCAGCGGCCCCGCATCGGTTCCTTCAGGAAGAAGGCGGCGATGGCCGCCACGGCCACCGGGATGCCCAGCAGGTAGTAGGCCCAACGCCAGCCGTCGACCTCACCGGGGCCGTTGGCCGCCGCGGCGATGGCCCCCACGAGGATCGGGCTGGTGACGGCAAGGATGCGGCCGGTGCCCTTGTCGATGGCGCCGATCCGGCCCCGGATGCCGATCGGGTAGGTGTCGGCGATGACCGACGAATGCACCGGGATGGTGTTGGCCTTGGCGATGCCCACGCCGAACCGGGCCCAGAAGAAGGTGAAGGCGTTGACCGCCCAACCCGACATGGCCACCATGGCCCCGAAGATGATGCTGGACCAGCCGATGATGGGGACCCGCCGGAAGCGGTCGGCCGCCCAGCCCATGGGGATGGCTCCCAGGACCACGAAGGCACCGGACGAGCTGGCGATGAAGGTGATGGTGCCGTCACTTACCCCGAAGGTGTCCCGGATGTCGGGGGCCAGTACGGAGATGGCGGCCATCTGGAGTTCGTCCAGCGAGTTCAGGATGGCCAGCACGACGAAGGTGGCTGCCCCGCCACCCATGGCCAGGCCCTTCTTGAGCGACAGGCCGGCGCTGTTGACCCCGGGCAGCAGGTCATCGGGGAACAGGACCTGGTTTGCCTCCTGCTCGGCGTGACGAGCCGCCTCTTCTTCGAGGACGGACGCAGCGAGGGACGCGGCGTTGCCGGTCTGGGCGGCGCCGCTGTCCTGGGCGGCATCCTCCGCCCCGGCGTGGTGCTCCTCGGAGGAGTCGGGCTCCTCGATGTGTTCTTCGGTCACGGTGTCCGTTCCCCCCGGTCTCCGCTCAACTGCGGAGGACATCCTTCCATGCGGCGTCGCGGTCTGGTCCCGGCTCTCGTGGGAGCCCCAGGGACCGTTCGGCGAGGTTGTTCTTCTGGACCTCGGTGGTGCCTCCACCTATGGAGATGGCGAAGCGGTTCAGCACCTCGGCTCGGACCCACCGGCCTTCCTGATCGCCGTCGGAGGGCCCGGCCATGGCTGATGGTCCGGCCAGGTCGGCGGCCAGGTCGCCGGTGAGCACCTTGGTGCCGGCGGCCAGCACCTTGGTGAGCGCCGGATCGAAGGGGGGTCGTTGTCCGTCCCGGACTGCCGACTGGATCCGTTGGCCCATCAGGCCCTGGAGGCGTTCGCGGCTGATGATCCGGGCCAGGCGTTGGCGGACCATGGGATCGTCGAGGCCACCGTGGCGGGCCGCCAGATCGCGGAGGCGGTCCGAGGCCGGTGCACCACCACCGCGACCGATGAACGCCGCTTCGTTGGTCAGGACGGTGCGGGTCGGGGTCCAGCCGCCGTGGACCTCGCCCACCACCTGGTCGGCCGGAATCCGGACTCCGGAGAGGAACACCTCGTTGAAGTGCGACGAACCGTTGGCCTGCACGAGGGGTCGGACCTCGATGCCCGGTGAGGTCATGTCCACGAGCAGGAAGGTGATGCCCCGGTGCTTGGGGGCGTCGGGGTCGGTGCGGGCCAGCAGGAAGCCCCAGTCGGTGAACTGGGCACACGAGTTCCACACCTTCTGGCCGTCGACCACCCATTGGTCCCCGTCCAGCACGGCCCGGGTGGAGAGGCTGGCCAGGTCCGAACCGGCGCCCGGCTCGCTGAACAGCTGGCACCAGGCGACCTGGGCACTGAGCAGCGATGGGAGGAAGCGGGCCTTCAGGTCGTCGGTGGCGTGGGCCAGCAGGGTCGGCCCGAGCATGGCGATGGTGGCGCCGACGAAGCCCGGGTGTGAGCCGTAGCCCGCCGACTCCTCCCTGAAGATGCGGTCGGACCACGGGGAGTGGCCGCCACCACCGAACTCGGCCGGCCAGGTCAGGCCGGCCCATCCGTGGTCGGCCAACGTGCGCTGCCAGGCCCTGCCGTGTTCGAAGTAGGCCCTGGCCTCGGCGTCATCGGGAAAGCCGGAGACCTGCCAGGGGTCGACCTCGGCCAGCGGCTCGGCGTGATCGGCCAGAAAGGCGCGCGAAGAGGAGCGGAATTCGGCCTGTTCAGGCGTGTCCTCGGGGCGGTCCGACACGTCGGAGAACGCTACTCCGATCTGAAATCTGACGGACCATCAGAAACGAAGGTTTTTCGGGCGGCTTCCGGGCCTGTCAGGCCAGTGGATCGGTGTCGTCGACCTGTTCGAAGACCCGCTTGACCTTGCCCACCTCGGTTCGGGGCATGGATCCCTCGGGTACGAACTCCACGTCGGCTCGGATCCGGATGCGACCGGCGATGTCCTTCGCGAGACGCTCGGCGCCTGCCTCCAGGCGGGCCGACGTGCTGGCCTCCGCCGTGGCCTCGGCCCGGACCCGGAGTTCGACCATGGGTCCCCGGCGGTCCACGACGATCGCGTAGTTGGCGCCCACCTCGGGGTCGTCCATCAGCACGGCCTCGATCTCGCGGGGGTACACGTTGATGCCCCGGATGATGAGCATGTCGTCGGCCCGACCGGTGAGGCGGGCCATACGGGTCCAGTGGCGGGTGCCCGGACCGGCGGTATCACCGGAATCGGGGAGGATCCGGGTGATGTCGCCGGTGCGGTACCGCAGCATCGGCATGGCCTCCTTGGTGAGCGTGGTGATGACCAGCTCGCCGAACTCCCCGTCGGGCAGGGGCCGTCCGGTGGCCGGATCCACGATCTCGGGCAGGAAGTGATCGTCGAAGACGTTGAGGGCCCCGAGGTCGTCGGGGGCCTCCATGGCCACTCCGGGGCCGATGATCTCCGACAGGCCGTAGATGTCCAGCGCGGTGAAGCCGCCGCCCCACGCCTCCTGGATGCGTTCGCGCATGCCCTCGGACCATGGTTCGGCGCCCAGGATGCCGATCTCGACGTCGAGTCGGTCCCGGATTCCCAGGGCATGGGCCCGTTCAGCCAGCACGAGGCAGAACGAGGGCGTGGCCGACAGCACCCGGCTGCCCAGGTCCTCCAGAAGCTGCAACTGGAGGGCGGTGTTGCCTCCCGACACGGGCACGACCGTGCAGCCGAGCCGTTCGCCGCCGTAGTGGAGGCCGAGGCCGCCGGTGAACAGGCCGTAGCCGTAGCCGTTGTGGAGGACGTCGTCGGGCCGGGTTCCGGCCAGGGCCAGGGCTCGGGCGTTCACCTCGGCCCAGATGGCGAGGTCAGCGGGGGTGTAGACGACAATGGTCGGCTTCCCGCTGGTGCCGGAGCTGGCGTGGAGGCGGGTGGTGGCTTCCATCGGGGTGGTGACCATGCCCAGGGGGTACTGGTCGCGGTGGTCCTGCTTGACGGTGAACGGCAGCCGGGGAAGGTCGTCGACCGAGGTGATGGAGGCCGGATCCACGTCGACCAGGCGGTCGGACCAGAAGGCGTTGCCGCCGGTGGCCAGACGGTGGACCAGCGCGGACAGACGCTCGCTCTGGAGGGCGCGCTTCTGGTCGGTGGGGAGGCCGACGGTGTCCACGGGATCGAAGGGGAGGGGCATCGGAGGATCCTACTGATCGGCCGGTCAGGTAGTCAAAGGTTTGATTGGTTGTGGTCGTTCGCCTTGCCTCGGCGTTCTGTCCCGGTCGCCGGATGTCCTAGGGTCGATTCCCATGTCTCCGGGGGGTCGATAGATCGTGGCGCGCCTGCTGGGCGTGCTGCTGGTGATCGGTCTTTTGGTGGCGGGGTTCGTGTGGCTGGTGTCGTCGATCGCGTCTGATGACGGGTCGTTCGATGGTGCGTTGTGTGATCTGTTGGTTGTCGATGCCCCGGATCTGACCGGGAGCGGCGGTGCGGCGGCGACGTTGGACGAGGTGGTGGCTGGTCTGCGGGATCGTGCCGGGTTGTTGCGTGGCGCGGTGGGTGACAACGGTGTGGCGGTGGATGCGGCGTTGGGGCGTTCGGCCGATGTGCTCGATGAGATCGCGGATCTGTCGGTGGTGGATCCGTCGGGGGCGGCGGTGGAGGCTCTGGTGGTGGACCTGGCTGACGATGCCGGCTTCGCGGCGTCTCAGGCGGTGTTGGACGAGGCGGTCGCGGATCGGTGTCGATGAGATGACCTCCCGGGTGCCTGTACTCGTGCGTGGCTGGCTGCGTGGTGGGCTGGTGGCTGGGGTGTGTCTGGTAGCGGTCGTGGTGGTGTCGGGGTGTGGCGGCGATGGTGGTCCTGTGGTGCGGTCGACGGCTACGACGTCGCCGCCGGTGGCGGTGCCGGTGCCGGTCGACGTGCCGGTGGTGACGATCCCGTTGTCGGATCCGGCGGGGTCGCCGGTGCCGTCGTTGGTTCCGGAGGCTGATCCGGGGCACGCCGATGCGGGCATCGTGCGGCCGTCGTCGCGGGTCAACAGCCTCACCAACTCGATGTCGTTGGCGTCGTGGCGGTTCGCGCCTGGTGATGGTCCGTCGGTGTTGGAGTGGACGATCACCGACGGGGACGGCGGGTCGTGGACGTGCCAGAACTGCTTCTATCTGCCGGCGCGTCTCCAGGGTGTGGTGTCAGAGGTGCTCGGGATGCCGATCGCCGATCATCTCGACGACATCATGGGGTGGGAACCGGCGCGGACCCAGCCGGGTGACTATGCGGGCAACGGGTGGCAGGTCGAGTTCGTGTTCGGGGCTGATGCTGATGGCGGCAACGCCGCGCAGGGTCTGGTGACGTGGTTGATGGGGTGTCCGGACGGGACGTGTACCGCTGATGTGCAGCGGGTGTCGGACGTCGTGTGGAACAACCGGTTGTGGTCGTCGGCGGGGTGTGGCCAGGACATGGCGACGGTTGCCGCGCAGGTGTTGTATCCGGGGTATGTGGCCGGATCGTCGGCTGCGGGGGATCGTGACGCGGGGATCGATCGGGTGATCGTGGCGTCACCGGCGTATCGGCCGATGTTCGAGAATCGCAACGGTGCGTTGTTCATGTCGTCGTGGCAGTCCACGGGATGCGACCAGTGACCCGGTTCGGGGTGTTGCGAACCAGGGGGCGTCGCGCCCTGGTGGTGATGTTGACGGTATTGCAGGTGGCGACGTTGCTGGTGTTGACCGAACAGCCGGCCGCCGCCCAGACCACCGACCAGCAGGCACCGGGCGCCGGCGGGTCCGAGGGGCCGCTGCTGTACGGGATGGTGGCGCCGATGCTGCCCATGGAGCCCGGCGGGTCGGCGCTCGCCGACCTGACCGTGGTGAACTTCGGGGGGACGGCCACCGAGAACCCGGAACCGATCTCGCTGGACCT
Organism: Acidimicrobiales bacterium; assembly: GCA_014239855.1. GTDB lineage: Bacteria > Actinomycetota > Acidimicrobiia > Acidimicrobiales > MedAcidi-G1 > UBA9410. Next base: position 7,937 of record JAAZXY010000009.1, on the reverse strand, counting down.
GGTGGGACTCCCCGCCGGCGTCACGGTGGGCGACGCCTCGCCGATGCCCACGGCGGCCACGCCGGGGTGGCGGTGCGACGGCACCCGCTGCGAGTGGGGCGTCGACCTCGGTGCCGGTGCACTGGGACCGGCACCCATCCAGCCCTTCGAGGCGGCCGAGGGTCGCGTCGTCCTGGAGTTGGCCGCCGACGTCGACCTGGCCGTCATGTCCGATGGCGCGGTGGCCGAGTTCCTTGCCCTGTCCTCGGAGGTGGAGACCTATGAGGACCTGACGGCCGCCATCGACGAGGCCGGGGTGGTGGACCGGATCGCTGTGATCGTCTCGGCCGGAGGTGACCCCCGGGCCAACGTCGAGCACACCGACGCCATGCTGGCCGTCACCGACCGCCCCGGTCGGGCCCGGGCCACGGTCCGACGCACCGGCGATCCCGGCGCGGCCCTCCACTCGGCGCTCACCTGGGCGTTCACCGTGGTGTCGATCGGTGGACAGCCGGTGGTCGATCCGACGATCGTGGATCTCGTACCGGCCGAGGTCGGCCTGGTCGACGTCAGGGCCGACGGCGACGGCTGGACCTGCGCAGTGGACGGCGGCACCGTCACGGGTTGCACCTTCGACGGCCAGGTGCCCGCCGGTTCGGTGTCCCCGGCCATCACGGTGACCGGGGTGGTGGCCTCCGACCCGGTGGAGGGCCGGTTCGAGTGGACCCCCATGGTGGCCGGCGTCCCGCTGCCCGTCGCCTCCGCGGTGTCGTTCGATCCCGGTGACCCGGTCCCGCCCGACCTGGTGGTGACCGTGTCGTCGGACATGCCGGTGGTGGTGGCTGGTGGCGACCTGCAGGTGGGGTACTCGATCGTCACCAACGGTGGGTCGACCACCGACCCGGTGGACCTGGTGGTCACCATGGCCGGTGCCGTCCTGACCGGTCACGACGGCCCGGTGGCCTGTCTCCAGGACCCCGATGGCGGGCCGGTGCGGTGCATTCTCGACGCGGTCCACGCTGGGCACGAGACCGCCGGCACGCTCACCCTGACGGTGGTCGAGGGGGAGTCCGGTGAGTCCGTCGTGGAGGCCACGGTGTCGACGGTGGGCGAGGGCGAGGAGGCGAGGATCGACAACACCTCGGTGCTCCCGATCGTCATCCAGCCCGCCAACCAACCGGTGGGGATCCTCACTCCGGCTGAGCAGGGTCCGGACGGGTCCTGGACCGACTTCGACGGCGCCATCGTCCGGATCCCGGCCGCCGGCTCGGCCACGTGGGCCCATCGGGTGACCAACCGTGGCGCCGCGTCGTTCGTCGCAGGTACCCGTTTCGAGGCGCTCGTCTCGGCATCAGCGGGCATCGAGCTGTTCTCCAGTGGCGACTGGGCGTGTGCCGGCGAGGTCGTGGAGGCACCACCGGTCGACGAGCGGCTGCGGTCGTCGGCCGCGCTGGCCGCGGCGGCCGACATGGCGTCGCTGGACCTCAACGCCGAGATGTCGGCCGTGGAGGAGGAGCTGGTCCAGCAGTTGATGAGCCGGGCTGAGACGCCTCCCATCCCCCAGGCCACCGGTCCGGTACCGGCGCTGCGTTGTAGCTGGACGACCGACGTCGAGATGGCGCCCGGCGGGTCCGGGGCCCCGCTCGTCGTGGTGGCGTCGGCCAACGGGGCCCAGCCGGGAGGAGCGGTGTGGACGGCCACCCTCGTCGAACCGGCGGCGGTCGTGCCTTCCACCTCCCATGGTGCGGTGGTGGTCGAGCAGAGCCGGCGGGCCGTCCGGAGCGCACTGGTCGGTGGTGGCGTGCGACCGGGTGGCCGGGTGGTCGCCCGGATGGAGACGTTCAACGCCGGGACCGATGTGGTGGCCCACCCGATCGTGGTCCTGACCGCCGAGGCCCACGTGTCGGTGGGCGGGATGGTCGAACCGGCCGGGTGGACCTGCCTGAGGGTGGCCGCGGTACTCAGCCCGGGCGCCACGGTGTGTGCCGCCGGGTCGTTGGGCCCGGACGACACGACGGGCATCGGCAGTTTCGACGTGACCACCGGGGTCGACTGGCGGGGACCGGGACGCCTCACCGCGGTGACCCTCCGGGGCGGCACCGACCTCGGGTTGAGCGCGGTGACCACCGCGGTTCTGGACGAGAAGCCGCCGCTGACGGTGTCGGGTGACGTCGTGGAGGCCGTCTTCGACATCTCCATCCCGCCCGGCGGGGGAGAGCCCGGACCCACCCAGGTGCACCTCACGGCGGACGCCACGGCGGGCGCCGCGGTCTCCTGGCGTCAGCTGTGCGTACTTCCCGGCGAGGCCCGGTGCACGGTGCTCGCCCCGCAGGTGGTGATCGACGGCATGCCCAACGGCGCGGCCCGGTTCCATGCCCCGCCGGTGGACGAGCCGACGGTCCTGCGGTTCGAGGCCTCCGCGGTGGACGGCGACGCGGTGGCCACCGACCAGGTGTCGGTGCTGGTCAAGCCCCGACCGACCATCCAGGCCCCGACCGACGACCAGCAGATGTGGCCCGCCGCCGGCCAGGCGCTGCTCCTGCCGAGGCAGGACGACGGCAAGGGCGAGGACGCCACGACCACCACCTCGACGACCACGACGGTGCCGTTCGACGACGGCAAGGGCGACGGGAGCACACCGTCCACGACCACGACGGTGCCGTTTGACGACGGCAAGGGGGACACGCCCTCCACCACCACGACGACCACGACCACCACGACGACCACGACCACCACGACGACGACGTCGACGACGGTGCCAGCCTCCACGACCAGCCTTCCGGCGGCCACCATCGAAGTCCGGTGCACCGACGCCAGCGTCGGGGTCCTGCTCCTCGATGGCCTCCCTTGTGCCATCGTTGAGGTGGGTTCCGGTCGAGGGGGCTTCACCGTGGTCCTGGGCAGCGGGGTGATCACCGACCTGGCCAAGGAACCGGCGGCCTCGGTACGGGTGCATTCCTCCTCAGATGACGTGACGGCCACGATCGTGGGGGACGACCAGGTTCTGGTCACCGTGGTACCGGCAACGGGGCTCGTCGACAAGGTGACCCTCGTCCTCGAGCTGGACTCCGACGGGTCGGCCTCCTTCGAGGAGGTCGGTCGGCTCGTCGTCGGTCCGGTGCCGCCGCCGGTCACCACGGTCACCACGTCGACCACGACGCTCGCCCCCAAGACCGATGAGGAACTGGCCGAGGCGACGACGACGACCGTCACCACCACCACGGTGGCCGAGCCGGGATCCACGACCACCACCATCCCGCCGTTGGCCGACCTGGCCGTGACGTGCACCGACCGGGTCAGCGAGGGGTTCCGGGTCGCCGACCAGCCGTGCGGCGGGCTCGACGTCCCCCGGGCCGAGGGGTCGTTCTTCGTCGCGTTCGGTGAGGGCCTGCTGGCCGACGTGGCCAAGGACGCCACGGTCCGGGTCCGTCTGGCATCGACCGACACCGACCTCCGGTTCACCGTGCTGGACCGTCGTCGGGCCAGGGTCGACGTCACCACGGACTCCGGTACCGATGAGAAGTCGCTCGTCGACCTCGAGGTCGACTACGGAACCGGTAACTGGGAATGGTGGGACACCCTCGTGATCACCTGGACCGTGCCGCCGACGCCGACCACCACCACGACAACGACTTTGGCTCCCGGCGCGTCGACCACGACCACGACCACCACCACGACGACCACGTTGCCCGGTCAGACCACCACGACGACCGAGCCGCCCCTCCATCTCTCCCCGGTGGCCAGCGCCACCACCACAGACGGCGAGGTCACCGTCAACTGGACGTTCACCGACGAGCCGGCGCTCCTGGCGTTCGCGGTGGAGCGCCTCGACGGAGACGGGACGACCTGGGTCCAGGTCGCCATGGCGGCCCCCACGGCCAGGACGGCCACGGTGTCGGTGCCCCTCGGCGGGACCGTCACCCTGCGGGTACGGGCCGACTTCGACGACCTCCTGACCACCACCTCGGCGGAACTCCCGCTGACCATCGTGCCGGCACCCACCACCGTGCCACTGGAACCCACCGACATCCCGGCGGTGTCGACGGCCGATGGGCTTGCTCCCCGTCGCCAGACCCACGGGCTGGGTGGGGCCCCGGCCATGCGTCGGTGGGTGCGGGCTCAGGCCGCGCCATCGGTGCGGGTGTCGACCACCGGCCCGTCAGCCGTGAGGGTCACCCACGGGTCGCCCATCGAGTTCCTGGCGTCGGGTTCCGGAGAAGGCTCGGTGACCTGGTCGTGGACGGTGGCCGGTGGGTCACCGCTGCTGACCGGCAATGCGGCGTTCGCTGATTCGGTGGCTGCCAACACGTCGGCGGAGTTCGCGGTGACCGCCCCGTCGGTCACCGGCGTGGTGCTCATCAAGGTCACGGCCACCTACGGCTCGGCCGCCGGTCCGGTGTCGGCCTCGTCCACGGCCACCGTCACCATCGCCCCTGACGGAAACCTTCCGGGTGCCGCTCAGCAGCCCGACGTGGTCATCGACGGCGTGCACCCGGGCAAGCCCATCGTGATGGCCCCCGGGTCGCGGATCACCTTCTCGGCGAGGGGCAGCAGCGGGTCGACGGTGTCGTGGTCGGCCAGCAGTGACCTGCTGCTCACGGCGGCCGGTGCAGAGGCGGCCACCCTCGAGGCGCCGGCCACCCCCGGCCGCTACAAGTTGGGCATCAAGGCCACCGGTCCGAACGGGGCGGTGAAGGGCTTCTCGGTTCCGGTCGTGGTCACCGACCGTGCTCCGCTGACCGCCCTGTGCAACAGCCTGTCACCGACGCTCGTCGGCACACTTGAGGATGCCCTGGTCGGCCTGGACATCTCCGGCGACCTGGTGGCGGCCATCCCGTCGTGCACCAACGGCTCGACGATCTGGGTGGCCAACAAGACGTTCCAGTTCGCCGGTCTGGCTCTCGACCAGGTGGTGATGAGCATCGACCGGTTCGGGGTGACGGTGCACCGTGCCGTCCTGGTCCTGCCCGACTGGATGCCCATCACCAGCCCCGACGTCGATGACCTCAGCCTGTTCATGCCGTTCGTGTCTGACGGCGAGCTCGGCGGTGCGGACGCCACGTTCACCGGCGACGTCCGCCGCCGGGTGCTCGACATGCTGGGCCTCGACGACTGGTCGGTCTCCGGGTCGGTCACCTTCGCCGACAGCACACTTGTCGGACTGGGCATCTCGGGCACCGGCACCACCGACGATCCGGACAAGAGCCCGCTGTTCGCCGCGTCGGGCACGTTCGTCGACGGCTCGGTCACCGTGGCCGTCGATCTCGACGACCTGGAGTTCGTGAACGACATCTGGTTGACCGTGGACGGCAGCGTCACGTTCAGCGACGGTGGTGTGGACACCCTCACCGCCAACGGCCAGATCGACCTGGAGATGCTGCCCGTCGACATCCGTGGCACGGTCAACCTGAGCTACACCCCGACCGTCCAGTCGTTGACCGTGGCGGGCACCCTGCCGTCGATCAGCCCCATCACCGGTCTGGACCTCACCAACCTGACCCTGGCCGGGACGGTGGTCCGGGACGTCGACGGGTTCACCGGCAGCGTGACCCTCACCGCCGACGCCCTGACCTTCGCCGGTGGCGCACTCACCCTGGCCGCTCCGAGCCTCGGCGTGGCCTGGGAATGCTCGGGCGGTGCGGCCACCACGACCACCGAGGCCCCGACCACCACGGTGGAGGGCAGCGCGGCGGCCCTCGACGAGGTGGTGATGCCCGCACTGACCGATGGTGGCGGGGCAGCGGCCGGCCAGGACCTGCCGTCGGGCTACGACGCCCGCCAGACCGCCGGTGCCGACCCGCCGGCCGGCGACGAACTGGCCCAGTCCGACGGGGGCGCCGCACCACGCACGTGCGGCCTGGTCATCACGTTCTCGACCCGGGCTGCGCTGAACATCGCCTCGGTGTCGGCCAGCGGGAGCCTCAACGGCCGCATCGACACGGTGGCCGGGACGGCCTCGTTCCGGGCGCGACTCAACACGTTGGACTTCGGCGGCGGTGTCAGCATCACCGACGCCGACCTCCAGATCACCATCGCCTCCGACGGCTTCTCGGTGAGCGCCGGGGGCAACCTCAACATCTTCGACACCACGGTCACCGCGGGGATCGAGTTCACCAACTCCGAGGCCATCCTGACCGCCGGTCTGAGTGGCCTGGCCCCGTTCGGGACGGCCGGCCCCAGCCTGCGGGTCGGCGAGATGATCGTCGTGCTGCAGGGGTCGGACGTCACCTGGGTGCCCGACGACGACACGTTGCGGACGCTGCCCGTGGTGTCGGGCACGCTGTCGTCCGGCGAGGTCCGGATGGCCGCCGTGGTGGCCCTGCCCGATGCCGTCAACCGGGTCCACGGCCTCACCGGTGGGCGGATCAGCCTTCCCACCGAGATTGCCATCGGTGGCGGCATCAACCTGACCACCGGTGCGGTGACGTTGACCGGCACCACGCTGGGTGCCTCCACGTTCACGGCAGCCGGCACGCTCAGCCGGGCCGACAGCGACGCCGACTGGGGCTGGGACCTCACCCTCGGGGTGCCGGGCGAGGTGTCGATCATCTCGCAGCTCACCCTCACCCAGCTGTCACTGCGCCTCACCAACCTGGACCAGGCCGGGACCCCGACCGGGGACGTCCGGGTCGACCTGGACGCCGGCCTGCGGGTCGACCTGCTGGGCACCACGGTCAACTTCGGGGCCCGGGTGGCGTTCGCCAACAGCAGCGACTGGACGGTCACCGTCTCGGCCGCACTGTCCGACACCGACAGTGCGGCCACGTGGACGCCCATCCCCGGCATGGTGCTGCCCGCCGGCCAGATCACCGGCACGGTCAGCCGGCTGAACGGGACGACCAGCGCCAACCTCCGGATGGCCATGAGCGCCGACTGGACGCCGGTCACCGGGATCCGCATCAGCCAGGCCTACATAGAGCTCGGCATCGCCTGTGGGCCACCGCCACCCACCGGCACCCTGGCGGTCAGCGCGGCGTTGGACGAGGTGGTGTCCACGACGACGACCACCACGACCACCACCACGACCGCCCCGCCGGCGTCGCCGTCCGAGGACACCACCACATCCTGTCGACCCCGGTTCTCGGTGGGCGGCAACCTGGACATCACCATCGGTGGCACGTCGTTGCCCCAGTTCCGGCTGGCCGGTGGCTACGCGAACGGCGTCTGGTCGATCTCGGTGGCCATGGGTCCGGTGGCCATCGCCAGCGGTTTCGAGCTGCTGGGTGCGGCCTTCGCCCTCAGCTACGACACCACCACGTCGACCATCGCCGTGGGCCTCGAGGGTCGGGTCAGCGTCCTGGGCGTCGAGATCCGGGCCAACGTCCAGCTCAGCAACCAGGGCCTGCTCCTCACCGCAGGAGCCGTGAACTGGGAGCTGTTCAGCGGCGGTCCGGTCATGTCCGACCTGTTGGTGGCGTTCTCGACCTACGACACCACGGTGACCATGCCGGGCAGCGGCGACACGATCACCGTCAACCGCCTGGATCCGACGCTGGCCGGGGCCATGGCCATGCCGGCCGGGCTCACCGAGGTCATCGGCGACATCAGCCTGGCGCCGTTCGTCATCTCGTTGCGGGGCCTGATCACCGGCAACTTCACCCTCAACCTGGCCATCCGCCTGCCCGACGACGCCTGGTTGTTCAACGTCAACGGGTTCGGCCTGCGGATCCAGCAACTCGGCTTCTTCATCAGCGTCCGCAACTGGGCCGACGTGACGCTCGGGGTGTCCGGGCAGGCCCGGTTCGCCATCCCCAACCAGGTCGACGACGTGCCCATGCGGCTGTCGGTGGGTTTTGACACCACGGGCAGCCTGACGGTGGCCATGAGCCTCGGCCTGGACGAGAACGGCAATTCGGTGCCGTGGAACGACGCCTTCGGCATCCCCGGCTTCGTCATCAACCACGTGGCCGGCGAGATCGCCATCAACTTCACCTCCACGCCGATCCCCACCCCGGAGT
>JAAZXY010000099.1 GCA_014239855.1 Acidimicrobiales bacterium | reverse complement strand
TGAGAAAACAGGAGAATCCAAGTGCTGAACGTTCTGGCGCAGACGGCAGCTGGTGAGATGCTCGAGGGCCTCAAGGCCATCGGTGCAGGTCTCGGTTACGGCCTGGCGGCCATTGGCCCGGGTGTCGGTATCGGCACCGTGGTCGGTAACGCCATCTCTTCGATGGCCCGCCAGCCCGAGTCGGCCGGCATGGTCCGGACCACGATGTTCCTCGGCATCGCCTTCACCGAGGCGCTCGCCCTGATCGGTTTCGTCGTCTTCATCCTCCTGATGCCCTGATCGCCGACCCCGGCATCACGCATCCGAGAGACCCTTCGACCAGAGAGACGACACCCATGAACAACCGACGGACCCGCCTGCTGGCGGCCCCGCTGTTCGCCCTTCTGGGGCTCGTGGCCTTCGCCGGCCCGGCCTCGGCATCGGGTGAGAGCGTGGGCTCCTGTATGGCCCACCACCTTGACGAGGCGGTCGAGGCCAACCACGGGGATCTCCATGAGACCCTCGAGGATCACCACGTCCAGGACGAGCTGGAGAAGTGCTTCGAGGCACCCAGCCCAATCCTGCCTGAGATCAACGAGGTCATCTGGGGCGGTCTTGCGTTCCTGATCCTGTTCGTGCTCATGGTCAAGAAGGGCTTCCCGGCCGTGCAGGGCGCCATGGATGCCCGGGCCGAGAAGATCCGGAGCGACCTTGACGCCGCAGACCAGGCCAGGACCGACGCCCAGGCCGTTCAGGCCGACTACGAGGCTCGTCTGGCCGACGCCAAGTCGGAGGCCTCGCGCCTCATCGACGAGGCACGTGGAGCAGCCGATCAGGTCAAGACCGACCTGATGGCGCGCCACGAGGCGGAGATCGCCGACCTCCGGACCCGGGCCGCAGCCGACATCGAGTCGTCCCGCGCCCAGGCCATTGCCGACCTCCGGGCCGAGGTGGCCGGGATCGCTCTCGGCGCCGCCGAGCGGGTGGTCCAGTCCAGCCTCGACGCCGAGGTGCAGGGTCGCCTGATCGACGCCTACATCGACGAGGTGGCCGGCAGCAATGGCTGACCCGACGGTGACCGGCTACGCCGACGCATTGTTCGCCGTCGCTGCGGCAGAGGGTGACCTCGCCACGGTGGAGGACGAGCTGTTCCGGTTCGCCCAGGCCCTCCGGGGTGACGGCCAGCTGGGCTCGACCCTGGCTGACCAGGCTGTGCCGGTCTCCCGTCGCCTGCAGGTCGTCGAAGACCTGCTGGGTGGGAAGGCCTCGGCCACCACGACGGCCCTCATCTCGATGGTGGTCGGTGCCGGTCGCGCCGCCGAACTGCCCGCCATTGTCGATGCGCTGGTCGAACGCAGCGCCGCTTCACGCAACAAGGCCGTGGCCACCGTGCGATCGGCGGTCGACCTGACCTCCGATCAGCGGGACCGCCTGGCCTCCGCCATCAACACCCGCACCGGCAAGGCCGTCGAGATCAAGGTCGTCATCGACCCGACGGTCCTCGGTGGTGTGGTCACCGAGATCGGCGACGACATCATCGACGGCAGCGTCCGACGCCGCCTGAACCAGCTTCGCGAGAGCTTCCGCTAGGCCCCGGCCAGCGGCACACGAGCCAGAGACGAGAGAGACAAACCATGTCCGAACTCACGATCAACACGGCGGACATCGCCGAAGCGATCCGCAAGAACCTCGACGGGTTCACCCCCAGCCTGGAACAGAGCCAGGTCGGCCGGATCCTCGAGGTCGGCGACGGCATCGCCCGCGTGTCGGGCCTGCCCGACGCGGCGGTCAACGAGCTGCTCCAGTTCGAGAGCGGCACGTTCGGCCTCGCCCTGAACCTCGACGAGGAGTCCATCGGTGCGGTGGTCCTCGGTGAGGTCGACGACATCGAGGAGGGCCAGACGGTCCGGGCCACCGGTGACATCCTGTCGTTGCCCGTCGGCGACGGCCTCCTGGGTCGCGTCGTCAACGCCCTCGGCGAGCCGATCGACGGCAAGGGTCCGCTGACCAACACCCAGCAGCGCCGCATGGAGATCCAGGCGCCGGGGATCATGGGCCGCAAGCCCGTGCACGAGCCGATGCAGACCGGCATCAAGGCCATCGACTCCCTCATTCCGATCGGTCGTGGCCAGCGTGAGCTGATCATCGGCGACCGCAAGACCGGCAAGACGACGATCGCCATGGACACGATCATCAACCAGGCCGGTCAGGGCATGAAGTGCGTCTACGTGGCCATCGGCCAGAAGGCGTCCACCGTGGCCCAGAACGTGGCGGTGCTCGAGGCCCACGGGGCCATGGAGTACACCGTCGTGGTGGTCGCCCCGGCGTCCGACCCGGCACCGTTCAAGTACCTCGCCCCGTACGCCGGCTGCGCCAT
>JAAZXY010000098.1 GCA_014239855.1 Acidimicrobiales bacterium | reverse complement strand
TGGACCCCGACGACCTGTTCAACCCGGGACGGGGCGCGCACTGCGCACCCGTGCCGCCGACCGGAGGAGAGACGCCATGACGGTGGGACGACCGAGGGCCACGGTGGCCGCCATGGCCCCGTACCGGCCGGGGAAGTCGACGGCCATGGCCGCTGACGAGCACGGCCTCGACGCGGCCGACGCGGTGAAGTTGTCGTCCAACGAGAACCCGTACCCGCCGGTGGCCTCGGTCGTCGAGGCGGTGGCCGCTGCGGCCGGCGAGGTCAACCGCTACGGCGACCACGGGGCGACCGAGCTTCGCCATGCCCTGGCCGGCTGGCTGGGCGTCGACGTCGCACAGGTGGTCACGGGCTGTGGGTCGGTCGGCCTGCTCCAGCAGCTCTTCCTGTCCTATGTGGATCCCGGTGACGAGGTGGTCTATCCGTGGCCGTCGTTCGAGGCCTACCCGGTGGACGTCCGGATCACCGGGGGCGTCGAGGTGGCGGTGCCCCTGGTCGACCACGCCTTCGACATGGATTCCGTGGCGGCCGCCGTGACGCCGCGCACCAAACTGGTGGTTCTGGCCAACCCCAACAACCCGACGGGGACCGCGGTGCACGTCGACGAGATCCGCACGCTGGTCGAGCGGGTGCCCGACGACGTGCTGGTGGTCGTGGACGAGGCGTACCGGGAGTTCGTGACCGTCGATCTGGGCGATCCGGTCACCGACCTGGTGCCCGACCATCCCAACGTGGTGGTGCTGCGGACGTTCTCCAAGGCCTACGGGCTGGCCGCCCTGCGGACCGGCTACGGCGTGGCCGACCCGTCGGTGGCTGAACAGGTCGACAAGGTGCTGATCCCGTTCGCCGTGAACCATCTGGCCCAGAAGGGCTCGCTGGCCGCCATTGCCGCCCGTGACGAGGTGCAGGTGGTGATCGACCGGCTGACCGCCGAGCGTGACCGGGTGGTGGTCGCCCTCCGGGACGGCGGCTGGGAGGTGCCCGACGCCCACGCCAACTTCGTGTGGCTACCCCTCGGGGGTCGGACCGACGAGGTCTTCCCGGAGTTGGAGCGACAGGGCGTGGTGGTGCGGCCGTTCCCCGGGGTGGGGATCCGGGTCACCATCGGGACGCCGGCCGAGAACGACCGCTTCCTGGCCGCCCTGGCCCGTCTCTGAGGGGAATCAGCAGCAGTCCAGGAGGGATGCCGCGTCGGCCAACGCTGCGGGGTGGGCCTGGTACCAGATCCAGCGGCCGCGGCGTTCCCGGGTGACCAGGCCGCCCTCGTGGAGGACCTTCAGGTGGTGGCTGACCGTGGGCTGGGACCGGTTGACGAGTTCGACCACGTCACAGGCACAGGTGCCGCCGGGCGCCGACGCGATGAGGCTGAACAGGCGGAGGCGGACCGGGTCGGCCAGCACGGCGAACACCTCGGCCAGCCGGGTGGCGGCGGGCTCTGAAAGCGCTGACTGGGTCAGCGGCGGGCAGCAGGCGGTCTCGACGGTTGCGTTCATATAGATGAAAGTCTATATTGATGAACATCGATCTACAAGCACCGTTCGTACCGGTGCCCGACGAAGGAGACGAACCATGGGGCGACTGCAGCTGGCCATCGACGTGGGTGACCTCGACGAGGCCATCGACTTCTACACCCGTCTGTTCTCCACTCCGCCGGCCAAGGTGAAGGAGGGCTACGCCAACTTCGCCATCGCCGACCCGCCCCTGAAGCTGGTGCTGTTCGAGAAGCCGGGCGCCGGTGGCTCGCTCAACCATCTGGGCGTGGAGGTCGAGACGGCCGCCGAGGTGGTGGCCGCCGAGGCCCGCATCGCCGACGAGGGCCTGGACACCACCGGGGTGGGCGACGCCCTCTGCTGTTTCGCCGACAAGACCGAGACCTGGGTCGAGGCGCCGGACGACGTGCGTTGGGAGTGGTACGTCAAGACCGGTGACAACGAACAGTTCGCCGACGTGCAGTTGGGCTCGGCCGCCGGAGGATCGGTCGCCGACTGCTGCGCCTGACCGGATCCGCTGGCCGGGTCAGGTCCCCTTCAGCGTTCCGCCCTCCACGGGCAGGCCGGTCCCGGTGACGTAGTTGGCGGTCTCCGAGCAGAGGAAGGCCACGATCCGTCCGAAGTCGGCCGGGTCGCCGATTCGGCCCATCGGGTGTCCGGAGGCCGCGTCGTCCAGGTCGTCATAGAGGTCGCGCAGGCGACCGGTGGCGTGCAGCCCCGGCTGGACCGAGTTGACGGTCACCCCGTCGCCCGCCACTTCGGTGGCGGTCGTCTTGAGGAAGGCCGTCAGGCCGGCCCGGGCGGTGTTGGACAGCATGAGGTTGGGCGACGGTTCGCGCACGGTGGCCGACGTGATGGCCACCACCCGACCCCAGCGGCGTTCCTGCATGGGCGGGATCAGTGCCCGGCACATCCG
>JAAZXY010000097.1 GCA_014239855.1 Acidimicrobiales bacterium | reverse complement strand
ACCCGGCGGCTGTGCTGGTCCTGGACGGACCGGTCGACGAAGGCTGGATGCAGTCCGTAGCCCTCGAGATGAACCTGTCGGAGACAGCGTTCTGTCATCCCTCCGACGTCGACGGGTCGGACGGCTCGGAGGAGTGGGCGTTGCGCTGGTTCACGCCCACCAGCGAGGTGGACCTGTGTGGCCACGCCACCCTGGCCACGGCTCACGTCCTGTTCACCGAGCGGGGGGAGACCGACCACGCCCGGGCAGGAGAGATCGGGTTTCACACCCGTTCGGGACGCCTGGCCGCCGTGGCCGCCGGGTCGCCGGGAGGCGGGATCCGGCTGGACTTCCCGGTCGACCGATTGAGCGATCGGGTGGTGGACGACGCAATGTCCGAAGCCATTGGTTGCCCGGTCGTGGCGGCCGGCGACGGGGCGACCGATCTGCTGCTGGAGGTCGGATCGGCCGCCGCGGTCCGCAATTGCTCCCCGGACCTGAAACTCGTCTCCGGCATCGGGGATCGAGCGGTGATCGTCACCGCAGCCTGCGACGATCGTGACGAGGTGGCGATCGTGTCACGGGTGTTCGGTCCCAACGTGGGCATCGCCGAGGATCCGGTGACCGGATCGGCCCACACCACGTTGGCCGCCTGGTGGGCACCACGAATGGGCAACGCCTTCCGGGCTGAGCAGGCCTCGGCCCGTGGCGGCGAGATGGACGTCGAGCTGGTGGGCGATCGCGTGCACCTGACCGGCCGCGCCGTGACCGTGGCCCGTGGAACACTCGTCGCATGAGCGATCGAACCACCCTTCGCCGGGTTCCCGACCGGGCCGTCACCGACCGTGACGCCATCGACGCCGTACTGGACGAGGGTCTGATGGCCCACGTCGGGCTGGTGGCAGGGGAGGGCGACGGGTCGCATCCGGTGGTCATTCCGATGCTCTATGCCCGGGACGGCGACGTCCTGTACCTGCACGGTTCGCCGGCCAGCCGGCTGCTCCGCACGGCGAAGAAGGGCGTCGAGGTCTGCGTGACCGTGACCCTGCTCGACGCCCTCGTCTTGGCCCGCTCCGGTCTGCACCACTCCATGAACTACCGCTCGGTGGTCGTCATGGGCACGGCTACCGAGATCACCGACCGCGACGCCAAGGTGGCGGCCCTGGACCGGCTCGTCGACCACACCATCCCGGGGCGCAGCGCCCAGATCCGTCCGGCCCACGACATCGAGATCACCGGCACCACGGTGCTGATCCTGTCGCTGGACGAGTGCTCGATGAAGGCCCGGACCGGTGGACCGGTCGACGACGCCGAGGACCTCGACGAGCCGTCTTGGGCCGGCCTGATCCCGCTGGGGGTGGCCGTCGGCGAACCGTTGCCCGACGAGGGTTCGGCCGATGATCCGGTGCCCGGCCACGTGGCCTTCTGGAGTCGTGGTCCGGGCCAGGTCAACGGTCGGGCCGGCTGAACGTGTCTCTGGAAAGGGGTCCCCTCGGCAGGGGCCCTCTCGTCGGCGCCATCGACCAGGGCACCACCAGTACCCGGTTCATGGTCTTCGATCAGACGGGCGGCGTGGTGGCCAGCGCCCAACGGCCCCACGCCCAGCACTTCCCGCAGCCCGGCTGGGTCGAACACGACGCAGCGGAGATCCTGGCCAACACCTGGTCGCTGGTGGACGAGGCGCTCGCCTCGTGCGATCTCACGGCCGGCGATCTGACCGCCGTCGGCATCACGAACCAGCGAGAGACCCTCGTCGCCTGGGATCGGGCCACCGGTCAGCCGCTCCACCGGGCCATTGTCTGGCAGGACACCCGGACCGACGGCATCGTGGAACGCCTGGCTGCCGAGGGAGGTGCCGACGGCGACCCGGACCGCTTCCGGTCGGTCACGGGCCTACCGCTGGCCACCTACTTCAGCGGCCCGAAGGCCACGTGGTTGCTGGACAACGTCGACGGGCTCCGCGGCCGCGCCGAGGCCGGCGAGGCCCTGCTGGGCACCATCGACTCGTGGCTGCTCTGGAACCTGACTGGCGGACCCGAAGGGGGCCGTCACGCCACCGACGTCACCAATGCCTCGCGGACCCTGCTCATGGACCTGGCCACCCTGGATTGGGACCCTGACCTGCTGGCCGCCATGGACGTCCCGGCTGCCGCGCTGCCCGAGATCGTGCCGTCCATCGGTCGCCTCGGCGTCGGGGTCGGGCCGCTCGCCGGCGTGCCCATCTCGGGGATCCTCGGCGACCAGCAGGCTGCGCTGTTCGGACAGGGCTGCCACTCGCCGGGCGAGGTCAAGAACACCTACGGCACCGGCTGCTTCCTGCTGATGCACACGGGGACCGATGCGGTGGCTTCGACCAACGGGCTGCTGACCACCGTCGCCGCGCAGGTGGCCGGCGAGGCGCCTACCTATGCACTGGAGGGATCGGTGGCCATGGCCGGTGCCACCATCCAGTGGCTACGCGACGAGTTGGGCCTCATCG
>JAAZXY010000096.1 GCA_014239855.1 Acidimicrobiales bacterium | reverse complement strand
AGGGCGCTGTGTTTGAGGTGGGCGAGGGGTTGGGGCTCAGGTTGGGCAAGGCCCAGGCGCCGGTCCGGGTGGCGGTGACCGGGCGCACGGTCGGTCCGCCGCTCTTCGAGACCATGGCCGAGTGCATGGAACGCCACGAGGTCCTTCGACGCATCGATCGGGCCCGTCAGCGGCTCTGATCCAGCGCCGTCACACCGGGTGGGGGCGACGGACGCACGCCGTCGGCCGGTCGCTCGAATCCGAGAAGCCGTTACGCTGACGCCGCCCTCCGGGGCCCACCTTCGGGGGTGGTGTAATTGGCAACACAGCTGGTTCTGGTCCAGTCATTGAGGGTTCGAGTCCTTCCCCCCGAGCAAGAGGCGGTCTGAACGGCCGTCGCTACACTGAGCGCCGCCCACGGACCCGATTCACGTATCGGCCGTGGGCCTGTCACTGGCCCCGTTCGTCTAGAGGCCCAGGACGCCAGGTTCTCAACCTGGTAACACGGGTTCGAATCCCGTACGGGGTACGCGTTTCAATGGTCGGTCCTTCGGGGCCGGTCCGGTCACCCTTCCGACTGGCGAGCGTGTGCTCAGCCCAGAAGGTGGCGGACGTGGGCCGTCTCGTTGACGCAGCGAACGGTGCGGATCCCGTTCGATGAGGCGGTCACGCGGAGGATCCCGCAGTAGTCGTGGTAGATCCGGAACGGGTCGTCGTGGCCGAGGATCGTCTGGAGGAAGACGCCCATCACCATGCCGTGGCAGTACACGGCGACGGTGCGGCCCCGGTTGCGTTCCACGATCCCGTCGAAGGCGTCGCTGACCCGGAGCCGGAAGGCTGGGTAGTCGCCTCCGAACACCGATTCCCGGTCCTCGAGGAACTCGCGCACGATGGCGTGGTCCTTGCCCATCTCCTCGGCCGGGACGTACTCGGAGCGGTGGCGATCGGATTCTTCGAGTCCGACCACGGGCTCGGGTTCGAGTCCGAGGCGTCGGACCAGGGGGTCGGCCGTCTCGATGGCCCGGCGCATCGTGCTGGTGACGACGTGTTCGATGCCCTCCCCGGCGAGTAGGTCGGCCGTCACCTGAGCCTGGCGTCGGCCGATGTCGGACAGGGGAGGGTTGGCGCCCTCGCCGTCGGGGCGGGATTCGGCCTCGGGCCGTGCGTGTCGGAGGATGAACAGTTCCACGGTGGCGGAGCCTACGGGGACGGAAGGGTCCGGCTCCCGGAAGGGTCTGCGTGACAACCCGCGAAAGGCGGGGTAAGTTTCGCGTCGAACAACGGGTCCGGTCCGTCGGATCCCGCTACGGAGATTCCCGGCGGTTGGGCCCCTCAGAACGGGCCGGCGCATTAACGGGTCTTCCGTCGCATCCCCGCCGAAGCGGCGGTTCCCGGTGTCGACTCCAGGTCGGCCCCCGGTTCCCGCCACCGGGGGTCGATCGCTCTCTGAGCCGGTAGGGCGCCGTTGTGTCGGGATGGGCGGATTTGAACCGCCGACCCCCTGCTCCCAAAGCAGGTGCGCTGCCTGACTGCGCCACATCGGCGCCCCAGCTCCTTCCGCGTATTCCCTGTTCAGAGGTTCTTTTCGACCAGTCGAAGCGTCAAGCGGCTTTTGAGCCGGTTGCGCTTCGGGGGGCCGAGTGGCGAGCAAGTGGCTTCCAGGCCGATAGGTCGGAAAGGACGGAAGAGATGGCACGGCGCACGACGCGACGTCTGGGTGACGGTTCGATCTTCTATGACAGGTCGAGACGCAGGTGGGTGGCGATGGCCTCGTTGCCGCGTGGTGTCGATGGGCGGCGGCGAAGGCTGCGACGCACGTTTGACACCAAGAGTGACGCAGAGTTGTTCCTCTCTGGGTTGACACCCGAGGCGGCGGTCCCCGCCGAGGACCTCACTGTCGGTGACCTGCTGGGGGACCTTCAGGAGTCGATCAGGCGCCGTTTCGAGGCGGGTCAGTTGGCTGTTTCGACCGTCGAGTTGTACGCACTGTGTGGACGCCATCTCGACGCAGAGCTCGGTACCTGTTTCGCACTCGACGTGAGTGTGGACGATGTCGAACGGTTCCTGGCTCGACAGGCCGAGAGGCTGTCGAGCCGCTATGTGGCGATGCAACGCAACGTTTTGGCTCAGGCGTACAGGTGGGCGCAACGCAACCGACGCCTCGACTGGAACCCCGCCCAACTCTCCACCTGCCCAGCGTCGTCGCCTGTCAGGGCTGGTTCGGTGCTGTCACCAGAGCAGGCTCAGCGGCTCCTCAAGGCCGCTGAGGGGGATCGTCTGCACGCCTTGTGGGCGGTGATGCTCGGCGTCGGACTGAGGCCTGGAGAGGCTCTGGCATTGACATGGCAGTGCGTCGACCTCGACGTCGAACCCGCTGTCATCCACGTCAGGTCTTATCTGCGCAAGGGTCCAGATGGCATGTACCTGGGTGTGTTGAAGACGCACAACAGTGCACGTTCGCTCGACGCTCCAACGTTCGT
>JAAZXY010000095.1 GCA_014239855.1 Acidimicrobiales bacterium | reverse complement strand
CCATGAACCGAACCCTCGTCATCTGCAAGCCCGACGCCGTGGAACGCGGCCTGGTCGGAGAGATCATCGGCCGCTTCGAACGTAGGGGCCTGACCATCGCGGCGGCCGAACTGCGCCTGCTGGATGGCGACACTCTGGCTCGCCACTACGAGGAGCACGTGGGCAAGGGCTTCTACGACGAACTGGTGGCCTTCATGTCCCGTTCGCCAGCCATGGTGCTGGTCGTCGAGGGCCCCGAGGACACGTTCGCCGTGGTTCGTTCCATGATGGGGGCCACGAACCCCCGGGACGCCGCACCGGGCACGATCCGGGGCGACTTCGGCCTCGTGATGACCGAGAACCTTGTCCACGGATCGGACGCCAACGAGTCGGCCGAGCGCGAGATCGGCATCTTCTTCCCGGGTCTCTAGTTCCCGGTCTCCAGTTCCCCTTCGCCACTCGGCGGGCCCCGACCCCAGCGAACAGTTGCCCGCGGTAAGTGGTCGCGTGTACGCGGAGAGTGGCATTCGGGTGACGGACGCGTTACGTTTCCGGAAGTCCCGGGGCGCCTCGCTTCGGGTCTGACCCGTTGCGCGGCTGGCCGTGAGCAGGTCCACCGACCCCACGACCGACGGAGCCCCCCGGGCAATGGCCGCTACCCCAGATCGATCGGCCCGGCGGCCGGTCTTCGGCTCCCGAGACATCGCGGTCGACCTCGGCACGGCCAACACGCTGGTCTCCGTCCGGGGCGAGGGCATCGTTCTCGATGAGCCGTCAGTGGTGGCCGTCAACGCACTGGACGGAGCGCTGCTGGCCGTCGGCGACGAGGCCAAGCGGATGATCGGACGGACGCCCGACCACATCCGGGCCGTGAGACCCCTCAAGGACGGTGTCATCGCCGACTTCGAGGTCTGCGAGAAGATGCTCCGCTACTTCATCCAGCAGGTCCACAGCCGCAAGTGGGCCAAGCCGCGAATGGTGATCTGTGTGCCGTCCGGGGTCACCGGTGTGGAGCGAAGGGCTGTCCAGGAGGCAGCCGAGTACGCCGGAGCACGCCCGCCCGCCTACATCATCGAGGAACCCATGGCAGCCGCCATCGGGGTCGGCCTGCCGGTCGCCGAACCCACCGGCTCGATGATCGTCGACATCGGAGGGGGCACCACCGAGGTTGCCGTCATCTCCCTCGGCGGCGTGGTGGCCTCCCAGTCCACCAGGGTCGGCGGGGACGAGATGGACGACGCCGTCAAGCAATTCCTGAAGAAGGAGAAGGGCGTCGACGTCGGAGATCGCACCGCGGAGAACATCAAGATCCGCCTGGGCTCGGCTCACCCGCTGACCCAGGAGATCCGAGCCGAGGCCAGCGGTCGTGGCCTCCGGTCGGGACTCCCCGAAGCGGCGGTCTTCACCACCCGGGAGATCCGCGAAGCCCTCGAGGAGCCCGTGTCGGCCATCATCGACACCGTGAAGGTCACCCTGGATCGCACGCCACCGGAACTGGCCGCCGACATCATGGATCGGGGCATCACCCTGGCTGGGGGCGGCGCGCTCCTGATCGGGCTGGCCGACCGGATCCGGGCCGAGACCGGCATGCCGGTGTGGATGGCCCCCGATCCGTTGCGGGCCGTGGCCATGGGTGCGACCGCGGTGCTCGAGGAGTTCTCGCGCTTCGGGGACATGATCTTCGGCGACGACGCCGAGTAGGCGACCGTGGCGGCCCCTCGGCCCACGGGCGTTCCGCGGCCCACCCTGCTGATCCTGATCGCCGCAGCCCTCACGCTGCTCACCCTTCAGTACCGCGGGGTCGAACCGCTGGGTGCCTTCCAACGCGGCGTCCGAGACGTCATCGAACCGCTCCGCTCGGTCACCGATCGGGTGGTGTCGCCGGCCCGCTCGGTGTGGAACGGGCTCCTGGACTACGACGATCTGCGGGCCGAGAACGAGCGATTGGCCGATGAGCTGGCCCGGATGCGTGGCCGACGGCTGTCGGCCGAGGCCGATGACGAACTCCTGAAACGCCTTCTGGGTGAGGTCGGTATCGACTTCGCCGACCTCGAAACCGTGGTCGTCCGGATCCTGGGGACACCGCCGGGGAACTTCGCCACCCACACCATCGAGGTGGACAAGGGGAGTGACGACGGTCTGGCCGAAGGCATGCCGGTGGTGACCGGCGCCGGTCTGGTGGGTCGTCTGGAATCGGTGGACCGGGCCCGTTCGGTGGTCCGGTTGGCCACCCATCCGGAGTTCCGGGTCGGTGTCCGGCTCGTGGGTTCCCAGGACGAGGGCCTGGCCCGTGGCGGCGGCCGGACGGGGTTCCTGGTGATCGACGCCGGCGTGCGGGCCGATGCCGTCGTGGAGGCCGGAGAAGTGGTGGTGACCTCCGGTGGCCGCAGCAGGTTCCCGGCCGACATCCCCGTCGGGCGGGTCCTGGACCCGGGCGGAGGAAGCGACTTCCAGCGGGAGATCATCGTCGAGCCGTCGGCCTCGCTGGAGAACCTGAGTTTCCTGAACGTGCTCCTGGTGGCCGAGGAACGGACCTTCGACCCATCGGTGCTGCTCGACCCGGGGGAGCGGTCGGGATGACCGGCCAGGGCGAGCAGTCGGGCCCCGTCGACGAGACGTACCGAGAGGTGACCAG
>JAAZXY010000094.1 GCA_014239855.1 Acidimicrobiales bacterium | reverse complement strand
TGAGGTCGTCGCGCACGATGATCGATCGGGCACCGGTGCCGGCCACCCGTTCAAGGGCCAGGGTAAGAAAGTCCTGCTGGCGCCGGTTCCGTTCCAGGTCGTTCCAAACGCCGACACGTTGCCAGCGGCCGTCCACGAAGAGCTCCAGCTTTCGGCTCCGCACGAAGGACAGCGACGCCCGTCCGTCCAGGGAGGTGCACCCGGCCTCTGTGACGTAGAGGCCTGAGGCCACGTCACGGGCCGGATGGGGGAACCACACCGGTACCCCACCAATCTCGTCCACCACGGCCTCGAAGCCCAGGAAGTCGATGACCACGAAATTGTGGATGGGGACGCCGAAGTTCCTGGTCACCGTCTCGATGAGCGTCGGGGCGCCGAGCTCCATGCCCCCGACCAGCAGTGCCGAAGCCAGCTTCTCTTCGCGGACCGGCACTCCCTCGCGGTGGATCATCACGTAGAGGTCCCGGGGCAACGAGACCAGCGAGGCGGTGCCCAGGTGCGGATCCAGGCGCAGCAACATGATGGCGTCGGCGAGTGCCACCCCGGGCGTTCGGTCCCGCCGGCCGGCGGGGTCGTCGTCGTCGAGTCCCACCGCGCTGTCGGTGCCGATCAGCAGGATGTTGCGCGGTGGTGACGGGCGGTCCTCGTCGGATACGGCGGCCACCGGGTCGGCTGAGGAGCCGCCGTCTCCCTCGGTGCCATCGGCGCCGATCGGCACGTCGAGATCGGCCAGCACTCCGGCCGGCACGTCGATCCGGATGATGCTGCCCACCGCCTCCTCGAAGGAAGACAGACGGGATGCCCCGAAGAACAGGCCGGCGGCCAGCATCACGTTGGCGACGATCAGCAGCCGCTGGGGCCACGTCCGCCGGTAGGCCCAATCAGAGCCGATCTCGGGGGCGGCCTCTCCAACAGGAGACCCGTCAGGGGGCGCAACCGTGGCATGGGGAGCCACCACATGGGGGGACGGCGCCTCGACGGAATCAGGCCCATCCGCAGGTCCGTCGGCAGGTCCGTCCGACACGCTGCTCAGGTTACCAGTGGCCTCCCAACCCACCCGGGCGCCCCCACACGGCACGACCCCGTCAGAAGGCACGGGCGACCTAGCCTGCGCTGATGGCCGATACGACCGCCCACGACGCTGCATCAACCGCCGCTCTGGGCGTCAGCTGGGTGGACGGACGCCTGCTGGCGCCCGGCGAAGCCGCCCTGCGGGCCGACGACCACGCCATCGTGGTGGGCGACGGCGTGTTCGAGACCACCAAGGTGGTGAACGGCGCGCCGTTCGCCCTCAGCCGGCACCTCCGCCGACTTGCCCGGTCCGCATCGGGCCTCGGCCTCGACGAGCCCAGCGAAGGCCTGATCCGGACAGCCATCGACGACGTACTGACCGCTGATCCGGCCGCCGGCCTGCTGAGGATCACGTGGTCCAGTGGCCCCGGTCCACTCGGGTCGGGACGCGGAGGCGGCCCGGGCACCCTCGTCGTGTCCACCTCCGGGGGCAACGTCTGGCCCAACGCCGAGCAGGTGCACCTGGTGCCGTGGGCCCGCAACGAGCACGGGGCCCTGACCGGCCTCAAGACGACGTCGTACGCCGAGAACGTCCTGGCCCTGGCCACCGCCCGGCGGGCAGGAAGCACCGAGGCACTGTTCCGCAACACCGCCGGGATGCTGTGCGAGGGCACGGGGACCAACCTGTTCCTGGTCGTCGACGGTCGACTGGTCACGCCGCCGCTGTCGTCGGGCTGTCTGGCCGGGGTGACCCGCGAATTGATCCTGGAACTGGTCGGGCGCGAGCCACTGGCCACCCCGGTCGGTGATGTGGAGGTCCGCGACGTCGACCCGGACGAACTCCTGACGGCCGACGAGGCCTTCCTGACGTCGGCCACCCGCAACGTGAGCGCCATCTCGGCGGTCACCGGTGAGGTAGAGGCCACCTTCGATCCGGCGCCGGGACCGGTGACCGTCCGGGTCGCTACGGCGTTCGACGACCTCGAGGCCCACACCCCGGATCCGTAATCGCCTGCCCCTGATCGCCGACTGGCAATCAGGGGGTTCGGTTCAGTCCGCCCGCAGGTGGACCACGTCGCCGGCCAGCACCTCGACGATCGATCCGTCGGCCACCTCGACCACCAGCGCACCGTCGACGGCCACGTCGACCGCCCTGCCCGCCAGGTCGTCCCCGTCGCGCTCGACGCGTACGTTCCGACCAACGGTGGCCGAACGCTCCCGGTGGGCCTCGCGAAGCGCCATCGGTCCATCGGGGCTGCCCAGCGCGGCCAGGTGCCCTTCCAGGGACCGCAGCACATCGTCCAGCAGGGCCGGCGGGTCGACCTCCGCACCGATCCCGACCAGGGAGACCGCGCCTGGTGGCGTCGGATCGCCAGGGCCCGGCCAGGCGACGTTCACCCCCATGCCGAACACCACGGCCGGCCCTACGGCACCGTCGATCGCCGATCCACCGGCTACCGGTCCGGCAACCAACTCGGCCAGGATCCCCGCCACCTTGCCCAGCAGCGAACCGGTCTCCCGGTCGACCAGCAGGACGTCGTTGGGCCACTTGACCATGGCCTCGACGTCGACGGCCTGCGTTTCGAACAACGATCCCAGGGCGTCGACCAACGACACGGCCAGTCCCGAGGTCACCAGGGTGAACCGTTCGACCGGCCAGTCGGGGCGAAGCAACACCGAGAAGAGCAGGTTGGTGCCCGGTGGGGCT
>JAAZXY010000093.1 GCA_014239855.1 Acidimicrobiales bacterium | reverse complement strand
CGATGCGGCGTTGGACGGTGTCGGCGACCTCGACGAGGAGGTCGATTCCCTCCTCTTCGGGACCTTGCCACTTGGCGTGCTGACCCAGATCCTGTCGGGTGACAACCTCCTCCATTGCTGGGACCTGGCTCGGGGGACCGGGCAGGCCTTCGACGCCCCGGACGACGTCGTCGAGTCGACGACCGCCTTCTTCGGTGGGTTCGTCACCGACGACGTGCGAGCCAGCGGTGCATTCGCTCCAGCGGTGGAGGCTCCGGAGGGCGCCTCGCCCATGGACCGCCTCGCCGCCTTCTGCGGCCGCACCCCCTGACGGTTTCGGCGACCCGCTGATCGAGGAGGGCGACCGCCTCGACAGCTGCGACGGCGGCCGGACCAGTGCCGGAAGTCCCGCGGTTTTGGGGACCTTCGTCACCTGTCGGAACCATCTGCGGGTCTCCTGCCGTTTCCCCCAACCGGCTGGTGAGACGAATCAGTCGGTGACGGTGATCGATCCGGTCATGCCGCCGTGGAACGCACAGAAGTAGGCGAAGGTGCCCGGTCGATCGATGACCACGTCGGCCGACTGCCCGCCGAAGATGGTCCCGGTGTCGAACGCGTTCCCGTTGGCCGACGCGGTGTGTGCCGCCCCATCCAGGTTGGAGAACCGGATGGTCTGACCGACCACCGCTTGGGTGGCTCCCTGGAAGGTGAATCCGGAGATCCGGATCTCCGCCGGCGGGGGAGCGGTCGTCGTGGTCGTGGTCGTGGCCGTCGTCGTCGTGGACTGGGCGGTGGTGGCGGGTGGAGCCGTGGTCGTCGTCGTGGGCTGAGCAGTGGTGGGTGGAGCCGTCGTGCTGGTGGTCGTGGGTGGAACGGTGGTGGTGGGCGGGACGGTGGTGGGTGGAGCCGTCGTGCTGGTGGTCGTGGTTGTCGGGGCGGCGGTGGTGGCGGGTGGGGCCGTCGTGGACGTGGTGGTGGGTGGAACGGTGGTGGGTGGAGCGGTCGTGCTGGTGGTCGTGGTTGTCGGGGCCGTGGTGGTCGTGGTTGTCGGGGCCGTGGTGGTCGTGGTTGTGGGCGGAGCCGCCGTGGTTGCCGGGGCGGCCGTGGTCGAGGTGGATGGGGCGACCGTGGTCGTGGTCGTGGTGGCGAGCACCACCACCGTCGTCGTGGGCGCTACCGGGACGTCGGCGACCTCGTCGGAACTGCCGCCGCAGGAGGCGGCCAGTAGCCCGACCGCCACGAGGACGGATCCGTAGAGGCTCTGACCGGTTCGTCGCATGCTCGCCAGTCCATCACGGCGGCGTGTCTGGTGCGGGTCTCCAGCGTCAGCGGGTCCACCGGTCGAGCCGTCTGGCTTCTCAACGCTGGCCCGTCGGGTCATAGGGTCCGGTGATGGCCAACATCCTGATCACCGGCAGCAACAGCGGATTCGGGCGCCTGGCCGCCCTGACGTTGGCCCGAGAGGGTCATCGGGTGGTGGCCACCATGCGGACACCCGCCAAGGGCGATGCCCTCCGTGGCGAGGCGGCGGCCGAGGGGCTGGACGTCGAGATCCGCCGGTTGGACGTGACCGATCCGGCGTCGGTGCTCGAAGCCATTGGCGATCCGCTCGATCTCGACGTGGTGGTCAACAACGCCGGGTTCGAGGTCGAGGCGGCGATCGAGCAGGTCGACGACGACCTCATGTGGCGACAAATCGACACCAACGTCATGGGACCGCTCCGCACCATGCGGGCGGTCATCCCGGCCTGGCGCGAGCGGGGGAGTGGCGTGATCGTCAACGTCAGCAGCATCGCCGGGCGGGTCGGGTCGCCGTACGCGGGGGCCTACTCGGCGTCCAAGTACGCCCTGGAGGCCATGAGTGAGTCCCTCCACTTCGAGGTCGGGCAGATGGGGATCCGGGTGCACCTGATCGAGCCGGGTCGGTTCGCCACGGGCTTTCACGCCAACATCGTCCGTCCCGGAAGCTGGGAGGGGTCCGACCAGCAGCAGCGGGCGCTGGCCTTCCGGGAGGCCTCGACCGGTATCGGCGGAGATGGCGATCCCGCCGACCCCCAGGACGTGGCTGACGCCATTGCCCGGGCGGCCACCGATCCGGAGGCCCCGTTCCGGACCCTGGTCGGTGCCGACGCCGAACTCATCGACGGCCTCAAGACGTCGATGCCCTTTGAGGATTTCGAGTCCACGATCCGAACGTCATTGAACTGGCACGACTGATCGCCGACACGCTCGGCAGCGACTGTGCCCGAGCACCTGACGGTCGAGGAATTGGTGGAGCTGGGGGGAATCGAAACACAGAAATCTGTCCAGGACGTCCGCCTGGACCGCTAGCGCCCGTGGATTCAACGATGTGTGTCTGACGGGTACGCCTGTGTCCGTGTGGTGGTGTGCATTCTGTGCAACGAAGTGTGCAACGCGGATGCTGCAAGTGAGGGCGTCAGAGACACCCTCCCCCCCCCTCAGGGGAGGGGTGACAAACTGAAGCGGTGAGGAAGTACGCGGTTCTGGTGGTTTTGCTGCTGGTGACCTCAGCGTGTAGCAGCAATGCAGAAACGACCGCACCCGTCGCCACCACTTCTGTTGCGACACCTACGACGGCTGTTCCCTCCACGACTGGTGCACCATCGACCACTGCGGCACCAGCCACCACCGTGGCACCAGCGGCGACTGCGGCACCAACTACGACCACAACTGTCGCTCCCACCACGACGGGCGCTCCCACCACAACGACAACTGCAGCACCGACCACGACCACAACGGTCACCCCCACCACCACGATCACCGTCCCTGCATCAACTGAGACCGCTGGAGTCCTGAACGACATATTTGCAACCTGTGGGAGTTTCTTAA
>JAAZXY010000092.1 GCA_014239855.1 Acidimicrobiales bacterium | reverse complement strand
CCAGGGCAGCTCGGGCCGACCGCACCCGATCCTCGGGCCATGACAGGTCAGGGGCAGGCTCCACCTCGGCGGCGGTGCCCACGGGCAGGAAGCCAGCCGGGTTGAATCGCCGGGGGTTGACCGGAGCGGCCAGCGGGATGCCCGAGGCGTCCCCCAGATGGACCACCGGCACGGCGGAGGCCCCGTCCAGGTCGACGTCGGTCGCCCCAGGAGCGGCCAGGACGACCTCTACGCCGTCGGCCCGGCCCTTGAAGGCTGACGCCCCCGGCAGGTGGCCGAGGTCGCCGACAATGCGGACCCACCCCGGAACGTTCATGGCCACGTACTCCAGGCGAGCCGCCCGCCGGGCTTCAAGGTGTCGCTTCATCTTCTTTCGTGCCCGGCGGGCCACGTTGCTGGTTCCCTTGACCACCCACCGGCCCACCGTGGCCACGTCACCCAGCGACCGGATCGAACCCAACTTTCTCAGCACCTTGCCGGCCAGCACGACGATCGGCGGGTTGTCAACCGGCCTGAACGGCAACGCTGATCGGACGGACACGGACCTCGCCTTGACCACCTTCAGGCCGGTGGCGTCACCGCCCATGTCCCGTCGACCGAACAGGTCGCCGGCTACCTGCCACGGATCGTCGGCCCCGGAGTGCAGGGCCCGACACAGGGCACGGCTGCGCACCATGCGCACCTCCATGCCGGGCTCTTCGTCGTCGGGTACGGCGCACACCAGGCCCATCCCCTCGAGGCCTCGCAGCATCGAAGCCACGTCGGTACGCCAGAGGCGCACCCGGGGTGGCACGTCGAGGCGCACCGCGGCGTGCGGCACGTCTGCTAGCAGGTCGTCGGACAGCACCACCCGGTGGTCGGGTTCGAACTCTCGACGAATCCGAACCGCCTCCGGGTGGTCGGCCGGCACGTGGACGCCGACCAGCAGGTCGTGGTACTCCGAGCCCAGCAGGTTCTCGACCTGTTCGGCCACGTCGTCAAAGCTACGATCAGCCGCGTCGACGGCGACGGTCACTGTCGGCACGGTGAAGGTTCGTCCGGCCACCGACCGGCGAAAGCCCTTCTCGGCAATCAGGTGGGAGAGCTTGTGGCGCTGCTCGACCTGGGAGCGCTGCTCGTCGGGATCTGGGCCCGCTGCGCCCTCTCCCTGGTGCCAGGCCAGGGCGCGGCGCTCGGGCACCAGGACGCCACCGGCGTTGAAGGCCCGGTAGCCCAGCTCGGTGTCCTCAGCGCCCCACTGTGTGAATGACTCGTCGCTACCGCCGAGGTGGTCATAGAAGGCCTTCGAGATGCCGAGGTTGCCGCCGGTGACGATGCGGAACAGGTCGGTGTCAGTCGAGGTGAGGTCCCTTGTACGGGCCATGTGGAACTCGATCCACTGGGGTGACGAGACGCTGCGACCGTCCACGACGTCGCCGATGCCCGACGCTTGTCGTATGTCGTCGGCGGTCACCCCGTCGAAGTCGACATGGTGGCGAAATCCGAGCGTGAGGATGCGGTCGTTCAGGTGGTGCCAACGGGCGTGGGCCTCGACCTGGGTGGGTTCGGGAACCATGTCGCAGTCCAGGAAAATCAGGATGGAGCCGGTAGCGGCCGCTGCGCCGGTGTTGCGGGCACGTGCCAGCCCGAAACCGGCACGTTCTTGGGCCACTACGCGGGCCGCGAACGGTGCGCCGGTTGGCACGGTGATGGGCGGGTCGGATCCGTCGTCGGCGATGACCACCTCGAGCAGGTCCATCGGGTAGGTCTGGTTGGCTAGGGCGGCGAAGGTGAGGGCCAAGGGTTCCTGGCCGTTGTAGCAGGGCACCACCACGGTGACCTGTTGGGTGGGCTCCCAGTGGCCGATATCGCCGGGGGTGAGCGAGCGCCAGTCGTTTCCGTGTACGACGTTCGGATTCATGCCCAGGGGCCTGTCGCCAACGGCCAGCATCGGATCGTTGTCGTGTCGAAAACGTTCATGGTCGGTGCCGTCACTGGAATAGGAGTCACTGGGTTAGGAGGTGGTGTCGGAGTTCGCTGCCGGTTACCACGGCGTAGGAGCCGCGAACGGCCAGCGCGTCGTCGCCCACCGAGCCGTCCAGGAAGGCCGGGAGACGGTCGAGGCGTATGACCACCCGGTCGTCGTCGGCAACGGTAGCCACGTCGGCTGACGAGGCAACGGCGCCCGTCGGGAGGCTCCACGCCCGCGAGATCCACGTCGGCCACGGCACCTGCGGAGTGTGCCAAACCGTCGTCTGGCCACCTGCGGGGCCTACGGCGTCGACGAGGCGACCCGCCTCGGCGGGAGCCCCGAAGTACCGATCATGGGTATCACTCGGCGACAGGCCGACCAGGGCAACGACCAGCAGCGCGGCCAGAACACCCTCGACCACGCCGCGTCGCATGCCGTTAACGGCACGGCTGACCCGGTCCGCCAGGGCGACGAAGCCGGGGAATAGGGCCATGAGCGCCGGGAAGTTCCAGTAGTCATGCACCCAGGCGTTGTCGGCCGGCACCACGGCGAAGACCACCACCATGGAGGCCAGCGCAGCAGTCAGGAACCGCGTCCGCGTATCGACCAGGCCGGCGACCAGGGCGGGCAGGGCCAGCACCAGGTACCAGGCGGGGAGCAGGCGACGGGCGAACGTCCACTGGCGGTCCAGGAACTCGCTAATCGTCCAGTCGAAGCCAACCCGACTCCCGGCGTGGTCCGAGAGTTCTGTTACCCCACCACCCTGGGTCACCCAGGCGAGCACCACCAGCGCACCGGCGACCATGGCCGCACCGACGACGACGACGGTGCGGTCAACGCCGCGACGCCTCAGCAACCAGAGCCACAGCAGCGGGGCAAGGAACACCCCCTGCCACGAGGCGGCCACCGCGGCGGCCGAGGCCACGGCAACCCGTCGCAGCCCGCGACCGGTCGTTCCATCGGCCACCATCAGGACCATTCCGATCATGAGCAGGTTGGGCAGGA
>JAAZXY010000091.1 GCA_014239855.1 Acidimicrobiales bacterium | reverse complement strand
CCGTGCTGGACGCCATCGCCGAACTGCTAAACGAGAAGCCCCGGTTCGACCACCGGACGGTGCTGCACCACTTCGGTATCTCGACCCAGGCCCAGTCCCGCCGGGCCGCAGCCCTCGGCTGTGCTGTACAGGTCAACGGGTACTACCTCCGATACTTCGGCGACCAGTTCGTGGCCGAGGGCGTGGGCGCCGAGCGGGCCTCCCTGATGACCAGGGTGGGATCGGCCCGGCGCAACGGCATGAGCGTGGCCCTACATTCCGACCTGCCGATGGGGCCGCTCCAGCCGATGCTCGGGGCGTCGATCCTGGCCACCCGGGTGTCGGGCTCGGGTGTCGTCCTCGGACCGGAGGAATGTCTGAGCCCGTACGACGCCCTGGCCGCCATCACCGTCGAGGCGGCCTGGCAGCTCCGGCTCGACCACGAAGTCGGCTCTCTGGCCTCCGGAAAACTGGCCGACCTGACGGCACTGGAGGAAGACCCGTTCGAGCGGGATCCGTCGACCTGGCCTGACATCGGTATCCGCGCCACCATGCTGGCTGGTCGGATCTACCCCCTGACCGGTTGACCGGTCGACCGATGGACGGGGGTCCGACGGGGCGCATCCCGATGGTGGTCCTGGGCGGCTGGTTGGGGGCCGGGAAGACGACACTTGTCAACCGCCTGCTACGTGCCGCCCACGATGAGCGCATCGCCGTGGTAGTCAACGACATCGGCGAGGTCAACCTGGACGCCGAACTGGTCGCGGCCCGAGACGGCGACACTGTGGAGCTCACCAACGGCTGCGTGTGCTGTTCGATGGGCGAGTCGCTGGCCCTGACGCTGCGTGACCTGGTCCTGGCCGAGCGCCCGCCGGACCGGTTGGTCGTGGAGGCCAGCGGGGTGGCCGAACCCGACCGTGTGGCCGCCTACGGCGACCGACGTCGGATCCGGCCGGACGGCGTGGTTGTGGCCGTCGATGCTGTGGACGTCGTACGGCGGGCCGCCGATCCGACCTACGGACCGCTGGTCTGCCGCCAGGCCACCGCGGCCGACCTCCTCGTGGTGACCAAGGCCGACCTCACGGCCGACCGGGCAGAGTCCGCCCGCCGGTGGTGCACCGCGGTGGCTCCCGGTACCCCCATTGTGGTGGCGTCTGACGACGACGGATGGGTGCCGTTGGCCTTCGGCGGGTTGGACGCCGCCCTGCCCGTGCCGGCCGACGCCCTCGACGTCCCGGTAGTCGGCGCCACGTGGACGGCTGACGGCACGGTTGACGTGGAGGCCGTGGTGGAGGTCCTCGAGGCATGGTCGGATCGGCTGCTGAGGGCCAAGGGGGTCCTGACCGACCGGCACGGCTGGTCGGTGGCCGTGCACCTGGCCGGCGGCCGGGTCACCGTGGACCCATTCGCCGGACCGGCCTCCGGCCGTCTCGTCGCTGTTGCCCCATCGGGCGCCCTGGACACCGACCGGCTGGTGGCGGCGCTCGACTCCACCCGGTCCTCTTCCAGATCCAACCGGAACCCCGACTGGTCGACTACGGGAGAGGTATCGCGGCCGTGCTGACCCCGAATCTTGTCGTGACCCTGATAAGCCCCGAGACCGGCCGCCCCCGGCCCACGGTGCTCGAGGCCCTACCCGAACCGCTCACGGCGGCCGAACACGGTCTGATGGTGGGCGTCCCCGTGCCGGCCGACAAGAGGGTCCACCACGGGAACTGGACGGCCTGGCCCAACATCAGGTGGGCCCTCACCCACATGGACGAGTTGCGGGCTTCGGGCCGGATCAGTCGGGGGCCCGGCCCGGTCGACCCACTCCCCCCGACCGAACCGGCAGAGACGGGAATCGACCTGGACGGCCTTGTAATCGACAACGGGAGTGGGGGCGCCTGGACGCTCGACGAGATGCTCTACCGCACCTACACCGACGCCTTCCTGGTGCTGCACCGGGGAAGGGTGGTAGACGAGCGCTACTTCAACGGAATGGGTCGCTCGACCCGCCACGGCATGTTTTCCATGACCAAGACGGTCACCGGGGTCCTGGCCCTGCTTGCCGTCGAGGATGGGGCGATGGGTCTCGACGACCCGGTGGTCGATCACGTGCCAGAACTGGCCGACACGGCCTACGCGCCAACCACCGTCCGCAACCTCCTGGACATGACAGACGGCATCCGGTTCGTGGAGGACTACGCCGACAACGGGTCAGACATCCACCGCTATGCGGTGGCCATGGCGTTCACTCCCGTGCCAGAGGATTGGGACGGACCGGACGGCATCCACGAGGCGATCCTCGGATTCCAAGCCCGCTCCGAGGTCCCCGGCGCGGTGTTCCTCTACAAGTCGGTTACCACTGACGTCCTTGCCTGGGTCACGGCCCGGGCTACCGGTCGGAGGTGGATCGACGGGGTGTCCGAGGGGATCTGGGGACCGATGGGTGCTGAGGAGGACGCCATGGTGATCCTGGATAACCACGGCATCGCCGTGTCGTCGGGCGGGATGTCGTGCACCGTGCGCGACCTGGCTCGGTTCGGGCGGATGCTGGGTCGGTCGGGCCGGGTCGGCGAGGGTGCCGACGAGCGCCAGGCCATCCCGCCCCCCGTGGCCGATGACCTGGTGGCCGGGGGTGCGCCTTACCCGGGGAGTGGCGGGGGCTACCCCACCCGGGAGGGGTGGACCTTTCACCGCCATTGCTGGAACTTGCAGGGAGTAATGGGGGCGTTCATGCCCATGGGTGTGCACGGCCAACGCCTGTTCTGCCATCCGGAGAAGGACCTGGTGGTAGCCAAGTTTGGGTCGCACCCGGTGACTGGAAACGTTTTCACCGACGTGACCCACGAGTCGCTTTACCGCCAACTCCTTGAGCGCTGCTGACCGGGACGCGGACTCCGGCGGGATCAGGCCTCGTACTCGGTTATGCCGTCTACCACGGTGGCCCGCACGCTGATGTCCCGGATGGCCATCGGGTCCACGGCGAATGGGTAGTTGT
>JAAZXY010000090.1 GCA_014239855.1 Acidimicrobiales bacterium | reverse complement strand
AAGAGGTGCTGCGGCTTTATAATAATGACTTTCCGGCCAGTGCCCGCTTTTTATGGACCAGCGAGGGCATTATCGTAAAGGACGAGTTAGGGCAGGCTATTGAGCGGCTGCGCCAGGTCCAGGGCCGGACCTTCCACCCCGGGCGACTCGAAGACGTAGGAAAAGACGAGGGCCTGGAGGCGCGGCATGGTCACCGCGTCGGGGTCCAGGCGGTCCAACTCGATGCCCAGTTCCGCGTACACCCGGGTAAGTAGCGCTAGGTCGAACGCCATGGCTTCCGGTACCCGGTTACTCGTCCAGGCCAGCAGGTTCCGGGTGGCCAACAGGAGGGCCCGGTAGCGACGGGCGTTCAGCTCGCCGTCGGCCATCACCGACTCCACCTCAAGTACCAGCTCGGCCGAGGTCCCGGCCAGCTCGGCGCAGAACCCCTCTCCGGCCTGTGGGATAGGGCCGCCAGCCAGGCTGGTGGTCGGGGCCGGAGCCTCCGTCGTAGTCGACGTCGGTTCGGGGACCCATGAAGTGGTGCCTACTGTGGACGTTGTCGGGGACGAGGTTGTCGTCGTGGCCGGGCTGGTCGTCGCCGGGGGTGAACCGGTCGTCGCCGGGACCGGGGTGGTGGTGGGCACCGTGGCCGCCTCGGGGTCGTCCGTATCGGCCCGTCCGCACCCGGACAACAGGGCCAGGACGGCCGTCAGGGCTACCGGGGCCAGGACGGCGCCCCGTCGGGACGCCCTCATTAGGTGGTGGCCCCCACCCCGGACAACAGCTCGAAGAGGGTCAGGACGGATTCCCCGCAGGTAGCCACCAGGTAGTCGCGCAGGCGCTCTGTCGACGCCTCCACCGCGGATGCCGACGACTACATTTCGGCCGAGACCCGGGCCATGACGCTCAAGAATGCGGTCATCGCCGCCTCCTCGTCGCCGGGATCCGCCGCCGCCACCTTCGCAAAGCCCTCAGCCATGAGGGCACCAATCCGCGACGTGGTGTCTCGCACCAGAACGGCGTCGTCACGTAGCTCGGCCGGGACCTCGTCGGCCAGCCAGGCGAAGATGGCGTCGGTGGCCGCGAACACCCCGGTGAGGATCGAGAGGTCCGGACCATCGGCCGGCGTCTCACCCATCGCCAGGAGCTCAGCCATCATGTCGCCCATCCGGTAGGCCAGGCCAGTGCACACCGGCGGGGCCTCGACATCGACCTGGCCGAAGAGGGCCAGCGTGCTGCACCGCATGGTGTTGGCCATGATCGGTGTGTCCTCCAGCAGGATGTCCGCTTCGTCGTCGTCCAGTTCCACGAAGCCGTGTTCAAAGCGAGCCTCGAGGTAGGGCACGAGGTCCTCGTCGGCGATGCCTTCAAGGATGCAGGTCGCTTCGACGGGCGGCGCGCCCGGATCGGCGTCGATGGCCTGCTGCAATCCCAGGGCCACCACGTCGAGGATCAGACCACAGGACCGCAGGGCATCGACGGCCAGGGTCGCCTGGTCGGGACGCGGTCCGTTGCGGGTCAGGGTTACGACCTCCGCGGGATCCAGGTCCTCGAGGAGCCTGTCGGCCACGCAGCCCAGGTCCTGGTCACTGAGACCCTCGAGGATGGGTGCCGAGCCGGCGACCTCGGAAACGAAGTCCGAGCGGGCGTCGGCGGGGCTCACCGTCGTAGTCGCCACCGCCAAGATGGTGGTGGGCGGCGCCGCAGACTCCTCGCTGGAACCACAGGCCACCAGCGAGGAGGCGGCAAGCAGGACAAACAGGACCACTAGGCCGGCCGAAGCCGGGCGGGAGGGCGGCACGGGCGGTTCAGGCCTCGGCCAGCCCGAAGACGTCGTGGAGAGCACGAACCGCTTCCTCCACCTGGCCCCCGTCAACCATGCAGCTCACCCGGATGGCCGATGTGGAGATCATCTGGATGTTCACACCGCACGCCGAGAGCGTTTCGAACATGGTGGCCGCCACGCCCGGATTGGTACGCATGCCGGCACCGATCACGCTTACTCGGGCGATCGAGTCGTCGGACGACACCCCGGTGGCGCCGATCTCGGCCGCCAGCCGCTCGCTCAGCTCCACGGACCGGGCTAGGTCATTGTGGGGCACGGTGAACGAGATGTCGGTTACCCCGTGGTCGGACACGTTCTGCACGATCATGTCCACGTTGACGTCCAAGTCAGCCATGGCGCGAAACACAGTGGCCGCCACACCCGGCTGGTCGGGCACGCCGGCGATCGTCATCTTGGCCTCGGTCGTGTCGTGGGTGACCGCCGAGACGATGGCCTGTTCCATATCGGTTTCCTCCTCATCGACCCACGTCCCTTCCTGCCAAGTGAAGGCAGAACGGACGTGCAGCCGCACCCCGTGGGTACGGGCGTATTCCACCGACCGCATAGCCGGCTTCGGGCACCCGGTGGCCGTCATCTCGAGCAGTTCCTCGAAAGAGACAGTCGCCATCCGGCGGGCGGTCGGAACCACCCGGGGGTCAGTGGTGAAGACCCCGGTTACATCGGTGTAGAGCTCACAGGCGTCGGCTCCCAGAGCATGGGCCAGAGCCACCGCCGTGGTGTCTGAGCCCCCCCGTCCCAGGAAGGTCACGTCGTTGTCGGTCGACACGCCCTGTGACCCGCCGATCACCGGAACCCGTCCGGCGCCCAGCGAGGCCCGGACGCGGTCGGGACGGACCTCCACGATCCGGGCGTTCTGATGGCTGGTATCGGTCAGGAACCCTGCCTGGCTACCGGTGAACGACTCGGAGTCGATCCCACTGTCGTGGAGGGCCATGCACACCAGCGCCATGGCCTTGCGCTCGCCGGCAGTGACGAGCATGTCCATCTCGCGGCCCGGGTGAACGGCCGACACCTCACCGGCCAGGCGCAGCAGGTCGTCGGTCTCCTTGCCCATGGCCGACACCACGAGCACCACCTGGTCGCCGCTCCGCACAGCGCGGGCCACGTGGTCAGCCACCTCGCGCATACGCCCAGCATCCGAGACCGAG
>JAAZXY010000008.1 GCA_014239855.1 Acidimicrobiales bacterium | reverse complement strand
TTCCAGGGTGACCTGCACTCGTTTGTCGGACGCCATCTCGGCCTCATTCCTTCATTGATCCGCCGGAGCGAACGTATCTCGTCATCGGCGGCTGACCCGAACCGATGCTTGTAGCGACGGACAGATTCGAACTGTCGACCTCTCGATTATGAGTCGAGCGCTCTCACCAGCTGAGCTACGTCGCCAGCGAGCTCCCTGACAGAATCGAACTGTCGACCTTCTCCTTACCATGGAGACGCTCTGCCGACTGAGCTAAGGGAGCCTGGTCACCTCGCGATGACCGGGCACAAGGATGCCACGCGATCCGGGGATTCCCACCACGACGGGCCCACCGTCACAGGCCCCCTCTGCCCGCCCGCGTCCTCGCACAGGGGGTACCGTCGGCGCCCATGGAGATCCGGCTGGCCCGGTCCGACGACGCCGAAGCGATCCGGACCATCTACAACCACGAGGTACGGACCTCGACGGCCACCTTCGACATCGTGGAACGCAGCGTCGCCGCCCAGCAGGCCTGGATGGCCGACCGGTCGGGAGCGTTCAGCGTGCTGGTGGCCGTGGACGATGAACCCGCCGGCCCAGAGTCCGAGAATCCGGACACGGGCGACGGGGTCGTCGCCGGGTTCGCCTCGCTGTCACCTTTCCGCGAGCGGGCCGCCTACCGGAGCACGGTCGAGAACTCGATCTACGTGGCCGACGGGTACCGGGGCCGCGGCGTGGCCGACCAACTGCTGGGTGACCTCCTCGAGGTGGCACGAACCAGTGGCTTCCACTCGGTCATCGCCCGGATCGGAGGCGGCAACGAGGCCAGCACGACCCTGCACGCCAAGCACGGATTCGCCGAGGTGGGCGTGGAGCGTCAGGTGGGACGCAAGTTCAACCGCTGGGTCGACGTCACCGTCATGCAGGTCGTGTTCGACGACTGACCCTTCGGCCGTTCGCTCCTCACCTCCTGCCGGCGGGAAACGGGGCCGGAACGGGAAACGGGCCCGCCTGAGCGGACCCGTCAACCGTTCCCGTACCGCCGCCTGAGGCGACGGTTGGTGGGCCGGGGAGGATTTGAACCTCCGAAGGCAATGCCGACGGGTTTACAGCCCGTTCCCTTTGGCCACTCGGGCACCGACCCGGGAGATGCGGAGGATACCCACCCCCGGGACGGTCCACGACGGCCGTCGCTGGCTAGCCTGCGCGCCATGCCCAGCTTCGACGTCGTCTCCCAGATCGACCTGCAGGAGGTCCGCAACGCGGTGGACCAGGCCTCCCGCGAGGTGCACACCCGCTTCGACTTCAAGGGCACCGATTCGGTGATCGAACTCCAGGAGGGCGCCATCAAGTTGGAGTCGTCGACCGAGGACCGTCTGGCCGCCCTCGTCGTCGTCCTCGAGGAGAAGCTGGTGCGGCGGAACGTCTCGCTCAAGTCACTGGACTGGGGCGAGGTCGAAGCGGCCAGCGGGGCGAGGTCCCGTCAACTGGCCCGGTTGCAGGCCGGCATCGATTCCGAAAAGGCCAAGGGCGTGAACAAGGCCGTCAAGGACCTCGGTCTGAAGGGCGTGCAGTCCCAGACCCAGGGCGATCAGGTCCGGGTGACGGCCAAGAAGCGTGATGCGCTCCAGGAGGTCATCGCCGCCCTGAAGGCCGCCGACCTCGGCATCCCCCTGCAGTTCGAGAACTTCCGGGACTAGTCGCCGGTTCCGATGGTCCGAGGACCGTCTGGCGGACTCAGGAAATGGGCCCGGTGGTCCAGTCGCCGCCCCGCAGGCGGGCGATGCGCTCAGCGGTCGGGGGGTGGGTCGAGAACAACTTCGAACCACCACGTGCACCGCCACGGGCCTGGGCCTTGAGCGGGTCGATGATGTAGCTGGATGCCTGGTTCGGATCGACGCCCGACGGGATCCGTCCGGCGGCCAACTCCAACTTCTCCAGCGCCCGGGCCAACGGCTCGCCATCGCCGATGAGGCGAGCTGCCGAGGCATCGGCCTGAAACTCCCGGCTCCGGCTGATGGCCGCCTGGATGAGCATGGCGGCCACCGGAGCGAGGATGGCGAAGGCGATCTCGCCGATCGGGTTCCGATCGCGGTCACGCCCGCCGCCGAACATGGCGGCGAACATGGCCATGCGGGCGATCATGGTGATGGCCATGCCGACGGTGGCGGCCACCGAGCCGATCAGGATGTCGCGGTTGCGGACGTGCATGAGCTCGTGGGCCAGTACGCCGCGCACCTCGCTCCACTCCATGTGGGCCAACAGGCCCTCGGTCACGGCAACCGCCGCGTGGTCCGGGTTGCGGCCGGTGGCGAAGGCGTTGGGCTGCGGGTTGGGCGAGATGAAGAGCTTGGGCATGGGCATCTCGGCGGCCATGGAGAGCTCGCGCATGATCCGGTGGTACTCGGGATGGGACGCCTCGTCGGCCGGCACCGCCTTGGCCGAGGCGATGGCGATCCGGTCGCTGAACCAGTAGGAACCACCGACCATGACCAGACCCAGGATGAGGCCGAAGGCCATGCCACCACTCCCGCCGATGGCCCCGCCCACCACGATGAACAGGCCGCCCAGGAGGGCCAGCAGGGCGAAGGTCTTGGCGGTGTTCAGCAACGGAGGCTCCGGGGTCGATCGGGGAAAACCAGCGTAGGGGCGAACGGGCCGACGCGGGTCGCAGGCCCTGCGCTACCGGAGAGTCACAGGTCGTAGTAACCCGAGTGGACGTAGACGACGGGCACGCCCTCGGACCGGTACATCTCGGCGTTGCGGGGATCGTCGTCGATGGCCAGGGCCGGCTCGTGACCGGTGGCCCGGAGATCGGCCACCGCCTCGCGCTTGACGTCCGGCGAGCTGCGGTGATCGTCGTCGGCCCGCATGACCAGCAGGTCCCACACGATCCCGTGGCGGGCCATCCACGCCATGGTGGTCTCGGCCAGCCGGCCCGGACGGGCGGTCAGCAGCACGGTGGGGTGTGGCGGCCCGCCGCTGGTACCGCTGGTACCGCTGGTACCGCTGGTACCGCTGGCACCGCTGGCACCGGCGCCGGCATCGGCCAACGCGGCGACCAGGCCGATCCCCTCGGTGATCGGCGGGTCGTCCACCGAAGCCTCGAAGAATGCCGCCCACTGTCGCTCGGCGCCGTCCAGCAGATGCTGTCGCCCCGAAGCGTCCGACAACACCCCGTCGACGTCGACGACCAGCACCGGCCCCGCCGGAGGGCCACCGGACCGGCTACCGGTAGAGCCGGGAGGGAGGAAGCGGAGCGAGGCCGTGGCTCAGTCCTCCTGGGGGGACTCGGCGGCCCGGGTACGGATCTCGTCGACGACACCGGAATCAGCCAACGTGGTCGTGTCGCCCAGGTCACGGCCCTCGGCCACGTCACGCAGGAGCCGACGCATGATCTTGCCGCTGCGGGTCTTGGGCAGGTCAGGCACCAGCACCACGGCCTTCGGACGGGCGATGGGACCCAACTTGGTGGCCACGTGCTTCCGGATCTCCTCACCCAGTTCCGGCGAGGAGACGTGGGTACCCCGCAGGATGACGTAGCCGACAATGGCCTGACCGGTGGTGTCATCGGTGGCCCCCACCACGGCCGCCTCGGCCACCGCCGGATGGTCGACGAGCGCCGACTCAACCTCGGCGGTGGAGATCCGGTGCCCGGACACGTTCATCACGTCGTCGACCCGGCCCAGCAGCCACAGGTAGCCGTCCTCGTCCAACTTGGCGCCGTCACCGGCGAAGTAGCGGCCCTCGAACCGGGACCAGTAGGTGTCGACGTAGCGATCCGGATCCCCCCAGATACCGCGCAGCATCGACGGCCACGGGTGGGTGATGGTGAGGTAACCGCCCCCCCGGGTGACCGGTGCGCCGCTGTCGTCGACCAGTTCGGCGAACACCCCGGGGATGGTCTGGCAGGCCGAACCGGGCTTGGTGGTGGTGACCCCGGGCAGCGGCGAGATCATGTGACCGCCGGTCTCGGTCTGCCACCAGGTGTCGACAATGGGACACGAGCCGCCGCCGATGTGCTCGTGGTACCACATCCACGCCTCGGGGTTGATGGGCTCGCCGACCGTGCCCAGTACCCGCAGGGTCGACAGGTCGTGGGCGGTGGGCTCGGCGGTCCCCCACTTCATGAACGTCCGGATGGCCGTGGGCGCCGTGTACAACTGGGTGACGCCGTAGCGCTCGATGACGTCCCAGAGGCGGTCCCGGGGCCACGTGGCCCGGTCGTCGGTGCGGAACTCTGGGCGGGGCGTGTCCGGGGTGCCCTCGTACATGACCGACGTGCAGCCGTTGGCCAGCGGCCCGTAGACGATGTAGCTGTGGCCGGTCACCCAGCCGATGTCGGCCGCGCACCAGTAGACGTCGGTCTCGGGCCGCACGTCGAAGGTGTACCGGTGGGTGTAGGCCACCTGGGTGAGGTAGCCCCCCGTGGTGTGCATGATCCCCTTGGGCTTGGCCGTGGTGCCCGACGTGTACAGCAGGTACAGGAGCTGCTCGGCGTCCATGGGTTCGGCCGGGCAGTCCGTCGGGGCGTCGGCCATCAGGTCGTGCCACCAGAGGTCGCGGCCGTCGACCATGGTGACCTCGGTGTCGCAGCGGTTCACCACCACCACGTGTTCGACGCTCGGGGCGCCGGCGTCCAGGGCGTCGTCCACGTTCACCTTCAGGGCCGACGGCTCTCCCCGGCGGTAGCCGGCATCGGCGGTGATGATCAGACGGGCCTCGGCGTCCTCGCAGCGGTCCTGGATCGAGTCGGGGGAGAAACCACCGAAGATGACGCTGTGGGCCACCCCGATCCGGGCACAGGCCAACATGGCCACCGGCAGTTCGGGGATCATCGGCATGTAGACGGCCGCCCGGTCGCCCCGCTCCAGGCCGAGGCCCTTGAGCACGTTGGCGAACCGGCAGACCTCGTCGAGCAGCTCGGCGTAGGTGATCTCCCGGGTGTCGCCCGGCTCGCCCTCCCAGAAGTAGGCGATGCGGTCGCCCAGCCCGGCATCGACGTGACGGTCCAGACAGTTGGTGGTCAGGTTGAGGGTGCCGCCCTCGAACCACCTGGCGAACGGGAGGTCCCACTCCAACGTGGTGTGGAAGTCCTGGTCCCAGGTGAGCAGCTCGCGGGCCTGGCGGGCCCAGAAGGCTTCGTAGTCGACGGCCGCCTCGTCGTGGTGGGACGAGTCGGACAGGAGAGCCGCGGCGGCGAACTCGGCCGACGGCGGAAAGGTGCGGTCCTCGACGTAGAAGTCCTCGATGGTGGGTTCGCTCATGGCCGGGGCCCCTGGTGATCGTCGAAGGTCGTGCGGTTCCGGACTCTACTCATGGGTACTCATGGGCACTGATGGGCGTGTCCACTGGAGAAAAGTGAAGCCTCCGAGGCCCGACGGGTCGAGCAGGGCCTCGGATTCGGTCACCCGGCTTCGGGCCCGGAGGGCCGTCAGGTCCCCCAGGTGGGCCCGCTCCTCCCAGAGCCGGCGACCCTCGTCGACCAGGTCGGCGATGCCGTGGCCATTGAGGAAGTCGGCCTGGGTGCTGATCAGGGCGCCGTCGGGAAGTTGATCGACGGCCACCTCGACGGTCACGTCCTGGGTGCCCGGTGCATCGGTGGGCGCGCTACCGCGTTCATGACCCCGGTACGTCCGTAGCCACTCCTCCGGCGGGCGGGCAGCCATGACCGGCGTCGTCGAGGCATAGTCGACAATCAGGGCCGATCCGGCCCCCAGCAGGCGGAGGGCGGCGTCCACCCAGTCCGCGGCGGCCGTCTGGACGGGGATCCGGGAGCCGGGCGGGCAGGTGGCGGCATCCACCGGTAGCGGCGGGTCGGCGGCTCCGCCCAGCACCTCGTGAAATCCTCCGGCCGGTTCGGCCGGTCCCGCCGGACGGGCATCGACGCACACCTCGTGCCACCGGCCG
The DNA here is from genome assembly GCA_014239855.1 of Acidimicrobiales bacterium. Classification (GTDB taxonomy): domain Bacteria; phylum Actinomycetota; class Acidimicrobiia; order Acidimicrobiales; family MedAcidi-G1; genus UBA9410. The sequence goes on along the minus strand of JAAZXY010000008.1, from coordinate 58,579 downwards.
TCGACCGCCTCCAGCAGCCCGAAGGCCAGATTGTCGAGCAGTTCGTTGGCCAGCACCACCCCGTGGGGCACCGGCGTCAGGTCCTCCAGGTCAGCTACCGACGACAGCTCCACCGAGGACTGGTCCACCCCCGGCAACGTCTCGTCGGTGGGCTGGGCGGCACGGAGAGCAGCGGAACGCTCCACCATCACGTACCGGCCTCCGGCGAGGCAGGCCGGCTGGGCGGCCAACACGGCGCGGGCCAGGGTGCCTGTTCCCGCGGCAGCCTCGACCACCGTGAACCCGGCGGGTCGGCCGAGCTCCTCCCAGCGGGCATCCATCCACCGGGCCAGCACGGCTCCGAACAACGGACCGACCTCCGGCGAGGTCAGGAAGTCGCCACGTCGGCCGGCGCTTCCACCGGAGGCGTAGAAGCCCTCGTCGGGGTCGTACAGGCAGGCCTCGACCCAGGCGTCGTACGCCATGGGGCCGTCGGCACGGATGGACCCGGCCAGCCGGGCACTCAGCGGCCCGTCACTCAGCAGCCCGTCCACGTTGGCGGGTGGGTCAGCCCCCGAGGGCCAGCAGGCTGACGTCGGTGAAGCGGGCCACCAACTGGGGGGCGACACCGAAGGCCAGGGTGACCGCTCCACACAGGGTCAACGCGGTGACCAGCGACGGGGTGACCGGCACCGGCGAGTGGTCGCCATCCGGCACGTCGTCAGCCCACATCCGGCGGGCCAGCGAGGCGTAGTAGTAGAGGGCGATCACCGAGTTGACGGCGCCCACGGCAGCCAGCACGTAACCCCACGGCTCGCCGGCGGTGGCCAGCACCCGGAAGACCTCGAACTTGGCGAACCAGCCACCCAGCGGCGGGATGCCGGCCAGGGAGAAGAGGAAGATCGTCATGGCCACCGTCAGGCCCGGGGCGTAGCTGAAGGCCCCGCCGAACGAGGAGAGTTCGCCGGACCCGGTCTTGCGGGACAGGGCGATGATGACGGCGAAGGCCCCGAGGTTCATGGCCGTGTAGATGGCCAGATAGGTGACGACCGCCGAGAGGGCCTGGTCGCCGTTGGTCAGGCCGTGCCCGGCCACGGCCAACGGGGCGATCATGAAGCCGGTCTGGGCGATGCCCGAGTAGGCCATGAGGCGCACCACGTTGGTCTGGCGCAGGGCCACCAGGTTGCCGACCGTCATGGAGGCGGCGGCCAGGATCCACATCAGTGGCTCCCAGACCTCGCTGCGGGAGTAGAAGCCGACGAACACCAGGACCAGCAGGGCCACGAAGCCGGCGGCCTTGGACGCCACGGCCAGGAACGCGGTCACCGGAGTGGGTGCACCCTCATAGACGTCGGGCGCCCACGTGTGGAACGGCACAGCCGAGACCTTGAAGGCGAAGCCGGCCACGATGAACACGATGCCCATGGTGATCACGGCGGTGGACGTACCGGCGGCCGCCACCGAGGTGCCGATGTCGGACAACAGCGTCGAGCCGCTCACCCCGTAGAGCAGCGACATCCCGTAGAGCATGACCGCCGAGGCGAAGACGCCCATCAGGTAGTACTTCAGGCCCGCCTCGGTGGAGTGCAGGTCCCGCTTGCGCCACGCCACCATCAGGTAGGCGGGGATGGAGAGCAGTTCGAGGGCCACGAAGACCGACACCAGGTCGCGGGCCGAGGCCATCATGACCATGCCCATGACCGAGGCCAGCAGGAGGCCGTAGTACTCGTTCTCCCAGTAGTCGCCCTCGGCCACGTAGTTGGTGGACAACAGGACCACCACGTACCCGGCCAGCAGGAACACGGCCTTGACCACGAGCGAGAACTCGTCGACCACGTAGGCCCCGTCGAACATCACCCGGTCGGTGCCGTCGACGGCCAGCGTCAGCAGCGGCACCGCGGTGGCCAGCAGGCCCAGACCGGCCAGCGCCGCGGTGAACGGGCGTGCCTTCTCCAGGAAGACGATGTCGACCAGCGTGATCAGCGCGCCGGCGGTCAGCAGCACCAACTCGGGCGCGATGCCGTGCCAGTCGATATGGGGGCGCTGGAACGCCAGGAGAAGGAGAGCGTCGGTCACGGGCTAGTTCCCGGCCGCCGCGTGCTCGTCGGCATCCTCGTCGTGATCGTCACCATGGTCATCGCCGTGCCCGTCACCGTGATCGTCATGGCCATCGTCGTCGTGGCCCAGGAGGTAGACGTCCGAACAGCCGAGCGCCTCGATCTCCTCGTCGGTCAACTGGTGGGCATCGACGGTCAGGCACTCACTCAGGGAGGCGTCAACCGCCCCGTCGGAGACCCGGAAGATCAGGTTCGGGTAGATGCCGATGGCCACGATCAGGGCCAGGATGGGCGCCCACGAGATCCACTCGTGCTTCGTGGTATCGGTGATTGCCGGGTCGTCGGCGAACTCCTCGGGCGGGTTGCCGAAGGCGGTCCGCTGGAGCAGCCACAGCAGGTAGCCGGCGGCCAGCACCGTGCCCAGCGCGGCGACGACCATGTAGGTCCGGAAGGTCTCGATGGGCACGCCGTTGGCCGGGTTGTAGGCCGACAGGATGGCGGGGAACTCACCCCAGAAACCGGCCAGGCCGGGGAGTCCGAGCGACGCCATGACGCAGAAGCCGAAGATCCAACCCATGCGGGGCGCCTGGACCAGCAGACCGCCCAGTCGGCTGATCTCGAGCGTGTGGTAGCGCTCCTTCATCGAACCGGCGAGGAAGAAGAGCATGCCGGTGATGAGGCCGTGGGCGACCATGCCCATGATCGCCGCGTTGATGCCGAAATCGGTCAGGGTGGCGATGCCCAGCATCACGAAGCCCATGTGGGCCACTGACGAGAAGGCGATGAGCCGCTTCACGTCGGTCTGGGCCAGGCAGCCCAGCGCCCCGTAGATGATGCCGACCACGGCCAGCAGACCGATCCACGGCGCCCAGGTGACCGCGGCGTCGGGCAGGATCGGGATGGCGATCCGGATGAAACCGTAGGTACCGAGCTTCAGCAGCACGGCAGCCAAAATGACCGAACCGACGGTCGGGGCCTGGGTGTGGGCGTCGGGCAGCCATGTGTGGAACGGGAACATCGGCACCTTGATGCCGAAGCCCAGGAACATGCCACCGAAGATCCAGAGCTGGGCGCTGCGGGACACGCCACCGGCGGCCACCGCGTCGGACAGACCGGCAATGGAGAACGTCTCGGCGCCGGTCAGGAAGAACAACGCCAGGAAGCTGACCAGCATGAGGGCCGAGCCGAACAGCGTGTAGAGGAAGAACTTGAGCGAGGCGTAGCGCCGGTCCTCACCGCCCCAGACGGCGATCATGAAGAACATCGGCAGGAGCACGACCTCGAAGAACACGAAGAAGAGCACAAGGTCCTGGGCCACGAAGGTCCCGATCATCCCCGTCTCGAGGATCAGGATCAGGATCAGGAAGGCCTTGGGGTTCACCGGATCCGGGAAGTGGTTCCAGCTGTAGATGATGCACAGCGGCACGATCAGCATGGTCAGCAGGATCAGCGGCAGCGACATGCCGTCGATGCCCACCGAGAACCGGCTGGAGATCACGTCGATCCAGACCTTGTCGACCCCGAACTGGAGGCGGTCGGTGTGATCCAGGTCGAACTGGATCAGCAGTAGCAGGCCCACGAACGCCACCCACAACGAGGTCACGAGCGCGATCAGCTTGTGCTGGTCCTCTCGCTCCCTCGGAATGAGCATCATGATCGCCGCGCCCACCAGGGGCGAGAAGGTGGCGAGGGTGATACCCCAGCCGTCGAGCAGGTTTTCCATGTCGGCGTCTCCCTAGACGAGGACGATGAGGATTCCGGCCAGGACCGTTGCTGCCGCGAACAGGATCGCCGCGTAGCTCTGGACCTTTCCGGAATTGATCTTGCGAAGTTCTTCTCCCGCACCGGACGATCCGCGTCCGGATGCGTTGACCGCTCCATCGACCACCAACTGGTCGATCTTCTCGTAGACGACGGTCCCGGCCTTCACGGCGGTCTCGCCGACCACGTCCACAGTGCGGTCGATGACGTCCTGGTTGATCCGATTGGCCATCCGGGCCAACGGGCCCTTGGTGCCATCGGCCACGACGCCGTTGTAGAAGTGGTCGAGGTAGTACTTGTTGGACAGCAGGGTGTGCCCCATCCTGGCCAGCGGGTACTTCGTGGTCGGCCCGTCGGGCAGCTCGGTGAGGCTGGTCCCGGCCGCCTTGGAGGCCGCCTCCACCTTGACGAAGTAGTACCAGCCCGACGCGGTGATGCCGCTGATGACGACCAGCGTCGAGACAATGGCCAGCGACCAGCTCGGGGTGGCATGGCTGATGGCCGGGAAGTAACCGGCCACCGGCTCCACGAAGTGGCCGAAGCGCTCCTGGAGCGACCCGGGAGCCAGCTGGAAGCCCTTGGGCATGTTGAAGAAGCCGGCCACGATGGCCAGGCCGGCCAGGATCCACAGCGGACCGGTGATGCGCGGGCCGGACTCGTGGGGCTCGCCGTGGCCACGGAACTCGCCGAAGAAGGTGAGGTAGACGCAGCGGGTCATGTAGGCGGCGGTCAGCGCCGCGGTGAGCATGCCCATACCCAGCATCAGGGTGTAGGCGCCGTTGCCGCCCGTGCCGCCCATCAGGCCCCAACCACCGGTTCCCACGAGGATCTCGTCCTTGGACCAGAAGCCGGCCAGCGGCGGAAGACCGGCCAGGGCCACGGTGCCGATCATGAACGTCCGGTAGGTGTGGGGCATGTGCCTACGAAGGCCACCCATGTCGGACTTCATGTCGAAGCTGTGCACGGCATGGCTGACCGAACCCGAACCCAGGAACAGGCAGGCCTTGAAGAAGGCGTGGGTGAACAGGTGGAACACGGCCGCCGTCCAGGCGCCCACGCCCAGGGCCAGGACCATGTAGCCCAGCTGCGAGATCGTCGAGTAGGCCAGCACCTTCTTGATGTCGCGCTGCACGAAGGCCAGCAGTGCGCCGACAATGGTGGTCAGACCGCCGATGAAGGCCATGAGGTTGATCGAGCTGCCGCCGATCTGGAAGCCCTCGAAGAACACGCCGTACATGCGGGCGATCATGAAGACGCCGGCCACCACCATGGTCGCCGCGTGGATGAGCGCCGAGACGGGCGTCGGACCGGCCATGGCGTCGGGCAGCCACGTGTGGAGGAAGAACTGTCCCGACTTGGACATCACGGCGGCCATCAGGCAACTGGCGGCCACCACCAACGTGGTGTGCGACAGCGCCCCGCTGTTGGCCAGCGCGTTGGTCTCGGCAATGGAGAACGAACCGAAGCGGTCGGGCAGCGCGGAGCCGGCGGCGAAGAACAGGACGGTCACCCCGACCAGGAGCCCCATGTCGCCCACCCGGTTGGTCAGGAAGGCCTTGAGCGCCGCATCGCTGTTGGGCTTCTCCTCCCACCAGTGGCCGATGAGGGCGAACGAGCAGACGCCGACCAGCTCCCAGGCGCACAGCAGCTGCAGCGTGTTCTCCGACACGACGAGCAGGAGCATCGAGGCGCTGAACAGCGACAGGAAGGCGAAGAAGTGGGTGTACCGCCGGTCGCCGTGGACGTAGTCGGTGGAATAGACGTGCACCAGCAGCGACACCAGGGTCACCACGAGCAGCATCATCACCGCCAGTCCGTCGACGAGGGTGCCGACGGTGAACTCCACGCCGTTGGTCTGGAACCAGGTGGCGGTGCGGTGGACGGCCAGCGACGGGTGCCCGGGCTCGTGACCCGCTCCGTGGTCATCACCGTGGGCGGCGCCGTGATCATCCATCTGGATGACGGCCACGTGGACCTCGTCACCGTGGAAGTTGTCGCGGTGGTCGATCCAGGCCACGCCGGTCAGCAGGGCCAGCACGAAGGCGATGCCCACCGCGGCGATGCCCAGCTCCGAGCCGCCCCGGGGCATCTTCTTGCCGAAGAAGAGGATCCCGATGAACGAGAGGGCGGGAAGCAACGGGATGAGCCAGACGTTGCGGAGCAGCCAGCTGCCGCCCTCGGTGATGCCGAGGGCCAGGCCGTCGCCGGTCGCCGCAGCGGCAAGGGTGAAGAGCGTGTTCACGGTGATCAGCCCCTCAACTGGTCGATCAGGGTGAGATCGATGGATCGACGGTTGCGGTACAGCAGCAGCACCATGGCCAGGCCCACCCCGACCTCGGCGGCGGCCACCGCGATGATGAACAGGGCGAACACCTCGCCGCCCACCGACGCCCGGAAGGCCCCGAAGGCCACGAGGTTGATGTTCACGGCGTTCAGGATGAGCTCGATGGACATGAGCACCAGCACGCCGTTGCGGCGGGCCAGTACCCCGTACACGCCGATGGAGAACAGGACGGCGGACAGGATGAGGAACTGGTTCAGCAGCACGTCAGCCCCCTCAGTCCCGCCGGGCCACGACAATGGCCCCGATGAGCGCGGCCAGCAGCAGGACCGACACGGCTTCGAAGGGAACGATGTAGGCGCTGAAGATGCTGTCGGCGATCTCGGCCGTGGTGCTGGGGGCCTCGCGGGCCAACTCGGCGTCGGCGAAAGAATCGACCAGGGCGGCGGTCATCACGCCGAACACCAGCAGCCCGACCAGCCCGGCCATGAGGCGCCGCTCGCCCGACACGCCGTCGTCCTCGCCGAAGGAGCCCTTGGTGAGCATGATGCCGAACAGGAACAGGACGACGATGGCGCCGATGTAGACCATCACCTGGGTGACGCCCACGAACTCGGCGCCCAGCAGGATGAAGATGCCGGCCACCCCGGACAGCACGATCACCAGGTAGAGGGCGGCGTGCACCACGTTGCGGGTGGTGACCATGCGAAGCGCCGAGGCGATCATGGTGATGGCCATCACGGCGAACGCCACGTTCTGGGCCACCAGGGCCTCGCCGCTGGTCAGGCGGTCCATGTCGGCGACCGCGGCCAGCATGCTCATCGGGGCACCTGGAGCTTCTTGGCCTCGCTGCCGGCCTCGTAGTCCTCGAAGTCCGGGACGGTCTCCATCCACTTCCCGAGCTTGACCTTGTCGTGGAGCAGGTCGGCCAGCCTGGGCTCGGAGTACTCGAACTCCGGTGACCAGAACAGGGCCTCGAACGGGCAGACCTCGACGCAGATCCCGCAGTACATGCAGAGGGCGAAGTCGATGTCGAAGCGGTCCAGGGCGTTCTTCTGGCGGGGCTTGCCTCCCGGCCGGCGCGGCGGCGCCTTGTACTTGTGGCCCTCGATGTAGATGCACCAGTCCGGGCATTCGCGGGCACACAGCATGCAGGCCGTGCAGTTCTCCTCGTGCAGGGTGATGACACCGCGGGCCCGCGCCGTCGGCGCCTCCTTGACCCTCGGGTACTGCACGGTGTGGGACCCCTTGGTCAGGGTTCGCACCATGGTCTTGAAGGTGACGCCGAGGCCCTTGAGCAGGCCGGGGAGCTTCAGGGTGGGTAGTGCGGGCATCAGAAGACCACCTTCAGGATGCCGGTCAGCACGATGTTGGCCAGCGACAGCGGGATGAGCACCTTCCAGGCCAGCTGCTGGAGCTGGTCCTCGCGGAAGCGGGGGTAGGTGAAACGGAACCAGAAGATCAGGAAGGCCACCAGGATGACCTTGCCCAGCAGGATGGCCGGGCCGATCACGTTGAACAGGTCGCTGGTCGGGTCGATGCCCGGCACGTACCAGCCCCCCAGGAACAGCGTGGCGGCCAGGGCCGAGAAGATGCCGGCCGTGGCGAACTCGCCGATGAAGAACAGCAGGAAGCGGAGGCCGGTGTACTCGGTGAGGTAGCCGGTGACGATCTCGGACTCGGCCACCGGCATGTCGAACGGCGGCTGGGTGAGCTCGGCCTGGACGGCCACCAGGAAGATGGCGAAGCCCAGGAACTGCGTGATGATGAACGGGTTGCCGATGCCGCCCCACCCGAAGATCTCGCCGGTGGCCTGGGCCATGACGATCTCCTGGACGTTGAGCGTGCCGGCCTGGATGACCACGCCCATGACGGCCAGCACCAGGGGCAGCTCGTAGGCCACCAGCTGGCCGGCGGCCCGCAGGCCTCCCAGCAGCGAGTACTTCGACGACGACGCCCAACCGGCCATGAGGATGCCGATGACCGAGATGGACGACACGGCGAGGGCCAGGAAGATGCCGGTGTCGACGTCGATGAACCAGGCGTCGGGGCCGGCCGGGATGACCAGCACCAGCAGGAAGGTGGAGATGAGCACCACGAACGGGGCCGCCTTGAAGACGATCCGGTCCGCCTTCTCGGGGATGATGTCCTCCTTCTGGAGGAACTTGCCCACCTCGGCCAGCAGCTGCAGCGATCCGAACGGGCCGGCCTCCATGGGGCCGAGCCGGCTCTGCATGAAGCTCATCATCTTGAACAGGAACAGGTAGACGAGCGTGCCGGCGGGCAGCAGCACGGCCAGCAGGCCGACCACGGCACGGATGCCGGTCTGCTGCCACCAGGCCAGCTCCACAGCGAGGGTCAGGGTGCCCATCACCGGTCCCATCACCGGTCTATGTCCCCGAGGATGAAGTACAGGCTGGCCAGGATCGAGACCACGTCGGGCACATAGGTGCCCTCCAGCAGCCACGGCGTGATCGAGACGTTGTTGAACGACGCCGAGCGGATCTTCACCCGGTACGGGACCAGGTCGCCCTTGGACACCACGTAGTAGCCCATGACGCCCAGCGGGTTCTCGGTCTCGACGTAGGCCTCACCGGCCGGCACCTTGATGATGCGCGGCACCTTGGCCATGACGGGACCCGACGGAATGCCGTCGAGCAGCTGGTCGACCATGTCGCAGGCCTCGCGGACCTCCTGGAGGCGCACCCAGTAGCGGGCGAACGAATCGCCGTCGGGATGCGTCCAGACCTTCCAGTCCAGCTGGTCGTGGACCAGGCCGATGCCGCCGTCGCGCCGGAGGTCCCAGTCGACGCCCGAGGCCCGGATGTTGGCGCCCGACAGCCCGTAGGACAGGCCCACGTCGGCCGGGATCACGCCGATGCCCCGGGTCCGGGACTGGAAGATCTCGTTACCGGTGACGAGGTCCTCCATCTCGTCGCAGAACGTGCGAATGCGGCCCAGCACGCCCTTCGTCTCGTCGATCCAGCCCTTGGGGAGGTCGTCCTTCAGCCCGCCGATGCGGTCGAAGTTGGGGTGGAACCGGCCACCGGTGACAGCCTCGATCTGGTTGAGGACGAACTCGCGGTCACGGAAGGCGAAGAAGACCGGGGTGACGGCGCCCAACTGGACGCCCATGTCGCCCAGGAACAGCACGACGTTGGCGATCCTCGAGAGTTCGAACAGGGCGGTGCGGATCCACTGGGCACGCGGCGGCGCCTCGACGTCCATGAGCCGCTCGGCGGCCAGGATGAACGGCACCTCGTTGGCGAAGCTGCCCAGCCAGTCGATGCGGTTGACCAGCGTCGTGACCTGCGGGTATGTCCGGACCTCGGAGAGCTTCTCGTAGCCCCGGTGCATGTAGCCCATGACCGGTTCGGCGGCCACCACCCGCTCGCCATCGAGCTTGACGATGATGCGAAGCGTGCCGTGGGTGGCCGGATGCTGGGGGCCGATGTTGAGGGTCATGCCCTCGGTCTCGATCTCGACGTTGACCCGCGCGTCGCTGGCCTGGCCGGCGATGTAGGCCATCTGTCGGGGGTCGCTCACCGCGGTCACGACGCCTCTCCTGCTTCGGCCTCGGCGCCATCGGCCTCGTCATCTCCGCCGGGCATGAGCTCGACGTCGACAATGCCCGGCCAGGGCTTCACCCGGCGGGCCAACAGCGGGTAGTCCTTGCGCAACGGGTTCCCCTCGAAGTGCGACGGCAGGTAGAGGTGCACCTGGTTGGGGTGGTTCCGGAACGAGATGCCGAACATCTCCCACGCCTCACGCTCGTGCCAGTCGGCGCCGGGATAGACGCCGATCCACGAGTCGACCTCGGGCCGGTCGCCCGTCAGGTCGGCCTTGATGGTGATGCCCACATGGCCCACCGGGTCATGGACCCGGGCCAGCAGCTGGAAGCGGGTCTCGCCGCCGGCCACTCCCGTCTCGAACGCATCCGAACCGGCCGCACCAGCGGTGGCGTCCGACCCGTCGGATGCATCCGGGGACAGATCCACCTGGGCGTCCATGTCGCGTCCGTAGGGAGACGGCATCCAGTCGACGGCCGACAGGAAGTTGAAGTACGTCATGGCGCAGCGGTCCCGCAGGACGGTCGCCGTCTCGACCCAGGCCTCCGCGGTCACCCGGACCCAGACGTCGACGCCCGGCTCGACGTGGCTCTCCACCAGATTGCTTCCCAACGCATCAGCCAGCGCGGCGACCAGTGCGTCGCGCGGCGCGTCGGTCGGGGCGTCAGGCAACTCGGTATCAGGTGACGACGCGGTATCAGGTGACGACAATTGGATCACCTGTCCATCGTTCGGTCATGTCCTCGGTGGCGATGCGCTCCTGGAGCAGCACGATGCCCTCCAGGAGGGCCTCCGGACGCGGCGGGCAGCCCGGGACGTAGACGTCCACCGGGATGATCTGATCCACGCCCTTGGTCACCGAGTAGCTGTCCCAGTACGGGCCGCCGCAGTTGGCGCACGAACCCATCGAGATCACGTACTTGGGCTCGGGCATCTGCTCGTAGAGGCGCCGGACGGCCGGAGCCATCTTGTCGGTCACCGTGCCCGACACGACCACGAGGTCGGCCTGGCGGGGGCTGGCCGGGAAGGGGATGACGCCGAGGCGCATCACGTCGTAGCGGGGCGAGGCGAACGCCGCGCCCATCTCGATGGCGCAGCACGCCAGACCCCACTGGTACACCCAGAGGGAGTATTTGCGGCTGACGTTGAGCAGCTTGGTCAGCGGCTTCGGCAGCTTGCCGTTCTCTACGAGTCCCATGGTCCGTTCCTCCCCTACCGACGCCCGCTCAGATCCACCGGAGCAGGCGCTTGCGCCAGGCGTAGAACAGCCCGAGGGCCAGGATGAAGATGAAGATGGCCATCTCGACGAGGCCGAACACGTCGTAGACCTCGAGGCGGGTGGCCCACGGGAAGATGAACACGGCCTCCACGTCGAACAGCACGAACATCAGGGCGAACACGTAGTACCGGATGTTGGACTGGCTCCACATGTCGCCCTGCGGGTCGACACCGGACTCGTAGTTCATGACCTTCTGCGGGGTGTCACGCGACGGTCGGAGCAGGCTGCCCAGGCCCAGGAACGCCGACACCAACAGCACGGCGAGGCCGCCGAAGACGACCAGCACGAGCCAGCTGCGAAGGAAGTCGGACACGAAGGGAGAACCTAACGAATCGGGCGGATGGACGACGACGAACGAGACGACGATCCCAACGACGGGCCCGACGACCCGGGCAGGTTACCGGATGTGAACGGGTCCACGATCAGCCCCCGACCAGCACGGGGACGGCGTCACGGGCCAGGTCCATGAGGGGTCCGGGCACGATCCCGATGGCCAGCACGCTGACACACGACACCCCGATGACCACCCTGGCGCCCAACGGAACACCGGTGTCTCCGGTTCCTTCGGCATCCCCGGTATCCCCGGTATCCCCGGTATCCCCGGCATCTTCCAGGTACCCATCCTCCAGATACATCGCGACGAGGATGCGCAGGTAGACGAAGGCGGCGATGGCGGCGGCCAGCATGGCCACGCCGGCCACCCAGTAGCCCCGGCCCTCGACCGCGGCGGCCAGCACGCCCAACTTGGCCACGAACCCGCCGGTGAACGGCACACCGGCCTGTCCCAGCAGCAGGATGGTGAACGCCCCGGCCAGCGCTGGTCGGCGACGAGCCAGGCCCCGGTAGTCGTCGAGCGAGTGGGCGGAGTCGCCCGGGCCGCCCATGACGGTGAGCACGGCGAAGCTACCGGTGGCCAGCAGGGTGTAGACGACCAGGTAGGCGTAGACCGCCGCGGTGCCCCGGGCATCGGCGGCCTGCACGCCCAGCAGCAGGAAGCCGGCGTGGGCGATGGACGAGTAGGCCAGCATGCGGCGCACGTCGGTCTGCAGGACGGCGACCGAGGCACCGACCACCACGCTGAGGCCGGCCAGCACGGCCACGGCCGGCGACCAGTCCGAGGCGTGGGTCCCGAGGGCCACCACGAGAACCCGCACCATCGCCGCGAAGCCCGCGGCCTTCACGCCGGCGGCCATCCACGCCACCACCGGGCTGGGCGCCCCCTGGTAGACGTCGGGCGTCCAGGCGTGGAACGGCACGGCGGCCACCTTGAAGGCCAGGCCGACCAGCAGCAGGGCGATGCCGGCCAGCAGCATCCCGTCGTCGAGCAGCACCACCGACGAGAGGTGCTCGGCGATCAGGGCCAGGCGGGTCGAACCGGTGGCGCCGTAGAGCAACGCCATGCCGTAGAGCAGGAACGCCGAGGCGAATGCTCCGAGCACGAAGTACTTGAGCGCCGCCTCCTGGGATTCGATGCGCCGCAGGTGCAGGGCGGCCAGCACGTACACGGCGATCGACAGGATCTCCAGGCCCAGGAAGAGGACGATGAGGTCGTCGGCCGAAGCCATGACCACGCCACCGGCGGCCGACAGCATGAGCAGGACGTACAACTCGACGCCCGGCAGGTCCTCACGGGCCAGGTACGGGCGGGCCAGCAGGGCGGTGGCCACCACGGCGGCGGCCAGCATGGCGGTGACCAGCACCGTGGAACCGTCGACGGCGACCATGCCGCCCAGGTACGAGCGGGGCCCGCCGCTGCGCACCTCGTTCCACATGGGCACCGAGGCCACCAGCACGGCCAGTCCGGTGACGACCGTCCAGGCCTGGGGTACGACGTCGGACAGGCGGCGTACGACCGAGGCCACGGTCAGCAGCAGCATCCCGCCGGCCGAGAGCAGGATCACCGGGATCAGGGCCCACCACAGGACCTCGGGGGTGACGACGTTGGCCAGCAGCGGATTCGACATCAGTGGTCGTCCCCCTCGTCGGCGTGGTCATCAGCAAGGTCGATGTCGGCGCCGAAGCGGCTGGTCGGCTCGTGGAAGCCGTCCACGTGCTCCTCGATGTGGGCCACCAGGGCGTCAACCGCCGGTTCCATGCGTTCGATCACCGGCTTCGGGTAGACGCCCATGAAGACGATGAGGGCCAGCAACGGTGCGAGCACCAGACCCTCTCGGAGCTTCAGGTCGGGCATCTCGGCGTTGTCGCCCTCGGCCGGCCCGTGGAACACCCGCTGGTAGGCCCACAGCAGGTAGAGAGCGGCGAGGATCACGCCTCCGGCGGCCACCACGGCAAACCAGCGGTGGGCGTTGAACGCCCCGACCAGCACCAGGAACTCACCCACGAAGCCGTTCAGGCCGGGCAGGCCGATCGACGACAACATGACCACGGTGAACACGGCGGCCATGACGGGCGCCGACTTCTGCAGGCCCCCCAACTCGTCGATCTGGCGGGTGTGCCGGCGTTCGTAGATCATGCCGACCAGTAGGAACAGGGCGCCCGTGGAGACACCGTGGTTGACCATCTGGAGCAGGCCGCCCTCGATGCCCTCGGTGTTCAGCGAGAAGGTGCCCAGCACGATGAACCCCAGGTGGGCCACCGAGGAATAGGCCACGAGGCGCTTCAGGTCGCGCTGCATGGTGGCCACCACGGCGCCGTAGACGATGCCGACCACACCCAGGGTGAGGAACACCGGGGCGAAGAAGTGGGACGCCTCGGGGAACAGGTAGAGGCCGAATCGCAGGAAGCCGTAGGTGCCCAGCTTGAGCAGCACACCGGCCAGGATCACCGACCCGGCCGTCGGCGCCTCGGTGTGGGCGTCGGGCAGCCAGGTGTGCAGCGGGAAGATCGGCACCTTCACCGCGAAGGCCAGGGCGAAGGCAGCGAAGATCCAACGGGCGGCGTTGGTGTCGATGGCCTGGGCCTCGGCGATGGCCACCAGGTCGAAGGTGACCGAGGTGCCCGTGGCATCCGCGTGGAGGAAGGCCACGGCCAGGATGCCGACCAGCATGAGGGCCGATCCGGCCATCGTGTAGAGGAAGAACTTGGTCGCCGCGTAGGCCCGGTTGCCGTGCCCCCACCGTCCGATGAGGAAGTACATGGGGACGAGGACGACCTCGAAGAAGAGGAAGAAGACGACCAGGTCGAGGGCGCAGAACACGCCCATGACACCGGCCTCCAGCACGAGCAGCCAGGCGTAGTACGCCCGGTCGTCATGGCCCGGATCGACAGCCAGCAGGGCGATCGGGAACAGCACGCCGGTCAGCACGACCAGGAACAGCGAGATCCCGTCGATGCCCAGCAGCCACTGGATGCCCAGATCCGAAATCCAGTCGGCCTGCGAGGTGAACTGCATCTCCGCGCCGTGGGTGGCGTCGAATCCCTTCATCAACCACACCGACATGGCGCCCACGATCACCGAGGTGGTCACGGCCACCAGCTTGAGCAGCTCGGGGCGTCGACGGGGCAGGCAGATGACCAGCAGGGCACCCAGCGCGGGCACCACGATCAGCGCCGGCAGGACGGCGAACGGAACTCCGGTCGATGAGGCCATGAGGAACGTGCCCATCAGAAGCTGCTCCTCGAGAGGAACCAGAGCACGAGGCCCACGGCCCCGACCCCGATGCCCGCCGCGTAGGTGCGGACCAGGCCGTTGTGGAATCGGCGGAGGAGGCCGGCCTCCCGGCGGACCAGGGTGGCCACGCCCTCGACCGCACCGTCGACCACCCGGCGATCGAAGGCCGCCGTGGCGTCGAAGCCGGTACGGCCCGGGCCGCCCATGAAGTCCGACACCTTCCGGTCGAATCGCCAGGCATCAGCCAGGATCGGGCGCTCGAAGGTGGTGTGGTCGATGCGTCGCTGCCCGTAGGCCGCCACGGCCACGGCGATGCCCACCGCTCCACCAGCCACCGCGATGAGGGCCAGCACCCACAGGGTGCCGGCACCGATGGACAGGTGGACCTCGTTGTGGAACAGCGTGGGCTCCAACCAGTGCTCGAGGCGCTTGGTGGCCGACGAAAAGGGCAGCTGGATGAGGCCGCCGAGCACGCTCAGACCGGCCAGGACGACCAGCGGGAGGGCCATGGTCCACGGGGACTCGTGCGGGTGGTGGGCGGCGCGGCCGGCCACCGTGTCGGGCAACTCGTCAGCCACCGCACCCACGTCGGGGACGCCGGCCAGAGCCAGGGCGGGCAGGTCGGGACGAACGTCGGCTGCAGCGCGGACCCCGGCTGCCGCGGCCTCGGCGGCCGTCACGGCGTCGACGGCTGCCGCCAGCACGGCCTCGGCTTCGGCCTCGGCGGCACGGGCGGCCTCGACGGCCTGCTCGGCGGACAGCACGGCCGCGGCCAGATCCTCCGATGAGGGGCCCGCGGCATCACTGTCGGCATCGCCGTCGGCGGCAGCAGCGGGACCGGCCGCGGCGGAAGCCATGGCCGCCGTCAGGGCGTCGCCGGCCGCAGCGACTGCCGTCCGACGGGTCTCGAGTGCCGCCTCGGCGTCGGTCACCGCGCTACGGGCGGCACCGACCACTTCGTCGGCGCCGGCCAGACGGGCTGCCCATGCGGCGTCCACCTCGTCGGGTCGTGGGTCGGCGAAGCGGTGGCGACCGAAGAAGGTGAGCACCACCTGACGGGTCATGTAGAAGGCGGTCAGCACGGCGGTCACCAGGCCGACGGCCCACAACAGGGGGCTCTCGTTCCAGGCGAAGGCCAGGATCTCGTCCTTGGACCAGAAGCCGGCGAAGGGCGGCACGCCGGCGATGGCCAACCAGCCGATGATGAACGTGCTGGCCGTGATGGGCATGAAGCGACGCAGCCCGCCGTAGTGGGCCATGTCCTGGTCGCCGTCCATCCCGTGGATGACCGAGCCGGAACCCAGGAACAGCAGCGCCTTGAAGAAGGCGTGGGTGATCATGTGGAACACGGCGGCCACGTAGGCGCCACAGCCGACAGCCAGGAACATGTAGCCGAGCTGGCTGACCGTGGAATAGGCCAGCACCTTCTTGATGTCGCGCTGGGCCACGGCGATGGTCGCCGCGAACAGGGCCGTGCCGGCACCCGTCCAGGCGATCATGGTGGGCACCCAGTCGGCGGCATCGGCGATGATCGGGTTGACCCTGGTCAACAGGTAGATGCCCGAGGTGACCATGGTCGCCGCGTGGATGAGCGCCGAGACGGGCGTGGGACCGGCCATGGCGTCGGGCAGCCACAGGTAGAGCGGGAACTGGGCCGACTTGCCGATGGCCCCCACGAAGAGCATCACGGCGATGAAGGTGGCCGTGGACTGGGCGACGGTGCCGGCCGCCGTGGTGTCCAGCACGTCCACGTAGGCCACCGACCCGAACGTGAAGAACGTCAGGAAGATGGCGACCATGAAGCCCCAGTCGCCGATCCGGTTGGTCACGAAGGCCTTCTTGCCCGCCGTGGCGTTGGCCTCGTCGGTGAACCAGAACGAGATGAGCAGGTAGGAGCATGCGCCGACGCCCTCCCAGCCCAGGAAGGTCAACAGCAGGTTGTCGCCCAGGACCAGCATCAGCATGGAGAAGGCGAACAGGTTCAGGTAGGTGAAGAAGCGGGGGAAGTCGCCGTCACCGTGCATGTACCCGATGGAGTACAGGTGGATGAGGGTGCCCACGCCGGTGACGAACAGGCACATGGTGAGCGACAGCGGATCAGCCAGGAAGCCCACGTCGACCCGGAGGTCGCCGGCCGGCATCCATTCGAACAGCGTGGTCACCGATCGCCGGTCGTGGACGTCGCGCCCCACCAGGTCCAGGAACACGCCGACGGTGGCCAGGAAGGAGCCGGCCATGGCCCCGGTGGCCAGCCAGCCGGCCCACGGCTCGCCGAGCCGCTTTCCACCGAAGGTCAGCACCAGGAAGCCGGCCAGGGGCAGCGCGGGGATCAACCAGACCAGATCGAGCACGCCCTAACCCCCCAGGACCGAGAGGTCGTCGGCCGTCGCACCCTGGCGACGCCGCATGATGGCCACGATGATCCCCAGGCCGACCACGACCTCGGCCGCCGCCACCACGAGCACGAAGAACACCGAGAGTTGGCCGCCCAGGTCACCCAGTTCGGCGCCGAGGCTCACGAAGGTGAGGTTCACGGCGTTGAGCATCAGTTCGACGCACATGAACATGATCAGCGGGTTGCGGCGGGTCAGCAGGCCCACGGCACCGAGCGAGAACAGCACGGCACCCAACGCCAGGTACCAGGAGGTGGTCACCACCATCAGGCGCTTCCCTCTTCTTTGGCCTCTTCTTCGGCCTCTTCTTCGGCCCCTTCATCGGCCGGTTCATCAGGCTCGGTGGCCGTGGCCACCACGACCACCGGCAACGGCTGCAGCGGACCCTTGACGGTCCGGGCCAGCACCACGGCACCCACCACGGCGACGGTCAGCAGCAGGGCGGTCAACTCCACCGCGAACACATGACCGGTGAACAGGGCCTCGCCGAGGCGCCGGGTGTTGTCCCCGGCGTCGCCCAGCGGTGCCGTCCGACCGGGGGCACCCGTCGGACCATCGGTGGCCACCAGCAGCAGGGTGAGCAGCAGTCCCATGAGCGAGGCGCCGATCACCGCGGCCACCGGACGCTGGCCGACAATGGGCTCCACGCCGAGGTCCTCGGCCCGGTCGACGCCCAACAGCATGATCACGAACAGGAAGAGGATGACCACGGCGCCCGCGTAGACGATGACCTGCACGGCGGCCAGGAACGTGGCGTCCTGGAGGACGAACAGCACGGCGACGCCGAACAGGGTCTGGACCAGGAACAGGGCGGCGTGGACCGGGTTGCGCGACGTCAGCACGCCCACGGCACCGGTCAACACGATGGCCGCGCTGACCAGGAAGACAAAGGCGTCCATCAGTGGTCACCCGACCCGTCGGAGTCCGCGTCGGACTGCCCGACCTCGGCGGCCCGTACGCCGTGGCCCAACTCGCCCGACCAGGAGACCCGGCCGCTGTACGAGGCATCGCCACTGGATGACGTGGCCCGCATCCAACCCGAGGTCATGGCATCGTCGCCCGGACGCCAGTCCTCCCACGGGAGGTGCTGGGGACGGCCCGTGGTGGCGTCGACCACCAGTTCCTCCTTGGTGTAGATGGCGTCGGCCCGGTTGGTGAACGAGAACTCGAACAGCTTGGACTCGGTGATGGCCTCGGTCGGGCAGGCCTCCACGCACAGGTCGCAGTGGATGCAGCGCAGATAGTTGATCTCGTAGATGAAGCCGTACCGCTCACCGGGCGACACCGGCTCGTCGGGCGGGTTGTCGGCACCGCGCACGTAGATGCACTTCGCCGGACAGACCCCGGCGCACAGCTCGCAGCCGATGCACTTCTCCATGCCGTCCTCGTACCGGTTCAGCACGTGACGACCGTGCAGACGGGCCGGCTTGGGACGCTTTTTCTCGGGGTACGGGGTGGTGACCCGCTTCTCGAACATCTTGCGGAAGGTGACGCCGAAGCCCTTGAAGTAACCCATCAGGCGGACCCTCCCGTCGGCACGTCGTCCCGTTCGGGGGAATCCTCGGCCAGGCGCTCGGCCCGGGCCTTGGCCACCGCGCCCATGAGCAGTGCCGCACCGCCGGCCATCACGACCAGGCCGCCCAGCACCACGGGCACCAGCGACCAACCCTGGTCACCGGCCACGTTCATGGCCCCGATCAGCAGGAACCATCCGAGGGCCACCGGGATGAGCACCTTCCACCCGAGGTCCATGAGCTGGTCGTAGCGAAGACGGGGCAGGGTGGCCCGCAGCCACACGAAGCAGAACAGGAAGGCGAACACCTTCACGCTGAACCAGAAGACCGGCCACACCCAGCCCAGGGTGTCGGTCAGGATCGGGCCGGCCGGGCCACCCAGGAACAGGGTGACGGCGATGGCCGACATGGTGATCACGTTCATGAACTCGGCCAGGAAGAAGAGGGCGAACCGCAACGAGCTGTACTCGGTGTGGAACCCGCCGACCAGTTCCTGCTCGGCCTCCACCAGGTCGAACGGCGGACGGTTCAACTCGGCGGTCCCGGCCACCAGGAACACGATGAACGGCACGACGCCGGTGGCCAGCACGTTCCAACTGCCGTCGACCTGGCTGGCCACGATGTCGTGCGTGGACAGCGAACCTGAGGTCAGGAAGACCGCGGCGATGGCCAGGCCGAGGGCCGCCTCGTAACTGATCATCTGGGCCGAAGCACGCACCGAACCGAGCAGCGGGTACTTCGATCCCGACGACCAGCCGGCCAGCATCACGCCGTAGACGGCGATCGACGAGAGCGCCAGGAAGAACAGGATGCCCACCGGCGGGTCGGCCACCTGCAGGTAGGTGCTCTTGCCGAACCACGTGACGGTGCCGTCGCCCGACGAGAAGTCGCCACCAATGGGGACGATGGCGAACACCAGGAAGGCCGGGACCAGGGACAGGTAGGGCGCCAGCTTGAAGACCACCCGGTCGGCCCGATCCGGGATGAGGTCCTCCTTGAAGAACAACTTGATGCCGTCGGCCAGCGTCTGGAGGATGCCGAACGGACCGGCCACCGCCGGACCGATCCGGTTGTGCATGTCGGCCACCAGCTTGCGCTCGAACCAGATCATGAGCATGACCGAGACGAGCAGCAGGGTGAAGGCCACCACGGCCTTCAGGATGACGATGCCCACGATGCCCAGGTCCAGGTCACCACTCAGCAGCGGGTCCAGGGCCAGCACGGCCGTGTCCATGACGGGGCCCATGACGGGGCCCACGACGGTGTTCACGGTGGTCACCGTCGTCCCACCCGGACCTCGGTGACCGGCGCCGAGGCGTCGATCAGGGCGTTGACGGCCAGGTCGGGCTGGTTGGCCCGTAGGTGCACGGTCCCCCGGGCCACGCCGGCGTCGGCGGCCACCACCACCTGGATGGTGCCCCGGGCGCTGATGAGGTCCACGACCTCACCCTCGTCGATCCCGTGACGGGCCAGGTCGGTGGGCTCGACGCCTGCACGCGTCCCCGGGGCCAGGCCGGCCAACGAGGCGCTGTGGGCCACCAGGACCCCGGCGTCGTACATGCACCGGTCGACCACCAGGCGGAGGCCGTAGCCGTCACGGCCCGGCACGCTGGTCGGCGCCGGTCGGGCGACCTCGGTTGAACCCTCGATCAGGATTCCCTCACGGGTCGCCCCGGCCAGGGTTTCCGGTGTCAGATCGGCATGCAGCGGCGACACGGCGGCCAGTTCGGCCAGCACGTCGTCGACCGACATGAAGCCCAGGTCGGCACCCAGGCGTTCGGCCAGTTCGACGGCGATCGCCCAGTCGGGTCGGGACGTCCCCGGCGAGGTCACCTTGCGGGCCACCACGCTGACCCGGCCCTCCAGGTTGGTGAAGGTGCCGTCCAGTTCGGTGGAGGCCACGGCGGGCAGGACCACGTCGGCCCGGGCCACCGTGTCGGTGCCGAACAGGTCGACGGCCACCACGGTCCGGGCGCCGGCCAGGGCCTGTTCGGCCAGCTGGCGGTCGGGCACGTCGGCCAGCAGATCGGCACCCAGCAGGACGAGAACGTCGATCTCCCCGGCGGCCGCCGCGGTGAGAATCCCCAGGGCGTCGTGGCCGGTGGCCGCGGGCACGGTCGGCCACACGTCGGCGACCCGCCCGGCGTCGGCCAGCGACGCACGACCGGGAAGGAGTCCGGGAGCCAGACCCATGTCCATGGCCCCGTGGACGTTGCCCCGACGGAGCAGCGACAGGAAGGTGGCGGTGGGCAGGTGGTCGTGCAGGGCCAGCGCGCCGTCGACCACCGGGCCGGCCGACTCGGCCAGCGAGGGGCGACCCAGCAGCACGGTGACCGGTGAGCCTTCAGCCACCGCGGCAGCCAGCGTGGCGCCGGCGGCGGCCAACTGGTCGACCGGGATGCCAGCCACACCAGCCGGTGATCCGGAGCCGAACATGGCGGCCACCACGCCCGCCGCGTCACCCGGGGTGACCCGCAACGAGTGGGCGGCGTGGGCACTCAGACCGGTGCGCCGCGGCGTGAGCTCGATCAGGGTGGCCCCGTCGTGGACCACGGCGTGTCGGAGCCGCAGGTACAACGCCCCCAGCTCCTCCTTGGGGTCGGGACCCAGGAGCACGATGACCCCGCCGGGCGTGCACGCCCGGTCGATGGTGGCCCGCGGCAGCCCGAGAACCACCTCGGCGGGCAGGCCGTCGCCCAACTGGGCATCCACGTGGTCGGTGCCCAGCACGCCCTTGGCCAACTTGGCCCACGCGTACTGCGACTCGTTGGTCATGCGGGCGCCGCCCAGCACGGCGATCCGGGCGGCCGGTGCGGCCGCCAGGGCCGACGCGGCGACGCCGAGCGCCTCGCTCCACGGCGCAGCCACCAACGAAGGGCCGTCGGGCGTCCGGTTGCCCAGGGCATCGCCCCGCAGCATCGGCGACGCCAGGCGGTCCTCGTGGTCGTAGGCCTCGAAGACGAAACGTTCCTTGTCCGACAGCCAGCCCCAGTTGACGGCATCCGCGTCGACACCCTGGAACCGGAGCACCCGGTCACGGGAGGACTGCACAGCGATGCGACTGCCCACGCTGTCCAGCGTGCTGGTCGACTCCACCTCCTCGAGGTCCCACGGTCGGGCCTTGAAGCGGTACGGGGCGGCGGTCAACGCACCCACCGGGCAGACCTGCACGGTGTTGCCGCTGAAGTACGAGGAGAAGGGCTGCTCGGGGAAGGTGTTGACCTGCGTCTGGCCGCCCCGGTCCATGAAGTGGATGAGCTGGTCACCGGCCACCTCGCCGGCGAACCGGGTGCAGCGGTCGCACAGGATGCACCGTTCCCGGTCCAGATGGACGTTGGAGTTGACGGGGATCGGCTTCTCGAAGTGCCGCTTCTCCTCGACGAACCGGCTCTCACCGGGCCCGAAGGCCATGGTCTGGTCCTGCAGGGGGCACTCGCCGCCCTTGTCGCAGACCGGGCAGTCCAGCGGGTGGTTGACGAGCAGGAACTCCAGCACCCCGTCCTGGGCCTTGCGGGTGCGGTCCGACTCGGTGTCGACGCTCATGCCGGGCGTGCACTCGAGCATGCAGGACGGCTGGAGGGCGGGGCCCCGACCGGTGTCCACCTCGACCAGGCACATGCGGCACATCCCGACCGGCTTCATGCGGGTGTGGTGGCAGAACCGGGGGATGTAGGTGCCGTTGCGTTCGCAGGCGTCGATCAGCAACTCGCCCGGCCGGGCAGCCACCGTCTCACCATCAACCTGTATCTCAACGACGGGTATCTCAACGACGGGGGTCTCCACCTCTTCGGTCATGCGCCGACCTCCCCACCGGGGGCGGCCGCCGACACGGGAATGCCGTCACCGCGGGTGATGCGGGCCTCGAACTCGTGGCGGAACCGCCGGATGGTCGAGGTGATGGGCGCCACCGAGGAAGGGCCCAACGGACAGATGGTCGTCTGGCGGGGCGGGAACGGCACGGCGTCGAGCCCCTCGTCGGGATGGGCGGCCACCGGGTACGGCCCGGGGCTGATGTTGTCACCCACGTCGAGCAGCAGGTCGATGTCGGACGGGCGGCCGTGGCCGTCGAGGATCCGGGCCAGGATCTTCTCCTCCCAGGTGGTCCCCTCCCGACACGGTGAGCACTTGCCACACGACTCACGGGCGAAGAACCGCACCATCCGGTGGCACGCCTTCACGGCGTCGGTGGTCTCGTCCATCACGATGATGGCGCCCGATCCCAGCATCGATCCGGCGGCGCCGACCTCCTTGGCCTCCAACGGCAGATCGAGGTGCTCGGTGAAGAACCAGGGGGCGGATCCGCCGCCCGGGATGAACATCTTCAGCTCGTGGCCGTCGCGGATGCCCTGACAGAACGCCTCGCCGTAGAACAGGTCACGGAACGTGGTCACGCCCTGTTCGACCTCGTAGACGCCGGGTCGGTTCACGTGGCCCGAGACGGCGAACAGGCGGGTGCCGGGCGAGGTCTCCGACCCCATCTCCCGGTAGGCCGCCGCACCGTTGCTCATGATCCACGGCACGTTGGCCAGCGTCTCCACGTTGTTGACGATGGTCGGCTGGCCGTACAGCCCGATGGCCGCCGGGAAGTACGGCGGCTTGAGTCGGGGCATGCCCCGGTTGCCCTCGAGGCTCTCGATGAGGGCCGTCTCCTCGCCCACGATGTAGGCGCCGGCCCCCCAGTGCAGGGTGATGTCGACCGAGAGGTCGCTGCCCAGCACGTTGCGGCCCACGTAACCGGCGGCGTAGGCCTCGTTGAGTGCCGTGGCGATTCGTTCCTGGGCCAGAGCCATCTCTCCCCGGACGTACAGGAAGCACTGCGACAGGCCGAGGGCGTAACACGCGATCAGGCAGCCCTCGATGAGCTGGTGCGGATCGCGCTCCATGAGCAGGCGGTCCTTGTAGGTGCCGGGCTCGCTCTCGTCACCGTTGACCACCAGGTACCGGGGCCACACGCCCTCGGGGCAGAAGCCCCACTTGACGCCGGCCGGGAATCCGGCACCGCCTCGGCCCAGCAGGGTGGCCTCGCGGACCTGGCCGTGCACGGCGTCGGGGGTCATGGCCAGCGCGGCCCGCAGTCCCTCGTAGCCACCGGTGGCCAGAGAGCGTTCCAGGGTGAAGGAGTCCTCGTGGGCAAAGCGGGACGTGACGACCTTCGGTCCGCCGTTGTCGACGTAGCCCGCGGCATGGGAGACGTAGGCGCCGGTCACGATGCCGCCCCCTCTCCGGCGTCCACGGCAACTGGCATCCAGGCCGGCGGCCCGGTGACGTCCTCGGGGGGGACCACGCCGGCCCGACGATCCGCGGGCACCTGCTGACGGACCCGGCCCAGCGTGCCGTGGTCGGGGATCTCACCGTCGTCGCCTGCCGCTCCCCGGGCCAACGGGCTGCGTCCGGCCCGGAGGTCGGCCACCACCTCGTCGAAGATGTCGGTATCGGCCCGGTGGAAGTAGCGGTAGTTCACGGTGAAGCACGGCGCCTCGGTGCAGGCGGCCACGCACTCCACGTCCTCGACGGTGAACAGGCCGTCGTCGGTGGTGCCACCGGCCCTCACCCCGAGGGTCGCCTCGGCATGGTCCAGGAGTTCCTCGCCGCCCAGCAACTGGCAGGACACGTTGGTGCAGACGTTGACCACGTACCGGCCCACCGGATGGAACTTGAACATCTCGTAGAAGCTGCCGGTACCCAGCACCTCGGCGGCCGTGGTGCCGGTCAGATCGGCGATCTCGACCATGGCTTCGGGGGTGACCCAACCCTCCTGCTCCTGGGCGAGGTGGAGCAACGGGATGACAGCCGACTTCGGCTTCGGGTAGCGGGCCAGGATCTCACGGGCGATCCGCTCGTGGGTGGCGTCGAACCAGCTCATCGGTCGACCTCCCCCATGATGGGGTCGACCGACGACACGACGGCCACGCCGTCGGCGATCAGGCCACCTTCCATCAGGTGCGGCAGGGTCTGCAGGTTCACGAAGCTGGGACCCCGGATGTGCATCCGGTAGGGCTTCGGCCCACCGTCGGACACCAGGTAGCAACCCAGTTCGCCACGAGGCGACTCCACGGCGGCGTACGTCTCGCCCTCCGGCACGTGGAAACCCTCGGTGAAGATCTTGAAGTGGTGGATGAGGGCCTCCATCGACTCGTCGATGCGGGCACGCGGCGGCGGGGTGACCTTCTTGTCCTGGGTCCGGTAGTCACCGTCGGGCATCAGGTCGATGATCTGTTCGACGATCCGCAGTGACTCCCGGATCTCGTTGAGACGGATGGCGTAGCGGTCGAACGAGTCGCCGTGGGTGCCCACGATGACGTCGAACTCCACCTCGTCGTAGGCCAGGTAGGGCTGGTCGCGACGCAGGTCCCAGGCGTAACCGGTGGACCGCAGGATGGGTCCGGTGGCCGACAGGGCGAGGGCCTCGGCGGGCGTCATGACGCCCACGCCCTGGAGCCGCTCGCGGAAGATGGGCTGCCCGGTGAGCAGGGTGTCGTACTCGTCGAGGCGGGGCGGGATCAGGTCGAGGAGCCGACGGAGGTCGTCCTGCCAGCCATCGGGAAGATCGGCGGCGACGCCTCCCGGACGGATGTAGTTGTGGTTCATCCGGAGGCCGGTGACCTTCTCGAAGAACCGCAGTACCTCTTCGCGCTCGCGCCAGCCGTAGATCATCATGGACACGGCGCCCAGGTCCATGCCGTTGGTGGCCTGGAACAGCAGGTGGGAGGCGGCCCGGTTCAGCTCGCACATGAGCATGCGGATCCACGTGGCCCGGGGCGGCACGTCGATGCCCAACAGCTGTTCGACGGCCAGCGAGAAGGCCAACTCGGAGAACAGCGGGGCGGCGTAGTCCATGCGGGTGACGTTGGTCGGACCCTGCAGGTAGGTGAGGTCCTCGGCGGTCTTCTCCATACCGGTGTGGAGGTAGCCGATGACCGGCTTGGTCCGCAGGATCGTCTCGCCCTCCATCTCCAGCATGAGGCGCAGCACGCCGTGGGTGGACGGGTGCGACGGGCCCATGTTGAGGATCATCCGCTGGTCGGCGGCATCGCCGGTGGGCGGATCATCGGGGTGACCGGCCAGGACGGCGGCCTCGGCCTCACTCAGCCGGAGCACGGCGCTCGAATCGTCGCGGCGCAGGACGCGTTCGGCCGAACCCAGATCAGGGGCCGGAGCCTCTTCATGGGTGTCAGCGGTTGGCTCGCCGACCGGGGGGCCGGTCAGGGAACTGGTCACGTCGGTCATCGGGCGGCCGGTGCATCCTTGAACTGGACCGGGATACGGCCAATGGCCACGTCGCGACGAAGCGGGTGGCCCTCCCAGTCCTCGGGCATCAGGATCCGGGTGTGGTCGGGATGGCCGTCGAAGGCCACGCCCACCAGGTCCCAGGCCTCGCGCTCCATGGCCTCGGTGCCCGGGAACAGGTCGAACAACGACGGCACCACGGGGTCGGCCTCGGGCACCTGGGCCCGCAGGCGGACCCGTCGACCGCCGGCGTGATCGATGAAGGCGGCCACCACCTCGAAGCGCTCGGGCGTCACGCCCTCGGGCAGGTCGGTACGGCCGGGATGGGCCGAGTAGTCCACGGCGGTCACGTCGATGGCCATGCAGAAGCCGTCGGCCTTCAGGGCCGCCACGGTGTCCAGCCACTGGTCGACCGTCGGGTGCGCCACGACCTGCCCGGTGGCCTCGACCACCGGCACGCCGTGGAGCAGCTGACCGTCGCTCATCGGGTGCCCAGTTCCACGGGCTGCACGGTCTCGGCGGGAGCCGGCGGCACGTCGACCTGGATGGCCGCGCCACCGTCATTGGCCTCGCGACGTCGGGTCAGTTCACCGCTCTGGATGTTGTCGTGCAGGGTCAGGATGGCGTGCATCAGGGTCTCGGGACCCGGCGGGCAACCGGGGGCGTACACGTCCACCGGGACGACCTGGTCGACGCCCTGGACGATGGCGTAGTTGTTGAACATCCCGCCACTGGACGCACACACGCCCATGGAGATGACCCACTTGGGTTCCATCATCTGGTCGTAGATCTGACGCAGGATGGGGGCCATCTTCTGGGACACCCGGCCGGCCACGATCATCAGGTCGGCCTGGCGAGGCGAGGCCCGGAAAACCTCCATGCCGTAGCGGGCCAGGTCGTAGTGGGCGGCACCGGTGGCCATCATCTCGATGGCGCAGCACGCCAGGCCGAAGGTGGCCGGCCAGCAGCTCCGGGCCCGCGACCACTTGACGAGGTCCTCCACCTTGGCCGTGACGAAGTTGTGCTCCAGGCCCTCGAGGCCCTTCGACATCACGTCGGAGGTTTCGCCGATACCGGGAAGATGCACCATCAGGCGGCCTGCTCTCGCCCGTCGGAACCCATCGGCACCCGACCTTCCAGACCGACCTCACGTACGCCGGCCCGCCGGATGGTGGACGACGAGGTGCGATGCGGTGACACGGCCTGGCGGACCCGGCGTACCGGACCCCACTCGAGGGCGCCGTTTCCGATCAGGTACACGAACGACTCGAACACGGCGGCCGAGAAGATGAGGACCGACACCAGGCCGAACAGGCCCAGGCCGTCATGGGCAATGGCCCACGGGTAGAAGAAGATGATCTCGATGTCGAAGACGATGAAGATCATCGCCACGAGGAAGAAGCGCACCGGGAAGCGTTCCGGAGTCTCGCGACCCGGGATGATCCCGCACTCGTAGGGCGCGGCCTTGCGGTCGTTCGGGCTGCGGGGAGCCAGAAGGCGCGACGCGACGAAGCTGAGGGCGGCGAACAGGAACGCCAGGATCAGGAGGACGATGATGGGCAGGTACTGGCCGAGCACGTCACTCGTCCCCGGTCCCACCCATGACCACGGAATTGGTCACGAGGTCAGGCGGTACTGGTCTCGAACTCCCTGCGCCGCTCCATGAGCTCCTTGTCACGCACGTGGAGCCAGTAGCAGAGGGCCAGGAAGACCAGCAACGAACCGATGGTGACCAGTGCGGGCCGCAGGCGGACCCATCCGAGGTCTCGGATCATCACGACCGACACGACCGGCTCACCGGGATCGACCACCGGACGGGGCGGGGCCACGCCGGCGGGAACGTCCTGGTGGAGCACCCCCTGGAGCTGCACCACCGTGTAGCGGGTCGGGTGGGTGAGTCGAGCCGAACTGGTGATCCAGTGGCTGATCCGGTCCCAGCGGTTCGGGTCGTCGGTCAGCGAGGGCTTGCCACCCATGGTGTAGGAGTCGAGCAGCTTGTAGTCAGCCGAGCTGGCGAACCCGAGATCAGGGTGGGCCAGTACGTCGGCCGACGCCTGAGCCTGGGCGTCACCGGCCTCGCTGGTGGACAGGAGGCGCCATGGCCCGACGGAGCGGAGGCCGGCGGCATCGGTCACGTTGCGGGCCACGGCAGCCAGCTCGGATCGGGTGATGGTCTCGTTTCGCAACTGCCGATCGGCTCGCAGCGCATCGAGCGACTCAGCCGGGAGGTCCGGATTGTCGACGGCACTGGGGAGCGTGTCGAACTCAGCCACGGCCACGAGGTCGCCGGAGGCCACGACCAGCTCGTAGGCCGACGGGATCTCGTCCGGGTTGGGCAGCTCACGGGCGTAGAGGAGGCCGCTGGCCCCCAGATCACCCACGTTGATGTCCACGGTCTTCCAGCTCGGGGCGTCGCCCTTCCAACCGGAGCCGTACATCCACCAGGCGCTGCCCAGGATGACCATCCAACCCATGAGGGCGGCGGCCGACATCAGCGTGGCCAGCCGGATACCGGAGTTGGTGACGACGATCAGCCAGATCGACCCCATGAGGACCGCGAAGCCGGTGGCGACGGTGAGGATGCCCCGGATCTCGGGATCCCAGGCCAACCCGGCCATCGTGACCAGGGTGTCCATCAGAGGCTCCTCTCGTAGGCCACGATCGCCGCGATCTGTTCAGGGGTCAGGATGCGGGACCGCACGACGGTCCCGATCACATTCAGGTCATCGGAACGGCCACCGAAGCCGGGCATGGCTCCGGTGCCGGGGCGGGCGTTTCCGTAGCCGGAGCCCACCTCCGAGCCGGTTCGGACGAAGTCCTCGTGACCGCCGGCCGTCGGGAAGTGGGTCTCGATGCCCACCAGCGCAGGTCCGACGTGACCGGCTCCCGGGCGGTAGCCGGTGAGCACACCGGCCTCGGCCAGACGGGGCCACTCGGCCATGAGCTCGGCGGCGGCCTCATCGCTGGATGCGCCGTAGGAGAAACCGGGCGTGTGGCAGCGGGCGCAACTGTTGGCGCCCTGGGCAGCCGGGTTGTTGAACAACAGTTCTCCGTAGGCCGCGTAGTCGCTGCTGGACGGGTCGGCCGCCTGGGCGAGCCAGGCCTCGATGGCCGCGTCGATGTCATGGGCGTCGGTCAGGCCCGGATCCCGGGAGGTGACGATGCCCCGTGCCCCGGCCTGCAGACCGCTGGTCACCTCGGCCGCCGCTTCCTCGGGCGTCAACTGGACGGAACGCAGGTAGACGACGAGCTGGTGGACCTGCTGGGAGGTCAACGGTCCGCCGCCGGGCAGTCCCCAAGCGGGCATCGGCGTACCGGGTCGGCCGTAATCGAGAATCCGACGGACCTCGGATTCGTCGAACCGGCTCAGGACCGTGGTGAGCGCCGGGGCCTTCCACTCGACCTGGGCCACGAAACCACCATTGGCATCGGTGAGCGTGAACTGGGCGACACCACCCACGCCGCCCGGACCGTGGCAGCTCACACACGCCTCTTCGAAGGTCTTCGCTCCACGCCCCTCGAACCGCTTGACCCATCCGTAGGCCGCGTTGTCCTGACGGGCCGGCTCCATGAGCCAGTAGATGGGAAGGATCATGGAGACCACGGTGAGCAGGACCAGCGACCAGGCCAGGTTGCGGTCCAGGAAGCGGGTCTCAAGCTCGTCGTCGTCAGCGTGCCGGACCCGGTTGGGAGCCAGGTCGATCTCGGACCCGACCTCGCGCTTGCCGATGCGGAAGCTGAACAACAGGTAGACGCCCATACCCACCAGGACCACGGACGCGAGGACCCAGCCGATGGTCCGTTGGGTGCTTGCGAGGAGAAGTGTGCTCATCGGTGTCTCTGCGATCTCGTGCGTCTCGACGGACTAGTGGCCGTCGGCCTGTCCGATGCAGTTCGGACCCTCGGCCTCCTGGCCGGTGGTGTTCGTACCAATCGGGGGTCCCTGGACAATGGTGCCGGTATCCACGGTGAGAACACCGTCGGTCACCGACATGGCGAAGCGATCCATGCCCCGGGGAGCCGGGCCGCCTCGCTTCTCACCGACCTGGTTGTACTGCGAACCGTGGCACGGGCACTCGAACCACTGCGACGACACGCAGTTCGGGACCCGGCAGCCCAGATGGGGGCACTTCTGGTAGAGGGCGATGATGCCGGCGTCGAAACCGCCGTCCACGCCGGCCGTCATGCCGGCCAGCTCGGGAGACGAGTACGTGGCTCTGGCCTTCTCGACGGCGCCGTTCGGGTAGGCGGTGATCCACATCCGACCCTCGGGCTTGTACAGGAAGCCGTTGTTGGCGGTGATGTCGGCCAACAGCTCGACGACGTTGCCCACCTTGATCTTGGAGCCGAAACCGCTCACGCCCTGGGGCCACAGGAAGGCGATGCTGGCGCCACCGAAGCCCGAGAGACCGAAGCCCATCATGCCCACGAGGCTCCGGTTGAAGAACTGGCGTCGGCTCACGCCGACGGCGCCCGGGTCGGGAGCCACGAACGGCTCGACCGGGGCGGACTCCACGGCCACCAGATCGGACCCGGATCGTGCGGCGGCCGCAGCCGCCTCGACGTCGCGACCGGACGGGGCCGACTCGGTGTCGGAACCACCCGGCTGGGAGTTGGCCAGCAGGGGGTTGGTCACGTCCCGGCGGCGTGCCTCACGGGACAAGCCGGCCGCACCGCGGTCGCGGCGACGGGAGGCCCCGGCCAGAACAGCCACGGCCAGGACGAGGAGAAGGATGACGGCAATGACGACGCCCACGGGTCAGCTCCTGTGGTTCATCGGGATGGCGGACGGGGTGAAGGGTTCCATGGCGATCACAGCTCGAAGAAGAGGCCGGAGTTCCACGGGAAGATGAAGTTGAAGCCCGGGCCCCGGAAGAAGGACCCGATCATCACCAGCACCGACCAGAACATGAGGTGCACGGTCATCAACGAGATGGCGAACTTGCGGTCTTCGGGACGCTTGGAGGGGTTCTTGTCCATGTAGGGCGCCATGACCAGCACGATGAGGCCGATGCCGGGAATGGTCACGCCGGCCACCATCGGGTGGAACATGGTGAGCAGTTCCTGCAGGCCCAGGAAGTACCACGGTGCCTTGGACGGGTTCGGCGTCTTGTTGAAGTCGGCCAGTTCGAGTAGCGGGGCGTTCACGAAGATCGAGAACAGCAGCGTGAACAGGGTGACGGCCAGCGCAGCGAGGAACTCGGCCAGCAGGAGGTGCGGCCACACGTGGACCTTGTCCTGCGGGGTGGCCTTGGTGTCCTGAATGGAGCCGGACTTGACGACGGTCAGCAGACGCTGGTTGTGCCCGTCGGGACCACTGCTGCCTGCGGGGGCGGCCAGTCCACCACCGGCGGAGCCGGCAGAGGGAGCCGGCTGGTCGGCCGCCGCGGTGCCACGGTCCAGCAGATGGCTGGGGATCTTGTCGTCGCCCGATGCCGCGGCCGCGGGAGCAGCATCGCCGGCCGACGGTGCGGCCTCGCCCTGGGCCTTGGCCTTGGCGGCTTCGGCCCGCTTCCTGAGGTGTTCGGGGATCTCGGTCATCTGTCGTCCTGTCGCGTACGGGCCGGCTTAGAGCGGGCCCGAGATGCCGCCGTCCTTACGCACCCGCCAGAAGTGGATGGCCATGAATATGACCACCACGAACGGAAGCATGAGGACGTGCAGGGTGTACCAGCGAAGAAGGGTGTCGGTTCCGATCTCGACGCCGCCGAGCAGCACGAACCGGACCTGTTCACCGAAGACAGGGGTGAAGCCCATCATGTTCGTTCCCACCGTCACCGCCCAGAGGGCCAACTGGTCCCACGGGAGGAGGTAACCGGTGAACGAGAGGAGCAGGGTGAACTGCAGGAGCATCACGCCGATGACCCAGTTGAACTCCCGGGGCGGCTTGTAGGCACCGTGATAGAAGACGCGGGCCATGTGCAGGAACACCGACAGCACCATGAGGTGGGCCGCCCACCGGTGCATGTTGCGGACCAACAGTCCGAAGCCCACCGCGGTCTGCAGGGTCTGGATGTCATCCCACGCCTGGGCGGCGGTCGGTCGGTAGAAGAACATCAGGAAGATGCCGGTCACCGTCAACAGGATGAACAGGAAGAACGACAGCCCACCCAGGCAGAGGGTGTAGCTGACCTTCACCGCGTGGCGCTTCACCTTCACCGGGTGGAGGTGGTACAGCACGCTGTTCATGATCACGTAGGACCGGTTCCGGGGGCTGTCGTTGTAGCCCTTCCGGAAGATCGAGCCCGGTCGGAAGATCGAGCTCCAGGCCTGAGAGCCCTGGACCTGTTCGGTCAGTTGGCCGAGCTGCTCCTGCAGCGCCTGACCAGCCGGCTTCTTGTCGTCAGCCACGGTGTCCGCTCTCCTGTGAAACCTTCGTACGTGCGTTCATGTCCACTCAGCCCAGCCGCATTCCGTAGCCGTACCCGTGGGTGTTGGTCCGCTGGTGGGCATCGCCTTCGGCCGGCGCATCGGTGCACTTGCCCATGATGATCACGCCGGTCGGGCACCGATCGACGCAGAGGGCGCAGCGGGTGCACACGTCGTCGTCGATGGTGAAGATCACGTGGTCGCTGGGGTCGACGCCCGGCTGCTCGGTTCCCACCGACTCGGCCACCGCATCGGTCGAAACCATGTGGATGCACTTCCACGGGCAGATGTCGACGCAGCCCTCGCACATGATGCACTCGGACTGGTCGATGTGGATGAACTGCTTGACCCGGTTGTTGGTCGTCATCCAGTCCGCGTCGACCTCGCGCAGGACGTAGTCGTCGACGAACGTCGGGTGCTCGGGGTTGGCGTCGGTGACGCTCATGATCCGGCCCCCTCTCGGATCAACGGACGGCCGTATTCCGAGGTGGGCTTCGGGGTGTCGTCGACCTTGCCGCGCTCCTGCCACTGGCGCCACATCACGACGTTGCCACCGAGGGCGATGCCGTAGATGACGACGGCCACCAGGTCACGGATGATCTGGTAGGTCATGGTGAAGGGAAGGGCCCACTCGACAATGCCCTTGTTTCCCGTCCACGGGAGTTCAGGGCCGACCAGGAACCGATCGGGGCGCCAGTTCAACTCGCTGTCCGCCCAGGTCAACCACTGGTGGGGCACCACGCCGTAGACCCACCAGAGCACGAAGAAGACGTAGGTGGCGAAGAGCATCGCCTCGCCCCACGTGAAGTCCTTGTCGGCGGGCGTGCGCTTCCGGTACCAGTCGCAACCGCCCAGAAGGACGAGCAGCACGATGATGGATGTCACGAACGCGACCATCGATCCAGGCCCTCCCTCGGCGGCTCAAGCAGACTTCGTGAAATAGTGCACAAGCGGTACGTGCACCATGCTAACGGTTGGACGTCGCCCACGACGACCGAAGTCCGGAGGGTTGACCAAGGGTCGACCCGGCCCGGGCGGCGGTCGGAACGTGGCTTCGATCCGGTGGGCGTTTCTATCACGCGTCCACCGGAATCGGCCACCTCCGGCTGACACCCGGGACGTCCGGCGCCCGGAGCGCCCGCGCCCAACGGCCGCCCGCTAACCTGCCCCTGTTCCAGACCGGCGACCAGGTCCGGGCCGGCCTCACCGCCGACCCGAACCCCGGAACCCGCCCGCACCGTCAGACTCCTCCGGAGCCCACGTTGACCGATATCCCCGAACACCTTTTGAAGCGGGCCGCAGCCGCCAAGGCCAAGGCCACCGGCGCCGACGCCCCGGCAGCCGACACCCCGACCGAGGCCGCCCCGGCCGCACCGGTCGCCGCGGCACCCGCTGCACCGGTGGTCGAGGCACCGCCGGCCCCCGTCGCGCCCTACGTGGCCGCGGCCAATGCCCGGAAGAAGATCCCGTGGTGGGCCACCAGCGGGCTGCTGCTACTCCCCATCTGGGCCATCTCGTACGTGGGCACGCTGGAGCGGCCCCCGCAGGAGGCCACCGGCGTCCTCGCCGAGGGTGCGCACGTCTACGAGGCCCGCTGCGCCAGCTGCCACGGCGCCACCGGCGCCGGCGGAAGCGGCCACGCCCTGGCCGACGGTGAGGTGCTGACCACCTTCCCGACCGCTGCGGCCCACATCGAATGGGTGGCCAGGGGCTCCGACGGCTTCGGCCTCGGCAACCCGTACGGCGACGCGGCCCGCGGCCGGGTCGTCGAGGGTGGCATGCCCGGCTGGGCCGACGTGCTCACCACCGAGGAACTGATCGGCGTGGTGCTCCATGAACGGGCCCGCCTGTCGGGTTCGGACGACGACGCAGCGCTGGCCGAGGCCATCGACCACGCCGTCCACAACGGCGAACTGGACCTGCACGGCCACCTCGATCCGTCGACGGTGACCACAGCCGAGATCCAGGCCATCCTGGACTCCGTCGCCCACGAGGACGACGGGCACTAGCCGCCCAGATCGGCTCCCCGGATCGGGCCCTCGGGCTCAGCCGAACCCACCGTCGAGAACGCCATGACCGACCCCATTTCTGACGCCCCGGTCGACCTGTTGGTCATCGGTGGCGGGCCTGCTGGTGCAGCCACCGCCTACTGGGCAGCGTCCCACGGTCTCGACGTGGTGGTCGTCGAACGCAAGACCTTCCCCCGGGACAAGACGTGCGGTGACGGCCTGACGCCGAGGGCCGTCCACCAGCTCGAGGAGATGGGCCTCGGACCGGTTCTCGAGCGGTACCACCGGTTCGACGGTCTCCGGGCCATCGCCCACGGCCGGACCATCGAGATGCCGTGGCCCGACCACTCCGTCTACCCGACCTACGGATACGTGGTTCGACGCTGCGACCTGGACGCCTTCGTGGCCGAACACGCGGTCACCGCCGGGGCGACCCTGCTGCAGGGAACCGAGGCCGTCCGGCCCATCGACCCGCCTGACGGTTCGGCACCGGGTGCCATCGGGGGCGCCGTCGTCCTGGACAAGGCCACCGGAACCGAACGGGCCATCCGGGCCCGCCACGTCGTGGTGGCCGACGGCGCCAACTCCCGCTTCGGTCGGGCACTGGGCACCGTGCGAGACCGGTCCTACCCGATGGGAATGGCCATCCGCGGCTACTTCGAGAGCCCGCTGCACGACGACCCGTGGATCGAATCCTCGCTGGACGTCCGTGACCGGGAGGGCAACGCCATGCCCGGCTACGGATGGATCTTCCCGGTGGGCAACGGCACCATCAACGTGGGCATCGGCCTGCTCTCGACCTTCCGGGACTACAAGCAGGTCAACACCAGCCACCTGTTCGAGGAGTTCGCCTGCACGCTCCCCGAGCACTGGCAGATCGACCCGACACGACCCATCGCCCCGCCGACCGGTGGCCGCCTCCCCATGGCCGGTTCGGTCGGCCCCAAGGCGGGACCGAACTGGCTGGTGGTGGGAGATGCCGCCGGCTCGGTCAATCCGTTCAACGGCGAGGGCATCGACTACGCCTACGAGACCGGACGGATGGCTGCCGGCCTGATCGCCGAGGCCGCCGCCCGGGGCGACGACGCCATCCTGGCCCGCTACCCCGACCTGCTCGACGAGGAGTACGGCCTGTACTTCAAGGTGGCCCGGCTGTTCTCCAAGGTGATCGGCAACCCGGCGCTCATCCGTGAGTTGACCCGGGTGGGGATGCGATCCCAGCCCCTCATGGAGTGGGCGCTGCGGATCATGGCCAACCTGATGCGCGACGAGGACCGGGGAGCCGCCGAGGCCGCCTACGCGGCCATCGCCGGCGTGGTGCGCCTGGTCCCCGACCGCCTGGTCGACGCCTGACCGACCCGGTTCCCACGCCTGGCGAACCGGTCCCGACGGCATGACCCCCGTCCGCCGTCGGGTCGGGCGAGAATGGCCGACGTGAACCCACCTCTCGATGGACGTCCGATCGACGGCTCGGTGCATGCCGCCTCGGCGTGGGCCGAGCTCGAGGACCTGTCCGAGGGGCCGTCGCCTTCGCTGCGCGACCTGTTCGCTGGCGACCCGGCCCGCGACGACCGTCTCGGCGTCGAGTGCGCCGATCTGTGGGTCGGCCTGTCCCGCCAGCACCTGACCTACGAAGTCCTCGGGCACCTCCACGTTCTGGCCCGCCAACGCCGGGTCACCGACACGCTCACCGGGGTGCTGCTGGGCGAGGCCGTGAACGGCTCGGAGGACCGGGCCGCCGTCCACGGCGCCCTCCGGGCCCGGGACCGGTCACCGTCCGGACCGGGCGTGGAGGAGGCGTTCGCCACCTTCGACCGGATGGCCGAGCTGGCCGAATCCATCCGCAGCGGCAAGGCGACCGGGGCCACGGGTCAGCGGATCACCGCACTGGTCCAGCTCGGGATCGGCGGCAGCCACCTCGGGCCGGCACTGGTCACCGACGCCCTCCGGCACCTCGCCCACCCCGACGTCACCATCCGGTTCTCAGCGGGGATCGACGCCGACGATCTGGACGAGGCCCTCCACGGCCTGGACCCGGCATCCACCCTGGTGGTGGCCTGCTCGAAGTCGTTCACCACCATCGAGACGCTGACCGCGCTGGACGGCGCTCTGGCCTGGCTGACCATCGGCGTGGGCGATCGGGCCATGGACCACGTCCTGGCGGTGACCGCGGCACCCGACCGGGCGAGGGACCACGGCATCGGCGACGACCGGATCCTCGAGATCCCGCTGGCCGTGGGCGGTCGGTTCTCCGTGGGGTCGGCGGTGGGCCTCCCGGTCATGGTGGCCATCGGCCCCGACGCCTTCGACGAACTGCTGGCCGGGATGCGCGTCGTGGACAGCCTGTCGGCCGGCCTGCCGGTCGAGGAGAACGCCGCCGTCCTGTTGGCCCTGGTGGACGTGTGGAACCACGGCCACCTCGGTCGGGGCTCGGTGGCGGTGGTCCCCTACGCCCATCGGCTCCGCCTGTTCACCCCCTGGCTGCAGCAACTTTCGATGGAGAGCCTCGGCAAGCGGGTGTGCCAGAACGGCTCCGACCCCGAGACGCCCACCGGGGCGGTCATCTGGGGGGCGACCGGAACCGATGCCCAGCACGCCTTCTTCCAGTTGCTCCATCAGGGCACCGACGTGGTGCCGGTGGACTTCATCGGTGTGGCCCGACCGGCCGTTGACGACGACCGGTCGCGGAAGGGCGCCGAGGTGCTGATGACCAACCTGGCCGCTCAGGCCGACGCCCTGGCCTTCGGACGGACGGCCGACGAGGTCAGAGCCGACGGGGTCGACGAGAACCTGGTGGCCCACCGGACGTTCCCCGGGGACCGTCCTTCGACGGCCATCCTCCTGCCGGAACTGACGCCGTCGACCCTCGGCCAGTTGATGGCCCTCTACGAGAACCGCACGGTGGCCACCGCGGCGCTGCTGGGCATCAACCCCTTCGATCAGTGGGGCGTTGAACTGGGCAAGCAGATGGCCCTCGACCTGGCCGAGGGAACGGCGCCGGCGTCCGAACTGCTCCGCCGGGCCCGTTCGCTCCGGGAGGGCTGAGCAACGCCGGTCAGGCCGGCCCGGTCCGGTCCACCGACTCGACCTGGCCGGGATCCTCCAGGACCTCCAGAATGGCGGCATCGGACAGCACCCGATCGTCGTCGGGCAGGCCGAAGTGGGCCGGCGCCAACTTGGCGGCGAACACGGCCAACTTCGCCTCGTCGATCGGACAGCCCAGAGCACGAAGCAGCTGAATTGCCTGGGCCGTCGTCCTGACCACTACCCGGCAGCCGGAGAGCATCCGGTCGTAGGCCTCGGCAGACGAGAGGTCCGAGGCCCCCGGGCAGACCCACACCAGGGGATGGACGGCCAACGCCCGCTCCGTCAGGTGCGGCCGGCCCGACCGCCAGGGTGCCCGGGTCAGATGGCCCCTACGCATCTTCCACCTCCGGGGACACCCCGTCGCCCGAGGGCAACAGTTCCAACTGGACGGCACCCGCCGCGTCGGCGAAGAGCACGTCGAGCCCCTCGACCCGGCGACGGAACCGGTCGACGAGCGACGGAAGCTCGGCGAGGCGCCCGCTCTCCAGGTCGCAGGCCACGACCAGCCGACCCTCGTCCAGCCAGGTCGAGAGACCGGCACCGGCGGCGGCGAGGTCGTCCATCCGCGACCGGAGTTCCGGGGAGTCTCCGACGTCCTCGACCAGGACCGTCGAGATCCTCACCACCCCCGGGTCCCCGTCGTCAAGGATGAACGCCTCGATCCGGGTGCTACTGAGTTCATAGGCGACTCCGGTGTTGTCGGCAAAAACCGGGGAATCGGCGACCACCAGCGCCGACCGACTGCGCCAGCTGATTCTGAAGCCGGACCCCTCCAGCAGGTCGGCCGCGGCGACCAGCAGGCGGGCCGCGCCCGTCTCCACCTGTTCGGCGATGGCCATCCACCGGTCGGTCTCGAACACCACGCAGGAGCCGTAGATGCGGACCGTGACCACCTCGTCGGGCCGGGTGGCCAGGGTGACCAGGCGCTCCACGAGTTCGTGCCGGTAGCCGATCGAGGCCGACCCCTGGGCATGGGCCGGAATCCGGTTGGTGAGCCGGTACAGGCCATGGGGACGCCAGTTGATCCCGAACGCCAGCCGGTCGCCATCCACCTCCACCTGGACGACCGGAGCCTCGACGGCCTCGTCGGTCCCCGGGGGCCACACGCTGACGGCCACCATGGCCCGGCACAGGGCACCGGCCTCGACCACCGCTTCGGCCAACGGTCCCAACTCGGGCACGAACGGAGGCTGGTCGTCGCTCCACCAGACGTCGGGGGCGGGACGGTCGATCACCACGTCGGAACCGCGACCCCCGATCAGCCGGGCGTACCCGTCGGAATCAATGAGCAGGTCACAGGTCTCCTCGGTGTGGGCCAGCAGGTGTGCGTGACGGATCAGGGCCGACGGGACCAGGATCAGCCTCAGGTCCGGAACCCCGTGGAGGGCGATGTCACGGTCGTGGGAGACGGAGACCACCGTGCCGTCGGCACTGGTGAAGTGCCACTTCGGGTCGGTCCCGCTGCCGGAGAAGGCCAGATACGGGACGTTCGCCAGCCCGTCGGGCCCCATGGCATCGATCACCCCGCAGAGGACCTCCCACTCGTCGGCCGACACGTGGTACACCTCGGGCCTCACCGGCGACCTCCGATGTGCGGACCGGTCCCCGTCTGGTGGGCGATCAGCGGCGGGCGGACCGGCGCGGCCGCCCGAAGGCGGGTCCGACGGCTGACGGTGGCGCCGGTCGGGCGGCCGACACCGTCGGCCAGGTCATCGAGCAGAAGCTGGAACGCCAGGGAGCGGCCCTCGGCGAGGTCGTCGAACCGGATCTGCCCGGTATCGGCGTCGACGGTGAGCCAGTCACGGCCGATGGCGTCCAGGATGCCGAGGCGGTCGAGGGCCGAGTTCAGCCTGCGCAGGCGCCGGCGGCGGCGCCTCTCGACCGGATCGTCGGCGACGGGGTCGTGGAGGGTGTCGAGGACCTCGGCACGACGTCCGGGATCGGTGGAACGTTCATCGCTCATTTTTCACCTCTGTCTCTGGGTGCACATCTGCACGTGGCTGACCACCGTGACCCCACGAGGGGGCTCGGTTGGTGGCGTCGTGACCTGTCGGCCGCGGCGCGCTCTTGATGTCTGTCCATCATCGTAGCCGTACCCACCGGCCGTGACAGGTCGCCCCCCGGGCCAGCAGGAGCCCATCCCCGTAAAAGGGGTGCCCGGGAACGGGCGCTCAGATGCGGGCGCTCAGGAAGCGGAGGCGACGGCCGCGGCCGCGTCGGCCGCGATCTCGATGGTCTCGTCGACCACCGCGTCGTCGTGGGCGAGGCTCGGGAACAACGCCTCGTACGCACCGGGAGCCAGGGCCACGCCCCGGTCCAGCAGCGCGTGGAACACCTTCGGGTACACGCCGTTGTCGGCCAGCACCTTGGCCTCGTCGAAGTCCGTGGGCGCACGATCACCGAAGAACAGGCCCAGCAGGGAACCCACCCGGGGCAGGATCGACGCCATGCCGGCCGACGCGAAGGCGGAGGCCAGACCATCGGCCAATCGGGTCGCCGTGGCGGTCAACTGGTCGAAGGCCCCGTCGTCGAGCAGTTCCAGGGTGGTGCGTCCGGCCGCCATGGCCAACGGGTTCCCCGAGAGCGTTCCGCCCTGGTAGACGCCGCCCAGCGGGGCGAGGTGTTCCATGACGTCCCATGGGCCACCGAAGGCACCGACCGGGAGGCCGCCGCCGATGACCTTGCCGAAGCACCACAGGTCCGGGGTCACCCCGAACCGCTCGGCGGCCCCACCTCGAGCCAGCCGGAAGCCGGTGATGACCTCGTCGAAGATGAGCAGAGCGCCCGCTTCGTCGCAGGCCGTCCGCAGGCCCTCGAGGAACCCGTCGGCCGGGGCGACGAGGCCCATGTTGGCGGCCACCGGTTCCACGATCACCGCGGCGACGGTGTCATCGAGGGTGGGCACCACGTTGTACGGGGCGACGATCGTGTCGGCCACTGCGCCGTCGGTGACGCCGTCGCATCCCGACAGACCCTGATTGGCCACCCCGCTGCCGCCGGCGGCCAGCAGGGCGTCGGCATGGCCGTGGTAGCAGCCGGCGAACTTCACGATGCCCGGTCGTCCGGTGGCTCCCCGGGCCAGGCGGATGGCCGACATGGTGGCCTCGGTACCCGAGGAGACGAACCGCACCGATTCCAGCCCGGCGATCCGGTCGACCACCATCTCGGCCAGAACCACTTCGGCTTCGGTCGGCGCACCGTAGGAGGTGCCCGCCGAGGCGGCCCGGGTGACGGCATCGAGCACCGCCGGGTGGGCGTGGCCGAGGATGCCCGGGCCGTAGGACTGCACGTAGTCGATGTACCGGCGGCCCTCGGCGTCCCACAGGTACGGGCCCTCGGCCCGGTCCACGAAGTACGGCGTGCCACCGACCGACCCGAAGGCCCGGACCGGCGAGTTGACCCCACCGGGAATCACCCGTCGGGCGCGGTCGAAGAGATCCAGGTTGGCGCCCATCGTTCCGACCCTCAGTTGCCGAGGATCTCGGCGGCCCGCCGGGCCAGATAGGTGAGGATGAAGTCGGCCCCGGCCCGCCGGATGGACAGCAGGTGCTCCATGCCGACGGCGTCGCCGTCCAGCCATCCGTTGGCCGCCGCAGCCTGCACCATCGCGTACTCGCCGCTGACGTGGTAGGCGGCCAGCGGCACATCGACCGCAGCCCTCGCTTCGGCGATCACGTCGAGGTAGGCCAGCGCCGGCTTGACCATGACCATGTCGGCGCCCTGTTCGATGTCGCCGAGGATCTCGACCATGGCCTCGCGGGCGTTGGGCGGATCCTGCTGGTAGCCCTTGCGGTCGCCACCGTCGGCGATCTCGACGTCCACCGCGTCGCGGAACGGCCCGTAGAGCGCCGAGGCGTACTTGGCCGCATAGGCCAGGATCGCCGTCTGCTGGTGGCCGGCGTCGTCCAGCGCCGTGCGGATGGCCGACACCTGACCGTCCATCATCCCCGAGGGAGCGGTGACCGAGGCCCCGGCTTCGGCCTGGGCGACGGCGGCCCGGGCGTAGAGGTCGAGGGTGGCGTCGTTGTCGACCGAGCCGTGCCCGTCCAGGACGCCGCAGTGACCGTGGTCGGTGTACTCGTCGACGCACAGGTCGGCCATGAGCACCACGTCGTCGCCCACCTCGTCACGCAGGTCCCGCAGGGCCACCTGGACAATGCCGTCCGGGTTCCACGCTTCGGAGCCGACGGCGTCCTTCTTCTCGGGCACGCCGAACAGGATGACGGCCGGGACGCCGAGGTCCCGGAGGGCGGCCACCTCGGAGCGGAGGCTGGCCCGGGTGTGCTGGACCACGCCCGGCAACGAAGCCACGGGCTGCGGGTCGTCGATGCCCTCGCGGACGAACAGCGGGGCGACGAGGTCGTCGACCGACAGACGGGTCTCGGCGACGAGGCGCCGTAGGGCGGCCGTGCGGCGCAGACGGCGGGGCCGCGAGACGGGGTATTCCACGGGTCAGAGCCTACGGAGAGCCAGCGTCCTCGGGAGCAGGCCTCCGACGGTCAGCGGCCCACGCCCCGACGGCGGCCACCAGGCCATCGACCGAGTGCGGCTCGGCCTCGACCACCTCGTGTCCGGCCTGCCGGGCCGCCGCGGCGCTGATCGGGCCGATGCACGCCGCCTCGACCGGCGGGACCACCGCCCCGGGAAACAGGTCGTGATACCGGTGGACCGTGGATTCGGACGTGAAGGTC
Source organism: Acidimicrobiales bacterium (assembly GCA_014239855.1). Taxonomy (GTDB): domain Bacteria; phylum Actinomycetota; class Acidimicrobiia; order Acidimicrobiales; family MedAcidi-G1; genus UBA9410. The sequence goes on along the minus strand of JAAZXY010000008.1, from coordinate 16,792 downwards.
ACCAGATCGGCCCGGGCGGCGATGGCCAGTACCTCGGCGTCCACGTCGGGTGCCACGTTCCGATAGGCGGTCACCACATCGACCTCCCAGCCGCCGGCCCGCAGACCCTCGGGCAACACCGCGCGGGCGACCTCGGCCCGGGCCAGCAGAACCCGGGACCGGTCACCGTCGGGCGCCGGGAACTCGGCCAACAGTCCCTCGGACACCGCGCGGGTCGGCACGAGGTCCACGACGTGGCCGGCATCGACCAGTGGTGCCGCGGTCCGGGGCCCGACCGCGGCGATCCGTCCCGCGAAGGCACACCCGTCGAGCCCGCCGGCCACCCGGCGGGCACCGTTCGGGGAGGTCACCACGATCCAGTCGTAGCCACCGGCCACCGCGCGGTCGAGGGCCTCAGCGAGGGCCACTCCCCCGTCGGTCGGCTCGGCCATGGCGATGACCGGGAGTTCGACCACCTCGGCGCCCCGCGCCCTCAGGGCGTCGGCCAGAGAGCCCGCCTGGTCGGTGGCGCGGGTGACCACCACGGTGCAGCCGGCCAGTGGGCCCGGCCGATCAGCGGTCATCGGCCCAGCAGGGCGGATCCGCCCCGCTCGTCGAGCAGGAAGCGGGCGATGGCCCGACCCATGGCCGGCCCATCGGATCCGGTCCGTTCCTCGACCAGGAGCTCCGTGCCGTCCATCGACGACACCGACCCGGTCAGACGGAGTTCGCCGTCGGGCTCGTCACCGGGAGTGGTCCCGTCCATCAGCACAGCGTGGGCGGCCACCGGAAGATCACACCCGGCACCCAGCTCGGCCAGGAACGCCCGCTCGGCGGCCACCGTCCGATGGGCCACCAGGTCGTCGACGGTCGCCAGCAGCTCGACGGCCGGGCCGTCATCGCTCCGGCACTCCACGGCCAGTGCCCCCTGACCCACCTGGGGAAGCAGCACCGACGGATCCAGACGGTCCACGACGTCGGGGGTCAGTTCCAGTCGATCGAGGGCGGCAGCCGCCACCACGATCGCCGCGAAGCCCTCGGGCCCGTCAAGCTTCGCCAACCGGGTACCGATGTTTCCCCGCAGGCCGGCAAACACCAGGTCGGGTCGCCGGTGGCCCAACTGGGCGCGGCGACGGATCGAACCGGTGGCCACCGTGGCGCCGTCGGCCAGATCGGCGAACCGGCAACCGACCAGGGCGTCGCGTGGGTCGGCGCGCTCAGGCACCGCGGCCAGCACGAGAGCATCGGGGGTCACCGCCGGTAGGTCCTTGGCCGAGTGGACGGCCACGTCGGCCCGGCCGTCGAGCACCGCGGCCTGGACCTCCTTGACGAACACCCCCTGGCCACCCATCTGCTCCAGCGGGGTGGTCCGGTCGAGGTCTCCGGTGGTTTCGACGACCACGATCTCGACGGTGGTGCCCGGTCGGGCCGCCACGATCAGGGCGGACAGGCGATCGGCCTGCCATCGCGCCAGGGCGCTGCCCCGGGTCGCCGCACGGATGTGCATGTCGACCGCTACAGGTCGAAGAGGTCGCGCAGGGCCTCGGCCAGGCGCTCGCCCCGGGCGGTGCCCGCGGCGTCCTTCATCCGGATGGTCGGCTCGTGCAGGAGCTTGCCGACGATGCCGACGGCCAGCGCCTCGACGGCTTCGCGCTGGCGTTCGTCCAGATCGCCCAGACGACCGGCCAGACGCTCCAACTCGCCCTTCCGGACGTCCTCGCCGCGACCACGGAGGCTGGTCACCAATGGTGCGACCAGACGGGCCGTCGACTCGTCGACGTAACGATCCAGTTCGGCGTCCACGATGGCCTGGACCGCCGTGACCTCCCGCTGGCGTTCCCGGATCCCCGCCTCGGCGAAGGCCCGGAGGTCATCCATGTCCAACAGGGTCAGACCGTCGATCTCGCCGGCCGCCGGATCGACGTCACGGGGCACCGCGATGTCCACGACCAGCAACTCACGGCCCCCGCGTTCACCGACCACCGAAGCCAGGTCGCCGTGCTCGAGGATGACCGATGACGCACCGGTGGACGTCAACAGCACGTCGACCTCGGGCAGGAGGCGGGGCAGATCGTCGAGGCGGACCGCCGTGCCGCCGAGGCGTTCAGCGACGTCGACCGCCCGTTCCCAGGTGCGGTTGGCCACCAGGATGGAGGACACGCCGCCACTGTGGAGGGCACGGGCCAGGCCCTCGCCCATCTCGCCGGCGCCGACCACCATGACCTGGCGGCCCTCCAGGGTGCCCAGCCGATCGGTGGCCATGGCCACCGCAGCCTGTGAGACCGAGGTGATGTTCCGGGAGATGGCCGTCTCGGTCCGGACCCGCTTGCCCACCTCGAGCGCATGACGGAACAACGGGTTGAGCACCGGCCCGACGGCGCCTTCGGTGGCCGCCGTCTCCCAGGACGTCCGGACCTGTCCGAGGATCTCGTGTTCGCCCAGGACCGCTGAATCCAGGCCGGACGCCACCGAGAAGAGGTGGCGGGCCGCGTCGCCGTCGAACAGGCCGACCAGGTGGTCGGAGAACTCCTCGGGGGCCACGTGGGAGGACTCGGCGAAGAAGTTGCGGATGTCCTGGTAGGCGCCGTGGAACTTCTCGGCGAAGGCGTACACCTCGATGCGGTTGCAGGTCGAGAGCACGACGGCCTCGGTGACGTTCTCACGCGACGTGAGATCAGCCAACGCCTTGGGAAGGCGGGAAGCCGGCACCGTCATCCGCTCGAGCAGGTCGAGGGGAACGGTCCGATGGTTCAAGCCGACGGCGACGACCGACAAGGGCCGCTACTCCTGGTTCTCCGGCACCGCCGGAAGACCGGGGTACCAGTTTCTGGGGGAATGGTTTCTGAGGGAATGGTTTCTGGACGGGTGGAATGACCGGCCTACGACATCGTCGGACGTCGTCAGGGGCTCCAGCATTCCCGATGAGAAGGGTGTGTTCCAACCCACTTCGTGATCTGTGCCGCGAACCGCCGTCGAGTGGCTCATCCGGTAGCCAGAGCGGCCGCTCGTTCCAGCAGCCGGCGATGCTGGTGATAGCCGAGGATCTGCAGCTCGGTGGCCAGGTCGACCTGCCGGAGGTCGATGTGCTCGGGCACGTGGACGACCGCCGGAGCGAAGTTGAGAATCGAGAGGATGCCGGCGGCCGTCAGCTGATCGGCCGCTTCCTGGGCGGAAGCTGACGGTGTGGCGATGATGCCCACCGTGCATCCGGACTCGGCGACGACCTCAGCCAGCTGGTCGACCGGCCGCACCACACGTCCGCCGATGCGCTTTCCCACCACGGCCGGATCGGCATCGACCAGGCCGGCCACCGGGAACCCGCCGGCCACGAAGCCGTCGTACCGGCTGAGGGCCCGACCGAGGTTGCCGATGCCGACGATGACCACCGGGCTCGGCTCGCCACCCCCCAGGGCGAGGCTGATCTCGCCGATGAGGTGGTCGACCTGGTAGCCGACGCCCCGGGTGCCGTGGGCATGGAGAAAGGAGAGGTCCTTGCGGACGTTGGCCGCGTTGACCCCGGCCAGGTCGGCCAGTTCGACCGAGGACACGGTGTCCACGCCGGATTCGGCCAGTTCGATCAGGCCGCGCAGGTAGACGGGAAGTCGGGCCACCGTGGCTTCGGGAATGGCCTCTACCCGGTCTGGTGTCCGGTCCGGTGTCCGGTGCGGGGTCGGGTCCGGCCCGTCGTTCACGGGCCCGTCGATGGAAGACACACTGCAAAACTACGCGCTTGTGCACCGATTCACATGACACCGCCTGCTGGCGGGAACCGGGCCGGGACAACGGACCAATACCGTTGCCTTCCGTGAACACGCAGTCCCCGGTCGCCGCGGCGGCCATGCTCGTCTCGTTGGCCTTCGCCGCCACGGTCCTCGAGCGTTGGATCGACCGTCGCCGGCCCCAGGACCTTGCCTGGGCGACGTCGCTCGGGCTGTTCGCCTCGGGTGCCGGCGCCCTCTGGTGGGGCGCATCGGCCGGCTGGTCGGCCGGTTCGTTCCGTGCGTTCTACGCCTTCGGCGCCGTCCTGAACGTGCCCATCCTGGCCCTGGGCACCGTGTACCTGCTGGCGTCCCGGCGAACCGCCGACCGGATCACCGTGGCCACCGTCCTGGCCTGTGCGTTCGCCGCCGGTGTCGTGATGGCCGCGCCGGTGACCGGTGGGACCAGCGGGACGGAAGTCTTCGCAGCCGACGAGTTGCCGCAGGGTTCGGAGGTGTTCGGGGCCGGTCCCCGGGTGGCCGCCGCCCTCGCCTCATCGGTGGGCGCGTTGGTCGTCATCGTCGGGTCCCTCTGGTCGATGGTCCGTCTCGGTCGCATCGGCGGCCCGGCGGCCCGTCGGGGAGCGACCGGCAACGGCCTGATCGTGGCCGGGGCGCTCGTGTTGAGCTGGGGTGGCCTGCTGAACTCGATGCTCGACGAGATGACCGGCTTCGCCGTATCGCTGCTCGTGGGAATCTCGCTGATCTTCGCCGGGGCCCTCACCGCCACCGGCGGCAGGGCCGGCGCCGGCGGTTCAGTCGACCAGTAGGACGAACTGCACGACGGCGGCGCCGAGGATGGCCATCAACAGCACCGCGGTGACGATCGTGGTTCCGAAACGCATCAGGACTCCTCCAGCGGCGGCGTGGTTTCGGGCCGTGCCCCGAGGGTGACCGCCGTGGTCACGCCCCCCACCGGACCGTCGGCCGCCTCGACAATCACCGGATCGGACGGGCCCAGACCCAGGTCGGCGGCGGCCGACGTGCGGCACATCACGAGCGACACCAGGCCGGCCGAGTCGACGAGCAGCCCGAGGCCGCCCGGATCCACCTCGTCGAAGGCGGTGACCCGCCGGGCCGGGAGCACCCGGTCGGCGATCCGTACCCGGAACCGGTCAACCGACGGGTCGCCGGCCAACTCGTCGAGATCCTCCGGTCCGGCGTTGATCTGGACGTTGCCGAACCGGTCGATCCACCAGACTTCGGCGTGCAGGCCATCGGCCTCGACGGCGGCCGCCGAGACGACGGCAGGCAACAGCCCGTTGGGATCGATCGTCTCGCCCAGCTCGGCGAGGTCGACACCGTTGGCCAGATGGGCGGCAGCCGGAGCGAAGACGTCGCGCCCGTCGAACGTCGTGGCGCCAGCCGGGAGGTGCCAGGCCGGATCGGTCAACGAGACCGCCCGATCAGCGCCACCGACCATGGCCACCGCGGGGGCCAGCAGACCGTTGTCGGGACCAACGAGGACCGACTGTCCACCGCCCACCTCGACGGCCAGGCCCCGGCGGGCGGTGCCCACCCCGGGATCGACCACGGCCAGGACGACTCCGGGGCACAGGTACTGCGCGCTGCGGGCCAGGGCCAGGCCACCGGCCCGCACATCGTGGGGAGCGATCCCGTGGGTGACGTCGATGATCCGCACGTGGGGAGCCATGGAGGCCACCACCGAGTGGACCACCCCGACGAACTCGTCATCGGTGCCGTAGTCCGAGAGGAAGGAGAGGGTGTCGTGTCGCTGGCCCATGGTCGTCGCCCGGTCAGGAACCCAGTTCGCGCGACCGGGCGGCCGCTGCGGCGACCACGTCGGCCACCAGGTCCCGGAATCCGGCCGCCTCGAACACGGCGAGACCGGCTGCCGTGGTGCCGCCCTTGGAGGTGACGTTCTCCCGCAGGGTGGACGGCGGATCGTCCGACGCCTTGAGCAGGGTGGCCGCCCCCAGCAGGGTCTGTTCGGTGAGGGTGACGGCCACGTCGGCGGGCAGGCCCTCGGCGATGCCGGCCGCCATGAGCGCTTCGGCCAGCAGGAAGACATAGGCCGGGCCGGAGCCTGACAGCCCGGTGACCGCGTCGATCAGGGCCTCGTCGTCGACCACCACGACCTCGCCGACCGCACCGAGGATCCCGGCCGCCCAGTCGAGGTCTGTCGGAGTCGCCGCACGGCCGCCGGCCACCGCGGCGGCACCCTGGCCGACCAGCGACGGGGTGTTGGGCATCACCCGAACGACAGGCACGCCGTCACCCAGCACCGACTCCATGGCCGCCGTGGTGACGCCTGCGGCAATGGACAGCACACGGGGCACGCCGAGGGCGGCCAGACCGGCGCACACGTCGGCCACCACGTGGGGCTTGACGGCCACCAGGGTGTCGACCCCGGCCATGGCCGATCCGCCGACCGAGATGCCGGGAAGCGCCTCGGCCAGGACGGCCCGGCGATCACCATCGGGTTCGACGACGTGGAACTGATCGGCGGTCGCCCAGCCGTCGTCCAACAGGCCGCCCAGCAGGGCCTCGCCCATCTTCCCCCCACCGATCACCTGCAGGCGCATGCTCGGGGGTGGGCCGTCCAGTCCGTCAGTCACGGGGCGAACCTATCGGTTCCCGTCAACCGGGGACCCGGGCCCGTCGGATGCCATGGGGCGTCCCGACGGCAGGATCCGCGACGCACCGAGGGCCACGGCGAGGCATCCCACGGTGATGCCGGCCAACGTGAGGACGGTCTCGGTGGACCACCACCCGATGGCCATCCCGACGACCAGCGGCCCGGTGGTCTGGCCCACCCGGAGACCCCCGACCCACAGCGCCATCAGGACGCCGCGGAGGTGCTCGGGTGCCCGCTCGGCCACCACGTCCTGCAGGGTGGGGATGGTGAGGCCCTCGGCCAGGCCGTACACGGCCGCCGCGGCGACCAGCAGCCACAGCGATCCGAGGCCCATGGCCACGAAGGTGGCGCCGAAGACCCCGAGGCCGGTGGCCACCATGAGCCCCACCGAGAGGCGGGCCCGGAACCACGTCACGGTCAGCGAGGTGATGGTCGAGGTCACGGCGGGGACGGCGGCCACCAGGCCCCGCTGGGTGGGGCCGAGGTCGAACACCTCGTCGAGATGGATGGGGATGAGGGTCAGGAAGACGCCGAACATGACGAAGAAGGTCAGGGATCCGAGGGCCATGGTGACCGCGTTGACCGGGATGGCGATCTCGGCCAGCGCCAACCGCAGCTGGCGACCCACCGGGTCACGTCGGGTGACCCAGGGGTCATCGAGGTGGCGGGCCACCGCGGCGCCGACCAGTAGTGCCATGGCGTAGTAGGCGAAGTTCCACCGCCAGCCGAACAGGTCGGTGGTGGCCCCACCGAGGAACGGGAAGACGGCCAGGAAACCGGTGATGACGGCCGAGTTCTGGCCCAGCAACCTGGCCCGGTCGAGCCCCGACCAGTGGTCGGTGATGAGGACGACGACCAGGTTGATGAGCCCAGCCGACCCGAGGCCCTGGATGATCCGGACGACCAGCAACCATTCGAACGACGGGGCGAACCCCCCGAGGCTTCCGAAGGTGCCGAACACCAGGAGGCACGGCACGAGGACGCGCTTGCGTCCGTGCCGGTCGGCCAGGAAGCCGATGGCCGGTGCGGCCACGATCCCGGTGACGGTCCCGGTGGCGATGAGCAGCCCGGCCCGGGAGACCGGTTCGCCGAACGACTCGAGGATCTCCGGCGTGGAGCTCATGAGGACCGAGTTGTTGAGGAGCGCCATGGCGGTGACCGAGAAGACGAGCAGACGGGACGGCCTGCCCGCCGTTCCGGTGGGGGCGCCGGAGCCTGCACGCGGCGAAGCCGGCGGCCGTGGCATCGGAGAACTCACTTCCCCGATCGAACCCCGACGTACCGGCCGCCGGCTTCAACGGGCACGATATGTCCAAAGGGATTGAAAGTCAACAAGAGACACAGATCATCTCAGGTGTCGAACCGGCTGGCGAAGCCGATCCGCAGGGCCGTCCGGAAACACCGCTCGATGGCCGTCCACACCGTCCCGAGGATGCGGTCCAACTCGTCGTTATCGACCGTCGACGCCGGGATGGCCCCCACCAGGAACACCGCCTCCTCCTCGCCGATGCAGAACGTGGCTCCCACCAGGTCGCGGTTCCGCTTCAGCAGGTGGGCATGGAAGTCGGCGTGGTTCTCCTCGGGCGCCGGCATCAGGTACGTCTCGTGGTGGAGCATCCGCTGGCGCAGCGAGAGGCGGATGGTCGAGACGTCCTTCTCCTCGCCCTCGATGCGGACGAACCAACGATGCTCGTGGGTGCCGGCGTCCGGATCGCGCTCCACGGCGGCCAGCACCGGATTCTCCTCCAGGGTGCGGGCCAACCAACCGTCGACCACGGCCTCCACGGCGGCGAGGTCGTCGGGCCCCAGCGGCTGGTCGGACATGTTCAGGAGGTGATTTCAGATGCCGGACGTGGCGACTGGACAGGACAACTGGTCAGGCGCAGTCCACGAGCGAGCGGGACGAGACGTCGTCGCAGATGCGTCGCAGACGGGCCGCGGTGGCCGACCAGGTGTAGGACCACGACCGTTCGGCGGCCGCCGAGGCCATCGAGGCGGACAGCGCCGGATCATCCAGGATCGACGCCACCCGGTCGGCGTAGTCGGCCGGGTCACGGCCCTCGACCAGGTAGCCGGTCCGGCCATGGTCGATCAACGTCCGTAGCCCGCCCACGTCGGCGGCCACCACGGGCACCCCGCAGGCTGCCGCCTCCAACGCCACCAGGCCGAACGACTCGGACCGGCTGGGCATGACGACCACGTCGGCGGCCCGGTACCAGTAGGCGAGGCAGTGGTGGGGCTGCGGCGGGACGAACTGGACCCGGTCAGCCAGGCCGTGCGCGTCGGCCAGCTCATGCAGGCGCCGCTCCTCGGCCTCACCCTCGGCGCCGCTGGCACCGCCCACCACCACCAGTCGGGCATCGGGCTGGTCGAGCACGTCAAGGGCACGGACGGCGACGTCGACGCCCTTGAGAGGTTGGATGCGACCAGCGAAGAGCAGCACCGGGCCGTCGCCGAGTCCGGTGGCCCGCCGGGCCACCGACTGGGACCCGGGCGTGAAGAAGGCATGGTCGACCCCCGGCGGGACGACCTCGATACGGGTCGGATCCGCGCCGTACAGGTCAACCAACTGGCGGCGCTCCTCGGGGCTGTTGGCCAGCATCAGGTCCGAACAGCCGACCACCGCCGTCTCGGCTTCGACACGTCGTCGGGGCTCGGGGTCGCCCGTCTCGGCCTTCACCCGGGCCAGCGTGTGGAAGATGGTCAGCAGGGGCAGGTCCAACTCGTGCTTGAGCCGGTGGCCCGACACCCCGCTCAACCAGTAGTTGGCCAGCACACCGTCGTGTCCCGGATGGGACGTCAGGTAGGACGCCACCCCGTCGGTGAACTCGTCGACCACGCCCGGGAGGTCCTCCTTGGGGAGGTCGTGCGGGCCGGCTTCGATGTGGACGACCCGGAAACCCGGTTCGACGTCGACGACCGTCGGGGTGTGGTCGTCAGTCCGGCGGGTGAACACCGTGGAGCCACCACCGGCCTGGGACAACGCCGAGGCCAACTCGCGGACGTAGACGTTCATGCCGCCACCGTCGCCCGATCCGGGCTGGACGAGCGGCGAGGTGTGCAGGGAGAGGACGGCCAGGCGACGCACGATTCAGCCCCCCGAGACCGGCGGCAACAGGGCCACCTCGTCGTCGTCGTCCACCGCGTCGGTGGCCGATGCGGCCTCACCGTTCAGCCACACCCGACAGGTGGCCGCCACGTCGGCGAACGTCTCGCCGAACTTCTCGTCGGCCGCGGCGAGGACCTCGCCCACGGTGCAACCGGGGACGTCGATCTTCCCGGTGTCGGCAGCGACCCGGACCGAGGCAAAAAGGCGCAACACGGCCATGCGGGGAGTGTACGGAGGCCCCTCCCGGCCTCCCCATCGGGCGAACCGGGCGAACCGGGCAAGGAGCGGCCCGGTCACCGGTACGGTCGGTCGCCATGCCTCTCACCCGGACGACCGACGATGCCGCGACGGCCACCCATCTGCTGGTCGTTCGCCACGGTCAGTCGGAGTGGAACGCGGTGGGCCGCTGGCAGGGCCGGGCCGACCCACCACTGACCATGGAGGGTCAGCGTCAGGCGGCGGCAGCGGCCCGGGCACTGGGGTCGTTCGACGCGGTGGTGGCCTCGCCGTTGCAGCGGGCCGCCGAGACGGCCACCGTCATCGCCGAGCATCTGGGGATCGGCCCGGTGCTGGTTGAACCGGACCTCATGGAGCGTGACGCCGGTGAATGGCAGGGCCTGACCCGCGGGCAGATCGAGATGGACTGGCCGGGCTACCTCGAACAGGGGAAACGTCCGCCGGGCTACGAACCCGACGACGTGATGCTGGAGCGGGTCATGGCGGCGCTGGACCGGGTGGCGCAACGGGCCGGGGGCGGCGAGGTGCTTGTGGTGGCCCACGGTGGGGTGGTGTACACGCTGGAGGACTCCTGCGGGGAGCCCTGGCGACGCCTCGAGAACCTCGGTGCCCGCTGGTTCGAGATATCGGACGGGAGTCTGACGGCTGGGCCAAGAATGGAACTCATCCCCGACGGGACCCTGCCCGACGTGCTCTGAACCGGTTGTCGTGCCGGTGCGGGTCCTACTCGGACTCGTCGGCCGGTTGCACGACGGGATCATCGGACAGCCGGGCCATCATGGCTTCGGCGCCCTCGAGGTCACCGGAGTCGACCCGGTCCATGGCCGCCTCGATGGTGGCCAGATCGGACTCCAACACCTCGAGCTCGGCATCTTCTTCCGGGGCATCAATGTCGGGCTCGATCACGCGGGCGAGAGTACCGTCGGCCGGTGCCCGCCCCGCTGATCCTCCTGCCTCCATCCGAGGGCAAGGCCGCCGGTGGCGAGGGCCCGCGGTGGGATGCGGCTGAGCAGTCGTTCGCCGATCTGGCCGATGCCCGCCGGGAGGTGATCGCCGCCCTCGTCGAGGCCATGGGTGGCTCGGCCGAGGCCCGGTCGAAGCTCCTGGGAGTGAAGGCCACACGTGCCGACGAGGCCACGGAGACCAATCTGACGGTGCCTTCGGCGCCGACCATGTCGGCCATCGATCGCTATACCGGCGTGCTCTATGACGCGCTGGACTACCCGTCGCTCCCGGCGAAGGTCCGGCGGGGCGTGGACCGTCAGGTGGTGATCTTCAGCGGTCTCTGGGGGGCGGTGCGGCCCGCCGATCCGATCCCCGACTACAAGCTCAAGATGGGCGCCACCCTGCCCGGGCTCGGCAAGCCGGCCCGGTTCTGGAAGCCGATCCTGAGCCGGACGCTGGCCGGGGCCATCGCGGATTCAGGAACGGACACGGTGTGGGACCTGCTGCCCAACGAGCACGCTGCGGCATGGGATCCGTCGATCGCCGGACGCCGTATCCGGGTGCGGTTCCTGGACGACGTGGTCAAGGGCGGCGAGCGAACCCTGGTGACGGTGTCGCACTGGAACAAGTTGCTGAAGGGTGCGCTGGTGCGCCACGTGGTGGCCCACGGGCTGGACGACCCCGACGGCCTGGTCGACTTCGACCACCCCGAGGGCTACCAATACGACCCGTCGCTCACCACGACGACCGACGGCACCGCCGACATCGCCCTGGTCACCCGCAGGTAGTTCCCGAGAAATCCAGCGCTCTTCGTGCCAACATCGCGGCATGGACAGCGCCGCCCGGTACAACGCCAAAAGCGACGACGGCACGGATCTGGATTCCGAGTTCGAGGTGGAGGTCGGATCCTTCGACGTCGTTCTGCTCTCCCGAAACGGAAAGGGACGGAACCCGCAGTACTACGAGGGACTCGACAGCATCCTGGGTCGACTGGCGACCAGTGGATCAGTGCTGGCCGAGATCTGGCTGGATTCCGAACCGGCCCGCAAGCAACCCTTGTCCGACCGGGTCATCCCCATCGGCTGTCCACGGAGACTCGATCCCGATACGGACATCGAGGCGCTCCGGAAGGAGATCACCTCCGCACAGGTCGGCGTCTGTCAGAAGGCGGACGCGAAGGGTGGGAACTCCCATCGCCGGATCCGTCTCCGCGTCGAGGTGCCCGGGGCCAACAGCCAGAAGGACCTGCTCTCGATCCTCGGGCACTGACGCTCAGGGGTCGAGGACGGTTTCCAGGTATGGATTGGTGAAGCGGCGGGTCGGGTCGAGACGGTCTCGGGCTTCCTGGAAGCGGTCCCACTGCGGGTAGCGGCGAGCCAGTGTCTCAGCTGTCTGGAAGTGGAGCTTCCCCCAGTGGGGGCGGCCGACGTAGTCGTCCATGATCGACTCCACGCCCCGGAAGTACTCCTCGAACGGCGTGCCCCGGAACACGTGCACCGCGATGTAGCAGGTGTCGCGCCCCTCGGCCGTCGACAGCGGCACGTCATCGCCGCCCAGGATCCGGAACTCCACCGGGAAGCTGATCGGCCGATCCAGCGTGTCGATCAGCGACCGCACCCGACCGAACGCCTCGAGGCCGTGCTCACGGGGCACGGCGTACTCCATCTCCAGGAACCGGACCCGCCGTTCGCTGGCGAACACCTCATAGGAAGTGGTCAGGTACTCGGCCCGCCCCACCTCGTCAAACACCAGACTGTTGAGCCGCGGGATGGCCGACGGGCGGAGCCGCCCCACGTGGTTCAGCGCCCCGAAGGCCACGTTCTCGAGGAGCTCCTTGTTCTTGAAACGCTTCCATCGGCGTCGGACCGCGTGGCGGACGTTGCGGGCGGGCCGCGGCGCTTCGGTGGTGCGGGTGTTTCGTTTGACCTGGGCCATGCCGGTGTGGGGCATCCAGAAGAACTCGGCGTGATCGGTCGTCTCGGCCCAACCGTCGAAGCCGGCCACCACGTCGTCGACAGCCATGATCTCGTCGATGGCGTGCAGGTTGAAGGCCGGTACACACTGCAGGGTCACCTCGGTGATCACCCCGAGCGCCCCGAGGCCCACCCGGGCGACGTCCCGTAGATCCGGGTCGTGGTCGTCATCGAGCACCACGACCGTGCCGTCGCCGGCCACCAGGCGCAGGCCGACCACCCCGGCGGCGATCGACCGGAAACCCAGACCGGTGCCATGGGTCGACGTCGAGATGGCCCCGGCCACCGACTGGTAGGCGATGTCACCCAGGTTGGGCATGGCCAGGCCACGGGCGTCCAACTGCGGGTTGAGATCGCACAGGCGGGTCCCTGCCCGCACGGTCACCCGACCGTTGTCATCATCGACGGCCACCACCCCGGTCAGGCCGTCCAGGCTGACCAGGACGTCATCGGTGCGGGCCACCGCGGTGAACGAGTGGGCGGCCCCCACCACCCGGACCCGGAGATCGTCGCCCACGGCCCGCCGCACCAGGTCGACCACCTCGGCCTCGGTGGTGGGCCGCTCGATGCGGACCGGGCGGCTGCGCTGGTTGCCGGCCCAGTTCCGCCACGTGCCGTCGGCCCGGATCCCTCCTCCGGTCCTGGAGGCGTTCACCGGCTCACCAGCCCCGCAAGTCGACCGGCCACGACTCGAGCACCTCGGCATCGCCACCCGCCCGGACGTCGTCCACCAGGTGGAGCACCTCGTGCTTGGCGATCGTCGGGTCGATGTGGGCCGGACGAAGCCCCACCCGGTCGCCGACCGACCACGACCCTCCGGCCACCGTGGTGTGCTCGTCGGAGCAGAACAGCACCTCGCCGACGCCAGCTGCCAGGGACGGATCGTCGACCAGTCGGGGGTCGCCGCTGTCCATGGCCAGCGCCTTGAGGCCACCATCGAGCGCGGCGTGGCGACCGGGCCGGACCGAGACCGCCGTGGTGAGGAGCACCAGCCCCTCGGCGAAGGGGAGTCCGAGGCGGGCGTAGTCGCCGTCCATCAACACGAACGATCCGGCCTGGAGTTCGGTGACCACGTCGTTGCAGTCCCATGTGCCGGTGCCACCACCGGACACCACGTCGCCACCCACCACGGCGTGGGCGTCAGCCAGCACGGCCATCGACCGGGCCGTGCGGGAACGGCGTTCGTCGGCGTCGGCCACATGCTGGAGGTGGCCCTCGTAGCCCATGACGCCTCGGACCGTCAGACCGGCGGACCGCGCCTCGTCGGCCAGTCGACCGGCGTCGGCCGGATCGCAGCCGCAGCGGGGCATGCCCACATCGACGTCGACCAGCACCTCGCCGATCCCGGCAGCGGCCGCCACGGCGATCGTCTCGGAAGAGTCCACGGCCACCGTCACCCGGGCGCCCGCGGCGACCAGGGCACCGAGACGACCGGCGGCCCGGGGATCCACGATCTCATTGGCCAGCAGCAGATCGGCGCCCAGACCGGCAGCGGCCATGCCCTCCATCTCGCGGACCGTGGCACAGCAGAATCCGGTATGACCCGCCTCAGCCAGCCGGGCGGCCAGCGCCGTGCACTTGAACGCCTTCACATGGGGACGAAGCGCCGGGCCCGGACGGGCGGCCGACATGGTGGCCACGTTGGCATCCAGCACACCGACGTCGGCCAACAGCACCGGCGTGGTCAGGTCACCGGCCCGCGTCACGTCGCTGCCGCCATGTCGGGAATTCCGCCTCAGCCGCGTCGGGCCTCGGCCCAGGACAGGCCGCGCTCTGTGTCGATCTCCCGGGGAAGCCCGAGCACCCGCTCGGCGATGATGTTGCGCTGCACGGCGAACGTGCCGCCGCCCAGGGTCAGCGCGGGAGCGAACACGTACCCGTAGTGCCAGATCGACGACACGTCGGGAAACTGTCGGGTGGTCAGACGATTCTCTGTCGTGCCCCCGGACTTGGCGTCGTCGAGACGCCCCGGCGGACCCGATCCGACGAGCATTCCCGCCGTGCCGGCCACCTCCTTGGCCATCTCCATGACGTGCTGGCCGTGCTCGTCGGCCATGGCCTTCTGGATGGACGCCTCGGCGCCCGGTTCCTTCCCGGCGATCTGGGCCGTCAACGTCCGGAGCCGGTTCAGACGCAGCACCTCGGCCTCGCACCACAGGCCGGCCAGGCGCTGGCGTTCCACCGGATCGGCCACCCCACCGGCGTCACGGACGAGGTCGAGCAGGTCATCGGCCGACGGACCCTCTCCCCACAGCGAGCCGGCCGACGACAGCGACACCCGCTCGTTGGCCAGGGTCACCCGGGCCAGACGCCAGCCGTCGCCTTCGGCCCCGACCAGGTTCTCGGCCGGGATACGAACGTCGTCGAAGAACACCTGGTTGAACGAGTGCGCCGTGGTGGCATCGATGATGGGCGTCATGGTCAGGCCGGGCAGATCGGTCGGGCAGACGAAGTACGAGATGCCCTTGTGCTTGGGCTGGTCGGGGTCGGTCCGGGCGATCAGGATCCCGAACTTCGCCCGGTGACCCCCACTCGTCCAGATCTTCGATCCGTTGACCACGTACTCGTCGCCGTCGCGCACCGCCCGGGTGCCGATGTTGGCCAGGTCCGATCCGGCATCGGGCTCGGAGAACATCTGACACCAGAACTCCTCGCCGGTGAAGATCGGATCCAGGTACCGCTGCTTCTGCTCGTCGGTCCCGGCCAGGGCGATGGTGGGGGCGGCCCAACCGATCCCGATCGGGTTCTCCGGGCGACGCACCCCGGCCCGCCGCAACTCGTCGTCGATGAGGATCTGGTGCATCGGCTCGGCACCGATCCCGTAGGGGGCCGGCCAGTGGGGCACCACGTAGCCCGCATCATGGAGCTGTCGAGCCGTCGGCTCCGGATGGTCGGCCAACCACTCCCGGACGGCCAGTCGGCGGGGGTCGTCGTCCGGAGGAAAGTCGAAGTCCATCGCGGTGATTCTGACCCCCGGACGGGGTCAGCCCAGCATGCGGGCCACGATGCGGCGCTGGATGCCGTACGGCACCACGCCCCGGGCCGCCCATCGCAGCCAGGCCCCGCGCCCCACCGGGCGTCGGGTCCACGGCCGACCACCGACCAGGCCCCCCGAGAAGCAGCCGGCCACCGCCCGGGCCACCACCATCGGGTCGCCGCCGAGCTCAGCGGCCTTCCGGTCGGCATCGGCCATTGCATCGGCCAACACGGCGTACGGGCCGTGGGGGTCGCCGTGCCACGAGTCGTCGCGCCAGATCCCGGTCGGGAACGCCCCCGGCTCGACGAGGGCCACGTCGATGCCGTGGGGGCCGACCTCGAAGGCCAACGACTCGGCGAATCCCTCGACGCCCCACTTGGACGCCGCGTAGGCCGACCACGTGGGAAGGCCGCCCAGCCCACTCGAACTCGACACGAACACGATGCGGCCGCCGTGGGGGCGCATCCGGGGCAGGGCGGCCTGGGTGACGGCCAGCGTGCCCATGAGGTTCGTCTCGATCACCCGGCCGGCCTCGGAAGCGGGCAGCTCCTCGAAGGGTCCGACCGACACCACGCCGGCGTTGTTGACGAGACCCACGATCCGGCCCACATCGCCGGCCAACTCGACCCACCGGTCGGCCCGGGCGAACGCCTCGGCGATCGACGTCGGATCGGTGACGTCCATGGGGAGCACCTCGACCCGGTCGGCCACCCCGGCCTCGGCCAGTGCAGCGTCCAACGGCCCGCGCCGCGACAGATCGCGCATGGTGGCCGCCACCCGACGACCCCTTCGGGCCAGCTCCACGGTGATGCCCAGCCCGAAGCCCGACGAACACCCGGTGACCATGATGACGCCCTCGGGGTTGCGCGGCGAAGCCACCGATCTCGGCTGGTGGGTGAGTCGACTGATGATCCGCCGCTGGGCGCCCGCCGGGACGACCCCCCGGGCGGCGAACCGGGCCCGGGCCGTCAGGCCGACCGGATGGCGAAGACCCCTCCGTCCCTCGGTGACGGCCACCATGGTGGCCGACACCGACGCCGGGTCGAGCGCCCTGGCCCACGCCCTATCGTCGCCGACCTCCACGCTTTCCACGAGTGCGGCGTACGGCCCGTCGGGATCACCGTGCACGGTGCCCAGGTCCCACAGGCCGGTGCGCACCGACGCCGGTTCGACAATGGCCACCCCCACTCCCAGCGGATGGAGTTCATGGGCCAG
>JAAZXY010000089.1 GCA_014239855.1 Acidimicrobiales bacterium | reverse complement strand
CGACGTGCACCTCCCCATCGTGTGCGCGGTGACCGGCCACGCCATGGGCCTGGGCGCCAGCATCGCCCTGCTGGCCGACATCACCGTCATGTCCGACACGGCCCGCCTCGGCGACCCCCACGTCAAGGTGGGCATCGTGGCCGGCGACGGCGGCACCATTGCCTGGCCGCTGGCCGTGGGCCCGCAGTTGGCCAAGCGCTACCTGCTGACCGGCGATCCGGTCACCGCGGCCGACGCCGAGAAGATGGGACTCATCGTCGAGTCGGCTCCCGACCCCGAGGCGTGCGTGGCCGCCGGGCTGGCGTGGGCCCAGCGGCTGGCCGCTGGTGCCCCCCAGGCCGTGCAGTTCACCAAACAGGCCATCAACACCTGGATCAAGCAGACATGTGGCCCGGCGTTCGACCTGTCCACCGCACTCGAGACGGTGACGTTCGCATCCGAGGACTTCTCCGAGGCGCTGTCCGCCCTGGCCGAAAAGCGCGAGCCCCGGTTCACCGGGAAGTGACCCCCTACTCCCAGTACCCGACCCCTGATCCCCGCTCTGAAGGAGCAACCTCATGACGTTTGAGACGGGCAATGCCCGCGGCAACCAGATCGGCCTGCTCGATGGCCTGATGACCAACCGGGCCATGCGTCGCTACAGCGACGAACCGGTGAGCGACGAGGACATCTGGACCTGCCTGCAGGCCGCCGTCCAGGCTCCGAGCGGCGGCAACATCCAGCCGTACCAGTTCGTGATCGTCCAGGATTCCGAAACGAAGGCCGAACTGGCCGAGATCTATCGGCGGGGTTGGCGACGCTACGAACCGGCCATCGCCCCCACCGAGTTCCCCAACGACTCGGTCCGCGAGGGTTGGGAACGCAACAACCGGGCCACCGTCCACCTGGCGGAGAACCTCGAGAACGTGCCGGCCCTCGTGCTGCTGCTGATGCCGTCCATTGACATGACGGTCCATGACGCCGAGGGCCCGATGCCCGTCGGTCCGACCCACGCCTCGGTGTACCCGGCCATCCAGAACTTCATGCTGGCCGCCCGCTCCCTCGGCCTGGGCACCGCCATGACCACGCTGCACCGCATCTACGAGGACGACGTCCGCGAGTTGCTGGGCATCCCCGAGCGATACGAGGTCCTGGCGCTGCTGCCGCTGGGCCACCCGACCGGGAAGTGGGGGGTGGCGCCGCGCTACCGGGGCGCCGAGAAGATCACCTCGTGGGACCGGTTCGGGGAGAAGCGAACCCCGTGACCCATGGTTCGGCCGCGGCCGCCGGCTCGTTCGACCCGGGGATCCGGGTCGGACTGTCCCTGCCGCCGGCCGGATTCTCGTCTCACGATGACGCACTGGCCTACGTCCATGGGGCGGCCGACGCCGGCCTCGACCACCTGGTCACCGCCGACCACGTGGCGTTCTTCGACGGACGGGGGATGGATGGCCTGATGACCGTGTCGTGGCTGGCCGGGCTGCATCCGACGATCGGCGTCTACGTCGGCGTCTACCTGCTGGCCCTGCGCCACCCGGTGGCCGTGGCCCGGCAGGTGGCCACGCTGGCCGGACATGCACCCGGCCGACTCACCTTCGGCGTGGGGGTGGGTGGCGAGGACCGCCACGAGATGGAGGTGGTGGGCGTCGACCCGGCCACCCGGGGGCGACGCACCGACGAAGCCCTCGACGTGCTGCGGCCCCTGCTGGCCGGCCACACCGTCGACCATCACGGCGAGTTCTACGACGCCCCCGAGGCGATCATCCGGCCGGCACCCGTACCGCCCGTGCCTGTCACCATCGGCGGACGATCCGACGCCGCGGTCCGACGGGCCGGACGTCGCGGCGACGGCTGGTTGGCCTCGTGGTGCTCGCCCCGCCGGTTCGCCGAGGGCGTGGGCATTGCCGAACAGGAGGCCGCCGACGCCGGGCGAGCCGACGTGGCGTGGCGGCACGGCTACCAGATCTGGATCGGCCTGGGTGACACGCCAGCCGCGGGGGCCGCCGTGTTGGGCCCGGCCATGGAGAAGTTCTACGGCGCGCCGTACTCGGCCTTCGAGCGCTACTCCCCGGTCGGTACACCGGCCGACATTGCCGAGTGGCTCCGCCCCTACGTCGAGGCCGGGGCGGTCGACTTCAACCTCGCCCCCATCGCGTCCACCGACGCCGAACGGGTCGAGGGCGCCGCCGAGGTCCGCCGCCTGCTCCTGACCTGAGTCGTCCGGTCAGCCGAGGGGGGCGGGTTCGCCGGGGGCGGGCATGGCGTCCTCGGGGCCGACCACCGTCAGCAGGTCGTCGGCCTCCAGCACCAGGGTGTCGTCGACGGTCAGCGCCACGCCGAACCGGGTCACCGCGGCGACCTTGGCATCCTCGGGCAGGTGCAGCCCACCGACCAGACGACCGATCAGGCCGGCGTCCAGGCCCTCGGGCAGCAACGTGTACTGCCGCACCACGAGCCCCGGTAGCAACGACGTCTTGACCTCATCCTCGGTTGCCGCCTGTCCGCAGGCCCTCGCCCCGGTGTGGAGGTAGCCGGCCAGCTCACCGGCCAGACGCAGCGACCGGCCGGGATCGGACGTCGTGCCGGCCAGGAAGAACAACGCGTTGACCAGCTCGCCCGATCCACCCCACGCCGCGGGGATCCGGATGCCCGAAGCGGCCCGCACGATCACCAACTGGTCGGTCTGGATGGCATCCAGGAGAGCCACCGGGGTGGCCGTCGGGTGGTCGTCCGACGGCTGGATCCACAGCGACCCCGTCTCGAGGAAGCGCTCAGCCACCCGCTCGGTGGACACGCCGATCCGGTCCGACAGCACGGCGGCGGCCCGGGTGGCCGCCTCGGTGATGTCGGTGCCCTCGGGGATGGACAACACCACGGCCCGGGCGATCAGCCCCGCGTAGTCGTCACGGTCCCGCAGGCCGTGACCCGCCATGGCGGCGCTGATCTCCCGCTCCAGCGCATCGTCCGCTTCGCGTCCCCACCGGCGGAACACGTGGCGGATGGCTCCCGTCC
>JAAZXY010000088.1 GCA_014239855.1 Acidimicrobiales bacterium | reverse complement strand
CCCGCTGGGCCGTGGAGGCCACCGGGGCGAAAGGGGCGTGCCTCGGGGGAGGGGTGGCGGCCAACTCCCGACTGCGGGAACGCTTCCTGGACATGTGCACCGAGACCGGGGTGCGGGCCTTCCTGCCGTCACGGGCCCTGTGCACCGACAACGCGGCCATGGTGGCCGCCGCCGGCTGGTGGCGCCTGCAGTCTGACGGGCCCACCCCGCTGGACGTCGGCGCCGATCCCAACCTGGCCTTGCCGCTCCTCGATTGAGGCCGCTCCTCGATTGAGGGCCTGAGCGTCTGGCCGTCCGGGCGCCCGCATCCGGACGCCCCAATGGGGAAGGGGCCGGCCGCGCCGCCGGGGGAGTCCCCGACGACGCGGCCGCCGCTGGGAGCCGGTTCAGCCGCGTGCGGCCATCACCGCCTCGACGATGGCGTCCTGGAGAGCGTTCCAGTCGAGGGTGCCGCCCACGAAGAAGTTGGACTCGAGGACCAGCACCAGGCCGACCCCGGCGTCCCGGTCGATGAACGTGCCGCCACCCCAGATGGCGCCGGTACCAGCCCTGCCGGTCTCCCGCTGGATGGTGAATCCCAGGCCCTGGCCCCAGGTACTGCCGAAGAAGTCGACGACGGAACCGTCGTACACCCGGGCGATCCGGTCCTCGGTCATGAGGTCGATCGCCTCGGCCGACAACACCCGCTGGTCGCCGCACATCCCGTCGCGCAGGAACATCGTCACCAGGGTGGCCACGTCGTCAGCGGTTCCGTAGGCGCCACCCAGGATCGACGGGTTGTCGGTGGCGGCCAGCGTCGATGGATCCCCGCTGAATCCGGTCGGGTAGTCCCACGTGGGCCCGAACGTGAACTGGCTCCACGGGTTGTTGTAGGCCAGCGTGTCGGTGCCGCACGGCTGGACGTACGTCTCGTCGACCAGCTCGGCCCACGATTTCCCCGACGCCGCTTCGGCGATGGCTCCGGCCAACTGGAGGTCGGCGCCCGTCTGCGGCCACCGGTGCTCGGTGTCCGGGGCGATCAGGTCGGCGTCGTCGTCGGGGCTGTTGACGATCGCCTCGCCGCACGCCTGCAGCGTTCCGGTGTGTCCGACCGAGCAGAGGTACGGGGCGTACAAGCCGGAGGTCGGTCCGCCCAGCATCCCCGAGCTGTGCGACAGCAGTTGGGCGACGGTCACGTCGGGCATGCCCGATCCCCACGACACGGCGTCCGAGATCGGGGCATCGATGTCCAGCAGGCCGTCGTCCTGGAGCTTCATCAGGATCCCCGCCGAGAACGTCTCGCCCATGTTCCCGAGCAGTGAGATCCGCCCGGGGGCCAAATCGCCGAGGTCGAGGCGGTGGATGACTCCTGCGTCGCGTTCGACCACGATGGCCGTCGCCCCGTTCAGCCAGTTCCCATCGACGACGTCCTCCACGATCGCGTCCACCGCCGAGAAGTCGTACGTCGGTGCCGCTGTGCCGCCGGCGCGTGCGGCCATCACCGCGTCGCGTACCGAATCGGTGAGAACGGTGGAGTCCACTGAGAGTGCCCGCCCGTCCAGGAAGGTGGCCTCGAGGAACACCACTACGCCGTACCCGTCGTCGCGATTCAGGGTCATCCCGCCACCCCAGATGCCACCGTTCGCGGTCGCTCCGGTATCACGGTCGGTCACCCACCCCATGCCGTAGCCCCAGGTCTTCCCGAAGAAGTCGACGTTGCCGCCGCCGTACACCCGGGCGACCCGGTCCTCGGTCATCAGGTCGATGGCCTCGGCCGACAGCACCTGCTGGTCGCCGCACATCCCGTCGCGCAGGTGCATCAGCACCAGGGCGGCCTGATCGTCGGCCGTGGCGTAGGCGCCACCCAGGATCGACGGGTTGTCGGTGTCGGTCAGCGTCGACGGGTCCCCGCCGAACTCGGACAGGTACCCCCAGGTGACGGGATTCAGCGTGAACTCGTTCCACGGGTTCTTGTAGGCCAGCGCGTCCATCCCGCACGGCTGGACCCAGGTCTCGTCGACCAGCTCGGCCCACGACTTGCCCGATACGGCCTCGGCGATGGCTCCGGCAACCTGGAGGTCGGCGCCGGTGGCCGGCCATCCGAACGCGGTGTCCGGGGCGATCAGGTCGGCGTCGTCGTCGGGCGTGGTGACGATCGCCTCACCGCACGCCTGCAGCGAGTCGGTGTAGTCGTTCGCGCACTGGTACGGGACGTACCAGCCGGAGGCCTGCCCGCCGAGCATCCCCGAGCTGTGTGACAGCAGTTGGGCGACGGTCACGTCGGGCATGCCTGATCCCCACGGCACGGCGTCCGAGATCGGGGCGTTGATGTCCAGCAGGCCGTCGTCGTGGAGCTTCATCAGGACCCCGGTCGAGAACGTGTCGCCCAGGCTCCCGAGCAGCGAGATCCGTCCGGGGGCGAACTCGCCGAAGTCCGCCCGGTGGACGATGCCGTCATCGCGGTCGACGACGATCACCGTCGCACCGTTCAGGCCTCGCTCGTCGACGAACCCCTGCATGAAGTCGTCAGTCGCCGAGAAGTCGTACTCGCGCGGTTCTGGTTCCGGTTCTGGCGCGGCGGTGGTGGTGGGCGCGGCGGTGGTGGTGGGCGCGGCGGTGGTGGTGGGCGCGGCGGTGGTGGTGGGCGCGGCGGTGGTGGTGGGCGCGGCCGTGGTGGCCGGTGCCGCCGTCGTGGCCGGAGCGGCCGTGGTGGCCGCCGCTACCGGTTCGTCACCCCCGTCCGAGCCGCAGGCCGCGGCCACCAGGCCGAACACGGCCAGCAGCGCGAGGAAGGGGAACAGTGTCTTGCGTGACCGGTTCATGGCCACCGCCTTTCCGCCGGGGGGGTTCCCGTTGAACCCACCGCCTGAATGACGAACCCCCAACCGGCCCGCCTGAGGGCAAGGTCATCACGGGCCGGGGGGGGTGTCAACCGGCCGACGTCCCCCTATCGTTGGCACTCGCATGGGGAGACTGCCAATCGGTGGTCCCACCTGCGAATATCCAGAACCCCAACCAGGCGCCAGCGGCCGTACGGTCCGGCGTCGTCTCGAAAGGGAATCATTCGATGAACCTCCAGCCCCTCGAGGACCGCATCGTGGTCCGTCCGAGCGACTTCGAGTCGACCACGGCCTCCGGCCTGGTCATCCCGGACACCGCCAAGGAAAAACCTCAACAGGGCAAGGTGATTTCGATCGGTACCGGCAAGACGGATGACAGCGGCAAGAAAGTTCCCTTCAATGT
>JAAZXY010000087.1 GCA_014239855.1 Acidimicrobiales bacterium | reverse complement strand
GAAGCCCGGTCGGGTACCTGGCGGCTGTCCCCGCCACGCCGGCCACCCAGTCCAGACCGACCGCAGTCGGTAGATGGAGGATCCGGGCCACGCCATCGAGACCCACGGAATCGACCAGACCGGCGATCAGCCCCCCGGTGACGCCCCACACCATGATCGGGCCGGCCACCGGCGCAGCCAGGACATTGGCCGGAAGCGCGGCCACCGGAACCGGACCGAAGGTGGCCAGCAGGAGAGGGGTGACGGCCGCCTGGGCCGCCAGGGTCACCCCGATCGCATCCCGGAGGGCTCGTGGCCCGACGAGGAGATCGGCCAGGGGTCGGGCCGCCAACAGGATCCCCGCCGAGGCAACCACCGAGAGCCGAAAGGCCGCCCGGTGGGCCAGCAACGGATCGACCAGGAGTAGGACGCCCACCGTGGCCACCAGCAGGCGGACACCGGCCTGTCGACGACCCATGGCCACCGACAGGGCGCTACCTCCGGCCATGACGGTGGCCCGCAGCACCGACGGCTCGAAGCGGGTCAGCACGGCGAAGAAGCCCAGCAGGGCCAGAGTCAACGGCACCCGGGCCCGGAAGCGGATGCGCCCCAGCAGGGGCGACGCGGCAGCCAGCACGAAGGCCACGTTCTGACCGGACACCGCCAACAGGTGCCCGAGGCCGGCGGCCCGGAAGTCGTCAGCCGTGTTGTCGGACTGACCACGGTCGTCACCGAACACCAGACCGGTGAGGAGGGCCCGCTGACCGTCGTCCAACGATCCTGCACCCCGTTCCAGAAGCCGCCGGATCCCGTTGGCCGCCCGGTGGATCCGATCCGCCGGAGCCGTCGCCCCCACCCGGTCCACTTCGATGGTTCCGGCCACGTGACGTATCCGCTGCCAACGACGGGCCGGGCGGATGACCACCGCCTCGATCTCCACGTGCTGTCCGGCCAGCAGGTCGGCCACCACGGTGTGGGCCGCTCCGAACTCGGCGTGGAGGCGACGTCCGTCATGGCGCACCTCGGCACGCCATCCTCCGTCCCGTAGCGGGACCGGGTCACCGAGGAGCAGTACGCGGCCCACGACCGGCCCATCCGGCGGGTATCCGGTGGCCGACCACGCCCGGTGACCGCGGAGTCCTCCCACCAGCACCAGAAGGATGATGCACAGGACCAACACGCCCCGGGTCCCGGCCGGGTGGGAGGCGTCCCGGGTCAGAGCACCACCCGATCGAGGAACCCGGCCAGGGTGGAAGGCCCGATCCCCGGCACGGCCAACAGGTCCTCCACGGCGCTGAACCGCCCCATCCGATCGCGGTGGCGGACAATGGCGGCGGCAAGCGACGGGCCGACCCCCGGCAGAGCCTGCAACTCGTCGACGTCGGCCCGGTTGACGTCCACCGGGCCGGGGACATCGGAGCCATCACCGACGCCCGGATCAAGTGGTTCGTCGGCCGACGGGACCCAGATCCGGGTGCCGTCCCGCAGTCGGGCCGCCAGATTCAACAGGTCGGCCCGGCCACCGTCCAGCACTCCCCCGGCCACCGCGAGTGCGTCGGCAACCCGCTGGCCCTCGGGAAGGACGTAGAGCCCCGGTCGGGCCACCGCTCCGGCGACGTGGACCACCAGGTCAGGCGGAGCAGTCGGCGTCGCCGAAGGTTCCGAGGCCGGTGGGGCCGTCACGAACGGAAGGCGTGACGGGTCGGGGGCACTGGTCGGCCACCAGAGCAGGAGCACCATGGCGGCGGCCACCAGGAGCACCACGACCGCGGAGACGATCCGGGTCGGGGTGGGTGGTCGCTCGAAGAGCAGGTCGTCGATCCGATCACGGATCAGGTTGGCGGGTCCGGGCACGGCACACCCCCGAGGGGTCGTGGTCAGCCGGGGGAAGCGTCTGGGTGGCGACGAATCCGTCGCGGGGGGTGCCCGAGAACGGACGCCCTAGAAGAGCGCCGAGGTGAGTCGACGACGCCACGCTGCGGTGCGCTCGTCGTCCGGGCCGAGAACCTCCAGCAGGTCGACGAACCGCTGGCGGGCGTCCTCGTCGCTCTTGACGGTCGGCAGGAGGTCGGCCAATGCCGCCTCCACGTCGTCAACGGCGTCGGTGCGGGCCATGGCGGCGATCCGTCGGGTCTCGGCCGACTCGGGAATGCGTTCCAACAACTGGAGGGCGGCATCCTGGTCGCCCTCGCCGGCGCGTTCGACCAGCAGCAGCGCCAACGCGGTCACCGCGGCGACGTTGTCGCTCTCGATCCCCAGTGCGGCGATCAGCGACGCCTCGTCACCGATGCCGATCAGGCGGTCGATCTCGGAGACCTCTTCGCCGGGCAGCAGGCCCTCCACGAAGGTTCGCACCGCGTCCTCGCCCTGGGCGCCGACGAAGCTGGCCGCCACCTTGCCGTCGACCATTCCGAACACCGCGGGAATGGACTGCACCTGGAACGCCTGGGCCACGCCGGGGTTGGCGTCGATGTCGACCTTGGCCAGGACGACCCGGCCCCCCTGCTCGGCAATGACCTTCTCGAGGATCGGGCCGAGCGACTTGCACGGGCCACACCATTCGGCCCACAGGTCGATGACGACCGGAACCTGCGATGACCGGTCGATGACCTCTGTCTGAAATGTCGCGTCGGTGACGTCCATGACCCTGAGGGTAGGGGCGGGCACGGTAGGCCCCTCGTCCCACCCTCGGGCTACCGTCCATCCCGATGAGCACGTCAGCGTCCGACCCGACCGCCATGCCCGCCGGCATCGACCACGACAACCTGGTTCGCTGGTTCGACGGGGCGGTCGGCGGGCTGAGCGGCGGCTCGCTCACCTTCGATCTGATCACCGGCGGCCGGTCCAACCTGACGTTCATGGTCTCCGACGGGATCGCTCCCGAGGACGGTGGCCGACGCTGGGTGCTGCGCCGTCCCCCGATGGGACACGTGCTGGCCACCGCCCATGACATGGCCCGTGAACATCGGATCATCAGCTCGTTGGCTGACAGCGGTGTGCCGGTGCCCGGCATCATCGGACTGTGCACCGACGAGGACGTGAACGGTGCTCCGTTCTACGTCATGGACTTCGTGCCCGGCGTGATCGTCCGCAACGTCGAGGAGGCCGAGAAGGTCCCGGTCGACGTGCGGTCCCGGATGGGCGAATCGCTGGTCGAGGTTCTGGCCCGACTCCACGACGTCGACCTCGACGCGGTCGGGCTGAGCGACCTCGGTCGCCACGAGGAGTACATCGATCGCCAGTTGAAGCGATGGCGGACCCAGTTCGAGAAGGCCACCACCCGGGAGGTC
>JAAZXY010000086.1 GCA_014239855.1 Acidimicrobiales bacterium | reverse complement strand
CTCGAGGAGTGCTTCAGCGCGTTCGGTGACCGACTCGGGACCGGCGACCGCGATGCGCTGGCCGGCGCATTCGATCTCGCTTCGTACCAACTGCAGGTGATGTCGGTGCCCGACGCGGCGGACGTCCTGTCCGCCGTGGCGGGGGCCGGCGTCGCCGTCGGCATCGTCTCGGACACGAATCTGGCCGTCGGGAGGCATCTGCGGACCTATCTCGACCGCCACGGCATACTCGACCACGTCGACTTCGCCGCCTTCTCCGACGAGGTGGGCGTCTACAAGCCCGACCCGGCCATCTTCCGGGCCGCCCTGGACGGCCTGGGCATCGACGACCCGGCGACCGTGGTGCACGTAGGTGACCTGAAGCGGACCGACGTGGCCGGCGCCCGGGCCATGGGTATGACGACGGTTCGCTTCCGCGGCGCCCTGGACGATGACGAGCCGGGAGACGAGGCCGATCACGTCATCGACCGCCTGACCGAGCTGCCGACGGTCCTCGGGATCTGAGGGCCCGCTCGCACGGGCGGCGGGAAGTGGGTCAGTCGAACATGATGACCGAACGCAGGGTGGCTCCGGCCTTGAGCTCGGCGTAGCCGTCGTTCACCTCGTCGAGGGTGATGTGGGCCGAGACCAGACGGTCCAGTTCGAGGCGGCCCTCCAGGTAGTGGCGGGCCAGGTTGGGCATCTCCACCTTGAAGTTGGAGTTGCCCATGAACAGGCCCTGGAGGCCCTTGGCCTGGAGCACCATGAACGCCCCGGGGACCGACATGGCGCTGTCGACCGGGGGTACGCCGACCAGGTACGCGGTGCGTCCCGGGCGGATCATGGCCAACGCCTGGTCGGCGGTGACCGTGAGTCCGATGGCTTCGAAGGCGGCGTCTACGCCGCCGCCGGTGAGGGCGTGGACGGCGGCGACGGGGTCGTCCATCGAGGCGTCCACCACGTCGGTGGCACCGAAGCCCCGGGCCGCCTCGAGCTTCTCGGGGTTGAGGTCCACGGCGATGATCCGTCCGGCACCGGCCAGCCGGCAGCCCTGCACGATGTTGAGGCCGATGCCACCGCAACCGATGACGGCGACGGTCTCGCCGGGTCGGATCCGGGCACCGTTGATGGCCGACCCGACGCCGGTCATGACGGCACAGCCGATGAGGGCGGCCACGTCGAACGGCACGGCCGGGTCCACGGCCACCACGCCGTTCTCGTGGACCAGCATCTGCTCGGCGAACGCCCCGAGCCCGGCCATGGGCAGGACGGGGGTTCCGCCCAGCGAGAGGGTGGGGGGCAGTTCGGGCCCGCGGGCCAGGCCGTGGCGGTTGGGGCAGATGTACACCCGACCGGCATGACACTCGGGACACACGCCACAGAACTGGGTCAGGCAGGTGATGACGTGGTCGCCGGGGGCGAAGGCCGTCACGTCGGGGCCGACCGCCTCGACGATGCCCGAGGCCTCGTGACCCAACGCCGCGGGGAGTGACGGCAGCGGCAGGAGGCCTTCGATGACGTGGAGGTCGCTGTGGCAGAGACCCGAGGCCTTGGTGCGGATCAGGACTTCCCGCCCGATGGGTTCGGCGATGGTCAGATCCTCGATGACGAGGTCACCGGGGGCTTCGTGGAGGACGGCGGCGCGCATGGGACTCCTGTGCGATATCGGGGCGAGTTTGGTGGAGACCGAAGATTAGCCGCTTGGCCAACACCCTGCCGAGCCGGGTTAGGGTCGGTGGGTGACTCCGATCGAGATCGTTCTCGTGGTGGTCGCTGTGGCCGCCGGCTCTCTCGTCCAGGCCTCGGCGGGCATCGGTATCGCGCTGGTGGCCGGTCCGGTGCTCATCGCCGTGGATCCGGCGTTCGTCCCCCTCCCGCTCATCCTGGGTGGCGGCGTCGTGGGGATCCGCAACGTGACGATGGAGTTCTCCGGGTTCGACGCCAGGCGGTGGTGGAAGTGTCTCCTGGGTGCCCCAGCCGGGCTGATCCTCGGTGAGGTGGCCCTGAACGGTCTTTCCGAACGCGGGCTCGCCCTGGCCGTGGGGGTACTGGTGGTGTTGTCGGTGGTGGCGGTGGCCTCGGGGTGGAAGCCACCGGCCCGACGGTGGACGTCGACGCTTGCCGGTGCACTCTCGGCGTTCACACTCCGGGTGGCCGCACTGCCGGGGCCGCCCTACGCCATCCTCCATCACGATGATCCGCCCCACGTCCTGCGGCCCAACATCTCGGCGTTCGTCATGGTGATGACCGTCGTGGTCACCGTGCGCCTGATCCTGGACGGGGCGATCGACGGCGACGAAATGGGTCGGATCGCCCTGGTCATGGGTTCGGCTGTCATCGGTCTGGTGCTGGCCCCTCCGGTGCGACGTTGGGTCGACCGCGACTGGTTTCGGCCGGTCCTTCTGGGAATCTGCGGGCTGGGTGGCCTGGCCACGATCGTGAGTGCACTGGTGTGAACGGATCCGGGGAGAGGAAGTTGCGATGACCATGGGACGAAGGATCATCGATCGGTTGGGGTCGACCCACCCGATCTTCGGCTTCGGGATGAAACTGGAGACGGCCATCGCCGTTTCACGGGCCGGCGGGGTCGGCATCTGGGGATGCACCCGCCACACGCCCGACGAGATCGAGGCGGGCGTCAGTCGGATGAAGGCCGAGCTGGGCGATCTCCCGTGGGGTGTGGACCTGGTGATTCCGGCCGGCATGCCCGAGCACGACGACCGGGCGTTCATCGAGGATGCCCTGCCCCCGGGACACGTGGAGTTCGTGTCATCGATGCGAGAGCGCTATCAGGTGCCCGACGACGGGCTCCCGGGCATGCGGTCCCGTTTCGTGCGGAGCGAGCAGACGGCCCGCGACCAGTTGGCTGTGGTCATGGACCACCGGATCCCCGTGCTGGCCCTCGGGGTCGGGTCGCCGACCTGGGCCGTGGAGCAGGCCCACGAGCGGGGTTCGTTGATCGTGAGCCTGGTGGGCAGGCCGGCGCATGCCGAGACGGCCATCCGGGCCGGGGCCGACATCCTGGTGGCCCAGGGCACCGACTCGGGAGGCCACACCGGACCCGTAGGCACGTTCACCCTCGTGCCACTGGTCGTCGAGGCGGCGGGCGGTCGACCGGTGCTGGCCGCCGGCGGCGTGGCCACCGGCCGGCACATCGCGGCGGCCATGGCGCTGGGTGCCGACGGGGTGTGGATCGGAACGGCCTTCCTGGCGTCGGTCGAAGCGGCGCCGTCACCGGTGCTGCTCGACAAGCTGCTGGCCGCCGGGGTGACCGACACGGTCATCAGCCGGTCGGTGAGCGGAAAGACGTT
>JAAZXY010000085.1 GCA_014239855.1 Acidimicrobiales bacterium | reverse complement strand
TCGGGTTGAACGTGTTGGCCGCCACCTTCATCCCGACCCTGTCCACCGAGATGATGATGAGCCTCGCCTCGGGCGGGTGGTTGCTGGTCGACGTCCGTGACCTCGGCACGGCCATCGCCGGCCTGATGGCGCCCGGCCGCGGACCGAAGCGGTACGTGGCCGGCGGGACCTACATGACGTGGGACGAGTTCCACGCCCGGGTCACCGAGGCGACGGGCCGCGACCGTGCCCTTTTCCCCACGCCGGCTTCCGCGCTGAAGGGGATGGTCGACGACGAGGCGGTCGAGATCATGTTGGGCATCGTCCCGGGCGACGACGCCGCACTGCTGGCCGACAGCGGCCTGGGGGAGTGGCGTCCGGTCACCGAGACGCTGGCCGACACCTTCAAGTGGCTGATCGCCGGCGGGCTTCTCGACCCGGAGTGGGCCCCCGCCTGCGCCTGAGGCCCGCTTTTCTGACGCCGGCTCTTCCGAAGCCAGCCTTCCCGGGGGTTCAGTCCTCGAGGATCGTGACCGTGCCGGTGTCGCCGTTGACCCGGATGCGGGTCCCGTCTTCGATCCGCGTGGTGGCCCCGATGGCCGACACCACGCACGGGATGCCCAGTTCCCGGCTCACGATGACCGCGTGGCTCATCACCGCGCCCACCTCGACCACCACGCCGGCCGCCGGGACGAACAACGGCGTCCAGGACGGATCGGTGATGGGGGCGACCAGGATTTCGCCCGGTTCGAGGGCCAGTGGGTCCGACGGGTCGAGGACCACCCGGGCCAGGCCCTCGACGGTGCCGGCGCTGCCGCCCATGCCCTGGAGGATGGTCTTCGACGGTCCTTCGATGATCGGGGCATCGGACCGCAGACCGAAGTCGGGTACCTCGCCGGCGAACCAGTAGGGCGGCTGGACGTCGAACAGGGCCAGGTAGTCGACCTGTCGGGTGGCCGCCGTCTCGGTCATGTCGCCGGCCAGCGCGGACTCCAACTCGGCGTCGCGGAGCATGAACACGTGGTCGGCGTCAGCCAGACGACAGTCGGCGGCCATGCGGCGACCCAACTCGAGGGCGGCCAGACGCACCTCGTGGATGACCCGGACAATGGTGGCCTTGCACTGCTCGCGTGCCGGAATCCACGCCCGGGCGGCCGGTACGGCGATGGCCAGGGTGCCCGCCGCCTCCTCGTTGCCGGACACCATGGTCTGGAGGAGTTCGAGCGCCTCGACGGAGCGATCGTGGGCGGCGGCCCGGGTCGTCGACGGATCATCGGAGTCCGGCGAGAAGCGCATGCGGTCGATGAGGGCCAGCGGGAGTTCCGGATGGGTCTCCCAGGTCCTGGACCGGAGCTCCCATTCGTTGGGCCCGCGGCTCCCGAAGGTGGCCGTGAAGTCGGCGAAACCGGCGAGGAAGTCGGTGGCCGCCGGGACCTGGTCGGCCCCCAGGTCGGCGAGCCGGTCGACCAGCCCGTCGAGGCCGGCATCGAACTCGGCCGTGAGCTCCGGCGAGGCGGCGACCGTCCGGCCCAACGCCCACAGCACGTCGCTGGGTTCGGCCGAGGCCACGCCGCCCAGGCCTCCGGCGATGCGAAGGTCCAGGCCCGGCTTCCCGACGCCGAGCGTCGTCACCGTGATGGCGCCCATGGAGACGCTGGCCGCCGCGCTGGCTTCGGAGTGGGTGGCGAACAGGCGGCTGAACATCGGAAGCATCTCCCGGGTGCGGGCCACCAGGTCGGTCTCGGAGATGGTGGTCAGATCGGGTCGCGCCGCCACGATGTCGGCCACCTCGGCGATCTGGTCGGCCACCATCGGAACCTCGGTGGCGGTCATCCACCCGAACATCATCCCGTCGACCCGTTGGGTGATCGCCGGGTCGTCGTCCTTGGGACGGGCCACGTACGGGGGCAGCGACGTCCCGGTCCCGAAGAAGCCCAGGTCGACCAGTTCCGGGGTCATCCCCGACGAGCGGGCGCCCATGAGCCGGGCCACGCTGAGGTTCAGGAACATGTAGCCGCCGAAGATCTCGAACATGGTCTTCTGGCCGGGGTCGAGCTCGTCGGCGTCGATGGTGAACCGGGTCATGAAGCCCAGGAGGCCGTGGTTTCCGGCGCCGTGCCAGGTGTGGTCGGCGGTCAGGGGCGAGACCGGGTCGGGGAAGACCTCGCCGACGTTTCCCCGGGTGTAGATCGGAAACGACTCCGAGGGCTCGTCGTCCATGAACCAGGTGCTCGTCATCGGTCTTCCTCCAGGTCGCTGAGGGGTCAGTAGAGACAGGTCAGTAGAGCAGGGCCGCCCGGAAGGCGGCGAGACGGGCCTCGTCGAGGCCGAGACCGTCGGTCACGAAGCCGTCCCATGAACCCCATCGGACCTCGGCGGTGTCCAGTACCGCCCGGAGGTACTCCTCACGGCAGTACAGCAGGGCCCGGGACGACGCCATCCGTTCGTCGGGCACCCCGGCGGGGGTGACGTCGAGGTGCTGGGCGATGCGTTGCCGATGGTCGACCTCGGCGGCTTCGATCCACGAACGGCGGACCTCGTTGGACAGCAGGTAGTCGGCCATCACCAGCTCATCGGACACCCCGAGGATCCGTAGGAGGACCGCGGCAACCACCCCGGTGCGGTCCTTGCCGGCCGTGCAGTTGAACAGCAGCGGGTGACGGGCGGGATCGGTGGCCAGGTCGAACACCGGTCGGTAGCGGTCGAGGCGGTCGGTCACCAGCGTCCGGAAGTACCCGGTGATGTGATCGGGGCCGAGAGGCTCGGCGTCGGGGTCGAGCATGGCGTTGGCCACCACGGCGAACTCGTTGTCGTCGCTGGACACCGAGATGCCGACCACTTCGGCCCCCTCCAGGTCGGGGTGGGGCCGGACGTCGGCCTCAGCGGGTCGGCGGAGGTCGACAATGGTCCGCAGTCCGAGCGCTTCGATTGTCGCCCGGTCCGGGTCGCCCAGGTCGCAGAGGTGGCCCGACCGGAAGAGTCGCCCGGTCCGCACCGTCCGCCCGTCGGTGGTGGCCAGCCCTCCGAGGTCACGAAGGTTCGACGGAGCGACGACGATCCGCCGGTCGTCAGTGGGTGCGGCCATCCCGGGAAGATAGACGCCCGTTGGGAACGCAGAAGGCCCGCCCTGAGGGGCGGGCCTCTGGTGGTGGTCGGGACCGGCGTCGATCCGGTGACCTTCCGCTTTTCAGGCGGACGCTCTGCCAACTGAGCTACCCGACCGTGCACCGCCCGCCCCGGAGGGCGGGCGACGGTGGCGGTCCTGACGGGATTTGAACCCGCGACCTCCGGCTTGACAGGCCGGCGTGCACTCCAAACTGCACCACAGGACCAGGTGGTCCGACCGGAGTCGTACCGCCTTCGCACCCCCAACGGGATTCGAACCCGTGTTACCTGCGTGAAAGGCAGGCGTCCTAGGCCGCTGGACGATGGGGGCCGGACCTCGCTGAGAGCGGGGTCACGTTACCAGCGACCCTCCGGGACGCGTCACGCGTCGAAGGCCCGATGGTCAGAGACCCGCCGCGGCCGACTCCACGGCCTCCTCCAG
>JAAZXY010000084.1 GCA_014239855.1 Acidimicrobiales bacterium | reverse complement strand
CGACGTCGATCACGGCGTGCTACCGGGTCGGGAACTTATCTCGTCGGAGTCGACAGCGACGGGCCACCGGATCGACGCCGCCCCGACCGCTGATCGGGGTGTGGCGTTTCCGTCGGGTTCCGTCTCGGCCAGACTGTTGGTCGTGCGGCTCGCAGAAACTCCCGAACAGCAGTCATTGCGCGCCGAGTTGCGCTCCTACTTCGCCGGGTTGATGACCGAAGACGCCCGGGATGAGCTACGCGGTGGCCACGAGGCATCCGCCGCCCGACGATCGGTCTTCCGGCAACTCGGATCGGACGGGATCCTCGGCCTCGGTTGGCCCACCGAATACGGGGGCGGTGGCCGACCGGAAACCGACCAGTTCATCCTGTTCGACGAGGCACAGCGGGCCAACTGCCCAATGCCGTTCGTGACCCTCAACACGGTCGGACCGACCCTCATGCGATTCGGGAGCGAGGCCCAGAAGCAGCGCTTCCTCCCGGGGATTCTCACCGGTGACGTGATCTTCGCCATCGGCTACTCGGAACCAACGGCAGGCACCGACCTGGCCTCGTTACGGACCCGGGCCGTCCGTGACGGCGACGAATGGGTGGTGAACGGATCCAAGATCTTCACCAGCGGAGCCAACGAGGCCGACTACATCTGGTTGGCCTGTCGAACCGACCCGGACGCACGCAAGCACAGGGGCATCTCACTGCTGATCGTGCCCACCGACACCGAGGGATTTTCCTGGACGCCCATCATCACGGTGGGCGACGGGCCGACGACGAGCACCTACTACGACGACGTTCGGGTACCGGCCGACAACCTGGTCGGCGAGGTCAACGACGGCTGGTCGATGATCACGACGCAACTCAACCACGAGCGGGTCGGCCTGGCCGCCACCAGTGCCCAGGCATTCCGACTCTACGACGACACGGTGGCCTGGGCGGCCGACACCATGGCCACCGAAGGTGGACGGGTCATCGACCGGCCCTGGGTGCAGTTGGACCTAGCCCGCTGCCATGCCGAACTCGACGCCCTCCGACTCCTCAACTGGCGGATGACCCTCGACGTGGAGCGGGGTCGCCTCACCGCCGACCGGTCTTCGGCGGTGAAGGTCTACGGCACCGAGGCAGCGGTGAGGATCTACGAACGCCTACTCGGCATCGTCGGACCGGAGGGTCGGGTCAGGGCCGGTCAACCCGGAGCAGTGCTGCGGGGCGAACTGGAAAAGGCCGGCCGGGCCGCTCAAATCAACACGTTCGGGGGTGGAGTCAACGAGGTGATGCGAGAAATAGTTGCCTGGATGGGTCTCGGCCTGACCCGGACAACCCGACAGGCCTGAGGACGACGGGGACGACAGTGGACTTCGACCTGAGCACTGACCAGCAGGCACTGGCCGACCTGGCCGACCAGATCTTCGGCGACCTCGCTTCAACCGACCGGGTGGCCGAGGTGGAGGCCACCGACGACCGCTTCGACCGCAGCCTCTGGATGGCCCTGGCCGAAGCGGGCCTCGTCGGCGTAGCACTCCCCGAACGCGACGGGGGCCTCGGCCTCGGCATGGTCGAAGCCAGCCTTGTCCTCGAACAGCAGGGCCGACGGGTGGCCCCGGTTCCACTACTGGCCGTCACGGAACTCGGTGCGTGGGCAATCGCCGCCCACGGTTCCGACGCGCAGCGGGCCCGATGGTTGGAGGGCGTAACCCAAGGCAGCCGAATCCTGACCGGGGCGTGGACGGACCCGGCCGGGGCAGACCACTCGCAGCCCCTGACCGGGGTGGCCGACGGGGCGGGCTGGCGGGTCAGCGGGACGAAAGTGGCCGTGCCCGCCGCCGGTGTGGCCGAAGCCGTAGTCGTGCCAGTCGACACCGACGGCCACCGTGTGGCCGTCGTTCCACTCGATGCCGAAGGTCTGACCGTCACCCTCGCCGAGACGACCAGCCGGGAGATCCAGGGAACGCTCGAGTTCGACCACGTGGCGGTCGGTCCCGACGATCTCCTCGAGGGCGACGGCGACGAGATCACCCGGTCAGTGCTGGACCGGGCCCTGGTCGGGACCTGCGCCATGGTGCTGGGCTGCTGCGAAGAGGCCCTGGCCATGGCGGCTGCCCATGTGTCCGAGCGCGAACAGTTCGGCCGCCCGTTGTCCACCAACCAGGGGGTTGCCCTCCAGGCCGCCGACGCGGCGATCGACACCGACGGCATCCGGGTCACCCTCCAGCAGGCAGCGTGGCGACTCGACAACGGCCTCGACATCTCGCAGGCCGTGCCGACGGCCAAGTGGTGGGCGGCCGAAGCCGGCCAGCGGGTCGTGCTCACAACCCAGCACCTGCACGGTGGAACCGGGGCCGACATCAGCCACCCGGCCCACCGCTACTTCCTCTGGGTACTCCAACTGGCCGACAGCCTGGGCGGGGCAGGAACCCAGCTGGCCCGGCTCGGCTCGACAATCGCCGACGGAGCCTCCTGAGGGCCGAACAGGCAGGACTAGAGGCCGAAGCCGTCGACGACCGGCTCCTTGTCGGCGAAGAACGGCCCCAGGTGGTCATCGAGGGTCTCGAGCGTCCAGTCGCCCTCGTGCGTGGCCTCGAATGCCCGACGGGGCCGTTCGTAGACCGTGACCTCGCCGCCCCAGACCTGAAGCACCTGGCCGGAGACCCGTTCGGCCAGCGGGGAGGCAAGCCAGGCCACCAGGGGCGCCACGTGCTCCGGGGCGAAGGTGTCGAACCCATGCTCGGGCTGCTCAAAGCTTTTTGCTGCCGGACCGCCCATGATCATCCGGGTACGAGCCCGGGGTACCAGCACGTTGGCCGTGCACCCGAACCGGAGCACCTCACGGGCGGCCGAGACGGTCAGGGCGGTGATCCCGGCCTTGGCGGCGCTGTAGTTGCCGCTCCCCAAGGCACCGATCAGCGCCGCCTCCGAGGAGGTACTGATGAGTCGGCCACCAAGGGGTTCCCCACCCCCAGCCTTCCACTGCTCGCGCCAGTGGGCCAGCGTGTGGCGGATGGTGCAGAAGTGGCCCTTGAGGTGCACCCTGACCACGTCGTCGAAGTCCGATTCCTCCATCTTCTGGAGCATCGAGTCTCGGATGAATCCAGCGTTGTTGACCACGATGTCGAGAGACCCGAACTCATCGAGAGCCGTTCGGACCAGGTCGCCTGACTGCTCCCAGTCCGCCACGTCACCGAAGTGGGCCACAGCCCGGCCGCCCATCGCAGTGACCTCGGCCACGACATCCTCGGCCGGCGAAGCATCGTGACCTGTGCCGACCAGCGTCGTGCCGAGGTCGTTGACGACCACCGCGGCACCATGGCGGGCCAACTCGAGGGCTTCGACCCGGCCCAGGCCACGACCCGCACCGGTGACAATGGCGACCCGGCCGTCGAGGAGCCCCATCGTCAGATCCGTTCGATGACCGTTGCCGTGCCGATCGCCCCGCCGCAACACATGGTGACCATCGCCGTCGAGGCGTCACGCCGCTCCAATTCGTGCAGTGCCGTCACCAGGAGTCGCGAGCCGGTGGCCCCCACCGGGTGGCCCAGGGCGATGGCACCCCCGTTCACGTTCACGTTCTCCGGATCGATCTCGGGATACTGGCCCAGCCAGGAGAGCACCACGGCGGCAAACGCCTCGTTGCATTCGAAGAGGTCGATGTCGGACAACTGCATCCCGCTCCTGGCGAGAAGT
>JAAZXY010000083.1 GCA_014239855.1 Acidimicrobiales bacterium | reverse complement strand
GGAGCTCAAGGAGAAGAAGCACCGCATCGAGGACGCCCTGTCGGCGACCCGTGCGGCCATCGAGGAGGGTGTGGTCGCCGGTGGCGGCACCGCTCTGCTGCGGGCCCGTGCTTCGGTTTCCACGGCCATGGAGGGCCTCGAGGGTGATGAGGCGACCGGTGCCCGCATCGTGCACGCTGCGCTCGACGCTCCGGCCCGGCTCATCGCCGACAACGCCGGCCTCGAGGGTGCGGTCATGGTCCGTGAGGTCGAGCAGGCCTCCGGTTCGACCGGCCTCAACGCGGCGACCGGCGAGCTGGTCGACCTGGTGGAAGCCGGCGTCATCGACCCGGCCAAGGTGACCCGTGCGGCGCTGCAGAACGCGGCGTCCATCGCAGCCCTGCTGCTGACCACCGAGGCGCTCGTGGCCGACAAGCCCGAGCCCGAGGGCGCCATGCCTCCGGGCGGCGGCATGGATCCCATGGGCGGCATGGGTGGCATGGGCGGCATGATGTAACCGATCCCCTGTGGATCGACCGGATGCCGGGCCTTCGGGCCCGGCATCCGTCGTTTTCGGGTCCGCCGGTAGGTTGACGATGTGACCGACCCCTCCGCTACCCCCATCGACGGGCGCCCTGCCCCTGATTCCGCCAAGCTGGCCGGCCAGTTCGCCGAGTGGACCCGGGGCGAAACCCTGGTGGGCCGCATGCTGGCCAACCTCAAGACGGGTCGCCTCCCCGAGGTGCTGGCCGCCGCAGCCCTGGCCGCTGATGAGGGGAGCCCGGACGCCGAGGTGGTGGCCGCCATCTCGGAGTGGTGGCAGGGCTGGGAGCGGGGCTCCATTGTTCCCCTCGAGGTGGCCGAGGGCCTGCGTGACGCGGGCCTCGAGGCGTTCCTGGCCGGCTCGACCGACGGGTGACCTCCCCCGGGAGGCCGGCGGGGCGCGGCGGACCCCAGGAGATCCCCCGGCCCCACGACTGGCAGCCGGGTGAGGCGTCGCCGTGGGCGGCCCTGACCGACCGGAACCTCACCCTCGATCGTCTGCTGTCGGTGTTCGATGGTCGCCAGCCCGCGGGCATCCGTGGCCGCCCTCGCGGTGACGAGCGTGAGGCGGGCGTGCTGGTCGCCCTCTACGACGACCCGGCGGGCGGCGGGCCCCACGTGGTGCTGACCCGGAGGTCGCCCCGCCTGGCCAGCCACACCCACGAGGTCTCGTTCCCCGGTGGTCGCCACGACCCGACCGACCCCGACCTGTGGGCCACCGCCCTGCGCGAGGCCGAGGAGGAGACCGGCCTGGACCCGGCCGCTGTCCAGTTGCTGGGCTGCCTCGACCCGCTGGTCACCGTGGGCAGCCGCAGCCTCATCCACCCGTTCGTGGCCGTCCTCGACGGACGCCCCGACCTGTCGGCCAACCCCGACGAGGTGGAGGCCGTCCTCCACGTGCCGCTGGCCGAACTCCTGCTGGACGAGGTGTACCGCGAGGAGGAGTGGTCCCGTCATGGAGATCCGTGGATCATCACGTTCTTCGAGCTGGTCGGCGACACGGTGTGGGGCGCCACGGCGGCCATGTTGCGCCAACTGCTGGCCCTCGCCCTCGGCGTGGACGACCATCGCAACTACCGTGCCGACTCATGACGGGCCCCCAGCACATGACCCCCGACGAGTTCCGGGAGGCCGGCCGGGCCGCCATCGACTGGCTGGCCGACTTCCTGGCTGACCATCGCGACGGTGGGCACGCCCGACCGATCGTGCCCGACGTGGCTCCCGGTGACGTGTACGGGTCGTTGCCTCCGTCGCCGCCTACCACCGGTGAACCGTTCGACGATCTGCTGGCCGACGTGGACCGGCTCATCGCCCCGGCCACCACCCAGTGGCAGCACCCCGGCTTCTACGGGTTCTTCCCGGCCGACTCGTCGCCACCGTCCATCCTCGGCGAGTTGATCTCGGCCGGCCTCGGGGTCCAGGGGATGATGTGGTCGACCAGCCCGGCCTGCACCGAACTGGAGACCTTGGTTCTGGACTGGCTGGTCGAGGCCTGCGGGCTGCCCGACCGCTTCCGTTCCGACGGCCCGGGTGGTGGCGTCATCCAGGATTCGGCCTCGTCGGCGTCGCTGTGTGCCGTGCTGGCCGCCCGTGACCGGTCCGGAGGTGCGGCCGAACTGCCCCGCCTCAGGGTCTACACGTCGGCCCAGGCCCACTCGTCGATCGAGAAGGACATCCTGGTGGCCGGCTTCGCCCGTGAGCAGTTGCGGGTGGTGCCCACCGACGCCGGGTTCGCCATGGACGCCGATGCACTGGCCGCCATGGTGGCCGCTGACGTGGCCGAGGGGCTCGTGCCGTGCCTGATCGCCGCCACGGTGGGCACCACGTCGTCGGGCGCCGTCGACCCGGTGGCCCGGGTGTGCGACGTGGCCGGCCCCGCCGGGGCGTGGGTGCACGTGGACGCCGCCTGGGCCGGTTCGGCCACCGTGTGCCCCGAATACCGCCACCTGCTCGACGGCCTGGACCGGGTCGACAGCTACTGCTTCAACCCCCACAAGTGGCTGCTCACCAACTTCGACTGCTCGGCGTTCTTCGTGGCCGACTCGGGTCCGCTGCTCGACTCGCTGTCCATCGTCCCCGAGTACCTCCGCAACGCGGCCAGCGACGCCGGTGAGGTCATCGACTACCGGGACTGGCAGGTGCCCCTCGGGCGCCGCTTTCGGTCCCTCAAGCTGTGGTTCGTGCTGCGTTCCTACGGCACCGACGGCCTGCGGGCCCACATCCGGGCCCATGTGGCGGCCACCGCCGACCTGGCCGAACGACTGGCCGCCAACCCGAGCCTCGAAATGGCGGCGCCCCTGTCGCTGGGCCTGGTGTGCTTCCGCCACGTCGACGGCGACGAGGCCTCCGAGCGGCTGCTGGCCGCGGTCAACGCCTCGGGCCGGGCCTTCCTGACCCACACCCGCCTGGATGACCGGTACGCCCTGCGGGTCGCCGTGGGCGGCACCTGGACGACCGCCGACCACGTCACCGAACTGGCCGACCTCCTCGACGCGCTGCTGCTGGACGAGGCGCTCGACGGGCCCTGATTCCTCGGCCGACGTCCCCCTTGGGGACGGGTCGCGCGTGACTAGAATCGACCCTTTCCGGGGCCGCCACAGAGGCCTTCCGGGTGGAGACGGTGACCCTCGGGCGCCGACAGGGAGCTGGAGCAACCATGGCCGAGATCGAGATCGGGATGGGCAAGAGCGGACGACGGGCCTACGGGTTCGACGACATCGCCATCGTCCCCAGCCGCCGGACCCGCGACCCCGAGGACGTCGACATCTCCTGGCAGATCGACGCCTACCGCTTCGAACTGCCCCTCATGGCCTCGGCCATGGACGGCGTGGTCAGCCCGGCCACCGCCATCGAGATCGGCCGCCTGGGCGGCGTGGGCGTGCTCAACCTCGAGGGCCTCTGGACCCGCTACGAGGACGCCGACTCCATCCTCGCCGAGATCGCCGAGCTGCCCGTCGAGAAGGCCACCAAGCGGATGCAGGAGCTCTACCAGCAGCCCCTGATCCCCGGCCTGGTCACCGAGCGCATCCGTGAGATCAACGCCGCCGGTGTCGTGTCGTGCGTGTCGGTCACCCCGCAGCGCACCAACGCCCTGCTGGACGAGATCATGGCCGGCGAGCCCGACATGCTGGTCATCCAGGGCACCGTGGTGTCCGCCGAGCACGTCTCGTCCACCGTCGAGCCGCTGAACCTCAAGACGTTCGCCTCACGGACCCGACGGGCAATGAGCTGGGCGTACTGGGCGCCGA
>JAAZXY010000082.1 GCA_014239855.1 Acidimicrobiales bacterium | reverse complement strand
CAGTGGCCGATGCCGAGGGGCTGAGCGGCGAGGGTGAGGCACTCGACGAGTACCTCGGGCTTCTCGCCGAGCAGACCGGCGGCGACATCGACGGCATCCGTGAGGCCCTGACGTCGTCGGGTCGGATGCTCGAGGTCAAGGCGGACATCCGCAAGCAGGCGGCGTTGGCCTGGGTGTTCGAGCGGGCCGAGATCGTCGACGAAGAAGGCAACGAGGTGGATCGGGCACTGCTGGAGCCGCCCGAGCCCGTCGAGGAGCCCGAGATGGCCATCCCCGCCGATGATGACGAGGTGGGGGAAACTGGTGGTTCGGCCCCGGACGGGGACGAGGAAGAATGAGCGGGATGACCGAAGCGATCCAGACCTCCAGCACCTCCCTGACCTCCATGGACGGGGCGTCCGACCGGGCGATTTCCGGCGTGGGTGGTCTGGCGGCCATGCAGGTGCAGAACTATCTGGTTCCCACGGTGGTCGAGCAGACCAACCGCGGCGAGCGGGCGTTCGACCTCTACTCGCGCCTGTTGAAGGAAAACATCATCTTCATCGGCACGCCGATCGACGACACGATCGCCAACCTGATCTGCGCCCAGTTGCTGCACCTCGAGTCGGAGAACTCCGATCGGGACATCAGCCTCTACATCAACTCGCCGGGCGGCGACATCAACGCGCTGTTCGCCATCTACGACACGATGCAGTACATCAAGCCGGACATCACCACGATCTGTTTCGGCCAGGCCGCCTCGGCTGCCGCCGTGCTGCTGGCCGCCGGAACCCCCGGCAAGCGTCTGGCGCTCCCTCATTCACGGGTGCTCATCCACCAGCCGTACGCCGGAGCCCAGGGTCAGGTGTCCGACATCGAACTCGCCTCCCGGGAGATCCAGCGGCTGAAGGCCCAGCTGGAGCAGATCCTGGCGCAGCACACCGGGCAGGCCGCGGAGAAGATCCACGCCGACACCGACCGCGACTTCGTCATGACCGCCGAGGAGGCCGTGGCCTACGGCATCATCGACGAGGTCATCGACCAGCGGAACCTGGCCGACAACAGCGGCCCGATCGCCGCGGTCGAGTAGGCCGGACGGTTCACGGCATCGGTATGAGGATTCGATCGGGGGGTCATGGCGAAGTTCGGTGAGGGCGAGCTCCTCAAGTGTTCGTTCTGCGGGAAGACGCAGAAGCAGGTAAAGAAGCTGATCGCCGGGCCCGGCGTCTACATCTGCGACGAGTGCATTGACCTCTGCAACGAGATCATCGAGGAGGAGCTCTCCGAGCCCACCGAGACCCCGACGGGAGAACTGCCCCGCCCCCGGGAGATCTTCTCGTTCCTGGACGACTACATCGTCGGTCAGGAGCGGGCCAAGAAGATCCTCTCGGTCGCCGTGTACAACCATTACAAGCGGGTTCGGACGGCTGCCGCCTCCCCGGTGACCGGCGAGACCGTGGAGTTGGCGAAGTCCAACATCCTGCTCATCGGTCCGACCGGAAGCGGGAAGACGCTCATGGCCCAGACCCTGGCCCGCATGTTGAACGTCCCGTTCGCCATCGCCGATGCCACGGCCCTGACCGAAGCGGGATACGTCGGTGAGGACGTCGAGAACATCCTCCTGAAGTTGATCCAGGCCGCCGACTACGACATCAAGAAGGCCGAGACCGGGATCATCTACATCGATGAGATCGACAAGGTGGCCCGCAAGAGCGAGAACCCGTCGATCACCCGCGACGTCTCCGGCGAGGGCGTCCAGCAGGCGCTGCTGAAGATCCTCGAGGGCACCTCGGCAGCGGTCCCTCCCCAGGGAGGTCGCAAGCACCCCCATCAGGAATTCCTGCAGATCGACACCACGAACATCCTGTTCATCTGCGGTGGGGCGTTCGCCGGCCTCGAGCAGTTGATCGAGTCCCGTCAGGGCGGCGCCGGGGTGGGCTTCGGTGCCGACGTGCGGTCGCCGTCGGACAAGGACGTTGGTGCGTTGTTCTCCGACGTCCGGCCCGAGGACCTCATCAAGTTCGGTCTCATCCCGGAGTTCATCGGCCGTCTACCGGTGGTGGGCACGGTGGCCCAGTTGGAGATCGAGGCACTGGTCAAGATCCTCGTGGAGCCCCGGAACGCCCTGATCAAGCAGTACCAACGGCTGTTCGAGTTCGAGGACATCGAACTCGAGGTGGCCGACGATGCCCTGGTGGCCATTGCCGAGCAGGCGCTGGAGCGGGGCACCGGTGCCCGTGGCCTGCGGGCCATCCTCGAGGAGGTTCTGCTCGACGTGATGTACGAGTTGCCGGGAGATGAAGAGGCCGGACGGGTGGTCGTCGACCTCGATTCGGTGCAGGGTGATTCGGCGCCGACGGTGCTGCCGCGTGGGGCCGCTCGGCCCGACCGCGCCGCCTCCTGATCCGACCTGCTGATCCGGCCTGCTGATCCGGCCTGCTGTTCCGAATTGGACCAGATTCCCATGACGGAAACCACCGTCCATGACCTGCGAAGTGCGCTGCGATTCCTGAATCGTCACGTCAACCTCGAAGCGGCCGCCGGGCGGATCCACGGGCTGAGCCTGGATGCCATGCGCGGGCTGGTCGGCGTGATGGGCCAGCCGCAACTCGACATCCGAACCGTGCACGTGACGGGCACCAACGGCAAGGGCTCGGTGTCGGCCATGGTGTCGTCTCTGCTGGTCGCCGCAGGCCTCAGGGTCGGTGGCTACTCCAGCCCACACGTCGACACCGTCCGGGAACGCCTCACCATGGATGGGGAGTGGATCACCGAGGAGGCGTTCGCTGAACTGGTGGCGGACCTGGAGCGTTACGCCGGGGCGGCTCCGGAACAACCGTCGTACTTCGAGCTGTTGACCGCAGCGGCCCTCCTGTGGTTCAGCAATGAGGCCGTCGACGCCGCGGTGGTCGAAGTCGGTCTACTGGGCCGCTACGACGCCACCAACGTCATCGATTCGGACGTCTCGGTGGTGACCAACATCGGACGGGACCACACGGACGGGACGGGCGACTGGCGTCGGGACGTGGCCGCCGAGAAGGCCGGCATTGTCCGGGCCGGGCGGCCGCTGGTGCTGGGCGAGACGTCGATCGAGTTGCGCGAGGTGTTCGTCGCCGAGGCTCCCGATCCGGTCCTGGAACGTGGCGTGGACTTCGGTGTCCGTTCCGCCGAGCGGGCCGTCGGGGGACAGCTGATCGACTTCTGGACCCCGGGTGGTGAGCAGAGCGAACTCTTCCTCCCGCTCCACGGGGATCACCAGGCCGACAACGCCGTGGTGGCCCTCTCGGCCGCCGAGGCCTTCCTCGATGCACCGTTGGGCGATGACGTGGTGGCCGAGGGCCTGGCGTCGGTTCGGGTTCCCGGTCGCCTCGAGGTGGCCTGTGCCGAACCGTTGGTGGTGCTCGACGGTGCGCACAACCCCGAGGCGGTCCGTGCTCTGGCGGCCGCGGTGCCCGAGGTCTTCCCGGCAGCCCGACGGATCGTCGTCCTGGGCTGTCTCGGGCCACGCGAGCCCGCCGAGGTGTTCGACGAACTGGTGGCCCTGGCGCCCGACCTGGTGGTGGCGTGCACCGCTCCGTCGCCCCGGGCCGTGCCGGCCGCCGACCTGGCGACGCTGGCCCGCCAGCGACGTATGGACGTCGAGGTGGTGCCCGACGCGGTGGATGCCGTGCGGCTGGCCGTCTCGGTGGCCGACGAGGCTGACGTGGTGCTGGTGACCGGTTCGTTCTACGTGCTGTCTTCGGCCCGTGAAGCGCTGGCCAGCATGGATGGGACTGGCATGGGTGGGGCCGGCATGGATGGGGCCGACACGGATGGCGACAGCATGGATGGCCCGTA
>JAAZXY010000081.1 GCA_014239855.1 Acidimicrobiales bacterium | reverse complement strand
TTCGGCATCGTGCAGGGAGGTACCGACACCGGCCTGCGGATCGAGAGCGCCGAGCGGACCCTCGAGGTGGGTTTC
The DNA here is from genome assembly GCA_014239855.1 of Acidimicrobiales bacterium. Lineage (GTDB taxonomy): Bacteria > Actinomycetota > Acidimicrobiia > Acidimicrobiales > MedAcidi-G1 > UBA9410. The sequence continues at coordinate 3,871 of JAAZXY010000081.1, read as the reverse complement.
GACGGCTACGCGGTGGGTGGTCTCAGCGTGGGTGAGACCCGTGACCAGATGCTGGAGCCCCTGGCTGCGGTGACGACCCTGCTTCCGACCGACCAACCGCGCTACTTCATGGGCCTCGGCGACCCGGCGGGCCTCGTCGAGGTGGTGGCGGCCGGGATCGACATGTTCGACTGCGTTCTACCCACCCGGCACGCGCGGCACGGGACGGTGCTGACCACCGCCGGGCGTCTCAACCTACGAAACGCCCGGTTTGCCACCGACGATTCGCCCCTGGATCCCGCTTTCCCGGCCAGCCCGGCCGGGCGGTGGTCCAGGGCTTACCTACGACACCTCCTGATGACCGACGAACCCACCGGTGGTCGGCTCCTCACGATGCACAACCTGGCCTGGTTGCTGGACTTCGTGGATCGCCTCCGGACATCCATCGAGGCTGGAACGTTTGAGGCGTTCCGGAGCGACACCCTGACCGTCTGGGGCTGAGCACCGCCGGGTGTTCGACGGGGTACCTGTCCGCGACCTCCCGGGTTACCTGTCGAGGTACTCGCGGCTCGGCGTAGGCTCACAGGGTCCAGCGGCGGCCATCAGGTCGTTCGGATCATCGTCTGAAATCCCCCCTCTCCAGGAGCGTTCCCGTGGCCGGCTTCATCCCCCTGATCCTCATCTTCGGGCTCATGTACGTGCTCATGATCCGACCGCAGCAGCGCAAGGTGAAGGAGCAGCAGGCACTCGTGTCGTCGATCTCGTCGGGTGATGAGGTGGTCCTCAACTCGGGCATCTTCGGGGTCGTGAAGGAGGTCGACGGCGACGACGAGAACGTGCTGTGGATTGAGGTGTACTCGGGCATCGAGCTGAAGATTCTGCGAAGCGCCGTGGATCGTCGCTTCAACGCGCCCACCACCGTTGACGAGGAACTGGTCGCTGAGGAACCGGTCACCGAGGAACCGGACGAAGAAGCCGGTTCCGAAGAGACCGGTTCAGACGAGGTCTGAGCGGCTCCACCGCCACGGGACCCTGCATCGCCGAAATGCCCCGCCGCCAACTCGTCTACCTGCTCGGGATCGTCATCCTGAGCGTCCTCGCCTCGACCATGACCGTGGTCTGGGGCAACAAGCCCCTGCTCGGGCTCGACCTGCAGGGTGGCGTGTCGGTTCGACTGGTGGCCACCGAGCCGGCCACCGAGGAGATGCTCAACCAGACGGTTTCGATCATTCGTGACCGGGTCGACGGGCTCGGCGTGGCCGAACCCGAGATCTCCCGCACCGAGACCGGTGTGCTGGTCTCGCTTCCGGGGGTGGACGACCAGGACCGGGCCCTGTTGCTCGTGGGCACCACAGCCGAACTTCGCTTCCGGCCGGTCTGCAGCGTCACCTCGACAATCCGTCCCGAGACAGCGGCGTCAGGCTCGTGGTCGACTGTCCATGCCATGTGTTCGGAGGTCAGCTCCGGAGCGGTGGTGCCGGCCATCGGTGCCGACGGATACACCGCCCCGGAGGACGACCTTGCCGAGAACTTCGTGGTGCTGGGGCTTCGTGGCGACACCGCCGGCCAGCGCTACCTGCTGGGACCATCGGTCCTGACCGGTGAAGCGATTGCTGACGCCAACCCGTTGTTCATCGACTACCAGTGGCAGGTCGGACTGGACCTCCATCAGGGGCAGGTCGGCGTCGACGGCTTCAACGAGGTAGCGGCCCGGTGCTACACGGGCGACCCCTCGTGCCCCAAGGCCGTCGGTTCGACCAACGGCCGTCTGGCCATCGTGCTGGATGGCCAGGTGGTCACCGCACCATCCATCCGGGCGCCCGAGTTCCAGCACGACGCCATCCTGATCTCCGGTGGGTTCGAGAAGGCCGAGGCCGACGACGTGTCGCTCTCACTGCGCTACGGCGCCCTGCCCGTGGAACTCGAACCCGATAACACCAGGGTGGTGTCGGCGACCATTGGCGAGGACTCCCTGAGGGCCGGCGTGGTGGCCGGCCTGGTCGGCCTGCTGCTGGTCGCCCTGTTCATCGTGGCCTACTACCGGATCCTCGGTCTGGTGGCTCTGTCCAGTCTCGGGATCTCCGGTGTGCTCCTGTGGGCCATCATCGCCCACCTTGGAACCCAGTCGGGGTTGGCCCTGACGCTGGCCGGTATCACCGGCATGATCGTGGCCGTCGGCGTCTCGGTGGACTCCAACATCGTCTACTTCGAGCACCTCAAGGAAGACGTCCGCGACGGTAGGACTGCCCGGTCCTCGGTCGACCGAGCCTTTCCGATCGCCTTTTCGACCATCGTCAAAGCCGACCTGGCTTCGCTGATCGGTGCCGGCCTGTTGTGGGCGCTCACCGTCGGTGCCGTACGGGGCTTCGCCCTCTACCTCGGCCTCGCAACCATCCTGGACCTGGTGGCCACCTACTTCTTCATGGGCCCGCTGGTGCGCCTGCTGGCCACCACCCGCTGGTTTGCCGATCACCCCGAACGCTTCGGCCTGCCCGCATCGGGTGCTGTGTCGACTCGAAGGGGCGCAGTCCCATCGGAGGTCGGAGCATGAAGACCCTACGGGCCCTCTACCGCGGCGAATCGCCCGTCGACTTTCCCTTGCTGTGGCGCCCGGCCGTCACCACGTCGGTGGTGGCCGTCGTCCTGGGCCTGCTCTCGTTTGCTGTCTTTGGCCTGAACCTGGGCCTCGACTTCGAGGGCGGAACCTCCTATGAGGTCCGGGCACCTGACGTGTCGGTGGCTGACGCCCGTGAGTTGATGGCCGACCTCGGGGTGTCCGAGGCCCGCATCCAACTGGTTGACGACGACCTGGTCCTGGTGCGCTCCGACGTGCAGGACCCGGCCCGCGCGGCGGAGATCCGTGATGGCCTGGGCGCTGGTCTGGGCCCCGTGGTGGCCTTCGAGCAGGTCGGACCCACATGGGGCGACGAAGTCACCGACAAGGCGGTCAAGGCACTGATCGTCTTCTTCATCGTGGTGGCGATGTACATCGCCGTCCGTCTGGAATGGAAGATGGCGGTCGGTGCGTTGGTCGCGGTGGCCCACGACATCGTGCTGAGCGTCGGCGTCTATTCGGTCTTCCGGTTCGAGATCACCCCGGCGACGGTCATCGCTTTCCTGACCATCATGGGGTACTCGCTCTACGACACCATCGTGGTCTACGACAAGGTGCGAGAGATCGTCGGACGTCTGGGTGCGACCGAGCGGTACACCTATTCGGAGCTCATGAACCTGGCCTTGAACCGGGTGGCCATGCGGTCCATCAACACCAGCATTACCTCGGCCATTCCGGTCTTGTCGATGCTGGTGGTGGGTTCGTTCATCCTGGGGGCGGGAACCCTGCGCGAGTTCGCGGTGGCTCTGCTGGTGGGCATCGCTGTGGGTTCCTACTCGTCGCTGTTCCTGGCTTCGTCGCTGGTCTCGGTGCTCAAGGAGCGCGAGGAGCGGTGGAGTCAGATCGCCGTGAAGGTCCGGAATCGAACGGGCGACGATGTTGACGGGTCCACGACGGGGACACGGACCATCGAGCGGAGCGATGCGGTGGGTGTCGACACCCGGGCTGCCCCGCGACGGGCGCCCGGTGGTGGCCCGGCGAAGCGTCGCCCGACCATGACGGCGCCGACAGGCGGTGGCGTGCCGCCCCGCCCACGCAAGAAGAAGCGCTGACGCACGTCGGCCAGCGAGACCCGACCGAAGGGCCCGACCTCGCGGCCCACGGGCCGGCGGCGCCCCACGACTACCGTGGAGGCATGGGAACACTGGTGATCGCAGGTCGTTCCAGAGAACCGGGCCCTTCCAGAAGCCTGTGTAGCGGAAGCCTCCATCTCAGAAATCTGTGTCCTGGAAGCGGGTGCCGCTGAGATGGCCACGATGACCCGGGTGCTCCCGTGGC
>JAAZXY010000080.1 GCA_014239855.1 Acidimicrobiales bacterium | reverse complement strand
GCTCATGAGCGCCGCGTACACGTAGATCTGGCTGGGGGAGATGTTCTCGTCGCCGTCACGCAGGCCGGCCTCGAAGGCCTCCACGGTGTCGTGCACCGCGCTGGCCTCCTGGTAGGCCTCGGTCGAACCACACCAGACCATGACCAGTCGGTCGCACTCGTTCTCGACGCGGAACCGCTCGATGTCGGCGATGAGGGCCTGAGCCTGTTCCCACTTGTCGGTCTCGGACTTGACCCGGGTGCCTTCGAGCTTCTTGACCCAGCGCTGGTCGAACACGGCGTCCATGGTGACGATGCCCTCCAGCTCGGCGGAGACGGGGGCGAGGTCCTTGTCCTCCAGCACACCGCAGGTGCGGGCGGCCTCCAGCACGTTGGGCGAGATGGGATCCCATCCGCCGAACACCAGGTCGTCGAGCTCGGCCAGGGGCACGAACTCCCGGATCAGGGGGTTGCGGTCGGCGTCACGGTCGCCCAGTCGGATGTGGGCCATCTGGCTGACCGACCCGATGGGGGCGGTGAGCCCCTGGCGGGCGGCGATGACGCCGGCGATGAAGGTGGAGGCCACGGCGCCCATCCCCGGGGTCAGGACCCCGAGGCGGCCGGTGGCGGGTGCGATGTCAAGAGGGTTGCTCATGGACGGAAGCATAAGGAACTAGAAATGACTGTGTACTAAGATTCAGAAAGACTGAAGTACTGAACAGAGAATGCCGAACAGAGGACTGGCACCCGTACCCGTGGACGATCCGACCCTCCCCAACCTGACCGTGCAGCAACTCGAGTACCTGGTGGCCGCCGCTGCAGCGCCCACCCGGGCCGCGGCCGCCGCCGGACTCGGCGTCACCCCGTCGGCGCTCACTCAGGGGTTGGCCGAACTGGAGCGACGGGTCGGTGTCCCCCTCTTCGAACGCCACGGTCGACACACCCGCCTCCGACCCCAGGCCACCGAGGTGCTGGCCCACGCCCGCCGGGTGGTGGCCGAGACCCGGGACCTGGCCCGGTGGGCCGAGACCCGGCGAACCGGGGCGGCCGGCGTGGTCCGCCTCGGCACCATCGACGCGGTGGCCGTCCACCATCGTGCCGAAGCCATCCGCCGCCACCGCCGGGCCGTCCCGGGTCTGGATCTGCGGCTCACCGTCGCCCCGTCCGGTTCGTTGCTCGATGCTCTGCTGGTCGGCGATCTGGATCTGGTGGTGTGCGTGGAGCCGACCGGGCCCATTGCCGGGGTGACGACCTCGCCCTGTCTCGACGAGCCGCTGCACGCCTACGCGCCCGACGGCGCCCACGCCGGGCCACCCGCCGAGTGGGGGCCGTGGGTGACCTATCCCCGGGGTTCGCACACCCGCGAGGTGATCTCCGCTGGTCTGGCCGCCATCGGGGCGCCGTTCGCGGTGGTCGCCGAGTCGAACCAGCCCGAGGTGCTGCGCGAGATGGTCCGCCTGGGCATGGGTTGGGCCGTGCTGCCGGCTGCCCAGGCCGAGGCGGGAGCCGAACCGCTGGCTCGGGTTCGTCGACGCCCGGTCGGGGTCCGCCGGCTGGTGGTGGCCCGACGAGCTGACGTGGCGTCCGACGCGGCGGTCGACTCGTTGGCCACCGTGCTGGCCGGTACCTGACGGCAGGGCTCACGCGCGACCGGTATCCTCCGGCCACCGGATCCGCGACGGTTGGGGTCGTGGTCAAACCGGTGCATATGTCCGATTTGCGCGATCCATGTTCGCGCCGACCCACAGGTGGTCCCCATGCCCTGGCCCGTTTCCCGCGATGACGAACTCTTCGGCTACATCGATCAGGAGGTCGAGCGGCAGAACACCACGCTGCAGTTGATCGCCTCGGAGAACTTCGCCTCTCCGGCCGTACTGGAGGCCAGTGGCTCCGTCCTGACCAACAAGTACGCCGAGGGCTACCCCGGCAAGCGGTACTACGGCGGAAACGTCCATGTGGACGAGGTCGAGGACCTGGCTCGCGAGCGGGCCAAGGCGCTGTTCGGCGCCGATCACGCCAACGTCCAGCCCCATTCGGGCGCCAACGCCAACATGTCGGTGTACCAGGCCCTTCTGGACCCGGGAGACACCGTCCTCGGCCTGAGCCTCGACCACGGCGGCCATCTCACGCACGGTTCGCCGGTCAACGCCAGCGGCAAGCTCTACGACTTCGTGTCCTACGGCCTGACGGGCAGCGACGAGCGCATTGACATGGACCAACTGCGGGACCAGGCGCGTGCAGCGCGCCCCAAGATGATCGTGGCCGGCGCCACGGCCTACCCCCGCATCATCGAGTCGGCCCCCCTGCGTGAGATTGCCGACGAGGTGGGAGCCATCCTGATGTTCGACGCGGCCCACATCGCCGGCCTGATCGCCGGTGGCGTGCATCCCAACCCGGTACCGCACTGCGACATCGTCACCTTCACCACCCACAAGACCCTGCGCGGTCCGCGCGGCGGCTGCATCCTGAGCCGTGAGGAGTACGCGGCGGCCATCGACAAGTCGGTCTTCCCGGGCTCCCAGGGTGGTCCGTTGGAGCACCACATTGCCGCCAAGGCCGTGGCGTTCCGCGAGGCGGCCGATCCGTCGTTCGCCGGGTACGCCCGTCAGATCGTGGCCAACGCGTCGGCGCTGGCCGCCGCCCTGGTCGGCCACGGTTTCCGTCTGGTGACCGGCGGGACCGACAACCACCTGATGGTCGTGGACCTCCGGACCTTCGATGCCGAGGTGACCGGAGCGGTGGCCCAGAACACGCTGGACCGGGCGGGCATCGTCCTGAACAAGAACACCGTGCCTGACGATCCCCGGTCGCCGTTCGTGACCAGCGGCGTGCGGATCGGGACCCCGTCGACCACCACCCAGGGCATGGCTGAGCCCGAGATGGTCGAGATCGCCGACCTGATGGTTCGGGCCCTGCGGGGTCGGGACGATGACGCGGAGATCGCCGCCGTGCGGGCCGACGTGAACACCCTGTGCGCCCGCTTCCCCGTCTACGTCTGAGCCGGTCGGGAAGCACCGGGACCGGGCCGTGCCAGTGGGCCGGGACCTCGACCGGGTGACCCGCGGGGAATTCTGATCCCGTGCCCGGCATCGTCCCCCATCTGATCGTCGGCGCGGTGGCCGCGCTGGCCACCGCATTGGCCACGCCGGTCGTCCGACGGTTCGCCGTGGGTTCCGGCCTCGTGGTAGCGCCCGATGAACGCAACGTCCACACGGCGCCCACCCCGTCGCTCGGTGGGACCGCCATGCTGGGTGGGCTGCTGGCCGGCGTGGTGGCCGCATGGTTGATCGGCGACTTCGCCGAGGTGTTCGCCGCCCCCACAGAGATGCTCGGTGTGGTCTCGGCCGCCGTGGTCATCTGCGTGGTCGGGGTGATCGACGACGTCCGTCCCGTGTCGGCGCCGGCCAAGGTGGCCGGCATGGTGCTGGCCGGCAGCGTCCTCTCGCTGACCGGCGTGGCCCTCGTGGTGCTGCGCATTCCCTTCCTGGACGTGGTGCTGCTGTCGCCGGACCTCTCGGCCCTGCTGACCGTGGTGTGGGTGGTTCTGCTGGCCAACGCCCTGAACCTCATCGACGGCCTGGACGGCCTGGCGGCGGGCATCGTGGCCATCGCCGCGGCGACCTTCTTCCTGTACGCACTCCGCCTCGGCGACGAGGGACTCCTGTTCGAGGGCAACCCGGGTTCGGTGCTGGCCATCATCGTGGTGGGGATCTGCGTGGGGTTCCTGCCCCACAACGTGCACCCGGCCCGGATCTTCATGGGCGACGGCGGGGCCCTGCTGCTGGGTCTGCTGATGGCCGCGTCGACGGTGTCGGTGGGTGGCCGGACCGAGGCGGCGTTCAGCGGCCAGTCCTTCTTCTTCTTCGCCCCGGTGTTCATCCCGGTGGTGATCCTCGGGGTGCCGCTGTTCGACCTGGCCTTCGCCGTGGTGCGTCGGGCCACCACGCCGGGCCTGCGGGTCACGGCGGCCGACAAGGACCACCTGCACCACCGGCTCATCCGACTGGGCCATGGTCACCGTCGGGCCGTGGTCATCCTCTGGGGGTGGAGCGCCCTGTTGTCGGGGTTCGTGTTGTGGCCGACCTACTCGGGCAACGGTGACGCCGTCGTCCCCATGGGGATCGGGGCCATCGGCCC
>JAAZXY010000007.1:394-66194 GCA_014239855.1 Acidimicrobiales bacterium | reverse complement strand
CCGCCGATGACCCTGCCCGATGGCCTCAACCCGGCCCAACTCGACGCGGTCACCCATCCGACCGGGCCGCTGTTGGTGGTGGCCGGGGCCGGCTCGGGCAAGACCCGGGTCCTGACCCGCCGCATCGCCCACCTCATCGGCGAGCGGGGCGTGTCACCGTTCGCCATCCTGGCCATCACCTTCACCAACAAGGCGGCCGGCGAGATGAAGGAGCGGGTGGCCGACCTCGTCGGTCCGGTGGCCCGCCGCATGTGGGTGTCGACCTTCCACTCGGCGTGCGTCCGGATCCTTCGCAGCGACGGCGACCGCCTCGGCTTCCCGTCCAGCTTCAGCATCTACGACCAGGGCGACGCGGTGCGCCTCACCGGCTACGTGGTGCGCGACCAGGGCCTCGACGTCAAGCGGTTCCCGGCCCGCTCCGTGCACTCGGCCATCTCGGCGGCCAAGAACGAGGGTCGCACCGCGGGGCAGTACGTGGAGCACGCCATGGGCCCGTACGAAGAGCGGATAGGCAAGGTCTTCGTCGAATACCAGGCTCGGCTGCTGGCCGCCGGCGCCATGGATTTCGACGACCTGCTGGGCAACGCGGTGCGCCTCCTGCGCGAGCACCCCGACGTTGCCGACCGCTACCGGCAACGCTTCGAACACGTCCTGGTCGACGAGTACCAGGACACCAACGTGGTCCAGAACGAACTGGTGATGCTGCTGGCCTCGGGGCACCGAAACGTCTGCGTGGTGGGCGACAGCGACCAGTCGATCTACCGCTTCCGGGGCGCCGACATCCGCAACATCCTGGATTTCGAGGAGTCGTTCCCCGAGGCCACCGTGGTGGTGCTGGACCAGAACTACCGGTCCAGCCAGACCATCCTGGATGCCGCCAACGCCGTCATCACCAGGAATGCCGGCCGCAAGCCCAAGGAGTTGTGGACCGACGCCGGTTCCGGTGACCCGATCACCCGCTACCGGGCCGACGACGAGACCGACGAGGCCCGCTGGGTGGTCGGCCAGTTGCGGCGCCTCCACGACGGTGGCCGACCGTGGCCCGACATGGCGGTCTTCTACCGGACCAACGCCCAGAGCCGGGCCATCGAGGAACAGCTGGTCACCCTCGGGGTGCCCTACAAGGTGGTGGGTGGCCTGCGCTTCTACGACCGTCGAGAGGTCCGGGACGCCATGGCCTACCTCAAGTTGGCGGTGAACCCGGCCGACGAGGTGGCGGCCAAGCGGGTGTTGAACGTCCCCAAGCGGGGGGTGGGCGACACGTCGGTGGCCCGGGTGGACGCCCACGCGGCAGCTTCCGGTACCCGGTTCATCGACGCCCTGCGCGACGCCGACGCTGCCGGGGTGTCGGGACGGGCCGGCACCGGCATCCGTTCGTTCCTGGACCTGGTCGACGCACTGGCCGAGGCGGTCGACGACGGTCCGGCGACCATCCTCGAGGTGGCCCTGGAGCGGTCGGGCTACCTCGACGAGCTGCGGGCCGACCGGTCCATCGAGGCCGAGGGCCGTCTGGAGAACCTCTCCGAACTGATCGGGGTGGCCGGCGAGTTCGACGACGTGGACGAGTTTCTCGAACGGGTGGGTCTGGTGGCCGACACCGATGACCTTCCCGACCAGGACGCCGAGGGTGAGGGTCCGGCCGACGGTGGTTCCGACGAACCTGATCCCGGCCAGGTCGTGCTCATGACCATGCACGCCGCCAAGGGCCTGGAGTATCCGGTGGTGTGCATCGTGGGCATGGAGGACGGCGTCTTCCCCCACGTGCGGGCCCTCGGCGACCCCGCGGAGCTCGAGGAGGAGCGTCGCCTGGCCTACGTGGGCATCACCCGGGCCCGTGAGCGCCTCATGCTGACCCACGCCTGGAGTCGGATGCTCCACGGCCAGACCCAGTACAACCCGCCCAGTCGGTTCATCGACGAGATCCCGTCCGAACTGCTGGTCGATGCCGAGGGAAGCCGGAAGAGCGGCGGCCGACGGGACGGCAGCGGGGGGGCCGGCGGCACCGACTGGTTGGGCGCCCCTCGGCGGACCAATGACCGGGACGCCGAGCCTGGCGGTCGGGTGTTCGGCGGGGGCACGGGTGGCGGGTCGACCCGTAGCGCTGGGGAGTCCACGTCGGGTGCCCACGAGTTGGGCCTGCGGGCCGGCGACGACGTCGTCCACCGGGCATGGGGCGACGGGGTGGTTCTGGCTGTCCACGGCGACGGTGATCGGGCCGAGGCGGTGGTGCGTTTCGCCTCCAAGGGAGAGAAGCGTCTCCTGCTGGCCTGGGCGCCGCTGACCCGCCCCGGTGACCCGGTCGAGTGACCCGCCCCAGTGACCCCCTCGAGTAGACCGAGGAGTGATGGGCGGCCGTTACGCTGCCCGGGTGGCCGACCCTCCGGGGCCGGTACCGGCCCGTGTAGCTCAGTCGGAAGAGCGATTCACTCGTAATGAATAGGTCCGGGGTTCGATTCCCCGCGCGGGCTCGCCGAGCATCAATCCCTCCCAACCGGCGGCTTCATGCCGTCGGGGGGCCGACCCCCTAGGATCTGAACCATGAACGTGTTCGCAGGCGTGATCTGGCACTACTGGCTTGCCGTGCCCCTGGCCATCGGCGGTCTCGCCCTGACCGTGGCCACCGTGGTCGGCTACTTCCAGAAGGTCTCCTCGACCCGCTATCCCAAGCGCTGAGCACCGCGGGTTCTGACATGGGGTCCGCCCCGGCGGCGCTTCCTGATGCGATGGATTCCACATCCTCGTTCGTCGACTGGGACCTGGCCGAACAGGTGGCGATCCGCATTGCCGATCGGGCGCCGTTCAGCGGTGCCCATCACCTCGACGGCCTGACCGCCGAGTTCGACGTCCACACGGCGCGTGCCGAGGACCTCGTGGCGGCCACCACCGGCCTGCGCTCGTTGTCGGGCAACGCCCGGGCCCGGGTGGTCGGTCGGGACGACTGGATCCGGGCCAACGTGGCCTCCATGCAGCGCCTGCTGCGCCCCCTCTTTGAGCGCCTCGAAGACCCTGACGGGGACTCCGACCGGAACTCCGCCGGGGACGGGCCGGGTGCCGCCTCGGCCTTGACGGCCCGCATGGGTGGCATGGAGCTCGGGGTGGTCCTGGGCTGGATGTCCACCCGGGTGCTCGGCCAGTACGACCTCCTGGTGGTGGAGGACGAGGCGGCCGAGGACCAGGACATCGTGTACTACGTGGGTCCCAACCTGGTGGCCCTCGAGCGTCGTTACGCCTTTCCCCGCCACGACTTCCGCCTCTGGCTGGCCCTTCACGAGGTCACCCACCGGGCCCAGTTCACCGGTGTGCCGTGGATGCGGTCGCACTATCTGGGTCTGGTGCAGTCCCTGCTGGACGGCGCCCAGCCCGAGTCGTTCGACCTGGTGGCGTCCCTCAAGGGGCTCGCCGAAAAGCAGTCAGCGAAACGGTCGGCCAAGGGCCGCGCGGGACAGGCTGGCGAGGCGGCCGGTTCGGGCGTGCTGGGTGCCATCTCGTCGCCCGAGCAGCAGTTGGCGCTGGATCGCATCGCCGGGCTCATGAGCCTGCTGGAGGGACACGGCGACGTGACCATGGGCCGGGCCGGTGAGGGCATCGTGCAGGGTGCCGACCGCATGGCCGGGGTGATGGCCGATCGCCGCCGCAACGCCTCCGGGGTGACCCGCCTGTTCCAGAAGCTGGTGGGCCTGGAGGCCAAGTTGGCCCAGTACGCCCAGGGCGAGGCGTTCATCGGAGCGGTCGAGGCCCACGGGGGCACGGCACTCCTGGACCGGGTCTGGGAGGACCCGTCCCACCTACCCGACCTGGGCGAGATCCGTGAGCCGGACCGGTGGATCGAGCGGCTGGAGGCCTGACCGGGGTTTCTCCTGACCCGGTGCTGGCGCTCCTCGGTCGTTGCTCCTTCCCGCCCGCCGGGACCGCCGTGGACTGCGCGGTGTCCGGTGGACCCGATTCCACGGCCCTGCTGGTGCTGGCCGTGGCCGCCGGCCTGGAGGTCACCTGCTGGACGGTCGACCACGGCCTGCGTTCCACCTCGGCCGAAGAGGCCCGCCTGGTGGCCCGCAACGCCATGGGCCTCGGGGTGTCGACCATCACCGTCGACGGGCTGGTGGTCGACGGCCCCGACCTCGAACAGCGGGCCCGCGACGCCCGCCGGGCCGCCCTGCCCGACGGGGTGTTGACCGGCCACACCGCGGACGACCAGGCCGAGACCGTGCTGTTGAATCTGCTCCGGGGCGCCGGGGTTCCCGGTACGGCAGGTATCGGCGATCCGGCCCGACGTCCGTTGCTGGCCCTGCGTCGGGCCGAGACCCGGGCGCTGTGCGCGGCACTCGGCCTCGAGGTGGTCGACGATCCGAGCAACGCCGACCCCCGCTTCACCCGCAACCGGGTCCGCCACGAGGTGCTCCCCCTGCTGGCCGACGTGGCCGGGCGGGATCCCGTGCCCCTGCTGGCCCGTCACGCCACCTTGGCGGGGGAGGCCACCGGCCTGCTGGCCGGGCTGGTGGCCGACGTGGACCCCACCGACGTGCGGGCCGTCGCCGACCTGCCCGACGACCTGGTCCGCCTGGCTGTGCGCCGCTGGCTCACCGTCCGGATCACCGGTCAGGACGGGGGCCCGCCACCGGATCAGGCTTCGGTGGACCGGGTGCTCGAGGTGGTGCGGGGTCGGGTGGTGGCCACCGAGGTGGCCGGCGGACACCGGGTGCGCCGTTCGGCGGGGCTCCTGGTCTTCGAGCCCCGCTAGGGTCGCCGCCATGGCCAGCGACCCCTCCGCCGCGCCGGAACCGCTGACCGTGGGCCGCTACACCGCGTCCTCGGTGCTGGTCTCGGCTGACGACCTCAGCGCCCGTGTCCAGGCCCTCGGCGAGGAGATCACCGCCGATTACGCCGGCCGCGAGCCCCTCCTGGTCGGGGTCCTCAAGGGCGCCTTCATGTTCATGAGCGACCTGGCCCGGGCCATCGACCTGCCCGTCGAGTTCGACTTCATGGCCGTCTCGTCCTATGGCCACTCCACCCGTTCGTCGGGCGTGGTGCGCATTGTCAAGGACCTGGACCTGGACCTGGCCGGCCGCGACGTGATCCTCGTGGAGGACATCATCGACAGCGGCCTCACCCTGAACTACCTGCGCCGCAACCTGCTGGCCCGCAACCCGGCCAGCCTCGAGGTGTGCGCCCTGCTGGTACGCGAGAACCACAAGGTGGACGAGTCGATCCTGCGTTACGAGGGCTACCGGATCCCTTCGGACTTCCTGGTCGGCTACGGCCTCGACGTGGACGAGAAGTTCCGGAACCTGCCCGACATCCGCATCGTCGAGGTGGCGCCCGAAGAGGCCGCCTCCGGTGACGGGTCGTGAGCTTCGAGGTCGACCTTCCCCGGATCGAGGCCGCGGTGGCCGAGATCCTCGAGGCCATTGGCGAGGACGTCACGCGTGACGGCATCCGCGAGACGCCGGCCCGGGTGGCCCGCATGTACGCCGAGGTGTGCAGCGGTATGCACATCGAGCCCGCTGACCACCTCATCAAGACGTTCGACGTGGACCACGACGAGATGGTCATGGTCCGCGACATCCCGATGTACTCGCTGTGCGAGCACCACCTGGTGCCGTTCTTCGGGGTGGCCCATGTGGCCTACATCCCCCGACGGGGCGGGATGATCACCGGACTGTCCAAGTTGGCCCGCCTCGTCGAGGGCTACGCCCGCCGACCCCAGATCCAGGAACGCCTCACCTCCCAGGTGGCCACCGCCATCCAGGACACGCTCGACCCGCAGGGCACCCTGGTGGTCCTCGAGGCCGAGCACCTCTGCATGTCGATGCGGGGCGTGCAGAAGCCCGGAGCGGTGACCGTGACGTCGGCCGTCCACGGGGTGTTCCGCGACGAGGTCTCGACCCGCCTCGAGGCCATGCGGTTCATCGAGAGCAACCGCCGCCGCTGACCATGGCCCCCGGTCCCACCGGCGGCGTCATGGGCGTCCTCAACGTCACGCCCGATTCGTTCTCCGACGGCGGGCACTTTCTCGACCTCGCATCGGCGGTCGCCCATGGGCGGGCCATGGTCGACGAGGGGGCCCTCATCATCGACGTGGGCGGCGAGTCGACCCGCCCCGGTGCGGATCCGGTGGGTGAGGACGAGGAACTGGCCCGGGTGGTACCGGTGATAGAGGCTCTGGCTGCTGATCCGGCGGTGGCCGACGGGCCGGTCAGGATCTCCATCGACACCAGACACACCGCGGTGGCGGTCGCCGCCGTGGCGGCCGGAGCGTCCATCATCAACGACGTGAGTGCCGGGCTGCACGAGGTGGCGGCCGACCTGGGCGTCGGATGGGTGGCCATGCACATGCAGGGCGACCCTCGCACCATGCAGCACGAGCCGGTCTACGACGACGTGGTGGCCGAGGTGCACGCCTTCCTGTTGGACCGGGCGAACGCGGCCCGGACGGCCGGCGTGCCCGAGGTGTGGATCGACCCCGGCATCGGGTTCGGCAAGACGACGGCCCACAACGTGGCCCTGGTGCGCCACATCGACGTGCTGGTGGCCTCGGGCTGGCCGGTGGTCCTCGGGGTGAGCCGGAAGCGGTTCCTCGGTGAGCTCACGGCGGCCAGTGACGGTGATGACCCGGTGACCCCTCCGGAGGATCGGGCCGAGGCGTCGGTGGCCATGGCCACCTGGGCGTTCGCCCACGGTGTGCAGATCATCCGGGCCCACGATGTGCGAGCCACCGTCGGAGCAGCAAGGGTGGTCGGATGACCCCGATCTGCGGCACAGTGTCCCCATGGTGATGCGCGGGAAGTGGGCTCAGGGGATTGTTCCCCGCGGGTTCACATGGATTGTCAAGGACCGCATCGCGGTCAGCGAGCGGCCGGGGGGCATTGGCGAGGGCCACCGTCGGGTCCGACGCCAGGAGGAGATCATCTGGATCCGTGAGAACGGCTTCCAGACCGTGCTCTCGTTGCTGGCCAGCGACCACAACCTCCACAACTACGACGACTTCGACCAGGCCTGGGTGCATCTTCCGTTCGGCGGCGCCGCCGATGGCGTGGCCCGCCTCGAGGAGATCTGCCGGGCCATCAACGAGCACGGTGCCGAGGGGCGTCGCGTTCTGGTTCATCGTGAGGAACTCAACGACGTGGTGTGCGGGGTCATGGGGGCGTGGCTCCTGTGGTCGGGCCTCGTGCCGGCCGGTCCGCAGGCCATCTCGTTCGCCGAGCGCCTGACCGGGCGTCCGTTGGGCAGCGTGGGCCGTGAGATCGTGGGCCTGGTCGGCGGATGAGCGACCGCATCGAGTTGCGGGGCCTGCGGGTGGTGGCCATCTGCGGGGTGCTCCCCGAGGAGAAGGCCCGCCGGCAGCCCTTCGAGGTGGACCTCGACGTGCACGCCGACCTGTCCACGGCCTCGGTCAGCGACGATCTGGCCGACACCGTCGACTACGGAGGCCTGACCGGCCTGGTGGCCGGCATCGCCGACGGTGAGTCATTCGACCTGCTGGAGCGGTTCGCCGGTCGCATCGCCGAGGCCGTTCTGGGTATCGACGGGGTGGACGCCGTCACCGTGGTGGTGCGCAAGCTCCGTCCGCCGGTTCCGGAGGACCTCGCCACCAGCGGGGTGCGGATCCACCGCACGGCATGACCCACCGGGCCCTGCTGGCCTTGGGTTCCAATCTGGGTGACCGACGGGCCCTGCTCCAGGGCGCGGTGGACGCCCTGCCCGACGTGGTGGCCGTGTCCGACGTCTACGAGACCGCTCCGGTGGGCGGCCCCGACCAGGGCCCGTACCTCAACGGTGTGGTGTGTCTGGAGACCGATCTCGGGGCCCGTGCCCTGTTGGAGGTGGCGCAGCAGTGCGAGGCGGCCGCCGAGCGGGTGAGGGTCGAACGCTGGGGCCCGCGCACGCTGGACGTGGACGTGTTGTGGGTCGACGGCCAGAAGGTCGACGAACCCGACCTGGTGGTGCCCCACCCCCGGATGTTCGAACGGGCCTTCGTCCTGGTGCCGTTGCGTGACGTGGCCCCCGATCTGGTGCCCGATTCGTTGCTCGACTCCCTGGCCGAATCCCTGATAGGCGGCCCCGACGCGGTCACGTCGCTGGGCGCTCTGCTGACGGTCGCGGCGAGCGGCTCGGAGGCGGGCTGACCGTGCCGTCGGTCCGGGTCATCGGTGGCGGTCGGGCCGGAGGCTCGGTCCACGGGGCGCTGGTGGCCGCCGGCTGGACCTCGGGCGGGGTACTGGGCCGCCACGACGACCTGAGCGCGGCGGCCCATGGGGTGGACCTGCTGGTGCTGGCCACGCCCGACGGATCGCTGGCCGAGGTGGCCGCCTCGGTGGTCCCGGTCGCCTCCACGGTGGTGGCCCACCTCTCGGGCGCCACCGGTCTGGACGTGCTGGCTGACCACCCGTCGAGGGCGTCGGTCCATCCGCTGGTCTCGCTGCCTGATCCGGAGACCGGAGCGCAGCGCCTGCAGGGGGCGTGGTTCGCTCTGGCTGGCCGGTCGCCGGCCGGCCAGTCGCCAGCCGGCCAGTCATCAGCTTTGGATCTGGTACGTCGGCTGGTCGACGATCTGGGTGGCCGGGCCGTGACGGTGGCCGACGATGACCGGGCCACGTACCACGCGGCGGCGGTCGTGGCCTCCAACCATCTGGTGGCCCTGCTGGGCCAGGTGGAGCGTCTGGCCGCCTCGGTCGGGGTGCCCCTGGAGGCGTTCCTGGACCTGGCGGCCGGTTCGCTGGACAACGTGCGGGCCGTGGGTCCGGCCGCTGCCCTGACCGGTCCGGCGGCCCGGGGCGACGAGGCCACCATCGCCGCCCATCTGGCCGCCCTGCCGCCCGACGAACGGGCCACCTACGAGGCCCTGGTCGTCGAGGCCCGACGCCTCGCTGGGCAGCGAGCCCCGTGACCGGTCTACCGACCGGCCTGCCGGTGGTCACCACGGCGTCCGACCTGGCTGCCCACCTCGAACCGATGCGGGCCGGCGGCGGCACCGTGGGCTTCGTCCCCACCATGGGGGCCCTCCACGACGGTCACGCCTCACTGGTCGACGCCTCGGTGGCCGCCACCGACGCCACGGTGGTGTCGATCTTCGTCAACCCGCTCCAGTTCGGGGCCGGCGAGGACCTCGACGCCTATCCCCGAGATCTGGAGGCCGACGTGGCCCGCTGCGCCGCCCACGGTGCCACGGTGGTCTTCGCCCCGACCGTCGACGTGATGTACCCCGACGGTGAACCGTCCGAGGGCGGCAGGATCTTGCCGGGCCCGGTGGACATGTCGCTGGCCGGGCCCCTGGAGGGTCGCGAACGGCCCACCCACTTCGCCGGGGTGGCCGAGGTGGTGGCCCGCCTCTTCCGGATCGTGGGGCCGTGCCGGGCCTTCTTCGGCCAGAAGGACTTCCAGCAGCTCCAGGTGGTGCGCCACCTGGTGGCCGAGATGGACCTGCCGGTCGACGTGGTGGGTTGTCCGACGGTGCGCGAGCCCGACGGCCTGGCCCGCTCCAGTCGCAACGTCTACCTGACCGATGACGAGCGGGCCGCCGCGCCGGTGCTGTACCGGACACTGCAGGCCGCGGCGGCCTCGGTGGCCGAGCCGGGCTGGGACCGCACGGCCGTCGAGGCGACCATGGCGGCCGCCATCAGCGCCGAGCCCACCGGCCACCTCGACTACGCCGTGGTGGTCGATCCGGCCACCCTGCATCCCCCGGAGGCCCCACAGCCCGGTGACGAGCTGCGCCTCCTGGTGGCCTGCCGGTTCGGGAAGGCCCGCCTCATCGACAACGTCGGGGCGGTGGCCGGATGAGCCGATCCGGTCCTCACGCCGGGCAGGCTTGAGCAGTGAAGGAAGCCGACCCCCAGAACCCGACCGGGAAGATGCCCGGGCCCCTGATGGCCCACCTGGCCGATCAGGCCGGCTCCGTCGAGCCGCCGGCTGACGCGGTGGCCGATGCGGTGGTGCTGGCCCTCCACGAGGATCTCACTCCCGACGGCGACCTCAGTGCGGCGCTCGTCCCGGCCGATGCGGTGGCCGACGGTGTGCTGGCCAGCCGGGCCGACGGGGTGCTGGCCGGTTCGGCGTGCGCCACCGAGGCCTTCGCCCAGGTGTCCGACGACATCGAGGTGGTCTGGCTGCGGGCCGATGGCGACCGCGTCGGCGCCGGCGAGACGGTGGCCACCGTGCGTGGACCGTTGGCCCCGATCCTGACCGCCGAGCGGACCGCGTTGAACTTCCTGTGCCGTCTCTCCGGGGTGGCCACCACCACCGCCCGCTGGGTGGAGGCGGCCGGTGTCGCGGCTGGCGCCGACTCCGTCCGTATCTGGGACACCCGCAAGACCACCCCGGGCCTGCGGGCTCTGGAACGGGCCGCCGTGCGGGCCGGGGGGGGATGGAACCACCGCACCAACCTCAGCCACTGGATCATGCTGAAGGACAACCACCTCACCGGCACCGACATCGCGTCAGCCGTGGCGTCATCGCGTTCGCTCTGGCCGGGGCGTACCGTGCACGTCGAATGCGAGACTCTCGACCAGGTCCGCGAATCGCTGGAGGCCGGCGCTGATGCGCTGCTGCTCGACAACATGACCCCCACATCGATCATCACGTGCGTCGCCGAGGTGCATGCCCACGGCGAACGCCACGGTTCACGACCCCTCGTCGAAGCGTCGGGCGGCATCACCGTCGACCGGGTGGCCGACTACGCAGCGACCGGCGTGGACTGCATCTCGACCAGCGCCCTGACCAACGGGGCGCCGTCCCTTGATCTTGGCCTTGATCTCGGCCCGGAGCTGGATCTGAACCGGGACCATCAGACAGGGGAGCGGGCCTGATGCTGCTGACCATCGACGTGGGCAACACCCAGACGGTGCTGGGCCTCTACGAGGACGGCTCGCCGGTCGCCGCGGCGGACTCCGGCCTGGTGGACCACTGGCGGATCCGGACCGACCACGACCGCACGTCGGACGAGCACGCGGTCCTCATCCGCAACCTGCTCCGCCAGGCCGGCCGCGACCTCGAGGGGTTGATCACCGGGGTGGCCATGTGCGCCGGCGTGCCCCGGGTGCTGGCCAGCCTCCGGACCATGATCGGCCGCTACGTGGACTTCGATCCGGTGGTCATCGAGCCGGGCGTGAAGACCGGCATGCCCATCCTCTACGACAACCCCCGGGAGGTCGGGGCCGACCGCATCGCCAACGCCGTGGGCGCCTACGACCTGTACGGCGGCCCGACGGTGGTCGTCGACTTCGGCACCGGCAACAACTTCGACGTGATCTCCGCCGACGGCGAGTTCCTGGGTGGCGCCATCGCCCCCGGCGTGGAGGTCAGCCTCGACGCCCTGTTCGGCCGGGCCTCGGCGCTGCGGGCCGTGGAACTGGTCGAGCCCCGCAGCGTCATCGGCAAGAGCACCGTGGAGTCGCTGCAGTCGGGTGCCGTCTATGGCTTCGCCGCCCAGATCGACGGCATGGTCGACCGGTTCCGCGACGAGCTGGGCGGCTGCACGGTGGTGGCCACCGGCGGGCTGGCCCACCTGATCGCTCCCTCCACGTCGACCATCGAGCACGTCGAACCGTTCCTGACCCTGCACGGCCTCCGCCTCGTCTACGAGCGCAACCGATGACCGACGAGATTCCGACCCCCCGGGAACAGGTGCCCTACCGGTTCGATCCGACGACCACCGCGGGTGCGGTGGTGGCCGACTACGCCGACCTGGCCGACGGTGAGGAGACCGGTCAGGTGGTCACCGTGGCCGGGCGACTCATGCTCCGCCGTGATCAGGGCAAGTTGGCCTTCGGCGACCTCCAGGACTCCACCGGAAGGGTCCAGCTCTTCGCCCTGCAACGGTCCACCCCCGATTTCGAGGGCTTCACCGGCCTCCATCTGGGTGACTGGATCGGGGTCACCGGTGAGGTGCTCAAGACCCGGCGTGGCGAGTTGAGCATCCGGGTCGACTCGTGGGTTCGCCTGGCCGAGGCCCGTCGGGCGTTCCCCGACAAGTGGCACGGCATCACCGACGTCGACACCCGCTTCCGCCAGCGCTATGTCGACCTGTGGGTGACCGACGAGTCCCGGGCCGCCTTCGTGGCCCGCAGCCGGATCATGTCGGCCACCCGTCGCTGGCTCGAGGATCGGAACTTTCTGGAGGTCGAGACCCCGACCTTCCATCCGATTCCCGGTGGGGCCCTGGCCCGTCCGTTCACCACGCACCACAACGCTCTGGACATGGAGCTCTACCTGCGGATCGCCCCCGAGCTGTACCTCAAGCGCCTCACCGTGGGTGGCTTCGAGCGGGTGTTCGAGATCGCCCGGGTGTTCCGCAACGAGGGCCTGTCGCCCCGCCACAACCCCGAATTCACGATGCTCGAGCTGTACCAGGCGTATGCCGACTACACCGACATCATGTCCCTGGTCGAGGAGTTGGTGGCCCACCTGGCCATGGAGGTGTGCGGCACGACCTCGCTCACCTACGACGGTCGGGACCTGGACCTGTCGGTGCCGTGGCGCCGGGCCACGATGCTCGAGTTGCTGGCTGAACACGGCGGCCTGACCGTCGACCTGGACACCCCACGCGACGAGCTGGTCCGGTTGTGCGAGGAGCGCGACATCCCGGTGAAGGACCACTACGGGCCGGGCAAGCTCATCCTGGAGTTGTACGAGAAGACGACCGAGGCCGAGCTGTGGGGCCCGATCTTCGTCACCGACTACCCGAAGGAGGTCTCGCCGCTGTCGCGTGACCACCGGGAGCAGCCGGGCTGGGTGGAACGCTTCGAGGGGATCGTGGCCGGACGCGAACTGTGCAACGCCTTCACCGAGCTGGTGGATCCCGACGAGCAGCGGGCCCGCTTCGAGGCCCAGGAGGCCGAGAAGGCCGCCGGCGATGCCGAGGCCATGGCCGTCGACGAGGACTATCTACGGGCTCTCGAGTACGGACTGCCGCCCACCGGTGGCCTGGGGATCGGCATGGACCGCCTGGTCATGCTCCTGACCGGCACCACCACCATCCGCGACGTCATCCTCTTCCCGACGCTTAGACCTGAGCAATAGGCCCTGAGCAATAGGCCCTGAGCAATAGGCCCTGAGCAGTAGTTCTCAGAGTTGGAACGACCCGTCGAGGCGGTCCAGCAGCAGGTCGCAGGTGGCCTGCATGGTGCCCACCGCCGGGTTGGCCGGCAGCCCGTCCAGCGCCCCCCGGGCCGAGCCCAGGAACTCCACGGCCGTGTCACGGGTGGTGGCGATGGCCTCGTCGGTCCGGATCACGTCGCGCACCCGGTCCCGGGTGGCTGCGTCGATCGGCCCACCCAGCAGGTCCCGTAGCTGATCGCCCGACGGTCCGGCCAGGGCCCGGATGACGGGCAGCGTGTAGGTCCCCTCCACCAGGTCGTTGCCGGCCGGCTTGCCCAGGTGCTCGTCGGTGGCCACCACGTCGAGCAGGTCGTCGACCACCTGGAAGGCCATGCCGTAGTGGCGGCCGAAGTCGGTCAGCGACTCGACCAGGTCGCGGGGGTGGTCGGCCACGATGGCTCCGACCCGGGCCGCGGTGGCCAACAGTGATGCGGTCTTGCCGGTGATGGAGGCCAGGTAGGCCTCCTCGGTGCGGTCCACGTCGAAGGCGTGTCGCAGTTCGCGCACCTGGCCCTCGCACAGCGAGGCAATGGTGGAGGCCAGCAGTCCGGCCACCTCGGTTCCCAGGTCGGCGGCGATCTCCGAGGCCCGGGCCAGCAGGTAGTCGCCGGCCAGGATGGCCTCCAGGTTGCCCCAGCGGGCGTTCACGCTCTGGACGGTTCGTCGGGTCTCGGCGCCGTCCATCACGTCGTCGTGGTACAGCGATCCCTGATGCACGAGTTCGATGGCCACGCCGCCCCGGATGACGTCGTGGGTGGCCACGCCGGGATCGGGGTCCAGCACCTGGGCGGCGGTGACGGCCAGCGCCGGGCGGACCCGCTTGCCGCCGGCGTCGATGAGGTGACGGGCCACCTCGGTCAGGAAGGGATCACCGGATTCCACGACGGCGCGCAGTTCGATCTCGGTGCGGGCCAGAGCGTCGGCCATCCCGGGAAGGTTCAGGAGACTGTTCACCGACGGGGTAGGGGCCACCCGGTGAGGATACGGCGCCACCCGTTCCGGGCGAAACGGACCCCTCGAGTGGCCTGTCCAGTGGCTTGAGAACGCGCCAATGGCGCGTCACGGGCCACCGGTACACTCCGAAATGACGGGGGAGACGTCACCAGAGCTGGCAGTTACCAGAACCCAGTTCACCGAGAGCAGGAGGCATCGACGTTGTTCGAGCGTTTCACCGACAGGGCCCGCAGGGTCGTGGTACTCGCCCAGGAAGAGGCGCGGCTGCTCAACCACAACTACATCGGCACCGAGCACATCCTGCTCGGGCTGATCCACGAGGGTGAGGGCGTGGCCGCCAAGGGCCTCGAGTCGCTCGGCATCTCGTTGGAGGCCGTCCGCAGCCAGGTCGAGGAGCTCATCGGCCACGGCGCCAGCTCGCCCAGTGGCCACATTCCGTTCACTCCCCGGGCCAAGAAGGTCCTGGAACTCTCGTTGCGCGAAGCGCTGCAGTTGGGCCACAACTACATCGGCACCGAGCACATCCTGCTGGGGCTGATCCGTGAGGGCGAGGGCGTGGCCGCCCAGGTCCTCGTGAAGCTGGGCGCCGACCTGTCGCGGGTCCGCCAGCAGGTCATCCAGTTGTTGTCGGGCTACGCCGGTTCCGGCCAGGGCCCGGGAGAGTCCCAGGAGAAGGCCGGGGCAACCAGCGGAGGCAGCGGCGGCGATTCGTCCTCCGGCTCGCTCGTCCTGGACCAGTTCGGTCGCAACCTCACCCAGGCCGCCCGCGACAAGAAGCTCGACCCGGTCATCGGTCGCCACCGCGAGACCGAGCGGGTCATGCAGGTGCTGTCGCGCCGTACCAAGAACAACCCGGTCCTCATCGGCGAGCCCGGCGTGGGCAAGACGGCCATCGTCGAGGGCCTGGCCCAGATGATCGCCGACGACGCCGTCCCGGAGACCATCCGTGACAAGCAGCTCTACACCCTCGACCTGGGCGCCCTGGTGGCCGGGAGCCGCTACCGCGGCGACTTCGAGGAGCGCCTCAAGAAGGTCCTCAAGGAGATCAAGACACGGGGCGACATCATCCTGTTCATCGACGAGATCCACACCCTCGTCGGGGCCGGTGCCGCCGAGGGCGCCATCGACGCGGCGTCGATCCTGAAGCCCATGTTGGCCCGCGGCGAGCTCCAGACCATTGGTGCCACGACGCTCGACGAGTACCGCAAGCACCTTGAGAAGGACGCCGCCCTCGAGCGCCGCTTCCAGCCCGTGAAGGTCGACGAGCCCACGGTGCCCCACACCATCGAGATCCTCAAGGGCCTCCGCGAGCGTTACGAGAGCCATCACCGGGTCACCATCACCGACCAGGCACTGGTCGCCGCGGCGAACCTGGCCGACCGCTACATCTCGGATCGGCACCTGCCCGACAAGGCCATCGACCTGATCGACGAGGCGGGGTCACGCATGCGCATCAAGCGCATGGACACGCCCGACGACATGCGCGAGATCGAGACCGACCTGGCCGAGGTGGTGCAGCGCAAGAAGGCCGCCGTCGAGTCCCAGGACTTCGAGGAGGCCGGTCGTCTCCGTGATTCCGAGAAGGAACTCCTGGCCCGCAAGGAGGCCAAGGAATCCGAGCTCAAGGCGTCCGGCCAGGACCTGTTCGACGAGGTCGACGAGGAGTCCATTGCCGAGGTCCTCTCGCTGTGGACCGGCATCCCCGTCTACAAGCTCACCGAGGAGGAGACCCAGAAGCTCCTCAAGATGGAGGACGAACTCCACAAGCGGGTCATCGGCCAGGAGGACGCCATCAGGGCGGTCAGCCAGGCCATCCGCCGCACCCGGGCCGGCCTCAAGGACCCGAAGCGCCCGTCGGGGTCGTTCATCTTCCTGGGCCCGTCGGGCGTGGGCAAGACCGAGCTGGCCAAGACGCTGGCCGAGTTCCTGTTCGGTGACGAGCAGGCCCTCATCTCGCTGGACATGTCGGAGTACATGGAGAAGCACACGGTGAGCCGCCTCGTCGGTTCGCCTCCCGGCTACGTCGGCTACGAGGAGGGCGGCCAGCTCACCGAGGCGGTGCGTCGCCGCCCGTTCTCCGTGGTGCTGTTCGACGAGGTCGAGAAGGCCCACCCGGACGTCTTCAACACGCTGCTCCAGATCCTCGAGGAGGGTCGTCTGACCGACTCGCAGGGCCGCAGCGTCGACTTCCGCAACACCGTCCTGATCATGACGTCGAACCTCGGTACGGCCGACCTGCGCAAGGCCAACCTCGGCTTCACCAAGGCCGACGAGGCCGTCAGCTACGAGCGGATGAAGGCCAAGGTCAACGACGCGCTGAAGGCGCACTTCCGGCCCGAGTTCCTGAACCGCATCGACGACACCATTGTCTTCCACGAGCTGTCGCTCGCCGAGGTGACCCGCATCGTCGACCTGATGGTGGTGCGGTTGTCCACCCAGTTGTCCGGTCAGGGCATGGGCCTGGAGCTCACCGAGGCGGTCAAGCACCACCTGGCCGAGCAGGGCTACGACCCGTCGATGGGTGCCCGTCCGTTGCGTCGGGCCCTCCAGCGTCTGGTCGAGGATCCGTTGTCCGAGCGCCTGCTCCACAAGGAGTTCTCGGCCGGTGACATCGTGGTGGTCGACGTCGAGGACGCACCCGACGACGGCGATGCCAAGGGCACCAGGCAGGTGGTCTTCCGGGCCACCGCCGGGTTCGAGCCGCCGACCATCGAGATGGCGGTCGAGGGCGCGGAGTAGCCGCACCTTCCGGTCCGTCGGCCTGTCTGTCGGCATGTCTGTCGGCCTGTCTCCCATCTCGATGAATCTCCCTGCCCGGATGGGACGGGCTTTGGCCGTACTCGGACTGCTGCTGGTCGTCCTGACCAGTGCCGCCTGTCGGGTCGATGCCACGGTCACCGTGGACGTCGCCGACGACGGGACCGGGCATGTCGACCTTCTCGTCGAACTGGACGCCGCGGCCGTCGAGGCTCTCGGCGGTCTGGACGACCGGGTCCGGGTGGGTGACCTGGTCGATGCCGGCTGGGTGATCGACGGTCCGGAGACCGCCAACGGAGCGGCCCGGATCAGCGCCCGCAAGGCGTTCGACCATCCCGACCGGTTGGGTGCCGTGCTGGCCGAGGTCGTGGGGCCGACGGCCATTGCCGAGGTCCGGCTGGTGCGTGAGCGGACCTTCGCCGAGACCACATGGCGGCTCGACGGCCGGATCGACCTCTCGCCTGGGCTGGACCTGCTGGCCGACGCCGACCTGGTCGAGGTCCTCGACGGCCTGCCGTTCGCCCGCTCCGACGGCGAGCTGGCCGAGCTGGCCGGATGTCCCGATGGTTCCTGTGACCCGACGGCGTCGTTCTCGCTCACCCTGGTGGCCGACATGCCCACCGATCCGGAGCAGGTCCCTGAGCAGGCTTCGGGTGAGGGCGTCGGCGTCGCGGTGTCGAGTGGTTCGTGGACGGTGGTCCTCGGTGATCCGGCACCCACCCTCTTCCACGCCACCGGGGTGCTCACCGACACCACGCCGCGGACGTGGCGCACGGTCTCGGTCATCGCCGGTGGCCTGTTCGTCGTGGTGTCGGTGTTCCAGGTGCTCCGGCTGGTGATGGCCCGTCGTCGGCGCCGGGCCGCCGTCGAGGGGTTGGCTCCGGGTCGGTCGGGGAAGTCGACCACCACGGCGCCCTCGCCGGTCATCGAGGTGGTGCGTCCGGCCACGTCCTCGGAGGGCCGCACGTTGCGTCTGGTGGTCCTCGGCGGGATCGGCGTGGTGTGGGATCCGGGTAGCGATCCCGAAGGTCTCCTCGTGCCGTTCGTGCGGGACAACGGTGGGGTGATGGATCCCGGTGAGGTGGCCGACCGGTATCGGGCAGCCAGCCTCGGGCATCTGTCCAGCGGTGAGTTCTGGGCCGCCGTCGGGGTGCCGGGCGAGGCCGACACGCTGGATTCGGCCTACCTGTCGCGGGTGCGTATGCGGGCCGACGTCCTGCCGTTCCTGGAACGCATGGAGCAGCGGGGCCTTCCCGTGGCGTGCCTGACCAATGCGGTGCTGCCGTGGTCCCTGCAGTTGCGCCGTCGCTTCGGGCTGGAGCAGCGGGTCGATCCGTGGGTGGCCTCCGGGGAGATCGGGGCCCGCAAGCCCAGCCCGGCCATGTTCGAGGCCCTGCGGCGGATGGCCGGCGTGGACTTCGCCGACATGCTGCTCATCGATTCCGAGCCGGTCACCCTGGACGCGGCACGGAACCTGGGGATGTCCACCGTGCTGCTGCGGGGTTCGGCGCTGGTGCCCGAGGGGTTCTCCCACCCGGTCATCGACGGCTTCGCCGGTCTCTTCCGGGCCCGCAACCCCGACGGTTCCTGATCTCTGTCACAGGCGGTTCGTAGGTTCCGCCTCATGACGAGCCTCACCACCGGATCCCGTACCCGCACCACGTTCGAGTGCGCCTCGTGTGGCGCCCCGCATCCCAGTTGGGTGGGTCGGTGCGGCACCTGCGGCGACTGGAACGCCCTGGTGGAGGTCCCGGTCATCCGATCGAGGGGTTCGGGTGCGCTCACCGCGGCGAGCCTCGGGGTGGGCGAGGTTCGACCCCTCTCGGCGTTGGCCCCCGACGAGTCGTCGGCGGTGCCCACCGGCATGGCCGAGGCCGATCGGGCGTTCGGCGGGGGGCTGGTGCCCGGCTCGGTCACCCTGCTGGGCGGCGAACCGGGCGTAGGCAAGTCGACCCTCACCCTGCAGTTGGCCGCCGCTCGGGTACGGGCCGGCGGTCGGGTCCTGCTGGTCAGTGCCGAGGAGTCCGCCGGTCAGGTCCGGTTGCGGGCTGAGCGGCTGGGTGCCGTGCACGACGACCTCTGGTTGGCCGGCGACACCTCGGTGGAGGCCATCGTGGCCCACGTCGACAAACTCCAGCCCGACCTGCTCATCGTGGATTCGGTGCAGACCGTCCATCTGGCTGCCGAGGGCGGTACGCCCGGTTCGGTCGGTCAGGTCCGGGCGTCGGCCCAGCGTCTGGTGACCGAGGCCAAGGCCCGGTCCCTGGCCACCGTGCTGGTCGGCCATGTCACCAAGGACGGTTCGTTGGCCGGCCCCAAGACGCTGGAGCACGTGGTCGACACGGTGGCCGAGTTGACCGGCGACCGCCATCACGCCCTGCGGATGCTGCGGGTCGTCAAGCACCGGTTCGGGCCGACCGACGAGATCGGCCTGTTCGCCATGGACGCCGACGGTCTCCAGTCCGTCGACGACCCCAGTCGGCTGTTCCTGGCCGACCGGGCCCCCGACGTGGCCGGCTCGGTGGTCCTGCCCGCACTGGAGGGGCACCGGCCGCTTCTGTTGGAGGTCCAGGCCCTGGTCGTCCGGTCGTCCACGCCCCATCCGCGGCGTTCGCCCCAGGGGCTCGACGGCCGACGTCTGGCCCTGTTGCTGGCCGTACTGGAGCGCCGGGCCGGGATTGATCCCGGGGCGCTCGATGTGTACGCCACCGTGGTGGGTGGTGCGCAGGCCACCGAGCCGGCGGCCGACCTCCCCCTGGCTCTGGCCGTCGTGTCCGCGGTGGTGGGTCGGCCCCTCGGGTCCGACACGGTGGCCCTCGGCGAGGTGGGGTTGGGTGGCGAGTTGCGTCAGGTGACCGGCACGGGTCGGCGTCTCATGGAGGCGGCCCGGCTGGGCTTTCGGCGTGCCGTCGTCCCGGCGTCCACCCCCGATCCGCCCGATGGCATCGAGCTGGTGCGTGCCGCCACCCTCGCCGAGGCCGTGGCCGCCGTCGGCCTGCTACCCGCAGGGGGCACCTGCTAGGAACGTCCCCATGCGCATCGAACTGCCTTCGGGCACCGCCGCCGAACTCGTCCACCCGCCAGCAGGCCCGGCTGATCGGGGCCTGGTGGTCATCCCGGACGTCATGGGGATGCGACCTCTGTTCGACGGCCTGGTGGCCCGTCTGGCCGCGGAGACCGGTTGGTCGGTGGCCGCCTTCGAGCTCTACCCGGGCCGCGAGGACCTCGACGTGGGCGATCGCCTGGCTGCCGGTTCATCGCTGGACGACCAGCGTGTGTTGGGCGACGCCATGGCTGCCGCGGATGCCACCGGTGCCGACCCGGTGGCGATCCGGGGGTTCTGCATGGGTGGCATGTACGCCCTCAAGGCGGTGGGCACCGGGCGTTTTGAGCGGTCGTGTCCCTTCTACGGGATGATCCACGTGCCCGAGACCTGGCAGGGCCCGGGTCAGGGCGAGCCTCTGGATGCGTTGGCCGCCGGTGATGCGGCGTCGGTCCTGGCCGTCATCGGCACGGCGGACGCCTGGACACCGCCCGACCACGTCGACGCCCTGGAGGCCACCGGGGCCACGGTGCTCCGCTACGAGGGTGCCGACCACGGCTTCGTGCACGATGCGTCTCGTCCGGCCCACCGGGCCGACGACGCGGCCGATGCCTGGACGAGGGTCCTCAACTGGCTGGCCGGCTGAGCCGGACAGATTCCTACCTGGAGCGGCCTATCTGGAGCGAATAGTGAGCTGTTCGCGGTTGGTGATCCGGTAGGTGCGGTCGATCTGTTCGATCCACCCAAGTCGGATGAACGAGGCGATGGCCTTGTTGACCCGCTCCCGTGAGGCACCGACCATTCCGGCCAGTTCCTCCTGGGTGATGGGCAGTGAGAACTCGTCGTCCTCGCCGGCCAGCTCCAGCAGGCGCTTGGCGGTGCGTCCGGTGACGTCCAGGAACACCGAGTCGGCCAGGGCGGCGTCCATGGTGCGTAGTCGCCCGGTCAGCATGTCCACGACCCGCCACAGCAGGGTCGGGTCGTCTTCGTAGACCTTTCGGACCGGCCCGTAGGGAACGGCGGTGACCACCGAGGTCTCCAGAGCCCGGGCCTCGGCCGAACGGCCCCGCCCGTCGAACAGGCCCATCTCGCCGAACAGGTCGCCGTCCTCCATGAGGGCCACCATGGATTCGCGTCCGTCGATGGACTTGTTGGCGATGGCGATCCGGCCCGACACCACGACGTACAACTCGTCGGGTGCCTCGTCCTCTCGGAACAGCACGTCGCCGCGCCGGAGTTCGAGGTCCTGACCGGCGGCGACGATCGCCCCGAGGGCGTCATCGTCCAACCCGGCGAACAGGGTGGTTTCACGGAAGAGCGTGGTGTCCGGCATGTCGATTGGCCATGCTAGTGAGATGCGAAGGACCCGGCCGACATCGGCAGCCGCACCGGACGCCGAACGTCACGTGCCGAGCTGTGGAAGCTCCCTTGGGGAGAGCACCCGGTGAGCGTCTGGACGATCGTGGTGGCCGCCGGCCGGGGCGAGCGCTTTGGTGGTGACAAGCAGGCCGCCGACCTGGGTGGTCGTCCGGTGGTGGCTCGGAGCGTGGCCACCGCAGCCGAGGCGTCCGATGGCGTGGTCCTGGTGGCCGCACCGGAGCGACTGTCGGCCGCCGAGGCGCTGGTGGCCGGCGTCCGGGGGGTCGACGGCGTGACGGTGGTGTCCGGAGGTGCGACCCGTTCCGCGTCCGTCCGGGCCGGCCTGGCTGCGGTTCCTGATGATGCCGAGGTGGTGCTCGTCCACGACGGTGCCCGACCGTTGGCCACCGGGGCACTGTTCGCCCGGGTGGTGGCCGCCGTCCGGGCCGGCGCCGACGCGGTGGTGCCCGGCGTGCCGGTGGCCGACTCGCTTCGGGCCGTCGATGGTGGACCGTTGGATCGTGACGGGGTGCTGGCCGTGCAGACACCCCAGGGCTTCCCGGCCCATCGTCTGCGGGCCGCCCATGCCGGTGGGGCCGACGCCAGCGACGACGCCACCCTCGTGGAGGCCGCCGGTGGCACAGTGGTGGTCGTGGACGGCGAGCCGACGAACCTCAAGATCACCCGACCGGTCGACCTGGCCCTGGCCGCAGCGTCCCTCGCCACGGCTGGCGACCCGTCCCGGCGATCATGACCGGGGAGCGCGACATCCGGATCGGGCAGGGCTTCGACGTCCACCCGTTCAGTGACGACCCCGACCGGTCCATGGTCCTGGGCGGCGTGGTGTTCGACGGTCCCGGTCTGGCCGGCCACAGCGACGCCGACGCGGTGGCCCACGCGGTGACCGATGCGCTCCTCGGGGCGGCCGGCCTGGGCGACATCGGGCAGCGTTACCCCGACACCGACGAGGCCTTCGCGGGCGCCGATTCCATGGCTCTGCTGGCCGATGCCGCGGCTGCGGTGGCCGACGAGGGCTGGGCGGTGGCCAACGTGGACTGCACGGTGGTCCTCGAGGCGCCGAAGCTGGCGCCCCGTCGGGACGAGATGCAGGCCGGCCTGACCGAAGCGGTCGGTGGCCCGGTCACCGTCAAGGGAAAGCGGGCCGAGGGCCTTGGTGCCCTGGGTCGGCGTGAGGGCGTGGCCTGTTTCGCCGTCGCCCTGTTGGTTCGATCCGATGCCCCGTCGGGACGACGAGTTGGAGGTGTCCGGTGAGTGGTCCCCGTGGTGGAAAGGGTTCCGGCGGTGGTGCCCGGAAGGCCGGCCCGAAGAAGGCCGGCCCCAAGAAGGGCGGCCCGCGTCGGGGTGGCCCCCAGAACGTCGGCAAGGGCAACCGCGGTGCCGCCCGTCCTGAGCCGCCGCCCCGCCGCTCGTCGACCGGTCGACCCAACAAGCCCGGCGCCGGTTCCGGTCGGGGTCGTGGTTCGGGCCAGCGGGGGACGTCGCCGCTGGGCAACCGCGATGGTGGCGATGGTCCGAAGGGTCTGGGCGGCGACCAGGTGGAGGGCCGTCAGGCCGTCCGTGAGCTCCTGTTGGCCGGCACCCGCCGGACCCGCGAGGTGGTGCTGGCCGGCGACCTCGATCCGGCTCCCATCCTCGACGACATCATCGACCTGGCCGACGAGGCCAAGGTCACCATCCGCGAGGTCAACCGCAACAAGTTCGAGTCCATGACCCGTACCGAGGCCTCCCAGGGCGTCATGGCCCTGGCCCAGCCTCTGCACGAGTACGAGCTCGACGACCTTCTGGTGCCCGACGCGGCCGGTCGCGATCCGTTCCTGCTCCTGCTGGACGGCGTGACCGATCCGGGGAATCTCGGGGCGATCCTGCGGTCCGCCGAGTGCGCCGGGGTGACCGGCGTGGTCCTGCCCCGACACCGGGCGGCCGGGGTGACGGCCACCGTGGCCAAGTCGGCGGCCGGGGCCATCGAACACCTGCGGATGACCCGGGTGGGTGGTCTACCCAAGGCACTGGTCCGGATGGCCGAGGTGGGTGTGTGGTCGGTGGGTCTCGACGCCGGCGGCGATTCGGCCATCCACCAACTCACGGTGGCCGACCAGCCGGTGGCCCTGGTGATGGGTGCCGAAGGGTCGGGCCTGTCGCGTCTGGTGCGCGAGCGGTGCGACACCATTGCCCACATCCCGTTGGCCGGGGTGCTCGGTTCGCTGAACGTCTCAGCGGCCGCGGCCGTCGCCCTCTTCGAGGTGGCCCGCCACCGCCGCTGACTGGCCCGGAGGCGCAGCCGACGGAATTCGGCCACGCCTCCGGCTGACCGTCGGATCAGACCGTCGCGGCGGCCCGCCGGATCCTGACGGCGTCCCGGTACATGAAGATGCCGGTGGCCAGCATCCAGAGCACGCTCAGAAGCATTCCGAACTGCATGACTTCGTAGTGGGGGATGATGGCGATCGCTGCGGTGACGAAACCGACCATGGCAAGCCACGAAGGGATGATCCCGGTCATTC
This sequence comes from Acidimicrobiales bacterium, assembly GCA_014239855.1. GTDB lineage: Bacteria > Actinomycetota > Acidimicrobiia > Acidimicrobiales > MedAcidi-G1 > UBA9410. Next base: position 42,467 of record JAAZXY010000007.1, on the reverse strand, counting down.
CCGCGGCGGCGCTGAGGCTGACCGTGATCAGGACCAGGCCGGCCAGATAGGGGAGGTACATGAACTCGGTGAGTGCGCTGAGGGTCACCACCGATTCGGCGGGAAGGTCACCGGCTGCCAGACCGAGAAGTGCGTTGACGCTGCCGTCGATGGTCAAGCCGGCGGCGAACACGACGGCCCCCATTCCTGCCGTGATGGAGACGAGGGTCGCGCCACGCTCCCGGACCGTCATGCTCACCCATGCGCCGAAGGCGACCATCAGCACCGCGGAGATGACGGAGAACCATGCCGCGGTCTTCGCCTTACCTCCGGACTCGATCCAGAAGGCAACGATCTCGTCGACGCCTGCCTCTTGGGCTCCCGGAAGGTCGGCTCCGATGAGGATCACCCAGCCGAGGCCCCCGATGAGTATTGAAGCGATCCCGTACAGGGGTCCGAATCTGACGATGGCGCGGTGCAATGGGGATTCCTTCCTCCGGTGGCGGGGACCTGCTCTCCGCCCGAATTACGAGCCTGCCACGACGCGATCGGCCGGGGGGATCATCGGGTCGACCGGCGATCAGGGGTCTTGGAGCCCGAGGTCGGATTCGAACCGACGACCTGACGCTTACAAGGCGCCTGCTCTGACCAACTGAGCTACCCGGGCGGGATGGCGGGTCGGTTCGGAGCCGGGCCCACTGCGGCCGAGGCTACTGAGATGGGCCGGACACGTCGTCCGGCCCATCTCTATGAGCGGTCCCCGTTGCGGGACTTCCAGTCCTAGGCCGGCGCCGAGGTGCCGGCGCCCCTGAACATCACGATGCCGGCGACCAGCATCCAGAGCATCGCCAGCATGATCCCGACGAAGGCCACCTCGTGGGGGATCAGGGCCACGATGGCGGCCACGTACCCGGCTCGGGCCAGCCACGACGGGACGAGCCCGGTCTGCGTGGCGCTGGCACCCACGCTGACCATGATCAGCACCAGGCCCAGGAGGTAGGGGAGGAACAGGTACTCGGTCATGGCGCTGAGGGCCAGCACCGACTCGACGGGGAGGCTGGCCGCTTCGTCCCCGAGGATGAAGCCGATGGTGCCGTCGATGACGAGCCCCATCGCGATCATCAGCGTCCCCATGCCGGCCGTCGCGGCCAGGGCGGTGGCGCCCCGGTCCCGCATGGTCGTCGACAACCACGCACCGAACACGAGGATCAGGATCGCTCCGAAGACCGCGGTCAGGCCGGAGATGGCGGTCGTGGCGTCTCCCTGGTCGGTCCAGAACCCGACCACCTCACCAGCCGACGACGTCCCCACCTCTGGTGGTATCCCGCCGGTGACGGCGATCCATACGACGAAGCTCAACAGGAAGCTCGCGGCGCCGGCGAGGGGGCCGAAGCGATCGATGATGCGTTGCATGGGAAATCCTTCCCGCCGTGTGGCTGAGCCTGCTGCCCCACCACCAGAGGGCGAGCCTCCCACAGACTCACACAGCGGGGGGGGGAGGATCCTCATCGCGCCTGCTGGCGTCGGGGGTACTTGAACGGGCACCCCGGGTGAACGATCATCAGGGCGTGGCACTGACGCAGCGAGACCGAGACATCCTGGACTTCGAACGGTCGTGGTGGTCGGCCACCTCGCCCAAGGACGTGCAGATCCGTGAGCAGTTCGAGCTCTCGGCCACCCGCTACTACCAGTTGCTCGGCGAGATGCTCGACACCGACGACGCCATGGCCTACGACCCGATGGTCGTCAAGCGCCTGCAGCGCCAGCGCGACCGTCGCCGTCGGGCTCGCCTCGAGCCCCGGGTGATCGAAGAAGACGGCACCCGATGAACACCCGCCAGCGCGGCGGGCTCGGTCCGAGCAACGCCGCCGCGGCCCCACGGGCCTTCCTGCTGATCGCCATCGCCATCCTCCTCGGCCTGGTCATGCTCTGGAAGGGCCTCGACTCGACGCCGGGCATCGTGGCGCCGGCCGACAACGGCTCGGCCGCCGTCGATGCGTCGACCGACGAGGCGCCCACCGATGCCGCGGGCGACGCCTCCTCCGATGAGACGCCGGCCGACTCGGGTTCCGGCGACCCGGGCGATGCCGGAAGCGCGGCACCGGCCACCACGGAGGCTCCCGCTCCGACCACCACCGAGGACCTCTTCCCCGAACCCACCCATGCCCCCAACGAGGTGAAGGTCCTGGTGGCCAACGGTTCGGGCGTATCCGGGGCGGCCGGCAAGGTCACCGACATGCTCAGCCCGCTGGGCTGGGCCATGGAGTCCCCGGCCAACGCCGACAAGACCTCGGTCACCGGGATCTACTACAAGACGGGTTACGCCCGCGATGCCCGGGTCATCCAGGAGCACTTCGGTGAGGCTCCGAGCATCCTCTCGCAGTTCCCGGCGGGTGGCGTCTCGGTTCCCGACGGAGCGCTCGACCGGGTCGACAACGCCGACATCGTCGTGATCCTGGGTTCCGACCTGGCCATCCAGGGCGGCTGATCCCCGGTCGACCGTCCTGGATGGCCAGGTCGGACCGGGCGATCCGTAGAGGAATCAGGTCGCTCCGATGAAGGTGGTCGCCGCCCCTGACAAGTTCCGGGGCACCGTCTCGGCCCATGAGGTCGCAGCGGCCATCGGACGGGCAGCAGCCTCTGCCGGTGCCGACTGCGTCGAGGTCCCCATGGCCGACGGTGGCGAGGGGCTGCTCGACGTACTGGGCGGTCCCGACCGCACCACGGTGGTCACCGGTCCGTTGGGCGATCCCGTGGAGGCCGGTTGGCGCCTCGACCGGGGTACGGCGGTCATCGAGATGGCCCGGGTGGCCGGTCTGGAACTGGCCGGAGGCGCCGACGGAAACCATCCGCTGGACGCCACCACAGCCGGGGTGGGCGAGCTGATCCTGAACGCCGTGGAGTCCGGGGCCCAACGGATCGTCATCGGGATGGGCGGATCGGCCACCACCGACGGTGGACTGGGCGCGCTCGACGCCATGGGTTCGCCGGCCCGGTACCGGGGCGTGGAGATCCTGGTGGCGTGTGACGTCCGTACCCGGTTCACCGACGCCGCCGAGGTGTTCGGTCCCCAGAAGGGCGCCACCGACGCCCATGTCCGGATGCTGACCGGACGCCTGGAGCGCCTCGTGCAGGTCTACGGCGAACGCTTCGACGTCGACGTGTCGACCATGGACCGGGCCGGGGCGGCCGGGGGACTGGCCGGAGGGCTGGCCGCCCTGGGTGCCGAACTGGTCGACGGCATCGACCTGGTGGCCGAGGAACTCCGCCTCGACGAACACGTGGCCGACGCCGACCTGATGGTCACCGGTGAGGGTTGGCTCGACGCCACCTCGTACGAGGGGAAGGTGGTCGGTGGCGTGGGCGTCTACGCGGCGGCCGCCGGTGTGCCCCTCCTGGTGGTGGTGGGCGGGGCCGAACCGGAGGTGGCGGGCCGCGACGGGGTCGTCTCGTTGTCGGAACGCTTCGGTATGGCCCGGGCCATGGCCGAACCGACCGCTCTGGTGGAGCTTGTCGTGGGTGAGGCGCTGGCCCGTCGATAGCGTGCGGCCATGGCCGTCACCATCCGCATCCCCACCACCCTCCGTCCGTTGACCTCTGGTCAGCCCGAGGTCGACGTCGAGGCCGGCACCGTGGGCGAGGCCCTGGCCGCGCTCGATGCCGCCCACCCCGGGTTCACCGAGCGCATCACCGACGATTCCGGTGCCCTGCGCCGCTTCGTGAACGTGTTCGTGAGCGACGAGGACGTCCGCTTCCTGAACGGGCTCGACACCGAGGTGCCCGACGGTGCCACGGTGGCCATCGTCCCGGCCGTCGCCGGAGGCTGAGGAAGTCCCCTGCCGGCCCGGCCGCAGTGGCGACCGGCGACCGGCGACCGGCGACAGGTAGGGCATTCGACAGGCCTGTCGACGTTGGAAAACCGCCGATCCGCTGGTTGGATTGGCACTCGTAGCAAGAGAGTGCCAGCAGCCGCGCCTGTGCGCTGCCGGCCCTTTCGACCGGTCGCCGAACGACCGGTCAGCACCTGAGTACCTGAGTACGTACCGAACACCTGACTGAGAGGCATTCCTGATGGCGAAGATCATCACGTTCGACGAGACGGCCCGCCGTTCCCTCGAGAGGGGCATGAACCAGCTGGCCGACGCCGTTCGCGTCACGCTCGGCCCGAAGGGTCGCAACGTCGTCCTGGAGAAGAAGTGGGGCGCCCCCACGATCACCAACGACGGCGTCTCCATCGCCAAGGAGATCGACCTCGAGGACCCGTACGAGCGCATCGGCGCCGAGCTGGTCAAGGAGGTCGCCAAGAAGACCGACGACGTCGCCGGTGACGGCACCACCACGGCCACCGTGCTGGCCTGGTCGATGGTCCGTGAGGGCCTTCGCAACGTGGCCGCCGGTGCCAACCCGATGTCCATCAAGAAGGGCATCGAGGCCGCCGTGGCCGCCGCCGTGGATTCCATCCGCAACTCGGCCCAGGACGTGTCCAGCGACAAGGACCAGATCGCCAACGTGGCTGCCATCTCGGCCGCCGATCCCGAGATCGGCGCCATGATCTCCGAGGCCATCGACAAGGTGGGCAAGGACGGCGTCATCACCGTCGAGGAGGGTCAGACCTTCGGTATGGAGATGGACCTCGTCGAGGGCATGCGCTTCGACAAGGGCTACATCTCGCCGTACTTCGTGACCGACCCCGACCGTATGGAAGCCGTCCTCGAGGATGCGTACATCCTGTTCGTGGGCTCCAAGATCACCGCGGTGCGGGATCTGGTTCCGGCTCTCGAGAAGGTCATGCAGACCAACCGTCCGCTGCTCATCCTCGCCGAGGACGTCGAGGGCGAGGCTCTGGCCACCATCGTGGTCAACAAGATCCGTGGCACCTTCAACGCCGCGGCCGTCAAGGCCCCGGGCTTCGGCGACCGTCGCAAGGCGATGCTCCAGGACATGGCCATCCTCACCGGTGGTCAGGTCATCTCCGAGGAGGTCGGCCTCAAGGTCGACGCCGTGACGCTGGACATGCTCGGTCAGGCCCGCAAGGTCGTGGTCAGCAAGGACGAGACCACCATTGTCGAGGGTGGCGGCGACGACGCTGACATCTCGGGCCGCATCGCCCAGATCAAGGGCGAGATCGAGAACACCGACTCGGACTACGACCGCGAGAAGCTCCAGGAGCGTCTGGCCAAGCTGTCCGGCGGCGTGGCCGTCCTGAAGGTCGGCGCGGCCACCGAGGTCGAGCTCAAGGAAAAGAAGCACCGCATCGAGGACGCCGTGAGCACCACCAAGGCGGCCATCGAAGAGGGCGTCGTGGCCGGCGGTGGCGTGACGCTGCTGCGGGCCCAGGCGGCCGCTCTGGAGGCCGGCGAGTCCCTCGACGCTGACGAGGCGACAGGTACCCGCATCGTGGCCAAGGCGCTGGAGGGTCCGTTGACCCAGATCGCCGTGAACGCCGGCCTCGAGGGTGGTGTCATCGTCGACAAGGTTCGCAACCTCGAAGGTTCGGTCGGCCTCAACGCCGCCACCGGCGAGTACGAGGACCTGGTGGCCGCCGGCATCATCGATGCCGCCAAGGTGACCCGCTCGGCCCTCCAGAACGCCGGTTCCATCGCGGCGCTGTTCCTCACCACCGAGGCCGTCGTCGCCGACGCCCCGGCCGACGGTGCAGGTGGCGGCATGCCGGACATGGACTTCTAGGAACGGGACTTCTAGGAACGGGATTTCCAGGGACGACCCCTTCGGGGCGGGACGAGTCCCGCCGTGAGAACGCGAGACGGGCGCCCTCCGGGGCGTCCGTTCCGCGTTTTGGGGGCCGACCGGTGTTCACTGGTGGGCATGAGCCCATCAGTGGAGATGAGCAGGTTCTCCGGGGCCCGACGATGAGCCGGGGCCGGACCGCCCGGGTGCTGACCCGACGGGTCGACGCCGACGGCAACCGTCGCGTCCCCGACGAGTTGATCGTCGAGGAACCCATGTCGATCCGCCTCGACGGCGTGCTGGTGGCCACCACCATGCGAACCCCGGGCGACGACTTCGAGTTGGCCGTCGGCTTCTGCGTCACCGAGGGCGTCCTGGGCGACGCCCGGGTCCGCTCGGTCCGCTACTGCGGGCAGGGGTCGGCATCCGAAGCCGAGTACAACGACGTCACCGTGGACACCGGCGGGGAGGCGCCCGCCCCCACCCCCCGGCTCGGCCCGGCCTCGTCATCGTGTGGCATCTGCGGGACGGTGGCCATCGACGAACTGCGCGAGCGCCTCCGCCCGCTGGACGTCGAACCGTTCGAGGTCGACGTGCTGGCCGCCATGACCGACCGGATCGACGGCCAGGCCCTCTTCTCGACCACCGGAGCGGTGCACGCCGCGGTGGCCTTCGACCGCACCGGTCAACCGCTGCTGTTGCGTGAGGACATCGGCCGCCACAACGCGGTCGACAAGGTGGTGGGACGCCTCCACATGGACGGCAGCCTGCCGGCCGGCGACCTCGGCCTGTGGGTCAGCGGTCGGGCCTCGTTCGAGATGGCCCAGAAGGCGTGGGCCGCCGGGTTCGCCAGCCTGGTGGCGGTCAGCGGCCCGTCGGCCCTGGCTGTCGAGACGGCCCGGACGGCCAACCTGCAACTGGCCGGGTTCGCCCGCGGCGACCGGCTGAACCTCTATACCGGGGATTGACCGGTTCCTCGAAGCTGACGGGTTCACCGGCGGCTGGGAGGGCCCGAAGGGTCGCTCCCTAGACTCGCCGCGATGAGCGAATCCGTTTCCCCCTCCGACGGCCTGGCCGTCCTCCACCTGTTCCTGAAGGTCTGCAACCACAGCGATGCCGCTGCCGTGCACGCCGCCGTCGAGGCGGCCACTGCGGCGGGCGACCAGATCGTCCCGGTGGCCATCCTCGGCCACAAGGCCGACGTGGCCTTCATGGCACTGGGCACCGACCTGTGGCGCCTCCGTGCCCTGCAGACCGCCCTGGTGGGCGCCGGCCTCGAACTGGTCGACAGCTACCTCAGCCTCACCGAGGTGTCCGAATACGCCCAGGGCGTCCCCGACGAGATGAAGCGGGCCCGCCTCAACCCGGTGCTGCCGCCCGAGGGCAAGCCGGCCTGGTGCTTCTACCCGATGTCCAAGAGCCGTGACGTGGGCGCCAACTGGTTCGAGCTGCCCTACGACGACCGCCACGAACTGATGATGGAGCACGGCACGTCGGGACGGACGTTCGCCGGACGCATCCTCCAGGTGGTCACCGGTTCGACGGGCATCGACGACTTCGAGTGGGGCGTGACCCTGTTCGGCCAGCACCCCGACGACCTCAAGGACGTCGTCTACACGATGCGTTACGACCGGGCCTCGGCCCGCTTCGGCCAGTTCGGCACTTTCTACACCGGCATGGTCGACGACCTGGATGTCGTGCTGACGCGGGTCGGCTGCACCTGAGCATGGGATCGGGCCTCGCCTCTCTGGAAACCGACGCCCTGACACAGGTTCTGCGCGACCTGGACCGGGTGGTGGTGGCCTTCTCCGGCGGTGCCGACTCGGCCCTGCTGGCCCACGTCGCCCACACGGTGCTGGGTCCCGAGCGGGTCCACGTGGTGACCGCCGTGTCGCCGTCGCTGGCCGCCAGCGAACGGGCCGACGCCGAGGCGCTGGCCGAGGAGTGGGGTCTGCGTTGGTCGGCCGTCGAGACCGACGAGATGGTCCACGCCGCCTACCGGATCAACGACGCCGATCGCTGTGCCCACTGCAAGGACGCCCTGATGGACGTGCTGGCCCCCATCGCGGCGGCCGAGTCGGCCACCGTGGTGCTGGGCGTCAACGTCGACGATCTGGGCGACCACCGTCCCGGCCAGCGGGCTGCCGCCGACCGGGGGGCACGCTTTCCCCTCGTGGAGGCCGGCTTGACCAAGGACGACGTCCGGGCCCGGTCCCGGATCCTCGGACTGCGGACCGCCGACAAGCCGGCTGCCGCCTGCCTTGCTTCCAGGGTGCCCTACGGGACGGAGGTCACCGTCGACGTGTTGTCCGGAGTGGAGCGGGCCGAGGCCGCGCTGCGGCGGCTGGGTTTCGACGACCTGCGGGTCCGCCACTACGACGACACGGCCCGCATCGAGGTGCCGACGGACCGCCTGGCCGACGTGGTCGAACGCCGTGACGCGGTGGTCGCCGCGGTGGCCGGCTCGGGTTACCGCTACGTCACCCTGGACCTCGAGGGCCTGCGGTCCGGCAACCTCAACGCCGCCCTGGGTGGAGGCCGGAACTCCGTCCCCGATGGAGCCTGAGGTCCGTCTGGCCGAGTTGGCCGACGAACTGGTCGACGGAGTGGTGGTCGCCCTCCCCGGCTGGGTGGAGCAGTGCGTCTTCCGGGTCACGGAAGCCTGGAACGGACAGGCTGCGGCCGACCCGACCCGGGCACCGGCCGAGGTACCCGCCGATGCGCTGGCCGAAGCGGGCCGTCGGGCCGCCGACGAGGTGGGGGAGCGCCTCCGTGTCCTGCTGGCCGCCGACGTCGACGAGCAGTGGACCGGACCGTTGGCCGTGCTCCGTGACGCCGTCCCGTTCCCGACCGAGCTGCTGCGTGCCGCCGGGATTCCTCCGGTGGACCGCGATGGTGATGCCGTCCGGATGTTCCCCGACGATGACTATGACCTGACGCCCTCGGCTTTCGCCGACATCCACCTTGACCTACAGGGGCCCGGGCTGGCATGGGGAGCGGCCAAGGCGTTCGTCCACCGACAGCGTCATCTCAAGACAGGCCACCTAAGCACTGGCCACCTCAATTCAGGCGAGCCCACCTGACCGGAACAGTTCACCGTCCCGAAACATTGGCGTGACGATGGCGTGATCCGGGCCAGCCAACCTGTCAACCGGCTCATCGCCCCACCGACCGCGCCCCGGCGTGGACACCGAAAGGACCCCTCAAATGGATTCTGGTGACATCGCCTGGATGCTGACCAGCACGGCCCTCGTCGTCTTCATGGTGCCCGGACTGGCTCTGTTCTACGGCGGCATGGTCCGCTCCAAGAACGTGCTGAACATGTTGATGATGAACATGTACTGCATCGGGATCGTGCCCATCGTGTGGGTGCTGGTCTCGTACTCGATCGGCAACTCGCCCGACGGTGACGGCTTCTTCGGCGGCGACTGGATCGGGAACTTCGACTTCATCGGCCTGAAGGGCATGGCCGGCGACACCGAGGGCCTGGTCTTCGTGGCCTTCCTCATGACCTTCGCCTCCATCACTCCGGCGCTCATCTCCGGTGCGGTGGCCGACCGACTCAAGTTCTCGGCGTGGGTGCTCTTCGTGCCCGTCTGGCTGGTGCTCGTCTACAGCCCGGTCACCTACTGGGTGTACAGCGGATGGCAGCACGGCAACGGTGCGCTGGACTTCGCCGGGGGCACGGCCATCCACGTCAACGCGGCGGCCGCCGCCCTGGCCTTCGTGCTGGTCCTCGGGAAGCGGAAGGGCTGGCCCACCGAGGCCATGCCCCCGCACAACATGCCGTTGGTGATGATCGGTACCGGCATCCTCTGGTTCGGCTGGTTCGGCTTCAACGCCGGTTCGGCCGGGGCGGCCAACGGCCAGGCCGTGCAGGCCCTGCTGAACACGTTCCTGGCCGCAGCGGCCGGAATGGTCGGCTGGCTGGCTACCGAGAAGCTCCGTGACGGACAGGCCACCTCGTTGGGTGCCGCCTCCGGCGTGGTCGCCGCCCTGGTGGCCATCACCCCGGCCGCCGGCTACGTGGGCGGACTGGCCGGCATCGTGTTCGGCCTGGCCGCCGGCAGCATCTGCTACCTGGCCCTGACGCTGAAGACCCGGTTCGGCTTCGACGACAGCCTCGACGTGGTGGGCATCCACGGCGTGGGCGGCATCCTCGGCGGCCTGCTGCTCGGCCTGTTCGCCGATTCCAGTGCCATCCCGGGAGGCGGGTTCGATGACGGCCTGTTCTTCGGTGGCGGCATCGAACTCTTCCTGGACCAGGCGGTGGCCATCGGCTCGGTCATCGTCTTCTCGTTCGCCATGACCTGGGTGATCGTCAAGGTGATCGACGCGGTGGTCGGCCTCCGGGTCGATGACGAGACCGAGTTGGCCGGTCTCGACCAGCGGATCCACGCCGAGTCGGCCTACAACGAGGGCCCGAAGGGCTCCGTGGTGGCCTGAGCGGCCGACCGCTGACGGTCCGGTCTCGCCGGATCGGTCCCATGGCTACGGTCCGGGCTGTGCCTGCCTTCGACACGTCCGATCTGCTGGACGACCGGTCCCTCCGGGGGCCGGCGTTCTGCGCCGCTCTGACCCGTCGTTTTGACGACCATCTGGCCGCCGTGTTCGCGGCGGCCGACGTCCCCGCCGGGGTGGCCCTGGTGGCCGTCGGTGGCTACGGCCGCGGCGAGCAGTGTCCGGGCAGCGACCTGGACGTGGCGCTGGTGCACGTGCCCGGCCTCGACATGGGCACCGTCGCCGAACGGGTCTGGTATCCGCTGTGGGACGCCGGTCTGAAGCTCGGTCATCAGGTGGGCACGGTGGCCCAGTTGCTCGCCGTCGGCGCCGAGAACCTCGAGACGGCCACCAGCCTGTTGGCCGTCCGGACGGTGGCCGCCAGCTCGCCCGATGCCTCCGCTCTGGTCCACGACCTGGCCGAGCGGGCGCTGGCCCAGTGGAAGAGCCGGTCACGTCAGAACCTCGACCAGCTCCAGGCGGCGGTCGCCGACCGGCACGCCCGGTTCGGCGAGGTGGCCTTCCTCCTGGAGCCGGACCTCAAGGAGGCCCGCGGCGGCCTGCGTGACGTGCACAGCCTTTTCTGGGTGGAGCAGGCCACGGTGCCCATCCTGCGTGAGGCCGAGTCGGCCGGCCTGGCCGCGGCGTTCGAGACGCTGCTGGCCGTCCGGGTCGAACTCCACCGGCTGACCGGTCAGCGGTCCGACAAGCTGCTGTTGGAACTCCAGGACGACGTGGCCGACGCCCTCGGCCTGGCCGATGCCGATGTCCTGATGGCCGAGGTCTCGGCAGCCGGTCGGACCATTGCCTGGACGGGGGAGGGCGCAGCCCGCCGGACCCTGCGGGCCTCGCGTCGACGAGGGCCGATGAAGGCGCTGTCGGGAATCCGTCGCCGGGAGGTGGCACCGGGCCTGGTGCTCGACGACGGCCGCCTCGAGTTGGCCGATGACGCCGACCTGGACGACCCGCTGCTCGTCCTGCGGTACGCAGCCGCCGCGGCCCGTCACGACGCCTACCTGCAGCGGGGATCGCTCGAGCGGTTGGCCGATCACGCCGAGCCGCTGCCCGTGCCGTGGCCCGCCGAGGCCCGGAACCTGTTCGTCGACCTGCTGGCGGCCGGCCCCTCGGCCATCCAGGTCATCGAGGACCTCGACCAGGTCGGCCTGTTCGTGCTGCTGGTGCCCGAGTGGGAACCCTGCCGTTCACGGCCCCAACGCAACGCCTACCACCGGTTCACCGTCGACCGTCACCTCATGGAGGCGGCCGCCGAGGCGTCCCGACTGGTCGACCAGGTGGAGCGGTCCGACCTGCTGCTGGTCGGCGCCCTGTTCCACGACATCGGCAAGGGGTACCCCGGGGACCACACCGAGGTCGGGGTCGAGCTCCTGACGACCATCGCCACCCGAATGGGCTACGAGGGCGACGACGTCGACCTGCTGGTGGCCATGGTCGAACATCACCTGCTGCTGCCCGACGTGGCCACCCGCCGCGACCTCGACGACGACGGCACCATCCGACAGGTGGCCGAGGCGGTGGGTGGCACCGTGTTGCTGCGCCTGCTGGGGGCCCTCACCGAGGCTGATTCGATCGCCACCGGCCCGTCGGCATGGAGCAACTGGAAGGCCGGCCTGGTCCGTGAACTGGTGGAGCGCACCTCCCACGTCCTGGGCGGTGGCGACGTCGGCGACGTGGTCGGAGGTTCGTTCCCGGACGCCGACCAGCAGGTCCTGCTCGATGACGGGACGTTCGTCGTGCGCGGCGAGGGACTCGAATTGACCGTGGTGGCCGCCGACCGCCCGGGCACGTTCGCCAAGGTGGCCGGCGTGCTGGCCCTCAACGGCGCCGACGTGCTCGGTGCCTCGGCCCATTCCGAACACGGACGGGCGCTCTCGGTGTTCCGGGTCGGTTCGGTGCTGGGCGGCGAACCCGACTGGCCGCGGATCGCCGAGCAGATCGACCGGGCCCTGGCCGGACGCCTGGCCCTGGCGGCCCGTCTCGGCGACCGGTCGCGCACCTACCGGCCCATCCGGCTCACCGCCCGTCCGGCCCGCCCGACCATGACCGTCGACAACGTCTCGTCGGCCACGGCCACCGTGCTGGAGGTGACGTGCCCCGACGGCGTCGGCGTGCTGTACCGGATCACCCGGGCCTTCGCCGAACTCGACCTCGACATCGTCCGGGCCCACGTCCAGACCCTCGGATCCGATGTGATCGACGCCTTCTACGTACGCGATCCGTTCGGGGCCAAGATCACCGATCCCGAGCACCTGGCCGAGGTGGAGCTGTCGGTGCTGCGCTGGGTGGCCGTCGACTTCTGACCCCGTCGGTGAGCACGTGACGATGCCCGCCTACGGTGCACCCATGATCGCTGATACCGATGCAACTGATTCGGGTGCAACTGATTCCGGTGCTGGCGAACCGCCGGGCCAGGCCGACCTCCTGCGATGGGCCGAGGCGTTGTCGGCGTCGGCCCGCACCGGCATGGGCTTCACCGAGTCGCTCTACGAGAAGGAGCGCTACGAGGAGGTCCTCCACGTGGCCGCCGAGATCCGGTCCCGGTCCGATGCCCTTTCGGGGCGCACCGTGGATCCCGAGGACCTGGTGGCCGAGTGGTACGACACCGTCGGCCACGGCGTCAAGGGGTACGTCACGCCCAAGACCACCGTCGGGGCGGTGGTCGGCAACGACGCCGGCGAGATGCTGCTCGTCCAGCGGTCCGGATCGGGCGTGTGGCTGTATCCCACCGGGTGGGCCGACGTCGGCTACTCGCCGGCCGAGGTGGTGGTCAAGGAGGTCCTCGAGGAGACGGGCATCGAGTGCGAGGTGGTGCGCCCCATCGCCATCCTGGACGGGCTGCGCCTGGGCATCACCGGCATCCCGCTGTACTCGCTGGTCTTCCACTGCCGGATGACCGGTGGTGAGTTGGCCGCCCATCCGCTCGAGTGTCTCGACGTGGGCTTCTTCGCGGAGGACGCCATGCCCGACGGTCACGCCCTTCCGGCCGAGTGGGTGGATGAGGCCTTCGCGGCCATCAGGGGCGAGCCGCTGGAGGTTCGCTACGACCGACCCCGTGAGCCCATGTGGGAGGGCGGTACGGGCTAGTGCCGGGTGAGGTGCCGGGTCAGGTGCCGGGCTGGTTCCGGAGGAAGTCCTCGACCTCGGCCACCAGGCGGTCCGGGGCGTCGGCCGTCTCCTCGTCGAAGTCGGCCTCCAACTGCTCCACGTACTCGACGGTCTCTTCGTCCTCGGACACCAGTTCGGTGACCTGGCGTTCGTAGTCGGCGGCCAGGATCTCCAGATCGGTGCGGGGGACGTCCACCTCGAACACCCGGCAGAGTCGCTCCACCAGGGCCAGAGCGGCCTTGGGTGACGGGGCGTTGGACACGTACGAGGGCACGCTGGCCCAGAACGACGCCGTCATGACCCCGCGGTCACGCAGGCCGGCGGCCAGCACGCCCACGATGCCCGTGGGGCCCTCGTAGGTCGACGGCGACAGGTCGAGGCGTTCGGCCAGATGGGCATCCTCGGTGCCGCCGTACACCTGGGTGGGGCGGGTGTGGGGCACGTCGGTGAGCAGGGCGCCCAGCGTGCACACCATCGCCGCGTCGAACGCCTCGGCGGTGTGGGCGATGTGGTCCACGAAGGTCCGCCACCGCAACTGGGGTTCGTGGCCGATGGCGCACACCAGGTCGTGGTCGGCATCGGGTACCCGGGCCACGTAGATCGACGTCGACGGCCACATGATCTGACGGACGTCGTCCTCGTCGAGGCAGACGCTGGGACGGGCCACCGTGAAGTCGAAGAAGTCCTCGGCATCGATGGTGGCCACGTGGACGGCCTCGTAGTGGTCCCGGATGTAGCGGGCAGCCGTGGAACTGGCTTCGCCGGCGTCGTTCCACCCTTCGAAGGCGGCCAGCAGGACCGGTGACCGCAGGTCCATGGGCATCTCGTCAACGTGCCAGAGCAGGTGCGGTGCGGGGTCGACGGCCATTGCGCCGGAGGCTAGCCAGACGCGGTCTGACGCGCGCCGGAGCGGTCGCGACGGCATCCTCCGGCCGGCCCGCCTCCGACGGGTCGGGGCCGGGGTTCTAGGCTCGCCACCCATGGAAGCAGCCGGCGTCGAGGTTCGTGAGGCCACCGAGGTGGACGACGCCCTGGTGGGCGCCATGGCCCGGCTCATCCCGCAACTGTCGAGGTCCAACCCGCCGCCGGATGCCGCGGCCCTCGAGGCCATCGTCTCGTCGGAGGCCTCGGTCCTGTTGCTGGCTCTCGACCCGGAAGCTGTTGGCGAGTCGGCGATCCTGGGGAGCATGACGTTGGCCCTGTTCCGCATCCCGACCGGCTTACGGGCCTGGATCGAGGACGTGGTGGTCGACGAGGGGGCCCGTGGTCGTGGTGTCGGCGAGGCGCTGAACCGGGCGGCCATCGAACGGGCCCGTAGCGAGGGAGCCACCACCGTGGACCTGACGTCGCGCCCGTCCCGGGAGGCCGCCAACCGGCTCTACCAGCGACTGGGCTTCCAGGAACGCTCCACCAACGTCTATCGCCTGGATCTCTGACCCCGTGGCGGCCCCACCGCTGGTCGGACTCCGGGTGCTGGAGATGGGCAGCCGGGTCATGGCCCCCTATGTCGGCAAGTTGTTCGCCGATGCCGGCGCCGACGTCTGCAAATTGGAGTCGCCGGCCGGCGACCCGTTCCGTCGGTGGAGCGCGTCGGGAGCGGTGATCCCCGAGGGGCCTGCTGGCGCGGCCTCGCCCTGGTTCTCGTACCTGAACGGTGGCAAGCGAAGCGAGGTGGTCGACCTGGCCTCCCCGGCCGGCCGAGATCGGCTCCTGGATCTGATGGCCGACGTCGACCTGGTGCTCGACGACCACGACCCGGCGGACGCCGTCGCCCTGGGCGTCGACGCCGTTGCGCTCCGGGCCGCCCATCCGTCGGTCGTGGTGGCCACCCTCACCCGGTTCGGTGCCACCGGGCCGTGGGCCGACCGGCCGGCCAACGACTTCACCCTGCAGGCCCTGCTGGGGTCCACCGAGCTGCGTGGCGTCCCCGGTGAGGAGCCGGTCTCCGTCGGCGGGGACCTGGGCGACTTCGTGGGGGCGGCCATGGCCGCGCCGGCCGTCCTGGCCGTCACGCTGGCCGCCCGGGCCTCGGGCCAGGGTGCCCATGTCGACGCCTCGCAGTACGAGGCCATGGCCCACTGCTTCCAGATCCACCGGCAGATGTTCGAGGTCTTCGATCCGGGGAACCGGGCCACCCGGTCCATCATGATCCCGTCCATCGAACCGGCGGCCGACGGCATGGTCGGCCTGTGCTGCGTCACCGGCCAGCAGTGGCAGGACTTCTGCGCCATGATCGGCGCCCCCGATCTGGGCGAGGACGACCAGTTGGGGGATTTCATCGGTCGGATGGGCCGGCGCCACGAGATGTGGGAACGCATCCACGCCTATACCCGCACCCAGACCGTCGATGACCTGGTCGAACTGGCCAGTGCCTTCCGGATCCCCGTTGGGCCGGTGGGTACCGCCGACGCGCTGGTCGCCTATGACCACCTGGTGGAGCGTGAGGTGTTCCGCACGCAGCCCGGCGGGCATCTGGCTCCCCGACCGGCCTACCGGTTCTCCGAGTCGGTCCTCGAACCGCCGCGGCCCGCCCCGGCCCTTGGTGCCGGCGGGTCGGCCCCGGCGGCGGCGCCGTCCGAGCAGGTGGAGGTGCCCTGTCTGGGCGACGATCCGAAACGGCCTCTGGCCGGGATCCGGATCCTGGACCTGTCGACCTTCTGGGCCGGACCGGTGGCCACCAACCTGCTGCGGGTCCTCGGCGCGGACCTCGTCAAGGTCGAGTCCCACGTCCGCCTCGACGGCATGCGTTGGGCCAGTGGCCTTCGCCGACCCCTGCTGTGGGAGTGGTCGCCCGGCTACCACGGGGCCAACGTGGGCAAGACGGTGGCCACCGTCGACCTGACCACCGAACAGGGCATGGAGGTGCTGGCCCGCCTCGTCGACGAGGCCGACGTGGTGTTCGAGAACTTCAGCCCCCGGGTCACCGAGAACTGGGGGGTCACCTGGGACTGGATCCACCAGCGCAATCCGCGGGCCGTGTTCCTGCGGGCCCCGGCCTACGGGCTGGACGGGCCGTGGCGTGACCGTGGGGGGTTCGCCATGACCATGGAACAGGTCGGGGGTCTGGCCAACCGCACCGGGCACCCCGACGGACCCCGGCTGGTGCCCATGGGGCCGGTCGACTACCTGGCGGCCATGCACTCGGCGTTCGCCGTGCAACTGGCCCTGCTGGACCGTGAACGCACCGGCCTCGGCCAACTGGTCGAGATGCCCCTGTTGGAGGCCGCCCTCCAGGCCTCGGCCGAACAGGTCGTGGAGTGGAGCGCCCACGGGAACCTGCTGGGGCCGATGGGCAACCGGTCGCCGTCGGCGTCGCCCCAGGGCCTCTATCCGACGGCCGTTGCCGACCAGTGGCTGGCCGTCAGCGTGGAGACCGACGCCCAGTGGCAGGCCCTGTCGGCGGTGGTGGGTGGTGCGCTGTCGGGCCTGGATCGCCACGGCGACGTCGATGCCCTGGACGGCGTGATCGGCGGCTGGTCGGCCCGACTCGACGGCCCGGAGGCCGCTGACCTGCTCTGGCGGGCCGGCGTCCCGGCCGCCTTCTGCCAACACCCGGGCGACGTCCTCCACTCGCCGCAACTGGAGGCCCGTGGCTTCCACCACTGGAAGGACCATCCGGCGACCGGTCGGACGCCGTATCCGGCCTTCCCGTTCCACGTGGACGGCACCCACCTGCCGCTCGGTGATCCGGCCCCGACGCTGGGTCAGCACACCGAGGAGGTGCTGGCCTCGGTGGGCTTCACCGGTGCCGAGGTGGCGGCCATGGTCGAGGCGGGAGTGTCGGGCGATTGGCCAGTGGGCATCCCGAGAGACTGAGATGGAACCGATGGACACCGGCGCGGACACTGGCATGGTCGCTGACTGGGAGACGCTGCGGTCGCTGGTGGGGCTGACCGGACAGCCGACCATCGCACCCGTCGCGGTGTCCGCCGACGTGGTGAGCATGTGGTGCGTGGCCATGGGGGTGACCGACCCGGCCTACGTGGACGGCGCCGCCGCCCCGCCGGCCATGCTCGACGTCTGGTCGATGGTGGGCCTCGACGCCGGCATCGGGGCCACGGCGACCACCGACGATCCGCACCACCGGGCCTACGGCATGCTCTCCGAGGCGGGGTTCACCGGCGTGGTGGCCACCAACTCCGACCAGTCCTACGACCGGCTGCTGCAGCCCGGCGACCAACTGACCCGGCACACCACCCTGGCGTCGGTGTCGGACCGCAAGCGCACGGCCCTCGGCGAGGGCCACTTCGTGACCACCGAATCGGAGTTCCGGGACCATGCCGGCGACCGGGTCGGCACCCTGCGGTTCACCGTGTTCAAGTTCCGGCCCGTGTCCGGTGGTCCCGGTGGGGGCGACAGCGGGGCACCGTCGCCCGAGCGGCCCCGCCCCCGCTGGAACGCCGACCAGGCATGGCACTGGGAGGGCCTGCGTGACCGGGAGCTGCGAATCCAACGGTTCCCGTCGGGCCGCCTCGTGCACCCACCGCAGGTCACCGATCCGGCCACCGGAGAGCCGGCCGGCGGCCCGGAGACCGCTGGCCATCACGACTGGGTCGTGGCGTCGGGTGACGCCACCCTCCACAGCTGGACGGTCACCCGCCACCCACCGCATCCGGCGTTCCCGCAGCCCAACGTGGTGGGACTGGTCGAACTGGCCGAAGGCGTCCGACTGGTGACCAACGTCGTCGGGGTACCGCCCGAACGCCTCGCCGTCGGCATGCCGCTGGTGCTGGACTTCCACGAGACCCACGAGGACGTCACCCTCCACCGGTTCCGGCCGGTGGTCCCGCCGAGGCATGACCGACGACGACCGGCCGACGAGGTGGCGGTGGGGGACCGGCTGCCGCTGACCCCGATCGACGTCACGGTCGACCAGGTCACCGGCGGGGCGGTGGCCACCCGTGACCCGCAGGACGTCCACCACGATCCGGCGGCCGCCCGGGACAAGGGCCTGCCCGACGTGTTCATGAACATCCTCACCTCCACCGGGCTGGTGACCCGTTGGATCGGTGACTGGGCCGGACCGGGAGCGGTCCTGGACTCGGTTCGCATCGGCCTGGGCTCGCCGACCCACCCCGGCGACCTGTTGACCCTCGACGGCTCGGTCACGTCGGTCGCCGACGGGTCCACCATCGAGGTGGCCTTCACCGGCCGGACCGAGCGGGGCACCCACGTCCACGGCACGGCGACCGTGGTGCTCCCCGACAGCGGCCCGACTTCGGCCAGCGGCTCGGGTGGCTGACATGCTGACCAACGCCCGACAGACGGCCATCGTGGGCATCGGAGCCACCGAGTTCTCCAAGGAATCCGGACGCACCCCGATGCGCCTGGCCGTCGAGGCCTGCCTGGCCGCCTGCGCGGATGCCGGCGTCGACCCGTCCCAGGTCGACGGCATGTCGCTTTTCTCCATGGAGCGGAACCACGAGATCGAGGTGGCCCGCAACCTGGGCATCGACGAACTGCGTTTCTTCTCCATGGTCAACCACGGTGGGGGCGGTGGGTGCGCCACGGTGGCCATGGCGTCCATGGCCGTCCACTCGGGGGCCGCCGACTACGTACTGGCCTACCGGGCCTTCAACGAGCGTTCCTGGCGCCGGTTCGGCACCGGCGTGGCCGGGCACCACACCGGCCATGAGGCCGACGACGTGTCCTACTCATGGACGTCGCCGTTCGGGCTGGTCACCCCGGCCCAGTGGGCGGCCATGTTCGCCACCCGCTACATGCACGACCACGGGGCCACCTCGGAGGACTTCGGCCGTATCGCGGTGGCCGACCGCCGCCACGCCGCCAACAACCCGGCGGCCTTCTTCCACGGTCGACCCATCACCCTGGCCGAGCATCAGGAGAGCCGGATGATCGCCGACCCCATCCGCCTGCTCGACTGCTGCCAGGAGAGCGACGGCGGTCAGGCCCTCCTCATCACCACGCTGGACCGGGCCCGCGACCTGGCCCAGCGCCCGGCGGTCATCGGGGCGGCGGCCCAGGGGGTGGCCGGTGGCCAGTGGATGATGCGGTCCTACTACCGCGACGACATCACCGGCCTGCCCGAGATGGGCGTGGTGGCCCGCCAGTTGTGGAAGTCGACCGGCCTGGGCCCGACCGACATCCAGACGGCGATGCTCTACGACCACTTCACCCCGTTGGTCCTGCCCCAGTTCGAGGAGTTCGGGTTCTGTGGCCCCGGCGAGGCGAAGGACTTCATTGCCGACGGCGCCATCGAGATCGGCGGGCGGCTCCCCATCAACACCAACGGTGGGCAGTTGGGTGAGGCGTACATCCACGGGATGAACGGCATCGCCGAGGGGGTCCGCCAGGTTCGGGGCACGTCGGTGAACCAGGTGGACGACGTGACGAACGTGTTGGTCACCTCGGGCAGCGGCGTCCCGACCAGCGGTCTGGTGCTGACCACCGAGGGCCCCTGATACGTTCCGCCGCATGGCAAACAAGCAGCTGGCCGAAGCGGCCTTCGGGCAGGTCGAACAGGAACTCCGTGATCTGTCGCGGTGGATGTACGAGAACCCCGAGTTGGGATACGAGGAGTTCGAGGCCTCGGCCCGGATCAGCGCCTTCCTGGGCGACCACGGCTTCGACGTGACCTATCCCAGTCACGGACTGGACACGGCCTTCGAGGCGACCGCCGGCACGTCGGGTCCCCGGGTGGTCATCTGCTGCGAGTACGACGCCCTGCCCGAGGTGGGGCACGCCTGCGGGCACAACATCATCGCCACCTCAGCGGTCGGTGCCGGCGTGGCCCTGGCTCCGCTGGCCGAGGAACTGGGCATCCGGGTGACCGTGCTGGGCACTCCGGCCGAGGAGGGCGGCGGCGGCAAGGTCGAGTTGATCGAGGCCGGGGCCTTCGAAGACGCCGCGGCGTCGATGATGGTCCACCCCGGCCCCTACGACGAGCTGGATCCGTCGTTCCAGGCCTGCCAGCACTACGACGTCGAGTTCTTCGGAAAGGACTCGCACGCCGCCTTCGCCCCCGAGGAGGGGATCAACGCGCTGGATGCCTTCGTGCAGGCCTACGTGAACATCTCCACCCTGCGTCAGGCCATGGTCGATGACGACCGGATCCACTGCAAGGTGACCCACGGTGGCGACGCCGTCAACGTCGTGCCGTCGCACACGAAGTCCGAGTGGCTGATCCGCTCGGCCAGCGCGGAGCGTCTCGCCGAGCTGATCCCCAAGGTCAAGGCGTGCTTCGAGGGGGCGGCCCTGGCCACCGGCTGTCGGTTCGAATGGCACGAGACCGCACATCCGTACGACAACATGCGAAACAACGACGTCATGACCGGCCTGTACGCCGCCAACTCCGAGGCCATCGGTCGCCGCATGCCCACCCACGCCGAACAGGGTGGGGGCTCGGGATCATCCGACATGGGCAACGTCAGCCAGGTCGTCCCGTCGATCCACCCGATGCTGGGCATGGACTGCGGCGACGCCGTGAACCACCAGCCCGAGTTCGCCGCACGGACTGTGGAACCCGGCGGCGAGTCGGCGCTGCGTGACGGGGCGCTCGGCATGGCGTACACCATCATCGACATGGCCGAACAGGACGTATGGGATCGGTTGGGGAACTGAGCCGATGACCACGAGCACCGCCACCCCGGTTCTGCGGGTCACCGACCTGACGACCCGTTTCAACACCCAGGACGGGACGGTGCACGCCGTCAACGGCGTGTCGTTCGACCTGGCCGACGGCGAGGTTCTCGGCGTGGTCGGCGAGAGCGGCTCCGGTAAGAGCGTCACGATGATGTCGCTGCTGCGGCTCATCCCCACACCCCCCGGCGAGATCGCCGCCGGTGAGGCCATCTTCGAGGGCGACGACCTCCTCTCGATGGACCTCGGCGACCTACGCGAGATCCGGGGAGGCAAGGTCGGCTTCATCTTCCAGGATCCGATGACGTCGTTGAACCCGGTGGTCACCGTGGGCGACCAGATCATGGAGTCCCTCACCGTCCACCAGCCGGCCCGTCGCAGGGAGATGCGGGCCCGGGCCCTCGAGCTGCTGCAGTTGGTGGGCATCCCGTCGCCCGAGGATCGCCTGCGTTGCTACCCCCACGAGCTTTCGGGCGGAATGCGCCAGCGGGTGATGATCGCCATCGCGCTGGCCTGCAACCCGACGGTCCTGGTGGCCGACGAGCCCACGACGGCCCTCGACGTCACCATCCAGGCCCAGATCCTGGAACTGGTGAAGGACCTTCGGGTCAAGCTGGGCATGGCGGTGATCTGGATCACCCACGACCTCGGCGTGGTGGCCGGCCTCGTCGACCGGGTGCTCGTCATGTACGGCGGCCAGATCGTGGAGGACGCCCCGGTCGACGAGTTCTATGCCGCCCCCCGGCACCCGTATTCACAGGGCCTGCTGGCCTCGTTGCCGTCGGCCACCTCCCGAGGGGAGAAGCTGGTCAACATCAAGGGCCAGCCGCCTGACATGCGACAGCCGCCGGCCAGTTGTTCGTTCGCCCCCCGTTGTCCGCATGCCTTTGACCGGTGCCACCAGGAGAACCCGGTCCTGACCGCTGTGTCGGCCACCCGGAAGGTGTCCTGTTGGCTCGACGAGGTGCCGACGATCCCCGACACGGAAGGGGCCGGTCATGGAGTCTGAGGTACTGGTCTCGGTACGGGACCTGAAGAAGCACTTCCCGGTGACCAAGGGGGCGCTGCGTCGCAAGGTCGGCGCCGTGCGGGCCGTGGACGGCGTGTCGTTCGACATCGTGCGCGGCCAGACCCTCGGCCTGGTGGGCGAATCGGGCTCCGGGAAGTCGACCATCGGTCGCACCCTGCTGCGCCTCGAGGAGCCGACCGACGGGACGGTGGTCTTCGACGGTGGCGACCTGGCCGACCTCTCAGTCGGTGGGTTGCGAAAGGTCCGGCCCCGGATGCAGATGGTCTTCCAGGACCCGCACGCCTGTCTCAACCCGCGGATGACCGTCAGCTCCATCATCGGCGAGCCCCTCGTCGAGCACCTCTCGATGTCGTCGCGTGAACGCAACGAACGCGTCGAGGAGTTGCTGAGCCTGGTCGGGCTGAATCCGGAGCACGCCAACCGGTATCCCCACGAGTTCTCCGGCGGCCAGCGCCAACGGATCGGCATCGCCAGGGCCATTGCCCTGAACCCCGACCTGATCGTGTGCGACGAGCCGATCGCCGCCCTCGATGTCTCCATCCAGGCCCAGGTGGTGAACCTGATGGAGGAACTCCAGGATCTGCTGGGGCTGACCTACCTGTTCATCTCGCACGACCTGGGCATGGTGCGCCACATCGCCGACCGGGTGGCCGTGATGTACCTGGGACGGATCATGGAGCTGGCCGACGTCGACGCCCTGTACGAGAACCCGTTGCATCCGTACACCCGGGCGCTGCAGTCCTCGGCTCCCGTGCCCGATCCGGCGGCCGAGGCGACCCGGGAGAAGATCGTGCTGGTGGGGGACATCCCCAGTCCGTCGGCGCCGCCGCCCGGGTGTGTTTTCTCGACCCGCTGCCCGGAGGCCGTGGATCGCTGCCGGACTGAGGTCCCGGTGTGGCGCGAGGTGGCCCCCGGACACGGCGTGGCTTGTCACCTGGTCGGCTGACGGAGGTCTGTCACCTGCTGACAACTGCGGATTCGTCGTCTATTCGTAACGTCCAGATGTTTGTTCATTTGGACCTGCAGTGATAGAAGTCACATGGCTATTTGGAGAGGAAGCGCGGTCGAACGGCCGTGCTCCATAACGAGGGGAACCACCTTGAAGAAATTCATTCGTCTGGTCGCCGTGCTGGCGGCCCTGACCCTGGTTGCGGGGGCGTGCGGCAGCGATGATGAAGCCGCTGCTCCGGCGACCACGGCCGCACCGACGGCGACCGAGGCTCCGGCCAAGGCGCTGTCCGAGTTGAACGTGGCGTACTTCCTGGAGTGGCCGACGGCCAACCAGGTCGCTCAGGTCGAGCAGACCTACGATGACCGTCTCGGGATGACCGTGAACTGGTTGCCGTTCGGTTCCGGTGGTGACATGGCGTTGGCCATGGAATCCGGCGACATCGACATCGCGTACTCCCAGGGTCTGACGCCGTTCGCCAACTTCGTGACCTCCGGGTCGGAGCTTGAGATCGTCGGCGTGGCCGTTAGTTACGCAGACGCCGACAACTGCGTGGCCCACCCGGACTACGGCGTGACGGCGGCCAATGCGGCCGAGACGCTGGCTGGGCAGAAGGTCTACGCCCCGGTCGGCAACGTGACGCACTACAAGCTCCTCAAGATGCTGGGTCACCTCGGTGTGGCCCTCGACAGCTTCGAGCACGTTCCGTCCGACGGTGGCGCGGCTGCCGTGGCCGCCTTCGAGAGCGGCGACGTTGCCATGGCCTGTGCATTCGGCGGCGGCGTGCTGTCGATGCTGGCTGCTGGTGGCAACCTGGTGATGACCGGTTCGGAGCAGGAGGACATCGGTATCCGGGTGTTCGACATCATCTCGATTCCGACCCAGTTCGGCATCGACCACCCGGGCGTGGTCGAGACGTTCCTGCAGGTCACCGAGGAAGCCAATGCGGCCTACGCCGGTGACCGGGGCGCTCAGGAGGCCACGATCGCCGAGGCGGCGGGCATGACCGTGGAGGGCTCCAACGCCCTGCTGGACATGTTCTCCTTCCCGGATCGGGCCACCCAGTTGTCCGACGCGTGGCTGGGCGGCACCGTCCAGGACGTGATGAAGCAGCAGATGGACTTCTTCGTCGAGCAGGGTGAGATCCCCAAGGCACTCGACTCCTACGACGCGTTCGTGAACACGTCGTTCCTGAGCAACATCAGCGACGTCGAGGTCGTGATGGCCTCAAGCGGCGCCGGCGAGGGTGGCACCGTGACCATCCTGTACTGGCAGGCTGCCTCCACGCTGAACCCGTACCTGTCGGGTGGCTGGAAGGACCGTGACGCCGGTTCGGTCATCCTTGAGCCGCTGGCCGAGTTCGACGACCAGGGTGTCCTCACGCCGGCGTTGGCCGCGGAGATCCCGACGGTCGCCAACGGCGGCGTGTCCGAGGACCTGACCACCATCACCTGGTCGCTCCAGGAGGGGTTGCTGTTCTCCGACGGTTCGGCGGTCACTGCCGATGACGTGGTGTTCAGCTACGAGTACTGCTCAAACCCGGACACCGGTTGTACCGGCGCCTCGGGCTTCGACAACGTGACCTCCGTGGTGGCTGACGGCGACCTGACCGTGACGATCACGTTCGCCGAGGCGACGCCGTTCCCCTACGTGCCGTTCGTCTCGAACAGCTTCCCGATCATCTCCCGGGCCCAGTTCGGCGAGTGCGTGGGTGCGGCCTCGGCCGAGTGCACCGACCAGAACTTCGCCCCCATCGGCACCGGTCCGTTCAAGATCGAGTCGTTCACCACGAACGACACCGCGGTCTACGTCATGAACGAGAACTACCGCGGCGTGGCCGATGGCAAGCCGTACTTCGGCCGGGTCGTCATCAAGGGCGGCGGCGACGCTCCCTCCAACGCCCGCTCGGTCCTCGAGCTGGGTGAGGCCGACTACGCCTGGAACCTCCAGGTCGAGCCGGAGATCCTCACTGGCATGGTGGCCGGCGGCAAGGGCCAGGTCATCTCGGCCTTCTCGACCATGGTCGAGCGCATGATGGTCAACCAGACCAACCCGGACCCGTCGCTCGGCGATGACCGTTCCGAGTACCTCGACGGCACCAACCCCCACCCGTTCCTGACCGACCCGGTGGTGGGCCGTGCGCTGTCGATCTCCCTGGATCGCCAGACCATGGTGGACGTGGGCTACGGCGATGCCGGTCGTCCGACCTGCAACGTGTGGCCCGCACCGCCGGCGCAGACGTCGACGGCCAACGACGAGTGCCTGACCCAGGACATCGACCTGGCCAACCAGTTGCTCGACGATGCCGGCTACCTCGACACCGATGGTGACGGCGTGCGTGAGACGCCTGACGGCGTCCCGATGAAGATCCTGTACCAGACGTCCACCAACACGGTGCGTCAGGCCACCCAGGAGCTCGTCAAGCAGGACTGGGCCAAGATCGGTATCGAGACCGAACTGCGGAACATCGACGCATCGGTGTTCTTCGGTGGCGATCCGGGCAGCCCGGACACCTACGGCAAGTTCTACGCCGACATCGAGATGTACACCAACGGTGCGTCGGGCGTGGACTCGCAGGCCTACATGGGCAACTGGACCACGTCGAACATCAGCGGCAAGGACACCAACTGGCAGGGCAGCAACGTGCAGCGCTTCCAGAGTGACGAGTTCGACGCCCTGCATGCCGAGCTGACCCAGACCGCCGACACCGCACGGCGCAACGAGATCACCATCGCCCTGAACGACCTGGTGGTCGGCAACTACTCGATCATCCCGCTGATCCACCGGGGAAGCGTCTCGGCGCACTCCAACTCGCTGACCGGGGTGAAGCTCAACCCGTGGGATGCCGAGCTGTGGAACATCGGCGACTGGGGTCGTGACTGATCGACCTGAGTTGAACTGAGAACCGTCAGACCGGGGGGCCACGCGGCATACCGTGCCGCGGGCCCTCCGGTCGGGTTCGTTTTCGGCGGGAGACCGTCATGTGACGTCGGCCCGCGGGGCTGCGTAGCTGGGAAGGGAAGGGGGAGAAATGCTCTGGTTCATCGGCCGTCGCACGGCGATCGCCATACCGACGCTGGTCGCCATCAGCTTCATCATCTTCGCCATCCTGGATCTGGCGCCCGGCGACCCGACGTCGTCGCTCCCGTTGACAATCCCCGGCGAGGTCCGGGAACAGATCCGGGAGGCCATGGGGGTCAACGACCCGTTCCTGGTCCGATGGATCCTGTGGGTCAAGCAGGTCATGATCCACGAGCCGATCAGCCTGATCGAGCAGATGACCGGGATCCAGATCGGTAGCGGCGAGCGCACCCGGGTCATCTCATGGCAGTCCCGGGGGCCGGTGGTGGACACCATCGCCGAGCGCCTGCCCCAGACCACCTGGGTCATGGGTCTGGCCTTCATCTTCGGAATCCTCATCGCCGTGCCGGTCGGCGTGATCTCGGCCTACAAGCAGTACTCGGTGTTCGACCAGATCGGCACGTTCATCTCCATGGTCGGCTACTCGGTGCCGACCTTCTTCACCGGCCTGTTGGCCATTGTCATCTTCAGCGTGAAGCTGGGCTGGTTCCCGTCGTACTACGACACCACGCTGGTGGTCTCCGACTGGAGTTCCTTCGTGGCCCAGATCAAGCAGATCGTGCTGCCAGTGGCCGTGCTCTCCATGTTCAACGCGGCGGCGCTCAGCCGGTTCACCCGGTCGTCCATGCTGGACAACCTCTCGGAGGACTACGTCCGCACGGCCCGGTCCAAGGGTCTCAAGGAGAAGCGGGTCCTGGTGCGCCACGTCCTGCGCAACAGCCTCATCCCCGTCGTCACCCTGATCGCCCTGCAGGTGCCGGGCATCTTCGCCGGGGCGCTCATCACCGAGCAGATCTTCCGCATCAACGGCATCGGCCACCTGCTGATCAGCTCCATCCACGGCGGCGACGTCCCGATGGTCCAGACGCTGTCCTTCCTGATCGCCGCCCTGACCGTGGCGTTCAACCTGGTGGCCGACGTGGTCTACGGGATGCTCGATCCGAGGATCCGGTATGACTGAGTCCGGGATCGCCAGCCAGCCGCCAGCCAGCCAGCCATACGCCAGCCGCGAGAAGGTGGCGGCCACGGCCTCGGGGGCAGGGCCCAAGCACCGGTCCCTTCGGGGCGACGTCTGGCGCCAGTTTCGCCAGCACAAGGGTGCGCTCACCGGTCTGTGCGTCTTCGTCTTCGTGACGGTGGCCAGCTTCGTCGGGCCGTGGCTGATGCCCTACGACGCGGTCGAGATCGACATCAAGATGCGAAACCTCGGGCCCACGTGGAGCCATCCGCTGGGCACCGACAACCTGGGCCGCGACATGGTGGCCCGCTCCATGGTCGGGGGCCGAATCTCCCTGCTGGTGGCCATCACGGCCATGGCGTTGTCGGTCTTCCTGGGCACCACGATCGGCGTCCTGGCCGGCTTCTTCAAGCGGCTCGACGGGGTGCTCATGCGCCTCACCGACCTGTTCCTGGCCCTACCGGTCCTGCCCCTGCTGCTGGTCATCATCATGTTGTTCCGCGACAGCCTGCGGGCCGCCTTCGGGCCCGAGCAGGGCATCTTCATGCTCATCGTGTTCATCATCGGCGTCACCAGTTGGATGCAGACGGCCCGTGTGGTGCGCGGCGAGGTGCTGACCATCAAGCAGCAGGAGTTCGTGGCTGCCGCCCACAGCATCGGGACCCGGCGTCGCAACGTGATCTTCCGCCACATCCTCCCCAACTGTCTCAGCCCGGTCATGGTGGCCGCGGCGCTCGGGATGGCCGTGGCCATCATCACCGAGTCGGCGCTCTCGTTCCTGGGTCTCGGTTTCCCGTCGGATTTCCCGACGTGGGGCCGGCTGCTCTACGACGGCAAGGACTTCATCAACCTCACCCCGATGCGGGTCGTCGGGCCGGGCGTGCTCATCTCGCTGACCGTCATCAGCGTCAACTTCATCGGCGACGGCCTGCGGGACGCGTTGGATCCCAAACTCCGTAGCCGTTGAGCCCGACTTCCGCCGGGTCTCCGGCCGGGGACCTCCAGATCGACGACCTACACGTTGATGGCGGGCGTCTCTGGTCCCGGCTCATGGCCATGGCCGAGGTGGGGGCCACCGCAGCGGGGGGATCGAATCGCCAGGCATTGTCCGACGACGATGCCGATGGGCGGGCGTTGTTCCTGTCGTGGGCCGAGGCCCGGGGATTCTCCGTGTCCACCGACGCCGTCGGCAACCTGTTCGTCCGCCGGGAGGGGACCGATCCCGACGCGGCTCCGGTGGTGCTGGGTAGTCACCTCGACACGCAGCCCACGGGGGGCCGGTTCGACGGTGTCTACGGGGTGCTCGGAGGCTTCGAGGTGCTCGAGACGATCGACGACCACGGCGTCTCCACCACGGCTCCGGTCGAGGTCGCGGTGTGGACCAACGAGGAGGGCTCACGGTTTCCGCTCTCCATGATGGGTTCCGCGGTGTGGGCGGGTGCCGTGGACCTGGATGTGGCCCGTGCCCTGGTCGACGTGGACGGCATCACCGTCGGAGCGGACCTGGATCGCCTTGGTTGGGCCGGCGACCTGCCCCTCGGGCGCACGCTGACCGGCTATCTCGAACTGCACATCGAGCAGGGGCCGGTGCTGGAGGCCAGCGGGTCCGAGATCGGCGTGGTGACCGGCGTCCAGGGGTTCCGGTGGCTGACGGTGACCATCACCGGCGATCCGGTGCACGCCGGTCCGACCCCCATGGACGCCCGCCACGATCCGGCCCGTCCGCTGGCCGAGGTGCTCGACGGGCTCTACCGGATCACCGCGGAGCGCGGCCCGTGGGCCCGGGCCACGCCGGCCCAGTTCCGTTCGGAGCCGGTGTCGCCCAACACCGTGCCGTCGACCATCCGATTCTCGGTCGACATCCGTCACCCCGACGCCGACGTACTCGACGGGATGGACCGTGCCTTCCGCGACCTGTTGGCGACGTCTGCTGACCGGCACGGCTGTCAGTGGGAGATCTCGGTCGACAACGACTCGCCGCCCGTGGTGTTCGATCCGGGATGCGTCGAGGCTGTGGAGGCTTCAGCGGCGGCCACCGGCCGGGCCCACGAGCGGATCGTGTCAGGGGCCGGCCATGACGCCTGCTACGTGGCCGGTCTGGTCCCGGCGGCCATGGTGTTCGTGCCGTGTCGGGACGGCCTGTCCCACAACGAGTCCGAGTCCATCCAGCCCGCACAGGCCGAGGTGGGCGCCGAGGTGCTGCTGCACGCCGCGCTGGCACTCGCCCATACCTCGGAGGACCGATAGGGCCGGACAGAGGCCGACCTTCCCCGGGGCTCGTATCGGTGGCTGAACTGGACCAGACTGCCGCCATGACCGCCATCGACGCCCCGGTGACCCTCGAGGAACTCGACGAGGCCCAGATCCGCGTCGACCTGGCCGCAGCCTTCCGCCTGGCCGCCCGGTTCGACCTTCACGAGTCGGTAGCCAACCACTTCAGCGCCGCGGTCTCGCCGGACGGGAAGCGGTTCCTCTGCAATCCGAAGTGGCGGCACTTCTCGCTGGTGCGGGCCAGCGAGCTGGTCCTGCTGGACGCCGACGATCCGTCCACCATGGACCGACCCGATGCGCCGGACCCGTCGGCCTGGTGCATTCACGGGGCGGTCCACCAGCGCATCTCGACCGCTCGGGCCGTCCTGCACTGCCATCCGCCGTACGCCTCGGCGTTGATCGGCCTGGAGGACCCCACCATTCCGCCGCTGGACCAGGCGACGGCCCGGTTCTGGGGCCGGACCTACTACGACTTCGAGATGGGCGGCCCACCCGACGACCCGGCCGAGGGCGCCCGGGTGGCCGAGGCCATCGAGGGGCACTCGGTCATGATGATGGGCAACCACGGGGTGACGGTGGTCGGTGAGACAGTGGCCCACGCCTTCGAAGAGCTGTACTTCCTGGAGCGGGCCTGTCGGACCACGGTGCTGGCCCTCGGCACCGGCCGGCCGCTGCGTCCCATGGACGACGAACTGGCCGACTCGGTGGCCCGCATGTGGACCCGGTTCACTGACCAGGGCCCGGCCCACTTCGCCGAACTGAAGGCCATCCTCGACCGCGACGACCCCTCCTACCGGGACTGAGTCGTGGCTGGGGGATCCGACGGTCGCCCGGACGGCGACCACGACGAACGGCGGGCCGCCAATCGGGCGCTGCTCGAACATGTCGTCTCGTTGTTCGGCACGGACCGGGCCGGTGAGTTGGCCGAGTGCTACACGTCGGACTGGATCCTCGAGCTGCCGTTCGCCGATCCACCGGTGCGCCTCGACGGCGGCCGCCAGATCGGCGCCTATCTGGCCTCGCGGTTGGGCACCTTCGTGTTCACCCTCTCGTTGACCGACGTACACGAGTGCGTCGACCCCGACCTGCTGGTCGCCGAATACGAGTCCGACGGTCACGTGACCCACACCGGCAAGCCCTACCGGAACACCTACATCGCCCTGTGGCGGTTCCGCGACGGGAAGGTCTGCGGCGTCAAGGAGTTCCCCAACCCGATGGTGGCCGCTGAAGCCCTGGTGCCCGTCTCGTCGCTGGACGACGACGGTACCGGCGACCTTCCCGACGACGAAGAGGAATAGTCGCCGGTGGTCGAGCCGCCGGCCCATCGGCCGCCCTTCCCGGTGGGCTGGTTCGTGGTGGCCCACGTGGCGGACCTGCCCGTTGGCGCGCTGGCCCCGTTGGCCGTCTTCGGCCAGGACCTGGCGGTGGGCTACACGGCGGGAGGCCGGGCGCTGGTCACCCATTCGGTCTGCCCGCATCTGGGTGCCGACCTGGCCGCCGGAGGGCGGATCGACGATGACCAGGTGGTCTGCCCGCTGCACGAGTGGTGCTTCAGCCACGGTGGAGCGTGCACGTCGGCCGCCGACGGCCCCATCCCGGAGACCGCCCGCCTGCGGGTCTGGCCGACCGAGGTGGTGGGCGGCACCGTCTGGGCGTTCAACGGTCGCGACGGTGAACAGCCGCTGGCGCCGCCGCCCGTTCCGGATGGATCAGGGGAGTTCCGGACGGAGGAACGCCCCGGTCATCCGGAGGACGTGCTGGTCGGGATTCTGGCCAGCGGCGGCGTGGCCGACGGAGCGCCTGTCGCGGACGACCCCGACACGTGGGAGGGGACAACGCCCGACGGTCGGGCGCTGCGGGTCCACGGCCCGGGCACCGTGGTCCTCCGGTCAGCCGATGGTGCCTCGCCGGTCATCCACGTGACCCCGGTGGACGGCTTCACCGTGATGGTCCGGCTGGTCGACGGCGTGCCACTGGCCGACGTGGAATCCAGCCGGGCCGACCTCCCGGGCTTTCGATCCTGGTACCGACGGTTCGACCGCTCGGCGGCGCCGGCCCGGTCACCCGCCCGGTCGGGCCGGTCCGGAAGGGCCGGAAGCTCTGGCCGCCGACAGGCACAGGCCGGCGAGACCCCGGCCGACTGAATCTCAGCCGTCGCGGCCGACGAACCCTTCGAATCCGTAGGGCTTGTACGGCCCGACACACAGTTGCTCGAGAACGCCGATGCCCACCCGGTCAGCCCCTGTCTGGTCCTGGAAGGTGGCCCGCATCAGATGCTGGCAGTGCTGGTTCTCGAACGCCTGGTCGTCGACGCTGTCCATGTCCCACTTCTCCGAGGTCATGGCCAGTTCGCCCTTCCAGGCGCCGTGACCCCACTCGGGGTGGTGGTAGCCGATGCCCTTCATCCGGAAGCTGAAGATCCGCTCCAGGTGGAACTCGTGGTGCGAGCCGTCGTCCACCGAGGTGAACGAGAGGTCGGCGGTGTGGACCAGCCGGCTCCCGTCGTCGAACTGCAGACGATGCTCATGGGCCCGCATGTGCCGGGCCGCCGGGTCCTCGATGGCCGGGAGGTCGGCCAACGTGTCGTAGGTGGGAAGCACCGCGCCCACGCTGGACATGGGCCGGCCGAGCGAGTCCTCGAACAGCTGGTAGTGCACGCACATGTCGTCGAAGTTCAGCGGCGCCCACAGGAAGAACAGGCTGGACTGGGCCGGAGGTGCGGGGGCGCCACGGCGGTCGCCGCCGGCCAGTGGGCGGATACCCCACGACCGGTCCTTGGTGCCCCGGGTGGTGTCCGGGTTGAACTCGATGCGGCGACCGTCGAACTCGATCCATCCTGTCCAGCGGCCCATCTGGGTGAACCGGGTGGTGTCCATGGTTCGGCGGATGTCGCCGCTCCAGTGGTGGCGTGGTTCCTCGACGTTGCCGGTCCGACCCTCGAAGGTCAGGTCACAGGCGAAGTCGGTCTCGTTGGATTCGAGCACGATCCGGCACGAGCGCATGGGCTCGAGGATCTCCAGGCGGAATGGTCCGACCTCCTGGTCGGCCGGGTCACCCTCGGCCCGACAGGAAGCATGGAAGGCGTGCTGGACACCGTCCACGATGATGCTGATGCCGCAGTCCCGGATGCCCAGGTGCGGATAGAGGGCGGTGCCGATCCCGAAGTACAGGTCGCCGGCCGTCGAGTAGCCGTTGAACCAGTAACGCTCGTAGACGTCCTTGTCGCTGGACGCCGGCATGGCGACCGGGTCGGGCGTCTGGTGGATCGGGTAGTCGTCGAACCTGCTCAGCATGATGGTCGCTGCCTCCTACCAGACGAACTTGGGGCCGCCGCGTTCGCCGGGCCAGCGTGACCCGCCGATGGTGTCGGCGTAGGGCCAGAAGGCCACCGGGTCGAGTGGCCCGCCGTTGGTGATCGAGCGTTCCTTGTGGCGTGACGTGACCAGCCGGGCGTCGACCAGTTCATCCATGGGCAGCAGCTCGGTGTAGGGATCCCACGGGCTGTCCCGCAGTACCAGTTCGCCGTCCAGGGTCTCGACGTGGGTCGGTTCGCTGACCTGGTGGACGTGCACCACGTGCGGGGGGAAGTCCCACTGGCCCTCGGCGCCTCCGATGGCCCGGGAGTACTTGGTCCACCATTCGTCGTGGACGACGTCGGATCCGTCGGTCTCGGCTTCGCCGGTGACCGTGCCCCGGAACTCCAGGAAGGTGTATCCCTGATGGGTGCAGGTGGCCTCGATGCGGTCGCCGAGCCGGAAGTAGCGGGTGGTGCACGGGAACTTGGGCTGCCCGTTGGTCTCGCCGCTCACGAAGATGGCCGCTTCCTGGTCGATCCCGATGCCGAACGAGTACTGGCCCTCGATGCCGTTCCACACCGCGTCGACCTTGGTGGACACGCCGTACTCGGGTTCGTTGCGGATGGGCACGCAGTAGATCCCGACGTACACGTTGGGGCTGCCGGTGGGTTCGATCCCGGGGGGAAGCAGCGGGGCGATCCGGTCGGGATCGGTCCGGTAGACGATGTTCAACTTCGGGTGGGCGGCGATCTCCGCCGGCCGTGCCGTGGGGGTGTCGGACGTGGTGTCGGGCATGACCCCAGCCTGCCGGTTCGACGGGTCGGAGGCCCAATCGGTCCGGAAACCAATCGGTCCGGAAACTGGTCAGTCGCGTTGGTGGCGGGTCTCGTGGCGGGCCTGTTTGGCGGCCAGGCGTTCGGCCACCTTCACGTCGTTGCGTTCCACGGCGGTCTTGGCCGCCAGCATCACCAACTGGACGATGGTGAAGATGATGGACAGCAGCACCAGTACCGGCCAGTCGATGATGAGGCCGATCACGAGAGCGATCAGGCCGAGAAGAGTGGAGACGATCACGGGACGGACCCTAGGGGAGCGGGCCGGCTCAGAAGTCGCCGGCCGCAGCGCGCAGGGACTGGAGGCTGTCGGTCACCGCGGTCAGATCCCGGATCGGCATGCCGTCCAGGCCGAACTTCACGTCGGCCAGTGCGGCCGCAGCCTCGACGGCCAGGTCCCGACCGGCAGGGGTGATCTCGGCCAGCGTGGTCCGCCGATCGGTGGGGTGGGGGGTCCGGGCCACCAGCCCCTCGGCCTCCAGGCGGTCGATGGTGTTGGTGACGCTGGTGGGGTGCACCTGGAGCCGTTCGCCGATGCGGGCCAGGGGCATGGCTCCGGTCCGGGTGAACGACAGCAGGGCCAGGGCCTCGAACCGGCTGAACACCAGTCCGTACGGCTCGAGCGCCGCGTCGATCCGCTTGAGCAGGATCTGGTGGGCCCGGGTGATCGAGGTGGCGGTCGCCATGGCGTCGACCGAGCCCCAGCCATGGGTCTCCCAGTTGCGGCGGGCCTCGGCGACCGGATCGAAGGGGAGGGGCACGGCGACCATGGTAGCCAGCCCTTTGGTTGGCAGATAGTCGGACGTCCAAGTATCATCGCGGAATGGACGATCAGGACCACCGGTTCCGCACCCTGTCGGGAATCCCCGTCGACCCGGTGTACGGCGACGGCCCGCTGCCCGGCGAGTTCCCCTACACCCGGGGTGTCCACGCCGACATGTACCGGTCCCGTCTGTGGACCATGCGGATGTTCGCCGGCTTCGGCACGGCCACCGACACCAACGCCCGCTTCCGGGAACTGCTGGCCGCCGGTGGCAACGGGCTGTCCACGGCGTTCGACATGCCCACGCTCATGGGTCGCGACTCGGACCACGACTGGGCCCTCGGCGAGGTCGGTCGGGCCGGCGTGGCCGTCGACACCGTCGAGGACATGACCGACCTGTTCGCCGGGATCGACCTGGGGGCGGTGTCCACGTCGATGACCATCAACGGGCCGGCGCCCATCCTGTTGGCCATGTACGTGGTCGTCGCCGAGGAGGGTGGCGTCGCCCGTGGACAACTGGGCGGCACCCTTCAGAACGACATCCTCAAGGAGTACCAGGCCCAGAAGGAGTACATCTTCCCGCCCCGGCCGTCGGTCCGCCTGGTCACCGACACCATGGCGTTCACCACCGCCGAGATGCCCCGATGGAACCCGGTGTCGATATCGGGCTACCACATCCGCGAGGCCGGTTCGACGGCCGTCCAGGAGCTGGCCTTCACCCTGGCCAACGGGTTCGCCTACGTGGAGGCCGCGGTGGCCGCCGGCCTGGACGTCGACGACTTCGCCCCCCGCCTCAGCTTCTTCTTCAACAGCCACAACGACTTCTTCGAGGAGGTGGGCAAGTTCCGGGCGGCCCGCCGCATCTGGGCCCGCTGGATGCGCGACCGCTACGGCGCCACCGATGAGCGGAGCCTCAAGCTTCGGTTCCACACGCAGACCGCCGGGGTGTCGCTGACCGCCCAGCAGCCCGAGGTGAACATCGCCCGGGTGGCCATCCAGGCCCTGGCCGGCGTCCTGGGCGGCACCCAGAGTCTCCACACCGATTCCTTCGACGAGGCGCTGGCCCTGCCGAGTGAGGAGGCGGTGCGCGTCGCGCTGCGTACCCAGCAGGTCATCGCCCATGAGACCGGGGTGGTCAACACCGCCGATCCGCTGGGTGGTTCGGCCTACGTGGAGTGGATGACCGACGAGGTGGAACGTCGGGCCGAGGAGGTCTTCGCCCACCTGGAGGATCTGGGGGAAGGCTCGCTTCTCGAAGGGGTGTACGCCGGGATCGACAGCGGCTGGTTTGCCGGCGAGATCGCCGATGCCGCCTACCGCTACGAGCGTGAGGTGAACGCCGGCGAACGGATCGTGGTGGGCGTCAACGAGTTCACCGAGGGTGATGACCCGGAGAGCCGCCGCCTGCTCCGCATCGGCCAGGACACCGAGGACCTCCAGCGCAAGCGTCTGGCCACCGTGAAGCAGGCCCGTGATGAGGCTGCGGTGGCCGCCACGCTGGCCCGGGTGTCTGCTGACGCCGCCCAGCCCACGACCAACCTGATGCCCGCCCTGCTGGATGCCGTGCGGGCCCGGGCCACGGTGGGCGAGGTGGTCGACACCCTCGAAGCCGAGTTCGGGACCTGGGTCGAGCGGGCGGTGATCTGATGAATGACCCTGGAGACCTGACGGACCCGACGCCGGTACGGGTCGTGCTGGCCAAGCTCGGGCTGGATGGCCACGACCGGGGTCTCAAGGTGGTGGCCCGCATGCTGCGCGACGGCGGCATGGAGGTCGTCTACCTCGGCCTGCGCCAGACCACCGACACCATCATCGACGCCGTCGAACAGGAGGACGCCGACGTGGTCGGCATCTCCATGCTCAACGCCGGCCACCTGACGCTGGGCCCCCGCATGGTCGAGGCACTGGCCGACGCCGGGCTGGACGTGCCGGTGGTGATCGGTGGCATCGTCCCCGACGAGGACCGCCCCGCCATGGCGGCTGCCGGCGTGGCCGGTGTGCTCGGTCCGGGAGCCTCGGCCGACGAGGTCGTGGCCTGCGTCCGGGCGGCCGCCGACACCCGGGGTTGATCCCCATGACCAGCAGTCCGCCGTCGGCCAGCCAGGCAGGAGACCGTTCGGCCAGTCAGCCAGAAGGCCGGTCGCGGGACCGGTCGGTTTCCGAGCTGGTGGCCGCCGCACGGGGTGGGGAACGCCGGGCGACCGCCCGACTCCTTACCCTCGTCGAGCGGGGTGGACCACTGGCCGACGAGGTGGCCGAGCGGGCCTGGACGGTTCTCGGCGGGGGTGCCGGAGCCACCGACGGGAACCGGGCCCACGTGATCGGCCTGACCGGGCCACCGGGGGCCGGGAAGTCCACCCTGGTGGCCGCCTGGACGACCCGCCTGGTCGAGCAGGGCCACCGTCCGGCCGTGCTGGCCGTTGATCCGTCGTCACCGCTGACCGGCGGCGCCATCCTCGGTGACCGGGTCCGGATGGCCGAAGCCACCGCGGCGGGCGTGTTCATCCGGTCCATGGCCACCCGGGGGCACGCCGGCGGTCTGGCCCTCGCCGTGCCCGGCATGGTCCGGGTGCTGGACCTCGCCGGTTTCGACCCGGTGATCGTCGAGACGGTGGGCGTCGGACAGGTGGAGGTGGACGTGGCCTCGGCCGCCGACACCGTGCTGGTCGTCGTCACGCCCGGCATGGGCGACGCCGTGCAGGCCAACAAGGCCGGGCTGCTCGAGGTGGCCGACCTGTTCGCCGTCAACAAGTCCGACCGGCCCGATGCCGCGGATACACGACGCGACCTGGAGTTGATGCTCGACCTGTCGGACCTGACCGGCCACGGGCGTACCGGCGCAGGCACCGGACCGCGGTCCCGTCCGTCGATCATCTCCACGGTGGCCACCACCGGGGTGGGTGTCGATGATCTCGCTACGGCCACCGACGCCCATATGGCCGCCCTGATGGCCGACGGCGCCCTGGCCGGTCGTCGGGAGGACCGGTGGCGGGCCGAGGTCCGGTCCCATCTGGATCACCTGCTCCTGGACGCGTCCCGACGGGCCGTCGCCGGACCCGTCGCGGGTTCCCTTCCGGAGAGCGGGTCGCCGGCTGCGGTCGCCCGCTCCATGCTCGGGCAGATGGCCGAACAACTCCTCGCTGACCCCACCGGCGGGCTTCCTGATGGCCCCACCGGCCAGGGGGGCGCCGCCGCGGAGGGGGATCGTTAGGCTTCCGATCCGTGGTGGCCAACCCCCTCTCTCTTCCAGCGCGCCTGTGGCGGGAACACGGACAGACCCTCATCCGTTTCTCACGGGTGTCGCTGGTCAACGTCTTCATCGGCCAGTCGCTTCTGTTCCTGTTTCACAGCGTCATCGGCTGGCCCGGGGCCTTCGCCAACATGGCGGCGGTGGCCATCAGCAGTTGGCCCGCCTACTGGTTGAGCCGCCACTACGTGTGGGAGCAGGAGCAGGGCGGGCACACGGTGGGCGAGATCGCCCCGTTCTGGATGCTGTCGTTCGCCGGACTGTTCCTGTCCACCGCAGCGGTCGGCGTGGTCGATTCCATCTTCGGTGGTGCCCTGTCGGTCCAGCTGGCCAATGCCGGGGCCTTCGCCGCCCTGTGGGTCGTGCGCTACATGGTCTTCCACCATGTGATCTGGGGAGACCGGAGCGACAAGGGCGACCCGAGCCACACCGCCGAGGAAGCCGAACCGACCCTCGGTGAGTGATCCCGGAGGCCGGCCGGCCGAGGTGCTGGCCCATGCCGAGGCCGCCCGGGGCTTCATGCCGGCCGACGAGGGTCGTGCCCTGTTCGACCACGCCGGCACCGTCGGACAGCACGGCCCGGACGGCCCGTGGCTGGAGGTCGGCAGCTACTGCGGAAAGTCGGCCTGCTATCTGGGCGCGGCGGCCGAAGCCGCCGGACGCCAACTGTTCGCCCTGGACCACCATCGGGGGTCCGACGAGAACCAGGCCGGCTGGGAACACCACGAACCCGATCTCGTCGATCCGGTCACCGGGCGGATGGACACCCTGCCCATCTTCCGACGAACCATCCACGACGCCGGTCTGGAGGGCACCGTGGTGGCGCTCGTCGGGGACTCGCCGTCGGTGGCTGCCGTGTGGCGCACCCCACTGGCCCTGTTGTTCATCGACGGAGGACACGGGACCGAGCCGGCCCACCGGGACTACGAGGGTTGGGTGCCGCACCTGGCCGTCGACGGCCTGCTGCTGATCCACGACGTGTTCCCGGATCCGGCGGACGGAGGTCGCCCGCCGTTCGAGATCTGGACCCGGGCGGTCGATTCAGGGGCGTTCACCGAGGTCGACGCCGTCGGCTCGCTCCGGGTCCTCCGGCGCAACGCCGCCGGTATCTGAAACTGGTATCTGAAACCGGTACCTGAAACCGGTCAGGCCGACCGGCTCTCCAGGGACGGGCCCTCCACGTCGATCACGTCGGGAAGGCCCGAGTGGTCCACGAAGATTCCCGATGCCGGGCTGCAACCGCCCAGGGCGTCAGCGGCCAGCACCACGGCGGCCGACGTGTACGTCGAGCACTCGTCGGTGGGGAAGGTGACCAGGTCCGGGTAGACGATCCCCGTCAGGTAACGGCCGTCGTCCTGGCGCATGGGAAGCGTGGCCCGGAACAGATCGGTCGCCGTGTTCCGGTCGCCGGCCAGCAGGTAGGCCATCGCACACTCGCTGGTCTCGGCCGCCGTGGCCCAGTGCTTGTCCGACACGCAGCGGACGCCCAGCGACCCGCCGCCGGTGATCGCACCGTTGCGGGGGACTGCGCCGGCGCTGAAGCCCACACCGTCAGCGGGGATCAGGAACACATCCCGCCGGGCATCGAGGTGGGCCAGCGCATCGTCGCCGGTGATCGCCCCGCCCAGCACCGGGTAGTACCAGTCCATGGCCCACCGGTCCTTGGGGGTGAACGCCCCGTCGGGTCGGGTCCGCACCACGTGGGCCAGATGGCCGAGCGACAGTTCCCAGTCGGGACGCTCGTGACCGATCTCCTCGGCCACGGCCACCGCGCATCGGAGGCTGTGGCAGATGCTGGATGATCCGGTCAGCAGGGCGAACGACCACGGGGTGCCGTCGGGGTGACGGGCCCACAGGATCTCGCCGCGCGGGGTCTGCAGGTCGAGCACGAAGTCGATGGCCCGCTCCACGACCGGCCACATGAACTCGAGGAAGCCACGGTCGCCGGTGAGCAGCCAGTGGTGCCACACCCCGGTGGCCACGTAGGCGATCACGTTGGCGTCGAACTTCGGATCCTCGACACCGTCGGCCACGTAGTACTGGTGCCAGGCGCCGTTCTCATGCTGGGTGGCCACCAACCACCGGTAGGCGGCCTCGGCCT
This sequence comes from Acidimicrobiales bacterium, assembly GCA_014239855.1. Taxonomy (GTDB): domain Bacteria; phylum Actinomycetota; class Acidimicrobiia; order Acidimicrobiales; family MedAcidi-G1; genus UBA9410. The sequence goes on along the minus strand of JAAZXY010000007.1, from coordinate 3,049 downwards.
CATCGAGGTGGCCGGTCACCGCCAGGGCCATGGCGGCCTCGGTGTGGTTCCAGGGGTCGGCATGGCCGCCGGGGATCCACGGGATCATCCCGCTGGGCAGCTGCCACTCGGCGATGGTGCCCGCGGTGGCTACCAACTGATCGGCGTTCAGGACGCCGGTGACCTCAGGCAGCGACATGCTCATGCTCCCTGGAGTCGGTCCCGTCCGACGAGTCCCGACCGGGGGCCGGCGGGGTGTCCACGACGGGCCGTCGGGCGTAGACCACGAGGCTCTTGCCCAGCACCGGAGCCAGCAGACGTTCGGCGATCCGCGTGGTGCGGGGTGCCTTGACGATGTCCCACGTCAGGAGCCGGTGGTAGAGCGAGACCAGGCGACTGTCCTCGACGGGCCGGTTCGGCCCGACCGCGCACCGCAGCCACCAGTAGGGGCTGTGCAGGGCGTGGACCCGGTGCTCGTCGATCGGCTCGAGACCCGCGGCGGCCATCCGGGACCGCAACTCGCCGTTGCCGTAGATCCGTACGTGACCGCCGGGCTGGTTGGGGGCGTGGTAGTCGTCCGAGAGGGCCCAGCAGATCCGTTCCGGGAACCGGGCGGGAATGGTCACGGCCAGCACGCCGCCGGGACGCAGCACCCGGGTGAGTTCGGCCAGAGCGCCGGCGTCGTCGTCGATGTGCTCCATGACCTCCGAGGCGATGATCCGGTCGAAGGAGCCATCGGCGAAGGGCAGCATCGTGGCGTCGCCGTTGGCCGTCTCCAGCACGACATCGTCGGAGATCTCGCCGTCGGCCCGCATGACGTCGCCAATGGAACGGACCTGGCGCAACTCGTCCAGCCCCAGGTCACACGCCACCACGTGGGCGCCGCGTCGCAGGGCCTCGTAGGCGTGGCGGCCGAAGCCGCAGCCCAGGTCCAGCACGGTCTCCCCGGCGGCCAACTCCAGACGGTCGTAATCGGCGGTCAGCATGGGTTCTCGGCCGACACGGGTCAGCGGGTCTCAGCCAGCAGGGCCCGGTACTGCTCGACGGTGCGGACCGCGGTGTGACGCCAGCTCCACTGGTCGATGACCCGCTGGCGGCCCGCCGCACCCACCCGCTGACGGGCGTCGGGATCGTCCAGTGCCGTGCGGATCATGGCGGCCAGGGCGTCGCTGTCGCCGGGCGGCACCTGGAAGCACGTTTCGCCGTGGGTGCCGGTGACCTCGGGCAGGGCCCCGCCGGTGGTCGCCACCAGCGGCACGCCGCACGACATGGCCTCGATGGCCGGAAGCGAGAACCCCTCGTAGAGCGACGGCACGCAGGCCAACTCGGCCTCGCTGTACAGCTCGACGATGCGCTCGTCGGGCACGCCGTGCACCCACGTCACACAGTCCGTCAGGCCGAGGTCGGCAAAGACCTTGGAGGACGCACTGTCGTCCTTGGGCCTGCCGATGATGGTCAGCTCGACGTGGCGCTCGGTACGGAGCTTGGCAATGGCCTCCAGCAGGTACTTGAGCCCCTTCATGGCCACGTCGGCACTGGCCGTGGTCACGATGCGACCCGGCACACGCTCCACGCCGGGCACCGGGAGGAACAGGTCGGGATCGACGCCGACCGGCACCACGTTGATGCGGTCCGGGTCGACTCGATGGTCGGCCGCGATGTCGTTGGCCGAGGACTGCGAGACGGTCATGACCCGGGTCATCCGCTTGGCCACCTGGGTCTGCATCTTGGTGAAGGCGTACCAGCGACGCTTGCCGAACTCCTCCCAGCGGGTCCGGGCGTGTTCGATCTCCAGTCGGCGATCCACGGTGATCGGATGGTGGATGGTCGACAGCACGGGCAGTTGCTCTCGCTGCTGCATGAGCAGGAGGCCCCATCCGAGGCACTGGTTGTCGTGCACCAGGTCGAACTCACCACGGCGACCCTTGAGGTGTTCCCACGCCCGCAGGGAGAAGGCCATGGGCTCGGAGAAGTTGCCGGTGTTGAACGACATCGCCTCAGCGACGTCCCACTTCGACTTCATCTCCCAGATCCGGGCCTTGCGCATCGGAAAGTGGTCGTTGAACAGCTCGAGGCTGGGCAGCGTGACCAGGCCGACCCGTTCATCCAGTTGGGGATACGGAGGCCCGGCCAGGACCTCGACGTGATGGCCGAGATCGACCAGGGCCTTGGTGAGGTGGCGGGTGTAGACGCCCTGACCGCCGCAGTGGGGCTTGCCCCGGTAGGCCAGATAGGCGATGCGGAGTGCCTCGTCATCGTGGGGGACGCCGCTCGAGGCGTCAGACGGGGAATAAGGCATCCGACAAGTCTGGCGGCGGGGTCGGGGGAACCCTCCACCGGGGAGGCGTGCCTCCGGCCACCCCGGACGGTGTCCAGCTGTCGCGGGTGGCGCGGGTGGCTCCGGAAACGGGCCGCCGATCTAGGTTCTGACCATGCGGGCACTGGTGCAGCGGGTCTCGAGGGCGTCGGTGACCGTTCCCGACGGCCGACCCGACGGCCATCCCGACGGCGAGCTGGTGGGCTCGATCGGGCCGGGACTCTGTGTCTTTGTGGGGGTGACCCATGCCGACGGCCCCGCGGAGGCCGACCGTCTGGCCAAGGCATTCACCGCCTAGGGCCTGCCGGTATTCGCATTCTTGGACAGCCATCAACCGGGCAAGGCGGAGCCGCCCTATC
>JAAZXY010000007.1:0-384 GCA_014239855.1 Acidimicrobiales bacterium | reverse complement strand
CTGGAGGTGGCCACCGGCCGATTCCGGGCCGACATGGCGGTGGACCTGGTCAACGAGGGGCCGGCCACCCTCCTGCTCGAGGTCTGAGCGACCGATGGTCCGGGGCGTGCCGGGAGACCGGTTCGGTTCGGCCGCCGATGACTACGCCCGCCACCGGGCGGACTTCCCGGCTGAGGGCCTGGACCGGATGGTGGCCCTCGGCGTGGGAACCCCGGGTCATCGTCTGCTCGACGTGGGCTGCGGGACGGGCACGCTGGCCCGTCAGTTCGCCACCCGGGGCTGCGAGGTGACCGGCTGCGACGTGGATCCACGGATGCTCGATGCCGCCCGGGATCTGGAGGGCACCGGATCCGGGGATGGGCAACCGATCTCCTGGATGCAGGC
>JAAZXY010000079.1 GCA_014239855.1 Acidimicrobiales bacterium | reverse complement strand
GGCCACCGTCTCATCGGCCACCGACCGGTTGGCCATGATCCCGGCGTTGTTGACCAGCACGTCAACCCCGCCGTGCCCGGCGTGCACTGATTCGGCGAACTCCATGACCGACGCCTCGTCGGTCACGTCCAGAGGGATCCACTCCCGGTGCCCGGCCACGTCCAGCCCAGCTCCGACGGTCCCGGAATCGTTGAGGTCGCCTACGACGACGGTGGCCCCCTCGACGGCGAACCGGTCCACGATTGCCCGCCCGATGCCTCGGGCACCCCCGGTGACGACGACCACCCGTCCGGCAGCCAGGCCTGACCCATCCTCCGGTCGTCGGTCGGCACTCATGCCGCCGTGTAGCCCCCGTCGACGCTGAGGTTGGCGCCGTTGACATGCCGCGAGCGGTCATCGGCCAGGAACGCGACCAGGTGGGCGACCTCTTCGGCGACCGGGATACGACCCTCCGGGATGTCGGGGAGATTTATGGCGCGCACCTCGTCGACCGTCCTGTCACGCTCCGAGTACAGCATGTGGGTGTCGACGGCACCCGGGCAGACGGCGTTGACCCGGATTCCCTCAGCGGCGTGATCCAGTGCCATAGCCCGGGTGAGGTTGGTGACCGCCCCCTTGGAGGCGCAGTAGGCGGCCAGCCCAGCTGCACCGACCAGGCCGTTGGTGGAACTGATGTTCACGATGGCCCCACCACCGGCTGACCGGAGGGCGGGCAGGGCCGCTCTGCTGGTCCGGAACAGGCCGTCCACGTTGGTCGACATGACCCGATACCACTCCTCGTCGCTGGTGCCCTCCGCATCGGCCCGGGTGATGACCCCAGCCGCGTTGACCAACACGTCGAGGCGGCCGAACGTACCGACGGCGGTCGCCACCGCCGCCTCGCCGTAGCCCGGCTCAGCCACGTCGCCCAGAGCCGTGGTCACCGTGCCGCCGGCCGCCGAGATCTCATCGATGACGGCTCCGGCCCGGTCGGCATTCCGTCCACCCACCACGACGGCGAACCCGTCGGCGGCCAGGCGCAGGGCACAGGCCCGCCCGATGCCCGAGGAGGCACCGGTGACCAGGGCGACCCGGTTCGTATTGGTCGTATTGCTCATGGCCAGGTCCTTTCGTCGGTCCCGTTCCCGGTCGGGAACGGTTACATCTCCCGCCCAGAACGCAGCCGGAGCCGCCGGGCATACAGGTCGACACCCCACCCGAGGACCGGGTCAGGGACATTCCGGTTGGGGCGACCGCGAGCCAGCATGGCGTCCAGCAGGTCCGAGCCCTCGCTACACATCATCTCGGCGACCAGCTTTCCGCAGACGGTGCCCCGGCTCAGCCCAGTTCCATTGTGTACGCCGGCGGCAAAGATCCCGTCGACGAGATGACCAAAGACCGGCTCGCCGTTGCGGGCCATGCTTAGCGGCCCGCCCCATGTGTACTCGAAGGGCACGTGGACCAGTCCCGGGAACCGCGCCTCGAAGGCCCGCCGGTGGGCCCGGCCGGCCCGCTGGCGCCGCCGCCCCCCAGCCAGCGAGTGGCGGCTGTACGAGTAGACGTTCCGAATCAGGATGCGGCCATCGCTCAGCCGTCGCACTGTGGTGCCCGACGGGGCGGCGGGGATCACTCCCCAGGTACGTGGGCCGCCAATGGAGGCCGACTCCCCATCGGTCAACGGCCGGGTCATTGACCCCCAGGTGACGACTGGGATTAGGTGATGGCGGTAGAAGCCGAACCCCGAGAGGAAGCCGTTGTTGGCCAGCAGCAGTTCCGGCGTGCGGACACTGCCCCTGTCGGTCCATAACTCGTGGGGCGGTCCGGCGTCCAACCACGTCACTGTTGTCTCCTCGTGCACCACCACGTTGGCCGGCAGGCTGGTGGCCAGACCCCGGCACAGGGCAGCGGGTTGCATGAGAGCGGTGCCCGGGGTGTGGAGACCGCGGACGTAGTGGTCGATGCCCAGTCGGTCGACCAGGGCGTCGCCTTCCAGGACCTCGTAGGGCTCTCCGATCCGGTCCAGGGTTGCTGCGAAATGCTCCAGTTCGGTGGAGCCCCTGTCGGTACAAGCCGCGTGGGTTTTGCCGCCCCATATCCAGTCACAGTCAATGCCATGACTGGTGACCGCCTCGTCCAGATAGGCCAGCCCGGCGCGGTTCAGGGCGATCTGTTGCTTCTCGAACTCGACGGCTTCGGCAAACCCTTCAGAGCGGATGTTGTGGGCGTGGTCGATGCCGAACCCCGATGACCGGCCCGCTGCGCCGTTTCCGATCCGTCCCGCCTCAAGCAGAAGGACGCGGGCGTCGGGACGTAGTTCCCCCAGCCGCCGGGCCGCTGCAAGCCCGGTGAAGCCGGCGCCCACCACCACCACGTCAGCCTCCGTCGGCCCGACGAGTTGAGCAGCCGGGAGAACCTCGGGAAGGGTCTCAAACCAGCCGTTGTCGCGGCGGGTGCGCGGTAGGAGGGTTACGGCTCCCACAGGGTCTAGGACAGGTCCATCCAGATGGTCTTCAACTCCGTGTACTGCTCATGGGCGGCGATCGACTTATCCCGCCCGCCGAAGCCCGACTGCTTAAATCCGCCGAATGGGGTGGTGATGTCACCCTCGCCGTAGCAGTTGACGGCCACCGTGCCCGCCCTGATGGCCCGGGCCGCCAGGTGGGCGGTCCGCAGGTCGGTGGTGTGGATGGTGCCGGCCAGGCCGTAGTCGGTGTCGTTGGCCAGGCGGATGGCCTCCTCCGGGGTGTCGAAGGAGGTCACGGCCAGCACCGGTCCGAAGACCTCTTCGCGGGCCAGGCGGCTGTCGGGGTCGACATCGGTGAACACGGTGGGCTCCACGAACCAGCCGCCACTCTCCTCGCGCACCCGGTTGCCGCCCACCGCGCACGTCGAGCCAGCCTCGTGGGCGTCGACGATGTGGCCCATCACCTTGTCCAGGTGGGATTCCTCGATCATGGCGCCCATGGTCGTCTCGGCCACCAGGGGGTCGCCGACCACCCAGTCGCGGCTGCGCTCGGCGATGCGCTCCAGCAGCTCGCCCTCGACGGACCGCTGGACGATGAGCCGGGAGTTGGCGCTGCAGTTCTGCCCGCCGTTCCAGAAGATGCCCTCACAGATCCCGGTGGCCGCGGCGTCCAGGTCGTCGGCGTCGGCCATGACGATGACCGGGCTCTTGCCGCCGCACTCCAGCAGGACCTCCTTGAGGTTGGAGTCGGCCGAGTAGCGCAGGAAGTGGCGGCCCACCTCGGTCGAGCCGGTGAAGGCCACGCAGTCCACGTCGGGGTGCAGGCCGATGGCCGCGCCGGCCGTCTCGCCGAACCCGGGCACCACGTTGAACACCCCATCGGGGATGCCGGCCTCGACGGCCAGCTCGGCGATGCGGATGGTCGACATGGAGGTTTGCTCGGCGGGCTTGACCACGCAGGTGTTGCCGGCGGCCAGGATCGGGCCGATCTTCCAGCCGGCCATCATGAGTGGGTAGTTCCAGGGCAGGACTGCACCGACCACGCCGATGGGCTCGCGGACCACCATGCCCACCTTGCCCGGGCCCGACGGTGAGAGCTGGTCGTAGAGCTTGTCGGCGGCCTCGGCGTGCCAGCGCAGGGTGGCCACCAGGTCGGGGACGTCGAGGCCGGAGCAGTCACTGATCGGCTTGCCGGCCTCCAGGGTCTCGATGACGGCCAACTCGTCAGTGTGGGCCTCGACCAGGCTGGCAAATCGAAGGATCAGCATCTTCCGGTCGACAGGGGCCAGCCGCCCCCAGGGCCCCTCCTCGAAGGCGGTACGGGCTGCGGCGACGGCACGGTCCACGTCGGCGGCGTCGCCCTCGGCCACCTGGGCCAGCTCACGACCAGTGGCCGGGTTGAGGGTGGCGAAGGTCTTCCCGGAGGCTGCCTCCACGCTGCGGCCGCCGATGACGGCCCGGGTGGGTGGATCGATGGACGCGGCCAGGGCGGTCGGGTCGGCGAGGTCGATGGTCATCGGACAGTTCCCTTTGGTCGAGCACGGCCCACGCCGGCATGGTCGGTCATCTGGACGAGCCAGTCCCGCTCGTCCTCCCACTCTCGGAAGACCAGGCGGTCCCGGTGCACCCCGTTGACGGGGAGGGTGGACAGTGCGGCCTGGAGGGCGACGCGGCCCTGATGGGTCATGGGTAGTACCGGGCGGCGGCACGGGCCGACGGTCCGGCCGACCATGTTGGCCGCCGTCTTGACCGCCGAGTTGTACTCGGCCTCGTGCGGGTTGTCCCAGAAGTAGAGGTTGGCCGGGAGCATCCGTCGCCACAGGTCCATGGCCTCGGCGTGGCGACCGGCCGTGATGTGGTCGTAGAGGGCCACGCACTCGTGCGGCATGACGTTGGCCG
>JAAZXY010000078.1 GCA_014239855.1 Acidimicrobiales bacterium | reverse complement strand
GGCCCGCCGGTCCGGCAGGAGGCGGTCGTGTTTGATGAATCCTCTGGGGTCGCCCATGTCGTGTGGTCCCTTCTCCGGCCCGTATCTGCCGGTCAGGCGCCGGTGGACGCCATGATGGCCGCCACCTCGTCACGCCCGGAGGCCCGAGCGGCAGCTGCCGCCTCGAGTACCCGCTTGTAGTCGGTCGGCATGACCTTCACGAAGTGTCCGGCCTCGGTCTCCCAGTTCGAGAGGAGCCGCTCGGCCACCGCGGAACCGGTCTCGGCCTGATGGCGGACCAGGAGGTCCCGTAGCCACGACCGGTCGTCACCGTCCGGTGACTCCACCAGGACCATCTCCCGGTTCACCCGGTCCGGGAAGACCCCGTCCGGATCGTGCACGAAGGCAATGCCTCCCGACATGCCGGCGGCGAAGTTCCGGCCGGTGGGGCCGATGATGACGGCCCGACCGCCGGTCATGTACTCGCAACCGTGATCGCCGATGCCCTCGACCACCGCGGTGGCTCCCGAGTTGCGGACGCAGAACCGCTCCCCGACCCGGCCGCGGATGAACGCCTCGCCGGCCGTGGCGCCGTACAGCAGCACGTTGCCGGCGATGATCTGTTCCTCGGCCACGAACGATGCGTCGGCCGGGGGTCGAATGGCGATCCGGCCACCGGACAGGCCCTTGCCCACGTAGTCGTTGGCGTCGCCGGTGAGCCGCAGGGTGATGCCCCGGGGCACGAAGGTGCCGAAGCTGTTGCCGGCCGAACCGTGGAAGTCGATGGAGATGGTGTCGTCGGGCAGCCCGTCGCCCCCGTGTCGACGGGTCAGCTCGTAGCCCAGCATGGTGCCCACCGAGCGGTCCACGTTGGTCACCGCAGTGGCGATCCGTACCGCCTGCCCGTCGGCCAACGCCGGTTCGGATTCGGCGATCAGCGTGCGGTCCAGGATGTGGTCCAGACCGTGGTCCTGGCCGCCGGTGTTGCGTCGGTCGGCGTCACCCACGTCGGGGACGTGCAGGATGGGGGCCAGGTTCAGGCCCGAGGCCTTCCAGTGGTCGACGGCCTCACGGACGTCGAGGCATTCGGCCTGGCCGATGGCCTCGGCCAGCGTGCGGAATCCCAGCTCGGCCAGGATCTCCCGGACCTCTTCGGCGATGTACTCGAAGAAGTTGACGACGAACTCGGGACGACCGCTGAACTTCTTCCGAAGCTCGGGATTCTGGGTGGCCACCCCCACCGGGCAGGTGTCGAGGTGGCAGACCCGCATCATCACGCACCCCGACACCACGAGGGGTGCGGTGGCAAAACCGAACTCATCGCCGCCCAGCAGCGCGGCGATGACCACGTCACGACCGGTCTTGAGCTGGCCGTCCACCTGGACGACGATGCGGTCCCGCAGGTCGTTGAGCAGCAGTGTCTGCTGGGTCTCGGCCAGACCCAGTTCCCACGGGGCGCCGGCGTGCTTGATGGAGGTGAGCGGCGAGGCACCGGTACCACCGTCGTGGCCGGAGATGAGCACCACGTCGGCATGGGCCTTGGAGACCCCGGCGGCCACCGTCCCCACCCCGACCTCGGCCACCAGCTTGACGTGCACCCGGCTCACCGGGTTGGCGTTCTTGAGGTCGTAGATGAGCTGGGCCAGGTCCTCGATGGAGTAGATGTCGTGATGGGGCGGCGGCGAGATGAGCCCCACCCCGGGTGTCGAATGCCGGGTGCGGGCGATTTCCTCGGTGACCTTGAATCCCGGAAGCTGACCGCCCTCGCCGGGCTTGGCGCCCTGGGCCATCTTGATCTGCAGGTCGTCGGCGTTGACCAGGTACTCGCTGGTCACCCCGAACCGACCCGACGCCACCTGCTTGATGGCCGATCGACGCAGATCGCCGTTGGCCTCCGGGGTGAACCGGTCGCGGTCCTCGCCGCCCTCGCCGGTGTTGGACTTGCCGCCCAGCCGGTTCATGGCAATGGCCAGCGTCTCGTGGGCCTCGGCGCTGATAGAGCCGTAGGACATGGCCCCGGTGGAGAACCGCTTGACGATCTCGCTGACCGGCTCCACCTCGTCGATCGGGATGGAGGGTCGCAGGTCATCACGGAACCGGAACAGACCCCGCAGGGTGGCCAGGCGCTCGGACTGGTCGTCGATGAGGTTCGTGTACTCCTTGAAGACCTCGTAGCGCCCCTCGCGGGTGGCGTGCTGGAGCTTGAAGACGGTCTCCGGGTTGAACAGGTGGTACTCGCCCTCACGGCGCCACTGGTACTCGCCGCCCACCTCCAGGGTGCGGTGGGCCCGCTCCTCGGGGTGGTGGGGAAGGCCAGGGCGTGGCGTTCAGCCACCTCGGCGGCCAGCACGTCGAAGCCCACGCCCCCGAGGCGACTCACCGTGCCGGCGAAGCACGAACCGATGACCTCGTCACCCAGCCCGATGGCCTCGAAGATCTGTCCGCCGCTGTACGAGGCCACCGTGGAGATGCCCATCTTGGACATGATCTTGAGCAGGCCCTGGTCGCAGGCCTTGATGAAGTTGGCCCGGGACTTCTCCGGCGCCATCTCCGGCGAGAGCCCGTGCATTCCCTCGGCCACCATGGCGTCGACGGTGGCGAAGGCCAGGTAGGGGCACACGCCCGAAGCGCCGTAACCCAGCAGCAGGCCGATGTGATGAACCTCGCGGGCGTCGCCGCTCTCCACCAGGAGTCCGACCCGGGTGCGGGTCTTCTCGTCGATCAGGTGGTGGTGGACCGCTCCGGTGGCCAGCAGCGAAGGCACCGGCGCCAGGGTGGCCGTCGGCCCACGATCCGAGAGCACCAGGAAGCTCACGCCGTCGGCCACCGCGGCCGAGGCCTCGGCCCGCAGTCGGTCGAGCGCCTCGGTGAGGCCCTCGGCGCCCCGGGCCACCTCGTAGCGGCCGTCCAGCACGCGGGTGGAGAACCCCGTCGGTTGGTCCGCGGCACCAGCCGATCCGGTAGATCCGGCAGAGGTCTCACCCAGGCCGACGATCGACGCCAACTGGGCCTCGGTCAGGACCGGGTGGGGCAGGTGGATCTGGCGGCAGCTTTCCGGCGTGGGGTGGAGGAGGTTCCCCTCAGGGCCGACGGTGCCACACACCGCGGTGATGAGTTCCTCGCGCATGGCGTCCAGCGGAGGGTTGGTCACCTGGGCGAAGAGCTGCTGGAAGTAGTCGTAGAGCGGACGGGACTGGTCCGAGAGGACGGCCACCGGTGTGTCGGTTCCCATGGAACCGATCGCTCCCTTGCCGTCACGGACCATGGGGGCCAGGAGCACCTTGAGAGCCTCGTGGGTGTATCCGTAGGCCTGCTGGTGCTGCTGGAGGGTGCCCTCGTCGGTACTGGTGCGCTCGTGGTGCTCCAGGTCGTCGAGGTGGACCAGGTTCTGGTCCAGCCACTCGCGGTAGGGACGCCCCGAGGCCATCCCCGACTTGATCTCGTCGTCGCGGATGATGCGACCCTCGGCCGTGTCGATGAGGAACATGCGGCCGGGCTCCAGGCGGCCCTTCTCGACCACGTCTGCGGTCGGAACCTCGACGACGCCGACCTCGCTGGCCATCACCACCAGGTCATCGGCGGTCACCCAGTACCGGCTGGGGCGCAGGCCGTTGCGGTCAAGAACGGCTCCCATCACGGTGCCGTCGGTGAAGGCAATGGATGCCGGGCCGTCCCACGGCTCCATCAGCGACGCGTGGTACTGGTAGAACGCCCGTCGTTCGTCGGACATCTCGGCGTGGTTCTCCCACGGCTCCGGGATCATCATGAGGACGGCCTCGGGAAGCGAGTAGCCGCCCATGGTCAGCAACTCGAGCGCCTCGTCGAAACCGGAACTGTCGCTGGCCCCCGGGGTGCAGATCGGGAAGAGCCGGCTCAGGTCGCCGGGAATGGTGTCGGTGGCCAGCAGGGCTTCGCGGGCCCGCATCCAGTTCCGGTTGCCCTGCACGGTGTTGATCTCGCCGTTGTGGGCGATGAAGCGGTACGGGTGGGCCAGCGGCCACGAAGGGAAGGTGTTGGTGGAAAAGCGCGAATGGACGAGGGCCAGTGCGCTCTCGACCCGCTCATCGGTGAGATCCAGGAAGAAGGTGGACAACTGGGTGGTGGTCAGCATCCCCTTGTAGACAATGGTGCGGGCCGACAACGACGGGAAGTAGACGCCGTGGGCGTCGCCACCCTCGGGATCCACGAGGGAGATCTCGTGCTCGGTCCGCTTCCGGACGGCGTAGGCGAGACGGTCCAGGTCGATGCCTGCCGGGCGGGCGCCGCCATCGGTGGCCGGACCGGCCAGGAAGAGCTGCCGGAAGATGGGCATGGATGATCGGGCGGCGTTGCCGATCAGCGAGTCGTCGATCGGGAGATCCCGCCAGCCCAGCACCTCGAGGCCCTCCGAGGTGGCGGTGGCTTCCACGAGGGCCATGGCCTCGTCGGCCAGGGTGGCCACGTTGGGAAGGAAGGCGATGCCGGTGGCGTAGGCCCCGGGATCGGGGAGGTCGAAGTCGACCACGGCCCGGTAGAAGCTGTCGGGAACCTGAATCAGCAGGCCGGCGCCGTCGCCGGTGTTGACCTCGGCACCCAGGGCGCCCCGGTGCTGCATCCGACAGACGGCGCCGATGCAC
>JAAZXY010000077.1 GCA_014239855.1 Acidimicrobiales bacterium | reverse complement strand
CCCGGGTCCACATGTCCCAGATCACCGACGACCCGATCGGTCTGGCCGAGTTGATGGCCCCGGCCCTCGGGTTGGATGCCGAAGCGGCCCTGTCGTCACCCCACGTGCTGGTGGGCTCCACCGGCCAGTGCGTCGAGACGCTGCTGTCCTGGCGCGAGCGGTGGGGCCTGACCTACATCGGCCTCAACGAGGACTCGATGGTCGAGTTCGGACCCGTGGTCGAAGCCCTGGCCGGCGTCTGAGGGCCAGTTCCTGAAGAGGCCCGCCTACCAGAGCTCGTCGGTGTAGCGGTCGGTGCCGACCACGGTGCGCAGGAACGGCGACGCCGAGGTGACCCGGCCCAGGCCCGACGCCTCGAGACGGGCCGCGTAGTCCACGAACCGGTCCCAGCATTCCCTCGGGTCGTCCTCGACAAAGAACAGTTGCATCGTGGCGTCCGGTCCGATGGGCGACGAGCCGAGGTCCATGGGGGCGTTGCTGGTCATCTCGTCGCGGGGCACGGCCGTCCACTGGGCACACGACGCCACCGGCCCGTCGGCCATCAGACCGGGCAGTCCCTCGGCGTCCAGCCAGGCGGCCAGGTCGCCAGTCGACGCCCCGTCGGACGGCTCCACGACGATCGACACGAGGGCGGCGTACCCGTGATCGAGGGCCACGTCGACGGGCACCGGATCAGCGTCGCGGTAGCGGTTGGACCGGTGGGTGTACAGGACGGTGTGGGCGTGGCGGCGCTCCTGGAAGCCCCGGCCGGCCATGTAGAGCTTGACCACCTGGTCGGCACCCCAGGCGAAGTGGTCGTCGTGGTGGCCGTTCTCCACCCAGTAGACGGCCAGGTACGACCCCCGGTCGGACGGGTCGTTGACCGAGTTGCCCTCGATCGGGAAGCGCAGGTCCTTCATGGCCCGGGTGGCCACCCAGCGGCTTCCGGCAAAACACCAGGGCCCGGTCATGCAGCCGCCGTAGAAGTGGTCGCGCTCGTACCACCGGTTGTACGCCACCTCGTGGCCCTTCTCCGGGTCGACCAGCGTGTAGAGCATGCTGCCCGCCGTCACCGGGTGCATGGGGCCCGCTTCCGGATCATGGGTCTGCGGGTCGCGGTTCTCGTCGGACATCATCTGGTCTCCGGGTCGGGTCTGGCGGATGGGGAACGGGTCAGCGGGGTTCGATGAGGATCGATGCGGTGGCCCGGCCGACCCGGCCGTCCAGGTCGTAGAGCACGGCCTCGGACAGGCCGATGCCGTCACCGTCGTTCTTGTGGAGGCCCCGGATGCCGATCCAGTCCCCCACCGGGTCCCGGTAGGCGGTCACCGTCAGGTCGGCGTTGATGGTCGTCCACTCTTCCGGCGAGAGGTACTGGGCGGCCATCGACGCCATGTCGGCCACCGTGGCCAGACGCACGAAGGCACTCGTCGGGTGCCCGTCGACCATCGTGTTGTGCATCCGCAGCCAGACCAGGCCCGGTGCGCCGTCGCGGTACTCGCCGGTCCGCCGGAACTCCACGCCCTGCAGGAAGGCCGGGACCCCGACACCCAGCATGGTCAACTGCACGGGTTCGTCAGGCACCGGATGCGGTTCGTCCTCGTCATGGGCCGTCCTGTCCGGATCGACCGGATTGGGGGTGTCCGACACCCGCATCCGCAACGACGTGGCCCGGGCCACTTCCCGTTCCTGTTCGTCGAACAACGACGCCCGGATGACCTGGATACGTCGACCCGACCGCAGCACCTCGACCTCGGGTCGCAGCGGGGCCAGGGGGGCGCCACGCATCATGTCGACGGTGTGGCGGGCCGTCCGCATGGGCGACGGGGCGGGCACCGTCTCGACGAGGTGGGCCAGGATGCCCGAGATCGGCCCGCCGTGCTGGATCGTCGGATCCCACGGGCCTCCGGTCAACGGACCGGGAAGGAGCAGACCGTCGCGATCGGCGTAGAACGGCTCTTCGGAGTACGTGTGGTCTGTCTCGGCTGGTTCGCGCGTCACCGACAGATCATGCCGCCCGGCCGAGCAGGGCCAGCAACCGGACACCGGCCGATGCCCCCTCGGGAGGCATGACCGTCGGCCCGAAGTAGCCCGACCCGGAATCGGACAGGGCGTCCGAACCGGCCAGCGGCATCCAGAAGTCGAGGCACCGTTCGGCCAGGGTCTCGGGCAGTTCGACGTCGGCGCCACAGGCCCGGGCGAGATCCCAACCGTGGACGAGATTCTCGGTGACCCGGAAGCCGATGATGACCCCACCGGGCACTTCGCCCACCGCGTGGGCGTGCAGGGCGTCGAGCACGCCGTCGCCCGAGGCCGACTCGATGGCGGCCAGCACGGTGCCCCGCCAGGCGGCCATCGGGTTCAGACCCAGGATGGACGGGTCGGCCTGGGCTTCCCACGATCCGCCGTCGCGCAGCACCCGGGTGACCAGGGCCTCGCCGGTGACCACGTGGGCGACCAGCGTGCGGACGTCCCAGTCGGGGCACCCGGTCTCGGCCGTCCAGTCCAGTTCGGTGACCTGGGCGAGGCGTTCGCCGAAGAAGGCGCACGCCGAGGTGTAGGCGGCGACGGTGTCGGTGCGCTCGCCATCGGTGAGCGGACCGTCGGCGTGAGGCCCGTCAGTGGGTGGCCCGGAACTCACTCCCACTCGATGGTGCCGGGCGGCTTGGACGTGATGTCGTAGGCCACCCGGTTGACGCCGTCGACCTCGTTGATGATCCGGCTGGACATCTTCTCGAGGAGATCGTGGGGCAGGCGGGCCCAGTCGGCCGTCATGGCGTCCTCGCTGGTGACGGCCCGGATGATGACCGGTCGGGCGTAGGTGCGCTCGTCGCCCATGACCCCCACCGAGCGGATGTCGGGCAGGACGGCGAAGGCCTGCCAGATCTCACGCTCCAGGCCGGCCTCGCGGATCTCCTCGCGGACAATGAGGTCGGCGGCCTGCAGGATGGCCGTGGTCTCCGGCGTGACCTCGCCGATGATTCGCACGCCCAGCCCGGGGCCGGGGAACGGCTGGCGCCACACGATCTCGTCGGGCAGACCCAGTTCGGAACCGACGGACCGCACCTCGTCCTTGAACAGGTTGCGGAGCGGCTCGACGAGGGCGAAGTCCATGTCGTCGGGCAGGCCACCCACGTTGTGATGGCTCTTGATCTTGGCTGCGTCCTTGGTGCCCGACTCGATGACGTCGGGGTACAACGTGCCCTGGACGAGGAACTTCGCGTCGGTGATGCCCCCGGAGGCGTCCTCGAAGATCCGGATGAACAGTTCGCCGATGGCCTTGCGCTTGTCCTCCGGGTCGGTGACCCCGGCCAGCTTCTCGAAGAACCGGTCGGCGGCCCGTACGTGGATGAGCTCGATGCCCTGGGTCTTCTGGAAGGTCTCCACGACCTGTTCGCCCTCGCCGGCCCGCATGAGTCCGGTGTCGACGAACACACAGGTCAGCTGGGAGCCGATGGCCTTGTGCACGAGGGCCGCGGCGACCGCCGAGTCGACCCCGCCGGACAGGCCGCAGATGGCCCGGCCGGTGCCGACCTGTTCGCGGATGGCGTCCACCGACGAGTCGATGACCGAGGCCATTGTCCAGTCGCCGGCGCACCCGCAGACGTCGTGGACGAAGCGGCTGAGGAGGTCCTGGCCACACGGCGTGTGGTGGACCTCGGGGTGGAACTGGACGGCGTACAGCCCGGCGTCGGGGGCCTCGAAGGCGGCCACCGGGGCGTCGGGCGACGACGCGGTGACGGTGGCGCCGGCCGGCGCCTCGGTGATGGCGTCGAAGTGGCTCATCCAGACCGGGTGGGTGCCGAGGCCGGCATCAGCAAGGAGTACGCCGGGGTCGGCGACGGTCAGGTCGGTGCGTCCGTACTCGCCCCGCTCGTTGCGTCCCACCGTGCCGCCACGTTGGTGGGCAATGAGCTGGGCGCCGTAGCAGATGCCCAGGATGGGCACGCCGAGGTCGTAGACGCCGGGATCGATGCGGGGGGCGCCGTCGACGTGGACCGACGCCGGGCCACCGCTGAAGATGATGCCGGTGGGCGCCCGCTCGGCGAACTCGGCGGCCGTCAGGTCATGGGGGACGATCTCGCTGAAGACGTTCGCCTCACGGACCCGACGGGCAATGAGCTGGGCGTACTGGGCGCCGAAGTCGACCACCAGGATGCGTTCGGTGGCGCGGGCGCTCCCGCCGGGGGTGTCAGCCATGAAGGGGTGGGTCGATCCGGTTGCGTTGCTCGGAGGGGCCGGGCCGGAGGCCTAGTGGCCCATCCCCACGCCCTGGGACTTCTGAAGCGACTTGCCCTCGGTCATGAGCGCCGGGGCGACCATCACCTCGGCCTTCTGGAACTCCTTGACGTCGACGTAGCCACAGGTGGCCATCGAGGTGCGGAGCCCGCCGAACAGGTTCAGCTTGCCGTCGTTCTCGTTGGCCGGGCCGAGGAGGATCTCCTCGAGCGAACCACGGGTCGTGGTCTGGACCCGGGCGCCGCGGGGCAGCGTCGGATGGAAGGTGGCCATGCCCCAGTGGTAGCCGCGTCCCGGCGCCTCCGATGCGGCAGCCAGCGGTGAACCGATCATCACGGCGTCGGCGCCACACACGATGGCCTTGGAGATGTCGCCACCGGTGGCCATGCCGCCGTCCGCGATGACGTGGCAGTAGACGCCGGTCTCGTCGAGGTGGCGCATACGGGCCGCCCGGACGTCGGCAATGGCCGTGGCCTGGGGGACGCCGAGGC
>JAAZXY010000076.1 GCA_014239855.1 Acidimicrobiales bacterium | reverse complement strand
CCCGACCGGCGTGCCCCCGTCGAGGGCCACGAACCCGCCGGCGGGGAATGTCTCACACAGGGCGAGCACGTCCTCCACCTCGAGGAGGTCCTCGATGCCGGCGGTGGGGAAGGCGGCGCGCTCGATGGCCGCCAGTTCCGTGGCCCAGCGGGCATCGATGGGTGCGTAGGTGATCTCCGGCATGGGTCGTCCTCCGGTCAGACAGGCATTTCAGGCCGCAAAGGGCACGTGGACGTACTCGTTCTGGCTGGGCAGGCCCCAGACGGCCCAGAAGTCGAGGGTGGCGGGACGCATGATCGCCGCACCACTGGACTCGATGTTGGTCGGTTCGACCGAGACCTGGCAGATGGCCTGGTCGTCGCGGGTCACGGCCATCAGGTCCTCGACGCCGATGCCGTCACGATCCAACAGTTCGACGGCCCGGTCGCGCCGGCGGGTGGAACTGGCCATCAGCCCCTCCTGTTTGGGTGCCTGCCGGGCCAGGGCCTCATCCCAGATGGCGTGGTTGGTGTGGACCTGGGCATCGGCGGCCAACGCCTCGGTGGGCCGGGCGGTCGGGAAGGCCTCGATCATGTGGCCGTCGCCGCCGGCGTCGAAGGTCAGGAAGCTGTGGGCGCCGGCCAGGTCCGCATCGAGGATGGCGTCACGCGCCGCGGCGGCCGAGTCCTGCATGAGGGCGTCGCGCACCACCGAGGTCCACATGACGCCCCGACGACCGTCGGTGGCCACCAGGTTGTTGATGCCCACGCACACGCCGGCCTCGTTCATGCCCAACTGGCCGAGGCAGCCCGTGGTGGTGAACACCAGAGCGGCCGGGCCGTCATCGGGGCGGAGCCGCAGCAGCACCACGTACGGGGTGGCCGTGTCGTGCATGTCCCAGGTCTGGCCGTAGAAGCCCTGCCCGTCGCACCGTGCGTCGGGGACGATGAACGCCGTGCAGTCGTCCTCCTGGACCTCGAGGGGGTGCGTCCCGCCGACCACCGATCGGACGGTGTCCACGAAGTCGGTGAAGCCACCGACCACCACGGCCTCCTCAGGGGTGATTCCGGCACCATCGGCCAGCCCGCACAACTCGGCGTACAGATCGGCCGAATGCGACTCGTGGGCCGGCAGACACGAGCGGGCGATGTCGAGCACGTCAGCCCGACCGATCTCACCGCCGGCCCAGAACCTGGAACCGGCGAGGCGGACCCGTTCACCGGCGTAGGCCCGGATCTCGTCCGCGTGGGCGCTGCCGTGGGCGTGACCCATGGCCTCGGGGCTTCCGGTCAGGTCGAGGATCCGCAGGGGAGGTCGGCGCATGGGCCCAGTCTGGCCCGCCAGTCCATCCAATGCAAGGGATTTCGTCGTGCTGCTGTGCTCACACAACGGAATTCGTTGTCAATACTTAGACGGCCACTGTTTTCGTCGCTTGCTGTGTAGCCACCAGGTTGCCGAACCGGTGGAGGGTCCGACTCACCGACTGTTCCCGCAGGTGGTGCCTCAACTCCAGACGACCGCTGGCCGTCACCGCCTCGTCGACCACGTCGACCTCGGCGGTCGCCGCCGCCCGACGCACCGTCTCGGACACGAAGCCCACGGCCCGGATCCGACCGAACCGGTGGGCCGACAGCGATCCGGCGAACGACGCGTCGTCCTCATCGCAGGCCCGACTCACCCGGGGCTCCACGCCGCAACGGGCCGCGGCCACCAGCACCCGGTCGACCTCGGCCGGCGTCGCCCCGGGTCCGATCCGGATGATCAGGTCGGGATGGGACCGGTACCGGTGGACGTTCGCCTCGCAGAACAAGGCGGCCGGATCACGGTCGATGCCGTAGTGGGTCCCCCACCACTCGGCGTCGGATGCCTCGATACCGACGACATCCATCTCGCCGAGGCCCCCGGTCGATGCCCAGGTGCCCAACTGCAACAGATAGTCGGGCCCACCGGCCTTGGCGCCCACACCGACCGACGACCGCTTCCACCCCCCGAACGGCTGACGCTGCACGATCGCACCGGTGATGCCCCGGTTCACGTAGGCGTTGCCCACCTCCACGGCGTCCAACCAGCGGTCGATCTCGGTGGGGTCCAGCGAGTGGATCCCCCCTGTCAACCCGTAGTCCACCGCGTTCTGCACCTCGATGGCCTCGTCCAGGTCGGCCACCGCCATCAGACCGAGCACCGGTCCGAAGACCTCCGTCCGGTGGAACGACGAACCCGGGCGCACCCCGATCTTGATGCCCGGCGTCCAGTGCCGTCCCGACCCGCCACTTCCCTCTCGGCCATTTCCCTCACCGTCGACGAGCGGATCCAGGCAGCGGGGCTCGAGTAGCCACTCCTCGCCGGGAGCCAGCACGGTCAGAGCGTCGAGCAACTTGCCGGTCGGCGGGCCGACCAGCGGGGCCAGCACGGTGGCCGGATCATGGGCCGGTCCGGGTCGCAGCGAGCGGGCCGCATCCACCACCTGGCGCAGGAACCGGTCGTCGTCGGCCACCCGTCCCACGAGGATTCCCAGGCTGGCTGCCGAACACTTCTGACCCTGATGGCCGAACGCCGAGGCCACCAGGTCGGCGGCCGCCAGGTCCAGGTCAGCCTGCGGGGTGACCACCAGGGCGTTCTTGCCGCTGGTCTCGGCGAACAACCGGAGGTTCGGGTCCCAGCAGCGGAACAGGTCGGCCGTCTCGTGACCGCCGGTCAGGATCACCCCGTCGACCGTGGTCACCAGGTGGCGACCCACCTCGTTATCCGGCGTGCGCACGAACCGCAGGACGTCGGTCGGCACGCCGGCCGCCCAGCACGCCTCGGCCACGATCTCGGCACACCGGGGGGTCTCCGGTGCCGGCTTGAACACCACGGCGTTGCCGGCCGCCAACGCCGCCAGCGTCCCTCCCGCCGGGATGGCCACCGGGAAGTTCCACGGCGGAATGACGGCCACCACGCCCAACGGGGTGAACCGTGCGCCGTCGATCCGCTCCAGTTCGGGCGCCCGCTCGGCGTACCAACGGGCGAAGTCGACCGCCTCGGCGATCTCCGGCGCCGACTCGGCCAGCGTCTTGGACGCCTCGTGGGCCATGGCCACCATCAGGTCGTCGTGGCGGACCAGCAGTTCGTCGGCCACCCGCCGCAGCACGTCCCGCCGGCCGATCCCTCCGAGGGCCTCCCAGCCGGGCTGTGCGGCCCGGGCAGCGGCCAGCACGACGTCGATGCCGTCGGGACCGTCGACCGACACGGTCATCGGCGTGGTCGCCGACTGGAAGGACCGACCGGCCATGGCGTCAATTCGGGTCCGCACCGAGGGCAGCGTCGGATCGGTATCGGGCTGGTTCGCGAACACACCCTCGACGGTGGGCGGCCCGCCACGAACCGTCACCGGACGGCCCACCGGGCGACAGAGCACCTCACGGCGTGGCAGATCGCCGACGTTCCACCGATGAGCCACCGCCCGTCGGAACCCCTCGGCCTGTTCGGCGAACTCGGGGGTCCCGGGTCGGAGGGTGAACAGGTGGCGCAGGAAGTTCTCGTCCGCCGCGTTCTCCTCCAGACGACGGAACAGGTACGCCACGGCCACGTCGAAGTCGTCGCGCCCGACAATGGGCGTATACAGCAGCAGCCCACCGGCCTCGCCGCGCACCGTCCGGGCCTGGGCGGGCGCCATGCCCTGGAGCATCTCGAACTCCACCCGGTCGGCCACGCCTCGGCTCTCAGCCAGCAGGTGGGCCCACGCCACGTCGAACAGGTTGTGGCTGGCCAGGCCGATCCGCACCGCCCGTGCGTGGACGGGCCGAAGGGCCCAGTCGACGCACCGCTTGTAGTTGGCGTCCACCTCGGCCTTGGTCTCATACGGCGTCTGGACCCAACCGTGGACCGCGGCATCCACCCGCTCCATGGCCAGGTTGGCCCCCTTGACGAGACGCACCTTCACCTCGCCGCCTCCGGCGTCCTGACGGGCCGAGGCCCAGGCGGTGATCCGCTGCAGCGCGCCGAAGGCATCGGGCAGGTAGGCCTGCAGCACGATGCCCGCGTCGAGATGCCGGAGTTCGGGCTCGTCGAGCAGGTCGGTGAACGCCCGGATGGTCAGCTCGAGGTCACGGTGCTCCTCCATGTCGAGGTTCACGAAGGTGGGCCGGCCCGACGGCGTCGACGACCGGGCGGCGTGCTGGTACAGCACCCGGAGACGTTCGGTGATGCGACCCAGGGTGTCCTCGAACGCCCACATGTTGATCTGGCTGGCAATGGCCGAGACCTTCACCGAGACGTAGTCCACCTCCGGGTCCTCGATCAGGGCGAGCGTCCGGTCGAAGCGTCGACCGGCCTCGTCGTCACCCAGGACGGCCTCGCCCAGAAGGTTGACGTTCATGGCGTAGCCCTCGGCTCGTCGTTCGGCCAGGTGCTCGTGGACCGGGCCGGGAGCCGCGTCGACCACCATGTGGCCGACCAGTTGGCGGAGGCGTCGCCGGGCCAGCGGCATCACGATGCGGGGCAACGCCGGGGCCAGGCGGGCGCCGATCCTCAGGAGCAGCCGGTCGACACGACCCAGGAACTCCGGCAGGTCACCGTCGTCGACGCCTTCAGAAACGAGAGCGGCCAACTGGTCGGCGGCCAGCGCGTCGTCGCGGTGTCGGGCCACCCGATCCACAAAACGCATGGTGAAGCCCACGCCCGACGGATCCTCGATGATGCCCCGCATCCGGTCGGCCAGCCGGGCCTCGGCGGGCTGTTCGTCGGCATGGGCCTCGGTCAGCCAGCGGGCCACCACGGCCACCGCATCCTCGGCCAGCGACTCGGGATCGGTCCGGGGACCGTCCGTCGGAGACACGGCCCGCAGGGCCGCCGTTCCCCGATCCGGGGCCGGGTCATCGTGAAGGTTCGCATGAGAGGAACTCGGAGCCATCTGCATGACGTCATCCTCGGGAAACCGACGTCAGCGGTCTTGTACGATCTCGTCCCCCATGGTCACCGAATCG
>JAAZXY010000075.1 GCA_014239855.1 Acidimicrobiales bacterium | reverse complement strand
ATGGTCTCGCTGCTCTCTGGGTTGCTGGGTTGCTGGGTTGGGGTTGGATCTGGGACGGCAGCACGACCACCCTGAGCGATCTGACCGTCGACGATCGACCGCTGGTGGTGAACCTGTGGGCGACCTGGTGCACCCCGTGTCTCGAGGAGATGCCCGTCCTCCAGGCCGCCCACGAGACGGGTTCCGGGCAGGTCCGGTTCGTGGGCATCAACGTCAGCGACTCACCCACCCGGGCCGCTCAACGGGCCGACGAGCTCGGAATCACCTACCTTCAGGGCCGTGACCCCGACGGACGGTTCTCGGCAGCCCTCAGCACCGTCGGCCTGCCGGTGACCGCCTTCGTCGACCGCCGGGGCGATCTGACCCACGTCCACCACGGGCCGCTGGACGCCGACGAGTTGGCCGACGCCATTGACGAGCACCTGAACCCGACGCCATGATTCCCGCCCCATGATTCCCGTCCCATGATTCCCACCTCATGATTGACGTGTCCCTCGCCCTGCCGTTCACGCTGGGCATCGTCACGGCCATCAATCCGTGTGGCTTCGCCATGCTCCCGACGTGGCTGGGGTACTTCCTGGGTCGCGACACGGCCGACGACGAGGCCCGACCGGAACAGATCCTGCGCGGCCTCTCGGTCAGCCTCACCCTGACGGCAGCCTTCGTCCTGGTCTTCGGAGCCCTCGGCCTGGCCGTCAACACGGTGGTCTCCGAGGAGGCCATTGCCACCCGGACCCCGTGGGTCACGGTGATCCTCGGCGCGGCGTTCGTGCCCTACGGCCTCTTCATGTTGACCGGCCGGCAGATCCGCATCCCCTTCTTCAAGCCCGGCCGGGGCCCGTCGACCACCGAACTGTGGTCGGTCCTCGGGTTCGGGGTGTCGTACGCCGTGGTGTCCATCGGTTGCTCGGCCCCCATTTTCCTGTTGCACGTGGCCGGGAGCTTCGGTCGGGACGGCATCGTCGACGGGATCGCCGTGTACCTGGCCTTCGCCGCCGGGATGGCTGCCGTGGTCACCTCGCTCACCCTCTCGCTCGCCGTGGCGCGGGGTGGCCTGGCCCGGCACCTCCGTCGGCTGCTACCCCATTTCGACCGGATCGGCGCCGTGGCCCTCATGCTGGGCGGCGCCTACCTGATCGTCTACGGCGTCTACGAGATCCGGATCCTGCGTGACGCACGGGCCCCGTCCAATCCCATCGTGGATTCGGTGACCGACCTCCAGTCGCACCTCACCAACTGGGCCTCCCACGTCGGTGGTCTGCGCCTCGGCCTGGCCCTCTGGCTGGTGGTGGCCACGCTCGTGGCGTGGGGGCTCGGACCGGCGCTGACCTCACGGCCCCGCCAATGGCTGTGGACGCTGGTCGGTGGCGCCTGGGTGCTGGCCGAGGGGCTGGTCCACCGGGGCGACCTGGTGGTGATCCCCGTCGGTCGGCTCATCGGCGACTGGCCGGCCCGCATCGGCAACTGGGCCGACGACCCGGTGCGATGGGCCACGCCCCTCGAAGGGCTGGTGACCATTGCCGTCCTGCTGATCGTCTGGGCATCGGCCCGCGGGGCGATCACCGACCGACGGCGGTGAACAGCCCGAGTCGATCGGCGGCGGTCGATGACCGCACGCCGGGTCGGGTCGAACCGATCGGGCACCTGGCCGACCTGCTGGCCCTGCCCGGGGTGGTCGAAGAGGTCGAGCTCCGGTCGGCGACCGGCGTGTGCGCCCTGCACGGAGGTGGCCTGGAGCGGGCCACCGAGGTGGTGGCCCGTGAGGTGGCAGCCCGGGTCGGCGGGTCGCTGTACGCCGTGGTCCAGCCCGACGGCTGTCGACGTCACCTGCCGTCGACCCGCTTCGTGGCCGGGATCTCGCCGAATCTCGATGCCTTCCTGGAACGGGTGGACACCGTTCTCTCGATCCACGGGTACGGCCGACACGACGACTTCTGGGCCGTGCTGGTGGGAGGAGCCGACCGGGCGTCGGCCCACCACGTGGCCGGGCACCTCCGGGGCGTTCTGCCCGAGGAGTACCGGGTGGTCGACGACGTGCAGGCCATGCCCCGTTCGCTACGCGGCCTGCATCCCGACAACCCGGTGAACCAGGCGGCCGGTGGTGGCATCCAGGTGGAGCTGCCTCCGAGCATCCGGTGGAACCGGGATCACCGTGACTGGTCGGATCGGGACGACACCCCCCGGGCCGAACACCTTGATCTGCTGATCGACGGCCTGGTGGCCGCTCTGGAGGACCCCGACCGACCCCGCCGAGCCGTGGAATCGGAAGGCTGACCTCCCGGATTCAGGGCGCTCGGCGTTCCACCACCCAGGCGCCACCGTCCAGCCGGTAGCGCAGGCGGTCGTGGAGTCGGTCAGGCCGACCCTGCCAGAACTCGACGGCGTGGGGCTGCACCCGGTAGCCGCCCCAGTGCGCGGGACGTTCCACCGGTCGATCGGACCAGCGTTGTTCGGCGGCGGCATAGGCCCGCTCGAGGGTGGCCCGATCGGGCACCACGACGCTCTGGTCTGATGCCCACGCCCCCAGTTGGCTGCCCCTCGGGCGGGTCGTCCAGTAGCCGTCGGACTCGTCCTCGGACAGGCGCTCGGCCGTACCCGCCACCCGGACCTGGCGTCGTAGCTCGGTCCAACTGAAGGTCAGGGCGGCACGGCCACTGTCGTCCATCTCGACGGCCTTGTCGCTGGTGTAGTTGGTGAACAGGACGAAGCCGTCGGAATCCACACGCTTCAGGAGGACGTTCCGGGCCGACGGCCAACCGTCGGCGGTCACCGTGGAGAGCACCATGGCGTTGGGTTCCCAGTAGCCGGCCGCCTCCACCTCGCCGAACCACCGCTGGAACTGGGCGAACGGGTCGTCCGCCAGGTCGGCTTCGTCGAAGCCCCCGGTCTCGTAGGCCTCCCGCACCCCGCTCAGATCCATGACCTCAGTCAACCAGCCTCGGCCACCTCCCGGCCTCACCCGGCGGGACCCGACACGCCTCGTAGTCTCGGCGCCATGCCCGCCACCGGTCTCACGCCACGCGACCTGCTCCTGGTGGCCGTCGGTGGGGCGGTCGGGGCTTCGGTCCGCTGGGGTCTGATCGAAACCACCGCCGGACCGGGCGGTGGCCCGGCCGGACCCGTCCTGCTGGCCAACCTCGTGGGCTGCGGCCTGCTCGGAGTCCTGATGGGCGCGACCCGGGGAGGGGCCGTGGGCCGGACGGCCCGCCTGCTGATCGGCGCCGGATTCTGCGGTGGACTCACCACCTTCTCCACGTTCGCCGTCGAGGTGGCCGCCGCCCTACGCGACGGTGATTCCGGTGGGGCGGTGGGCTACGTGCTGCTCTCGGTCGCCGGGGGCCTGGCGTTCTTCCTCCTCGGCCGGGCGATCGGTGGGCGATCCCGCCCGGCACCCGATCCGGAATCGGCCACCGGTGCGCCGTGTTGACCGGCCTGGCTTTCGTGGTCGCGGCGGGCGCCGGGGCGGCGCTCCGGCTGGCGGCCACCGAGCGCTGGCCGGGAGGTCACCTCGGGACAATGTCGGTCAACGTGGTCGGCTCGTTCGTCCTCGGCCTGCTCGCCGGAGCCGACACCACCACGCTCACGGTGATCGGCATGGGCGGGCTGGGGACGTTCACCACGTTCTCGACGTTCGCCGCCGACGCCGTAGGTCTGGCCGGTACTCGAGTTGGAAGACGTCGGGGCCGGTCGGTGGGCCACGTCGTCAACACCCTCGTGCTGGGCGTGGGCGCTGCGGCACTCGGCCTGTTTCTCAGTACCTGACGATCAGCTGATGCCTGATGCTCAACCGATGCTGGTGGCGCCCCGCATGTAGGGCTGAAGCACCTCGGGGATGGCGATCGTGCCGTCGGGCTGACGATGCGTCTCGACCACGCCGGCCCACACCCGGGGCACGGCCAGACCGGAGCCGTTCAGAGTGTCGACAATCCGGGTGCCCTTCTCATCGGTCGGCCGGTAGCGGACGTTGGCCCGGCGGGCCTGGTAGTCGCTGAACCACGACACCGACGACACCTCCAGCCACTGGTCGGCACCCGGCGCGTACACCTCGAGGTCGAACGTGCGTGCCGATGAGCCACCCAGGTCGCCGGCGCACAGATCCAGCACCCGGTAGGACAGCCCCAGATCGGTGATGGCCGCCTCGGCTCTGGCCAGGATGTCGGCGTGCACCTCGGGGGCCTGGTCACGGGTGGCGTACGACAGCAGCTCCACCTTGTCGAACTCGTGGACCCGGAGCAGGCCCCGGGTGTCACGGCCGGCTGATCCGGCCTCGCGACGGAAGCACGACGTGTGGGCCATGAGCTTCATCGGGAGATCGGCCTCGTCGAGCACCTCGTCCCGGCAGAACGAGGTGAGGGGCACCTCGGCGGTGGGGATGGCCCACAGGTCGTCCCGCTCGAGGTGGTAGGCGTCCTCTTCGAACTTGGGCAGATGGCCGGTGGACACCATGGTCTCGGTCTTGACCAGCGTCGGGGGACGCATCTCCCGGTAGGCGTCCGCGTTGCGGTCCAGGCCGTACTGGATGAGGGCACGACACAGGGTGGCCCCCATCCCCGTGTACATCACGAACATCGAACCCGAGAGCTTGGTGCCCCGCTCGACGTCGAGCAGCCCCAGCTGGTCGGCGATCTCCCAGTGCGGCACCCGCTGATGTTCGCCGTAGGCATCGGGGTCCCAGTGCTCATGACGGACCACCACGTTGTCGGCCTCGGTCAGGCCGTCGGGGGCGTCGTCCGAAGGCAGGTTCGGCACCCGCAGCAGGACGTCACGGATCTCGGCGGCCAGGGCGTCGACCTCGCCGGCCAACTCGTCCTCGCGGGCCCCCAGGTCGCGGCTGCGGGTCTGCAACTCGGCGGCCTCGTCGGCCTTTCCGTCCCGGTGCAGCCCACCCACCTGCTTGGAGATGGTGTTCACCTCATTGCGGATCCCGTCACGTTCCTCGGCGAGGGCCCGCTGTCGGGCATCCAGGTCGATGACCCGGTCCAGACCGGAGGTGTCCTCGCCCCGACGGGCC
>JAAZXY010000074.1 GCA_014239855.1 Acidimicrobiales bacterium | reverse complement strand
ATGGGCCACGGCCGACAAGGACGCTCACGTAGGCGATCCCGAGTTCGTCGACGTGCCCCTGGATCGGCTCCTGTCAGGCGACCACGCCGCCGAACTGGCCCGCCGGATCGCCGCCGGCGAACGAGCCCACGTGGACCGTATGGCCGGCGAACCGCCCGACACGACTCATGTGTGCGTGGTCGACGCCGACGGAAACGCCGTGTCGATGACCCACTCGCTGGGCATGCCGTCCGGCGTGGTCACCGAGGGGCTGGGCTTCATGTACAACGGCTGCATGGGGGTGTTCGACCCCCGCCCCGGTCGGCCCGGTTCGCTGGCCCCCGGCAAGCGCCGCTTCACCTCCCTGTGCCCGACGATGCTGTTGGACGACGGGACTCTCCGGTTCGTGGTCGGTGCGCCCGGCGGCACCCAGATCGCCATGGGTGTCCTCCAGGTGATCCTGAACACCGTCGACTTCGGGATGCCGGTGCTGGATGCCGTCTCAGCGCCCAGGTTCTCATCGACCAGCGACGCCATCGACGTCTGTAACCGGATCCCGCGTTCCGCCACCCGGGAACTGGAAGCCGACGGCTACGAGGTGGTGCGGTGGCCGGGGTCCTACGAGTTCGCCCGGGTGCACGCCATCAACGTCGGGCCCGACGGGCTGTCCGGAGCGGCCGATCCGGGCGCCGACGGCATGGCGCTCGCCCCCTGACCCGGTCCGTCAGAGGCTCCGACCGAGGCCGGGCGGAAAACCCGTCAGGAACCGGTCGGACAGGTCAGGTCCAGGTCCTCGCCCATCGCCCCGTTGAAGCCGTCACGGCCGTGCATGAACAGGGCGACGAACCACTTGGCCACGTCCTCCTCGGTCACGCCGGCCAGCAGGCAGTCGGGGTCCTGGGGCACGCCGAGTTCGACCATGTCGCCCCGCATGAGAGCCAGCAGGTCGGTACAGAAGCCGACGGGTTGCACGAGCGAGATGGCGTCCTCAGCGGACATGTTCCCCACCGATGCACCGTTCATCAGCGCGCCGCTCCGGGCCACCCCCTCGACCCGGATCATGGTGACGATGGCGCATTCGGCTTCACCCTCGGTCCAGTGGCGACCCAGCACCGGATGGGACCGGTAGTTGTCCATCCAGTTGCCGAAGAGGATGAACTGCTGGTCGACGGCCTCGGAGTCGATGCCCTGCTCCATGAGTTCGTCGGCCCGGATCTCGGCGGCCGCCCGATCCACGCCGTCGCGCTCCATGACCAACTGCACGACCTCCTCGCGGACACCGTCCATGGTCTCGTCGATGTCGTAGGTGGTGGTCGGCGCTCCTGTGGTGGTCGGCGCGACAGTCGCTGTCGAACCCGACTCTGAGCCGTCCGCGCAGGAAGCAGCCAGTAGGACGGTCACCATCAGCAGGAGGGTCGTACGGATTCGCATCCGGGGAGTCTCCCAGCAGATCGGCCCGGCGGAAACGCTGTTCTGAGAGTCCACTGGTCGCCACCACTAGGGTCCGCGGCTGATGGCGGATCCACCTGGGAACGGCACCCCGACGCAGGTTCTCGACGCGGAGCAGATCTGCCGGTACGAGAACGACGGGTACCTGTACCTGGAGGACGCGCTCACCGACCGGCAGCTGACCGACCTGCGGGCCGTGTTCGACGGCTGGGTCGAGGAGAGCCGGGCCCACGACGGGGCGTACGGCGAGACGTTCGACGGGCGCCCCCGCTTCGACGTCGAGCCCGGCCACACCGCCGAGGTTCCCGGCCTGCGTCGTGTGGCCTCGCCCATCGAGGTGTCCGACGTCTACCTCGCCGTGATGCGGTCGAACCGTGCCCTGGACGCCGTGGCCCAACTGATCGGTCCGAACCTGCGGTTCCGCGAGTCCAAGGTCAACTCGAAGCTCCCCGGCACGGCCACCCACCTGAAGTACCACCAGGACTTCCCGTTCGGGCCGTTGAGCAACGACGACCTGATCACCGTCCTGTTCCACCTCGACGAGGTGGGTACCGAGAACGGCCCGCTGGAGGTGGTGCCGGGCAGCCACCGGGGCCCGCTGCTCGAGCACTGGCACGACGGGGTGTTCACCGGCGCCGTCAGCCCCGACATGGAGGCGCAGGCCCGTGAGCAGGCCATCACCTGCTGCGGGGCCGCTGGATCGGCCTACCTCATGGACGCCCGCCTGCTGCACGGCTCGGCGCCCAACCTGTCGTCGGCGCCCCGATCGCTGTTCATTGTCCAGTACCACGCCGAGGACGCCCATCCGCTGGCCCCCAACCACCTGCCCAGCCGCTTCGACCAGGAGGTGGTGGCCGGCGTGGCCACCGGGCGGGTGCGGACGTCGGACTACGAGATGGCCCTGCCCGAGACCCCCACCGTGGCGTCGTTCTTCGCCGTCCAGGCCGTCGGGATGTAGGTCCCGGTAACTCGCTGACGGCTACCCGGCTATCAGCCCAGCCAAGGGGCCAGCGGGATCGATCAGGTCGGCGATCCTGTGGTATCCGATGTCGACCCCCTCCAACCCGCAGGCGTTGGGGGCCAGATAGTTGTAGAGACGCAGGGCGGTGGAGGTGACCACGAATCCGACGAACGCCGTCTCCGGATCGGATTCGTCGGTCTGCCAGCGACACGGCCTGCTGGCCGGCCACTGGTGGGGGGACGGCGGACCGACCACCCTGCCCGCCGACCAGCGGACCGAGGACGACCAGGCCGTGACCTTCACGGCTGAACCGGCGGACCGACCCGAGGAGGTCTGCGGCGTCCCCGTGGTGGACCTGCGGCTCGGCGTCGACCAGCCCGACGCCCTGCTGGCCGTCCGCCTCTGCGACGTCGCCCCCGACGGGTCGTCGCTGCTGGTCACCCGCGGGCAGCTGAACCTGACCCACCGTCACGACCACGAGCACCCCGAGCCCCTCGTCCCGGGGAAGGAGTTCGACGTGTCCATCCGGATGGACGCCGTGGCCCACGTGCTCCCGGCCGGACACCGGTGGCGGCTGTCGGTGGCCACCACCAACTGGCCGCTGGCCTGGCCGTCGCCCCGCCCGACGAAGGCCGTGATCCGGCTCGGTGACTCCAGCCGGCTACGACTGCCCATTCGGGCACCTCGCCCCGACGACGCCGACCTCCCGGAGTTCGGCCCGCCGGTCTGCTCACCGACCGAACGCGTGACCCTCCGCGAACCGACTGCCGAGCGAACCATCGAGACGAGAGCAGGTACCGCGGTCCTGCGGACCGTGGCCGACAGCGGTCGCCACGTCGTCGACTCCCACGGCACCGTCATCGACTCCGGCGAGGACGACCGGTACTCGATGGACGGCGAGGACCCGCTCTCGGCCACGGTTCAGTCGATTCGCTGGTCCGAGGTGTCGTGGCCGGGCATCACGACGAAGGTGCGAGCCGAGGCGACCATGCGGGCCGACGAGACGACCTGGCACGTGGAGAGCCGACTGCAGGCCTGGCACGACGACGACCCGGCCTTCGACCGGGAATGGACGATCGAAGTACCCCGGCACCACGTGTAGGCGCCGGACCAACCGCGATTACCGTCCGCTCATGACCGTCCTCACC
The DNA here is from genome assembly GCA_014239855.1 of Acidimicrobiales bacterium. Lineage (GTDB taxonomy): Bacteria > Actinomycetota > Acidimicrobiia > Acidimicrobiales > MedAcidi-G1 > UBA9410. The sequence continues at coordinate 2,254 of JAAZXY010000074.1, read as the reverse complement.
AGCATCGACGGACCCGTTGCCGTCATCACCATCAACCGACCCGAGGTCCGCAACGCCGTGGACGGGCCCACCGCCGAGGCCCTTGACGCCGCGATCACCGACGCGGACACCGACGAGAAGGTGTCGGTCATCGTCCTGACCGGTGCCGGCGGAACGTTCTGTGCCGGCGCCGACCTGAAGGCCATCTCGGGTGGCCAGGGCAACCGGATCACCGAACCGGACGGCTCGGAAATCGTCGAGTCGCCGGGACCGATGGGCCCGACCCGCCGGGTGCTGTCCAAGCCGGTCATCGCCGCCGTCGAGGGCCACGCGGTGGCCGGAGGCCTCGAACTGGCCCTGTGGTGCGACCTCCGGATCGCCGCCACCGACGCCACCTTCGGCGTCTACTGCCGACGGTGGGGCGTGCCCCTGGTCGACGGCGGCACCGTCCGGCTGCCCCGCCTCATCGGACACAGCCACGCCATGGACCTGATCGTCACCGGTCGGCCGGTCGGTGGCGACGAAGCCCTCAGAATGGGCCTGGTCAACCGGCTGTGCGAACCGGGCACCGCGCTGGCCACCGCGGTCGAGTTCGCCCGGGGGCTGGCGGCGTTCCCGCAGGCCTGCCTCCGCTCGGACCGACGCTCGGCCATCGAGCAGTGGGGACTGGACCTCGGCCCGGCACTGGCCAACGAGGTCGCCCTGGGCATGGCCACCGTCCGCAGCGGCGAGACCGTCGACGGAGCCACCCGCTTCGCCGGAGGCGAGGGCCGCCACGGATCCTTCGACGCGTTCGCTCCGGGCGACTGAACTCTCCCGGCGGCGGGCTCCCGTACGGCCGGCCCACCCCGGCCTCCATCGACCACGTCGGTAGCCTCGGGCGTGGACGGACCGAGCCGTGTGTCGGCCCGCCCATGCCCTCGTAGCTCAGTCGGATAGAGCGACCGCCTCCTAAGCGGTAGGCCACAGGTTCGATTCCTGTCGAGGGCGCCATGAGCAGACAGGCCGCACCCCCCTGGTACCGACACGCGCTCGACGTCCCCCACGGCGACGCCACGGTCAACGTCGACGGCGCCGACATCCACTACCTCACGTGGGGCGAGCCCGGCCGACCGGGCCTCGTGTTCATCCACGGCGGCGCCGCCCACGCCCACTGGTGGACCCACGTGGCCGCCCAGTTCGCCGGCAACTACCGGATCGCCGCGATCGACCTGTCCGGCCACGGTGACAGCGACCGACGCGACCAGTACTCCCTCGCCGCCTGGACCGACGAGGTCATGGCCGTCGCCGATGCGGCCGACATGGCGGGCCACCCGATCGTCATCGGCCACTCCATGGGCGGCTTCGTCACGCTCGGTACTGCGGCCCGCCACCCCGACCGCCTGGCCGGGGCCATCGTCATCGACTCGCCCGTCGTCAAGGCCGACCCGGAGATGGACGCCGGGCGCCGCGACAACTTCCGCAATCCCAAGGTGTACCCGGACGCCGCCACGGCCATCGCCCGCTTCCGGACCGTGCCCGAACAGGACCACTACGAGCCGTACGTGATGGCCGACGTGGCCGCCCGCTCACTGCGTCCATGCGACGGCGGCGTCACCTGGAAGTTCGACCCGGGGATCTTTCTCCCCGACCGCGCAGCCGCTGACCAGCTGCTGCCCAGCATCACCTGCCGGATCGCCCTGTTCCGGGCCCAGCACGGACTGGTCACCGCCGACATCGGTGCCTACATGTACGAACAGCTCGGCCGGGTCGCACCCGTGGTCGAGATTCCACTGGCCGGCCATCACATCATGCTTGACCAACCGCTGCTGCTGGTCACCGCCCTGCGCACCCTGTTGGCCGACTGGGAGCACTCCGTCCCCTTCGAGCGCGACTGACCGGAGCCGGGCCGACACCCGACCGGTCCCGCGTCGGCCTCCCGCGGCCGCTACCGTCGCCGACCATGGGAATGCGCCTACACGACACCGCACGGGACGAGATCGTCCCCTTCGAACCCGGCCCCACGGTCACCATGTACGTCTGCGGCATAACGCCGTACGACGCCACACACCTCGGGCACGCCTTCACCTACCTCACGTTCGACCTCGTCGTCCGACGACTCGAAGACCTCGGCCACGAGGTCCGCATGGTCCGTAACGTCACCGACGTCGACGACTCCATTCTCCCCAAGGCCAAGGAACTGGGCATCGACTACCTCGAGCTGGCTGCCCGGGAAATGGACCACTTCCACGCCGACCTGGCCGCCCTCGACGGTGTAGGTGTGGCCGTTGGCCTC
>JAAZXY010000073.1 GCA_014239855.1 Acidimicrobiales bacterium | reverse complement strand
ACGTGGTCGGCACGTGCGCCGCCCTCGAGGTGCTCGACATCGACGAGGTCCGGTCGGCCAGCGTGGCCACCGGCACGGGCACCGTCGAATCGGCACACGGCACGATTCCCGTTCCCGCACCGGCCACCATCGCCCTGCTGGCCGGCGCCCCCACCCACGGCACCGACGTGGGCGCTGAGTTGACCACCCCGACGGGTGCCGCCCTGCTGGCCGCCACGGTCTCCACCTGGGGCCCGATGCCGGCCATGGTCGTGGAAGCCACCGGCTACGGGGCGGGCGACCGGGACCTCGACGGTCGCCCCAACGTGACCCAGGTCGTGGTGGGAACCCTCGACGCGGCGGCAGGAGATACCGGCGGGGGTCCCGGCCGGGACTCGGGCCAGCCCATGGTCACCCTGGAGGTGAACGTGGACGACGCCACCGGCGAAACCCTGGCCCATGCCCTGGCCCGCTGCCTGGAGGCGGGGGCCCGCGACGCCTGGGTCACCCCCATCGTGATGAAGAAGGGCCGCCCGGCCCACGTGGTGAGCGTCCTGTGCGACCCGCCCGCCGTGGCCGAGGTGGCCGAGGTCCTGACGTCGGAGACGGGATCACTCGGCGTACGGGCCCACACCGTCCAGCGCTGGTCGGCGGCCCGGACCATGCACGAGGTGATGGTCGACGGGCACCCGATCGCCGTCAAGGTGACCGCTGGTCGGGCCAAGGCCGAACACGACGATGCGGCCCGGGTGGCTGCGGCGACCGGTCGGCCACTTCGTGAGGTGCTTGCTCTGGCCGAGGCCGCGTGGCGGACCGCCGACGCGGACCCGTCGGGACCGGCCTCCTAGTCTGGCTCGACGATGACTGATACCTCCCACAGCGGCACCTTTCACCGCAGCACCGGCCACCTCGATAGCGGGGACCGCCTCTACTTCCGCCAACTCCTGTCCGGGAGGGACTTCGCCACCGAGGACCCGATGGCCCGGCAGATGGTCAACTTCGTCTACCTCATCGGCGATCGGGAGACCGGCGAAGCCGTGGTGGTCGATCCGGCCTACGACGTCGACGGCATCCTCGACGTCCTGGCGGGTGACGACATGCGCTGCACCGGTGCGCTGGCCACCCACTACCACCCGGACCACGTGGGTGGTTCCATGATGGGCTTCGACATCATCGGGGCCGCCGAACTCCTGGAACGCACCTCGGTTCCCATCCACGCCCAGCACGACGAGGCCGGCTTCATCGCCGAGGTCACCGGGCTGGGAGACGGCGACATCGTCGGGCACGACAGCGGCGACGTGGTCACCGTGGGAGCCATCGACATCGAGCTCATCCACACACCGGGCCACACGCCGGGCAGCCAGTGCTTCCTGGTCGACGGCCGACTGGTGGCCGGCGACACGCTGTTCCTGGAGGGCTGCGGGCGGACCGACCTTCCCGGCGGCGACCCGGCAGCGTTGTACGACAGCCTCCACCACCGTCTGGCCAAGGTGCCCGACGACGCCGTGCTCTACCCCGGACACCTCTACTCGCCACAGCCGTCGGCCCCCATGGGCGACACCCGGCGCGACAACTTCGTGTTCATGCCCCGCTCCGAGGAGCAGTGGCTGACCATGTTCGGCCGCTGAGCCGAACCGTTCTCCGACCCGTTCCCTGACGGGATTCCCACCAGAAACGAGATGCCCGTGTTCCGTGCCCTGCGGCTCGACAAGTCCGACGGTGAGTTCCGACGGGAGTACGTGGAACTCGATGACGCCGACCTGCCATCGGTGGATGATCCGGATCAGCCCGGGACGCATCCCGAGGTGGTCGTCGACGTCGACTATTCGACGGTCAACTTCAAGGACGCTCTGGCCGTCGCCGACCAGTCGCCCATCGTGCGCACGTGGCCGATGGTGCCCGGCATCGACCTGGCCGGAGTGGTGTCCTCGTCGGACGATCCCGAGGTGCCGGTGGGTCAGCGGGTGGTCGTGAACGGTTGGGGAATTGGCGAGGAGTCCTGGGGTGGCCTTGCCCAGCGGGCCCGGGTCCGTGGCTCGTGGACCGTGCCCCTGCCCGACGGGGTGTCCACGGCCGAGGCCATGGCCATCGGTACGGCCGGCTACACGTCGATCCTGTGCGTGCTGGCCCTCGAGGAGCATCACGTGACCCCGGACAGCGGGCCGGTGCTGGTCACCGGTGCGGCGGGCGGTGTGGGAAGCGTGGCCATTGCCCTGTTGGCCGCCCGGGGCTACGAGGTGCACGCCTCCACCGGTCGTCCGGAGGAGGCCGACTACCTGACGACTCTGGGTGCCTCCACCATCGTGGAGCGGTCTGAACTGTCCGAATCGGGGGGCCGGCCACTGGCCCGAGCCCGATGGGCCGGAGCGGTCGACGCGGTGGGCAGCCACACGCTGGCCAACGTGCTGGCCCAGATCCAGCCCGAAGGGTGCGTGGCGGCCTGCGGCCTGGCCCAGGGCATGGACCTCACGACCAGCGTGGCGCCGTTCATCCTGCGGGGCGTGACCCTTCGTGGCGTGCATTCGGTCCACGTGCCCCGGGCGCGACGAATCGAGGCCTGGCGTCGTCTCGACGAGGACCTCGACCGCGACCTGCTGGCCTCCATGACGACCACGGTGGGCCTCGACGACGTGCCGGCGGTGGCTGACGACGTGCTGGCCGGACGGATCCGGGGCCGGGTCGTCGTCGACGTCAACGCCTGAACCGTGCTACTGGGACTGGGGGTCGACGTCTGGGCTTCGGCCCGGGTCGAACTGCCGCTCCGTCGGATCCTGCTGGCCGAATCCCTGGGATTCGATTCGGTGTGGACCGCTGAGATCTACGGCGCGGACGCCGTCACGCCGCTGGCCTTCCTGGCGGCCCATACGCGGTATCTCCGTCTCGGCTCGGCGGTTGCCCAGGTACCGGCGAGGCCGCCCACCACCACGGCCATGCAGTTCGCCACCCTGGAGGCGCTGGCCCCGGGGCGGGTGGTGTGCGGTCTGGGACTGTCAGGTCCGCAGGTCGCCGAAGGCTGGTACGGACAGCCGTGGGGCCGGCCGTCGGCTCGCCTCCGTGACTACGTGGCCATCGTTCGCCAGGTGCTCCGTCGTGAGGGACCGGTGGCCCACGACGGTCCGGAGATCCGCCTGCCCTACGACGGGCCGGGTTCGACCGGATCCGGCCGGCCGTTGAAGTCGATCCTGCATCCGAACCCCGACCTGCCCATCTTCCTGGCCACCGGTGGGCCGGCCAACGTGCGGCTCACCGCCGAGGTGGCCGACGGTTGGTTGCCGCTGGGCTACACGCCGGGCAGCGCGCACCTCTACGCCGAGGACCTGTCGGTCGGGTTGGCCCGCAGCGGCCGGACCATGGCCGACCTGGAGGTCCAGACGGGCGCCACGCTGTGTCTCACCGATGACGTTCGGTCCGTTCTGGACGCCGCCAAGCCGGGCGTGGCCATGCGGGTCGGCGGCTACGGCACCGCCCAGCACAACTTCCATCGGGACGCCATGGTCCGTCGGGGGTTCGGCGAGGCCGCCGAGCGGATCACCGAACTGTTCGAGGCCGGTCGACGGGACGAGGCGGCGGCCGCCGTGCCCGACGACTACGTGGACGACGGGGCGTTGGTCGGATCCGAGGCCCGTATCACCGAGCGGTTCGAGCAGTGGCGGTCGACCGACGCCACCGGTCTCACCGTGCGGCCCGATACCGACGAGGAGATGGTCCTGCTGGCTCGGCTGGCCGGCTGTGAACCACGGCCTGACGTCGCGGTTCCTCAATGAGTCGTAATTCCTCAATGAAAGGAACGGCGCCCGGATAAACGGGAGCTGGTTGCCGGGGTCGGAGGCCGACCGCACGGGCATTCACCGGGTGGTGCGCGAGGAGGGACTTGAACCCTCACATCCTTTCGGACACAGGAACCTGAATCCTGCGCGTCTGCCAATTCCGCCACTCGCGCGAGTCGCGGGGGAAAGGCTAACGGGATCATTGATGTTCCCGCCGCGCCGCGCCGCGCCGGACCGGTCGGTTGGTCACCGGTACCATCGGCCAACGGTGGAGGTGACCAGCGGTGCAGGCGACCGACGGGTGGTGAGCGACAGGTGATGGTGGCCCGCCGACCGCGCAGACGGTCGATCCGGTTGGAGAGTGGCTCGGCCACCCACGTGGGTCGGATCCGCGACGTGAACCAGGACGACGTCGCCTCGGGCAACGACGTGCACGTGGTGGCCGACGGTATGGGTGGGCACCGTGGCGGCGAGGTGGCATCGACGGTGGCCACGGCGGCCGTGGTGGAGGGATTCACCGGCCCTGATCGGGCCTCGCTGGTGCGTGCGGTGCGCCTGGCCAACCGGGCGGTCCTCGAACGGGCCGCGTCGGATCCCGAACTGTCGGGCATGGGGACCACGCTGTGTGCGCTGGCCGTGGTCGACGGGCCCGGCGGTCAGGGTGGACCCGATGCTCTGGCGGTGGTCAACATCGGTGACAGCCGGGTGTATCGACTGGATTCCGGCGGGTTGGTGCGGGTCAGTGACGACCACAGCCTGGTGGCCGATCTGGTGAGAAGTGGCGAGCTGACGGCGGGCGAGGCGGCAATCCACCCGCAGCGCAACATCCTCACCCGGGCCCTGGGTATCGAGGCCGATCCCACCATCGACAGTTGGGAACTCCCGCCGGCCAGGGGCGACCGCTTCCTGTTGTGCAGTGACGGATTGTTCAACGAGTTGGACGACGTCCGGATCGCCGAACTGCTGGGTGAGGGACCGGTCCACGAGGTGGCCGGTCGGTTGGTGGCCGAAGCGGTCGCCGAAGGTGGCCACGACAACGTGACCGCGCTGGTCATCGAGGTGATCGAGGGTCCCGAGGTCCCGATGGGTGGGCGGTCACCGATCCCCGCGGCCCGACCCGAGCGGACCACCGGCCCGGTCCGGTCCCGTCCGGAAGGCGACGATCCACGGGCCACCCTGCGGGCCACCATCGGCTCGGTGGCCGCCGTGGTGGCCGCCGCGGTGCTGGTCCTGTCGCTGACCGCCCGCCAGGGGTGGTTCATCGGCAACGACGACGGAGATGTGGCGGTGTTCCGGGGGCGTCCGGCGGGGATCCTGTGGTTCGATCCGACCTTCGTGGAAGGCGGTGACCTGCGGGTGTCCCGTCTCGACGACTCCACCCGGGCGGCTGTCCTCGAGACGATCCCGGTCGGAACCCTGGCCGAGGCCCGGCGCCTCGTCGAAGGCTTCCGAACCCATCTGGGAGATCCGGTTCCGAGCGACCCTGATCTGAGCGACCGATGACCATCCAGCGGCGACGGTCCGCTCAAACAGGCCCCCGGTAGAATCCTCCGCCGTGTCAGCACAGGGCCCCACCGTCTTCAACGGACGGTACGAACTCCACCGGCAGATCGCCCGGGGAGGCATGGCCGACGTCTATCTGGCGCGCGATCTCCTCCTGGATCGTCCGGTGGCCGTCAAGGTGCTGTTCGACGAGTTCTCCCGGGATCCCGACTTCGTGGAACGGTTCCGACGGGAGGCCCAGGCGGCGGCCAACCTGAACCATCCCAACGTGGTGAGCGTCTTCGACTGGGGCGAGGAGCAGGGCACCTACTTCATCGTCATGGAGTACGTGGACGGGCGGAGCCTGGCGGAGATCCTCCGGGCCGACGGACCCCTGCCTGCCGATCGGGCAGCCGAGGTGGCCGCCGATATTGCCGCCGCACTGGCCTTCGCCCACCGCAACGGCCTGGTGCACCGGGACGTGAAGCCCGGAAACGTGCTGGTCACTCCGAACGGCCACGTGAAGGTGGCCGACTTCGGAATCGCCACGGCACTGGTGGGCGCCCGCAACGACCTCACCCAGTCGGGATCGGTCATGGGG
>JAAZXY010000072.1 GCA_014239855.1 Acidimicrobiales bacterium | reverse complement strand
GGGGGGCAAGCACTACGTCACCCGCAACGACTCGACCATCGTCGCTTTCGTCGTAGGCACCGAGGCGCCGGCAGACGGCGGATACCGCCTGATCGGCGCCCACACCGACAGCCCGAACCTGCGCGTGAAGCCCCGGCCCGACCACAGCGGCTCTGGCTGGAGCCAGCTGGGCGTCGAGGTCTACGGGGGCGTGCTGCTCAACTCCTGGCTGGACCGCGACCTCGGCATCTCCGGACGTCTGGTCGTCCGTGACGGCGACGGCCGGGTCGAACATCTGGTCCGCGACGACCGACCGGTGGCCCGCATCCCGCAGTTGGCCATCCACCTGGACCGGGGAGTGAGCGACAAGGGACTGGTCCTGAACCCGCAGATCCACCTGTCGCCGGTCATGGGTGCCGGCCTCACCGAACCCGGAGCGTTCGCCGCATCCCTGGCCGCTCTGGCCGACGTGGATCCGGGAGATGTCCTGGCCTTCGACGCCATGTTCCACGACGTGGTCCCCTCCTGCCTGTCGGGTCCCGGCGGCGAGTTCGTGAGCGCCCCCCGACTGGACGACCTGTTGTCCTGTCACGCGGGGACCGAGGCGCTCGTGGGGGCCTCGGAGCCGCCGTCCGGTACGGCCGGTGCCGGCGTGCCGGTGCTGGCGTTGTTCGACCACGAGGAGGTGGGCAGCGTCTCGGCCACCGGCGCCGGTGGGCCCCTTCTGATCCGCACGCTGCGTCGCTTCGTGGGACTCGACGACCGGTGCGTCGACGGTGCCCTCGTGCTGTCGGTCGACGGTGCCCACGGCACCCACCCCAACTATCCGGACCGCCACGACGGCGAACACCCGGTGCTCCTCAACGGCGGTCCGGTCCTGAAGTTCAACGCGAAGGAGCGCTACGCCACCGATGCCCCGGGCGCAGCCGAGGTCCGGGACCTGGCCGAACGGGCCGGGGTGCCGTTGCAGTCCTTCGTGAGTCGGTCCGACATGCCGTGCGGTTCGACCATCGGGCCGGCCACCGCGGCGGGCACCGGCCTGCGCACGGTGGACCTGGGGGTCGCCCAGCTGGCCATGCACAGCGCCCGGGAGTTCTGCGGCAGCCACGACCCGGCCCTGCTGGGCCGGCTCCTCGAGGCCGTCCACGCCGGCTGACCGGAGCCGGTCGCCCTAGCGGCCGAGGCGGCCCCGGGCCCGGATCCGTAGGCCCCTCGTGGCGCCGTCCAGGGCCCGGTACGGGGCCACCAGCATCAACAGCATCGGGAAGATCTCGAGGCGGCCGACCAGCATGAGCACGGACAGCACCATCCGGGCCGGTGTGGAGTAGGCGTCGGCATACGACGCCGTCGGCCCGGCCTCGCCGAGGGCCGGACCCATGTTGCCCAGCGAACCGATGACCCCGCCCATGGCGGTGACCAGGTCGGTGCCCAGGGCGGCCACCACCATCGTGCCACCCACCACCAGCAGGCCGTAGACGACCATGAACCCGGCGATGCGCTCCACCAGATGGTCGGGGACGGTGGTCCGACCATGCCGCACCAGCAGCACGGCCCGGGGTCGGCGGAACGACCGCAGCGTCCGGTGGGCGTGCGAGATCCCGATCCGGAGGCGCATGACCTTCACGCCACCGGCCGTCGACCCGGTGCAGCCACCGAACACCAGGAACAGCAACAGGACCATCTGGGGTCCTGAGGCCCACGAGGTGAAGTCGCCGGCACTCCCCTCCCCGGTGGCGTTGCCGAAGCCGCTGCTGGTGCCCAGGGTGACCACGTTGAACACGGCGGCCCGCAGCGCCCGACCCAGGCCCATTCCGTCGTCGACCAGGAGCAGCGTGACCAGCAGGGTCCCGGCGCCCACCATGGCCAGGTAGCCCCGGAACTCCGGGTCCCGGTGGTGGGTGAACCTCCTCGTCCAGACCAGGCGGCCGTGGAGGGTGAAGTTGGCCCCGCCGATCAGCATGGCCACCACCAGGACGACCTCGATGGACAGGCTGTCCCAGTGGCCGATCGAGGCGTCGCGGGTCGAGAAGCCGCCGGTGGACGCCGTGCTGAGGGCGTGGGCGACCGCATCGAACGGACCCATCCCGGCGGCCAGCAGGCCGATGGCCACCACCAGGGTGAACCCGGCGTAGATGCCCCAGAAGCGGACCGCCGTGGTGGAGATCCGGGGGGTGAGGCGTTCGATCCCCTCGCCGGGCGACTCGGCGTCGATGAGCCCCAGGCCGCTGGACCGCAGCGACGGCAGCACCATCACGACCAGGACGACGATGCCCATGCCGCCCGCCCACTGGGTGAGTTGGCGGTACATGAGGATCCCCGACCCGTGGGACTCGATGGGGTTGTGCGCCCCGAACACCGTGGAGCCGGTACACGAGAAGCCGGAGACCGACTCGAACAGGGCGTCGGCCAGCACCACGGCCCACGGGCGACCGGCCACCGCGAAGGTGCCGGCCAGCAGGTACGGCAGGGCCCCGAGCAGCGACGCGGCCACCCAGGTGGTGCCCACCGCGCTGAAGATGGCCGCGGCGTCCCGGGCCCCCGGGGTGGCCACGTGGAACAGCACCGCCCCGACGACCGCGGTGACGGCGGTGGCGGCGGCCAACGCCACCGCATCGGTCCCGTCCACTGCGGCTACCAGGGTGGCAACCGCCATCCCGAGGGCCACGAAGAGCAGGGCCATGCCGGCCACGCTGGCCGTGGTGGACGTCCAGCGGTCGCCGTACGGGAGGCGGTGCAGCGGGTTCACCGGTCGGCCCTCCGTCGCCGGCCGGCCATGAGGCGGCGCCGGAACCGGACCCGGTCGCGGACCAGGGTGGTCCCCGCCCCGAGGGCCACGATGGCCGGGTACACCGACAGGCGGCCGACCACCATGGCCGGCAGGAGGGCCAGGCGGACCGTGGTCGGCCAGGCGCCGACGTCGACCAGGCTGCCGTCCAGGGCACGGACCGGGCCGGCCGTGGAGATGGCGTGCACTGAGGCGGCCAGGGCGGTGGCCAGGTCCAGGCCGGCGGTGGCCACCACCGCGGTGCCGAACAGGACGCTGACGAACAGGAACTGGGTCACCACCACCCGGGCCAGGGTCTCCTCGGCGGCGATCCGCCCGCCCAGGCGGGCCGTGATGATGGCGCTGGGGTGGAGCTGTCGGAGCAGCTCCCGGACGGCCACCCGGGCCAGGATCCGGTGTCGCAGGATCTGGAATCCCCCGCCGGTCGAACCGGTCATCGGCCCGATGGACACCAGGCCCAGCAGCAGCACCGGGGCGGCCGGAGCCCACGTTCCCCCCGGCGCCATCGGGAAGCCCGTGGTGGTCACGGCGGCCGTCACGGTGAACACGGCCCGGCGGATCCCGTCGACCCCTGATCCGTCGGTCCACAGGAGGAAGGCCGCCGGCGCCACCACCAGGAGGCCCAGGTAGGCCTGCAGTTCGGTGGAGCGCAGCAGGTTCCGGGACCGACCCACCCCGAGGCGCCACAGCACCACGAGGCTGGTCCCGGCAATGGCCATCCCGACGATGGCCACCCACTGCACCGCGGCCGATGCCAGGTCGGTCCCGGCGACCAGGCCGCCGGTCGACGCGGTGGCCATGGCCAGCAGGACGGCATCGAACGGGGCCACGCCGACGACCAGGAAGCCCGCCAGGGTGACCGCGGAGGCCAGCCCGTGCACGACGGCCAGGTGGCGTACCGCGGTGGCCGGGTCGGGAGCCATCGGACGTCGACCCCCGCGGCGCGAACGGTCGGCGAACTCCCGACCCGCCCCGAAGAACGGCAGGACGGCGACGGCTACCAGGAGGGCGCCGATCCCTCCCAGCCACTGGGCGCCGCCCACCAGGAAGCGCAGGGCGTGGTCGGCGGCGTCGACCGGGGCCACCTCCAGGGCGGTGGTGGTGGCCACCGTGGTGGCCCGGAAGAGCGCGTCGGCCGGTGCGGTCGACGGCTCGACGAGCAGGAGGACCCCGGCGACGGCCACGATGAACAGCACCAGGCATCCGGTGACGGCGGCCAGGGTGTCGGCGTCGCGGATCCGATCGGGCGGTCGCACCAGGACGGCCAGCACGGCGGCCAGCAGCCCGGCCGACCCTCCGACGACCAGCAGCGGAGCGGTGTCGTCGCCGGCTCCCAGCAGGTCCACCAGCCCGGCGGCCACGGCGAGCAGGCCGGCCGCCCCGAGGGCCACCGAGATGGCCCACGTCGTGGCCGCCGCCCACGATGGCCAGGCCGTGCCGCGACGGGCTCGGGATCGTTCGCCGGACCCCACCGGGCGGCTCATCGGGTCCGCCGACCTAGCCGAACAGCGAGGAGAGGTGGGCGGCCTGCCCGGGCCGCACCACGGCGATGACGTGGTCGCGGGGCCGCAGCGTGCTCCGTCCCCGGGCGATCTGTGCCTTGCCGTCGCGGACGATGGCCCCGATGAGGACGTCCTCGTGGAGGCCGAGTGCCGAGATCGTCTTGCCGTCGCACTCGCATCCCGGGGCCACGGCGAAGTCCAGGACCTCGGCGTCGCCGTGCAGCGAGGTGGCCACCGCGGCCACCGTGTCGCCCTCGCCGCGCACGAAGCGCATCACGCTGTTGGCGGTGGCCGTCCGGGGGCTGATCGTGGCGTCCACCTGGTGGGCCTCGAGCAGGTCCATCAACTGCAGGCGGTGGATCACCGCGATGGTCTCCGGGCCCGACCCACCGGTCCGGCCACCCGCTCCCCCGCCGGCAGATTTCGCGTAGAGGCAGGCCAGGACGTTGGCGTGGTCCTCGCCGGTCATGGCCACCACCACGTCCTGGCGGGCCACGTCGGCCTCGTCGAGCAGGACGGCGTCGGTGATGTCCCCGTGGTAAACGAGCGCCCGGTCCAGGTTCTCGGCCAACTGGCGGGCCCGGGCCTCGTCCCGCTCGATCACGCCGACCGACTGGCCCTGGGCCAGCAACGACTCGGCCAGGATCTCGGCGGTCCGGCCACCGCCCAACAGCAGCACCCGGTCGGATCGCTGGCTCTCCATGCCCATCCGGGTCGTCACGTCGTCGAGGTTGTCCTTCTTGCAGACGACGGTGATCAGGTCGCCTTCCCGGAGGGTCCAGTCGCCCCGGGGAATGGCGGTGTACTCCTTGTCCTGGCCGGGTTCCCGACGGGTGATGGAACCCACGATGAAGCCCCAGTCGGGCTCCAGTTCACGCCCGAGTTCCCGGAGCGACTTGCCGACCAGTGACGCGTGCCCCGGGAGCCGGGCCGTGAGGACCATGGCCTCGCCACCGGCCATCTCGTCGAACTCCAGGACCCCGGTGAACCGGATCAGCCGGCGGACCGCCTGGGCCACCTCCTCGTCGGGATCGATCACCAGGTGATCATCGACGCCGTCGAAGAGTGCCGTGGCCTGGGCCCGTCGCAACGAGCGGGACTCCACCCGGACGATGGTCTTGCCCACCCCGGCCTTACGGGCCATGAGGGCGCAGAGGATGTTGACCTCGTCACGTTTGGTCACGGCGACCAGCAACTCGGCCTTGTCGACCCGTGCCTCGGTCAACACCTCGGGGTCGGTGCCACTTCCACGGAGGATCTCGACGTCGAGTTCCGACCCGATCTGACGGGCGCGTTCTCCGCTGACCTCGATGATCGTCACGTCATGTCCCTGATTGCTGAGACGGTCGGCCACATAGGTGCCGACCTCGCCGGCACCCACCACGATGATTCGCACGTCGCGATCATCGCCCACCGGGAGGGGCGGGTGGTGGCATGCCCGCACTGGAGAGCCATTCGTGACCGGCAGGCCGCGGGCCTCCCGTCCGGCAACGGCCCGGATCAGGCCTCGGGACGAATCAGACCCACCTCGGTGACCAGCAGATCGAGGGGCACATCCCATGGGCGGGCCTCGATCTCGGACACCACCTGGAAGTCGTGACAGACCCCGATGAGGAGGGGTCCGGCGGGCCGATCGGTGGCCAGAGGAGCGAAGGTCCGGTCGTAGAAGCCGGCACCGTGACCGATC
>JAAZXY010000071.1 GCA_014239855.1 Acidimicrobiales bacterium | reverse complement strand
CCTCGATGATCCGGCGAGCCGTCGACGTGGAGCGGACCGGCCCGAGATCGGGGCCGTGAAGCTCCGGGGCGGCCGCTGCGTCGGCACCTTCCAGACCATGGTCGACCCCGGCACCGGCATCCCACCGTCCATCACCGTCCTGACGGGGATCACCGAGGCCATGCTCGTCGATGCCCCGCCGATCAACGCCGTCCTGCCGTCGTTCCTGGAGTTCCTCGGCGACGCCGTCATCGTGGGCCACAACGTCCGCTTCGACCTGTCCTTCCTCCGAGCGGCGCTGGAGGCGACGGAACGACCACCACTGACCAACCGGTCGGTCGACACGTGCGGTCTGGCCCGGCGCCTCCTGCGCGACGAGGTGCCCAACTGCAAGCTGGGCACGCTGGCCACCCACCTCCGACTCGACCATCAGCCGTCCCACCGAGCGCTGGACGACGCTCTGGCCACCGGCGACCTCCTCCACCTCCTGATCGAACGGGCGGGGGCCCTCGGGGTCACCGGCCTGGAGGACCTTCTCCTCCTGCCCCGCATGGCCGGTCACGCCCAGGCGGCCAAGCTCCGCCTCACCGAGGACCTCCCCCGGCGACCGGGCGTGTACCTCTTCCGGGGGCGCCGCGGCGAGGTCCTGTACGTGGGACGGGCCACCAACCTGCGGTCCCGGGTGCGCAGCTACTTCTCGTCGGACACCCGCCGCAAGACCGCCCAACTCCTGAAGGAGGTCGTACGGATCGACCACCAGACCTGCGGGAGTCCACTGGAGGCAGCGGTGGCCGAGATCCGACTCATCCACGAACACGAACCACGCTTCAACCAGCAGGGCACCACCTGGCGTCGCTACGCCTACGTGAAGCTCTCCCTGGGTGAACGGTTTCCGCGCCTGTCGGCCGCCCGGGTCGTCAAGGACGACGGTGCCCTCTATCTCGGGCCGGTCCGCTCCACGTCGACGGCTCGCCGGATCATCGAGGCGATCGAGGTCGTGGTGCCCCTGCGCCGATGTACCGGTCGTCCCGGCCGGACGCTCCGGTCCGGCCCGTGCCTGCCGTCCCAGATCGGGGTGGCCGCCTGCCCGTGCGCCGGCGATATCTCCGAGGAGGACTACGCGGCGATCGTGGCCACGGCCGAACGGGGACTGTCCGGGCACCCCGAGTTGCTGTTGGACCCGTTGGCCGATCGCATGACCCGGTTGGCCGACGAGGAACGCTTCGAGGAAGCGGTCGAGACCCGCGATCGCGCCGATGCCCTGGCCACCGCCCTGAACCGACGTGACCGGATCGACGCTCTGCGACGGTCCGGCCGCCTGCGCCTCGTGGTCGACGGGTCATCGGTGGCCGAGTTTCTCGACGGCGCACTGCAGGGGACGCACCCCGGAGATCCCGTTACCGAGGAGCCCCTTCCCCATCAACCCGTCGCCAAGGAGCGGGCCGACGAGTTGCACTGCGTGGCCGCCTGGCTCCAGCGGAATGCCCACCGGATCGTGATCGAACACTGCGACGGCGTGCTGGCCGAGCCGGTCCGTCAGCCGCCATCGTTTCGGGCCTCACCCCGGGCACGGCCCGGGTCCGGAGCGGGCCGCTGACTACCGTCTGGTGGTGTCAGATCCCATCAGGCCGGGCATCACGGCCATCCTCCTGCCCCTGGCGCTGATACTGGCCCTGACGCTGACGGTGATCCTCGGCGCCTTCGCCTCCGAGGAGCCCACCGCCGGTCGACCGGTCGCCCCCGTCCTCGATGTCGAGTGTCCGGGCGAACCGGTGCCCACCGAGCTCGTGGTGACCTGCCACCAGATCGACGTGGACGGCGCATCGCTCGCAGTCTCTGTCCTGCATGCCCCGGACCCGACCGGAGCCCCGGTGCTGTTCCTGCACGGCGGACCCGGAGGTCGAGCCGTCGCCGACCGGCATCGTTGGCTCGCCCCCCGCTCCGAGGTGCTGGCCGCCCGTGATGTGGTCCTCGTGGACCAACGAGGTGGCGGCGACTCCACCCCTTCCCTGGACTGCCCCGAGATGACGTCTCCCGCTTCCCGGGAATCCACGTCAGGGGGTCTGGCCGGTGACCGGGCCTGTCGCGATCGACTGGTCGCCGCCGGCCTCGACCCCGCCGTCGTGACCGTCGCACGGATCGCCGCCGATCTGGTGTCCGTCCGTCAGGCCCTCGGGATCGACCGGTGGCACCTGCACGGCGTCTCCTTCGGCACCCGGATCGGCCTCGAACTGCTTCGGACCGACGAATCGGCGATCATCTCAGCGGCGTTGGACTCCGTCGTGCCGCCCGATGCGGACGAGACCACCGACCTACCCGACGGCATCGTCACCGCCCTGGGTGTTCTCGATGCCCAATGCAGCAACGAGGGATCCTGTCCCGCCGGCGTGCTCGAGCCGCTACGCCGGGTCCTCGCCCACCTGGCCACCGACCCGGTCGTGGTTCAGGTCGACGACCGGTCGCTCACCGTCGACGACACGGCATTCCTGGCCGCCGCCGTTCGAACCCTGGGGCGTCCCGACGGCCCGGTACTCGTACCCGACGCCATCGCACTGGCTGACACCGGACGTCTGGCCGAGGCCGTCGACCGTCTCGCCCCTCTCAGCGACGCAACGGCATCCATCGCCCGTTCAGCCGGCGATGCCCTCTCCGAAGGGGCATGGGCCGCGGTGACGTGCGGCGACCAGTTACCCCGGATGACCTTCGAACCGACCGACATCGATGATCCGATCCATCGGGCCGAGCACGGCCGCTGGTCGCAACTCCGGGCCCGGTGTGCAGCCTGGAAGATTCCGGCCTCGGAACCGGCCACGAGGACGCCGGTGCGATCGGCGGTCCCCACGTTGATCCTGGCCGGCGGCCTGGACCCGCTCACCCCAGTCCGCTGGGCCGAGGCGGCCGCCCGGCATCTGGAAGATGTGGGAGTGGTCGTGTCCGCCCGCTGGACGCACGCGCCATCCACCTGGAATCCGTGTGCCTCCCACCTGGTGGCCCGCTTCTTCGACTCCGGAGAACGTCCGTCCGGAGGATCGACCGACTGCTGACCTCAGTTCGAGATCGAGTCCAGGACCGCGGCGGCGGAGCCATCGGCCAGTGCCGCCATGGCCCGCTCCAACCCGTCGGTAATGCCGTCGGCGATGCCGGCCACCACCAGACCGGCACCGGCGTTCAGGGCCACGATGTCCCGACGCGGCCCGGTCTCCGAACCGTCGAACAGCGATCGGGCGATCTCGGCGTTGCGATCCGGACCACCACCGACCAGTTCCGCCGGATCAGCCAGCGACAACCCGAGTTCGGTCGGATCCAGCGTCCACTCGGTGACCGCTCCGTCACGGAGTTCGAGCACCCGGGTCGAACCGGTCAGGGCGATCTCGTCGAGGTCGGCGTGGCCGGTGACCACCCAGGTGTGCACCGACCCGTTGACCCGGAAGACCTCGACCATCCGGTCGGCCAGCGCCGGATCCGCGGCACCGATGAGTTGACGGACGGGCTGGCCGGGATGGGAGAGCGGGCCCAGCACGTTGAACACCGTGGGAATCCCCAGGCCGGCCCGGATCGGGCCGGCGAACCGCATCGCCGGATGGAACGTCCGGGCGAAGGCGAATCCGATCCGGTGTTCGGCGACCTGTGCGGCCAACTGGTCCGGAGCGATGTCGATGTCGATGCCCAGGACCTCGAGCACATCGAAGGCTCCCGAGGTCGACGAGGCCCGCCGGTTCCCGTGCTTGCAGACCGTCGCTCCCCCACCGGCGGCCACGAAACAGGCCATGGTGGAGACGTTCAGGGTTGCCTGGCGACGGCTGGGCACCCCGCCGGTGCCGACGATGTCGATCGTGCCCTCGGGAAGGGCCAACGGCTCGGCCATGGACACCATGGCCCGGACCAGGCCACTGGTCTCCTCGGCCGTCTCGCCCTTGACCTTCAGGCCGACCAGGAAACCGGCGATCTGGGCAGGTTCGGCGTCGCCACTCAGGATCTCCGCGAGAATGGCCTCGGTCTCGAGCGCCGACAGGTCCTCGCCGCGGCACAGCCGGTCGAGCAAGCCGGGCCAGCCCCCGTGGTCCTCCAGGGTCATGCCGTTCCCTTCAATTGGCCCATCAGTTGGCCCACCAGGTTGCCGGTCAGGTGGCCGGTCAGGCCGAACGGCGCCGACGGAGCACCCTGCGGCGCTCACGCTCGGTCGTCCCGCCCCAGATGCCGGTGGGCTCCCGGCGACCCAGGGCGTGGGCGAGACAGGCCTCGCGCACTTCGCATCCTGCACACACCGCGAGCGCCCGTGCGACATCCTCGGCCGCATCGGGATCCGGGTAGAAGATCGACGCCTCGAGACCTCGACACGCACCACGGAGATGCCACTGGCCGGTGGTGTCGACCGCCTCGAGCGCATCGACGTCGACGGCCGTGAGGGGCGTCGTACGGATGACCGGTGCGGCGACCGACGGGAGCGCCGCAGAAGGGGCGTGGCCGGGAGAAACGGGGGCGTCGATCAGGGTGTCCATGTCCCGTGCGTTGTTAGTTCCCGGCGCCGGGTGACGCAAGGGAAATCTCCGGCCAGACTGGTGCCCGACGGTGAGTCGACCGGGTGACCGCGGCCGGACCCCTCCGGGGTGTCCGTGCTGAGGAAGGTCGGGGCTCCACAGGACAGGATGCTGGCTCGCAGCCAGTCGGGGCGACCCGCAGGAAAGTGCCACAGAGAACAGACCGCCGATGGCCCGGGACTCTTCGGAGCGACGGGCACAGGTGAGGGTGAAACGGTGCGGTAAGAGCGCACCAGCGGCCGGGGCAACCCGGTCGGCTCGGCAAACCCCATCCGGAGCAAGGCCGAACAGGGAGAGGGTGGTCCGCCCGCTGATCCTCCCGGGTTGGCCGCACAGATGGATGGTCACCCACCCGGAAGCCCGCAAGGGCCCGGTGGACAGAACCCCGCCTACAGGTCGACTCACCGTCACCCACACACGACAGGCGCTGGGGGTTGTGCTTTTGTTTCCGCCTTCAACGTAGTCGGCAGGTGCCCGCCAAACTGCGTTGACGCAGGTCGGCGTCCCGTCAAGCGGACACCTGGCGCACCAGGAGACGACTTCTCAGTTGCGGAAGTCGGTGTCGTCTCGGTTGCTCTTCCCACGGTTACACGGCGCACACAGAACCTGAAGGTTGTCAGGATCGTTCGTGCCGCCCTTTGAGCGCGGCACGATGTGATCCACCTCGAGCCGCTCCTGTTCTTTGGTCGCTCCGCAGAGTTGACAGACACGGTCACGCGTCAGGATTTCGTATCGGAGCGACTCTCCGACGGGGTCGAAGTTCAACAGCGAGTAGTCCCAGGTGCTGAGCCCGCGCGATGAGAGGAACTCGCCGATCTTCCGCTCGCACATCGCTCGCAGGTTTGCCTTCTCCTCGAAGGTCAGGCCGTCGACGGTGAGCTTGACGACGCCGTCGGTTTCTTCGACGACGCCGTGGCCTTTGAGTACGTCGACGGGCATCTTCTTGATGCGGTCCTCGTAGTAGCGAACTTGCGCTTCGTCTTCTTTGGAGAACTCGATGGCGAGTTGACGCACGGTGGCTTGGCCCCCTGCGTCAAGCAGGCAGCGGATGAGCAACGGCTGATAGACGTGGCTCATCCGCATGCGGGTTTCGAGGAACTCCAGGAGTTCGTCGGCTTCCATGCCTGCATGCTGCCCGATGTGGCGGCGACGTGCAGCCAGAAGGCTGCACGCGCCAAGAAGAAAAACTGACACGGTATAGGTCGAGAGGCATGGCTTCTGCCCAGTTCACAGGCCTTTTTGGCTCTTCCGTGCAAACTTATACTGTTCTCTTAGGAGGCTCGTCGCGGCCCGCTTAGGGCGGGCCGCTCCTCGCTCCTGCCTGCTTGCTGCTAGCGGCTAGAGGGCGACGCTCCGCGTCGCCCGTAACTGGCCCCTTTTCCAAAGGGTGGAGGGTGTCCCAAATCCGTCTCGGGACCACCCAATTTTATTCTGAACCCACCC
>JAAZXY010000070.1 GCA_014239855.1 Acidimicrobiales bacterium | reverse complement strand
CCGTCGTGGTTCGGCGACGGTGGCGTGGTGGCCGACGTGGTCCGTGACCCGGCCGAGGACCTGTTCCGCTAGGAACCCGTTCCCCGAGAAGGGCGCCTCAGTCTCCGAAACCGTCGGGGTTGGCCTCCTGCCAGCGCCAGTGATCGGCCAGCATTTCAGCGAGATCCCGGGTCGCGGTCCAGCCCAGCACATGCTCGGCCCGCTCGGTACCGGCCCAGATGCGGGCCACGTCGCCCGGCCGGCGGCCCACCACCTCGTGGGGAATGGGCCGACCCAGTACCGCTTCGGCAGCCGTCACCACCTCGAGTACTGAGTAGCCGCGTCCGGTGCCCAGGTTGACCGCCGTACAGCCCGGATGCGACGCGAGGGCGTCCAGGGCGGCCACGTGCCCCTCGGCAAGGTCCACCACGTGGAGGTAGTCGCGAATGGCCGTGCCGTCCGGCGTCTCGTAGTCGTCGCCGAAAACCCGGAGGCGGTCCAGCTGACCCGTCGCCACCTGCATCAGGTAGGGCACGAGATTTTCGGGGATCCCGTTCGGATCCTCGCCAATGGTTCCCGACGGGTGGGCTCCCACCGGGTTGAAGTAGCGAAGCAGCATGACGTCCAGCTCGCTGGCGGCCGCCACCTGCGCCAGGAACTGTTCGCCGTGCAACTTCGTCCAACCGTACGGATTGGCCGCGCCGGTGGGCGATGCCTCGGTGACCGGCACCTCGTCGGGCTCGCCGTAGACGGTGCATGACGACGAGAAGACCAGGCGGCCGATGCCGGTGCCAGCCATGGCCTCCACCACGCCAATCAGTGAACCCATGTTGTTGGCGAAGTAGGCCAGCGGGCGTTCCACCGATTCCGAAACCGACTTGAACGCCGCGAAGTGGACCACCTCGTCCACATCGTGTTCGACGATCGCTTGCGAAACCAGGTTCACGTCGGCTGCGTCGCCCCGGACGAACGCGACGTCGGCGCCGACCAGGGCACGGACGGCATCAACGGCCCGCTCCGAAGAGTTGGAGAGATCGTCGAGGACGACCACCCGGCGTCCCGCCTCGCTGAGGGCCACCACGGTGTGGCTGCCGATGTACCCGGCTCCGCCGGTGACCAGCACGGTCACCGATCAGCCCTCGTCGGGGATGAGCGCCACGTCGACCCGGGCGTCGTCGCCGACTACCTGGCCGCGGCCGATCAGGCTCCGGCCGGTGACCTCCGCCCGACGCCCGACCCGTGCGTCGGGACCAAGCACCGAATGGCGAACCACCGCTCCGGCTTCGACCACCGCCCCCTCCATGAGGACAGCATCACACACGGTCGCCCCGGATCCCACGGAGGCTCCGGACATGACGACGGCACGATCCACTACCGCGTCCTCGGCCACCGAGGCTGTGGCGGCCAGCGGCTCCATCCGGGCCCGGGTCCCGTCCAACAGGTCGGTCTGGGCCTGCAGGTAGGCCTCCGGCGTTCCGGTATCGAGCCAGTAGGCCTCCGAGCAAACCGCGCGGAGCCTCCCTTCGGCAGCCAGCGCAGGAAAGACCTCCCGTTCGATGGATACCCGGCGACCAGCTTCGATGCGGTCGAGGACTGCCGGTTCGAGGACGTAGGTACCGGCGTTTATCCAGCGCGAGGGCGCCTCGTCATGGGGCGGCTTCTCGACGAAGCCCGACACCCGGCCCTGGGTCATGTCTCCGAGTTCGACCGAACCGTCGTCGGGCGCGACCGTGACCACCCCGTAACGCGAGGGGTCGTCGACCTCGGTCAACGCAATGGTCCCCATCGCTCCCGACGCCCGGTGGCCGGCGACCATGGTCGAGACGTCGAGGTCGGTCAGTACGTCACCGTTCAGAACCAGAAAGGTCTCGTCGATTCCGGCGGCGACGGCGGCGAACCGCACTGCTCCGGCGGTGTCCAGCGGTTCGGGCTCGACGGCGTAGTGCAGCGGCACCCCGACACAGGTCCCGTCCGGGTACGCATTGGTGAAGGCCTCGGGATGAAAGCCCAGTGACAGCACCACCCGGGTCACCCCGTGGCCGGTCAGATGGGCCACCACGTGTTCGATCATGGGCCGATCCACGACCGGCAGCATCTGCTTGGGTGTGTCCGCGGTAAGCGGACGAAGTCGGGTACCCAGTCCCCCGACGAGGACGACGGCCTGCACGGCCCGACCGGCTAGTCCGCGGCGGTCGTCGTGGGAGCCAGCGTCGGCGAATCCGACTGCAGCCGGATCGGGTCCACGGTGTCCAGGAACGACAGGCGCTCGGTCCGCGGTGCGGGGGGATCCACCGACTCGGGCACCATGGCAACGGTGAACGCTTCACGGTTCTTGAGGAACCGGACGCCGGCCAGGTCCTCGGTCAGGATCTCTGGGGCGCGATCCAGGTCGTCGGCGTCGAAGCGGGCCACTTTCAGCACGGCCGGTTCGCCGCCGCAGTCAAAGCCCTCGACCACCGTCTCTCCGGTGTCCAGCACGAACGACTGGTCGTCGATGGAGCCACCGAAGGCCGAGAAGAACTCACCCAGGGTGGCATCGCGACCCGAGGCCAACTTGTTGAACGGGTGGATGTGGAGCAGGCCGTCGCCGTGCGAGTGGATGCCGTTGGGATCGGTCTCCAACACGACCTTGGAGCGGAAGGTGTCACAGACGTAGACGTCGTAGACGGAGTGCCAGTGATCGCCGACGCGTGGCGCCGAGGTGGCCTCCCGGTCGGTCCGGGCCCAGAAGACCAGGAGGGACCCGAGAACGACCACAAGGGCCACCATTGCCGGAAAGCCGATCTTCCGTCGTTCACCAGTACCACCCGAAGCTCCTGCCCGGGCGGCGCGCGCGACCTTGCTCGCTGAATCTCCACGTGCCATGGGCGCCGAGGCTAGCGGCGCGCCGGCCCCGATCATCAGGCCCCGGCGACACCCAGTTCGGCCACCAGTTCGGCATAGGTGACGGCAACTTGGTCAGGCGACCGCCACGCCTCGGCCCAACGTCGGCCCGCCTCACCCATCCGGATCCGGCGCTCCGGATCGGCGACAAGCACCTCCACCGCCTCGACGAGGGCCTCGACGTCGTCGGGCGGCACGGCCAGCCCGGCTCCCGCCTCGACCACCACCCTGGCCACCTCGGAATCCTCGTCGATGGAGGCGACCAGCGGCCGCCCGGCGGCCAGGATCGAGTAGGTCTTGGACGGGACGCTGGACTCACCCAGGCCGGTCCGCAACGGCACCAGGTGGAGGTCGGCACTGGCCAGTACCTCGGGCACCCGGTCGGCAGGCTGGTAGTCGACCACCACCAGATTCTCCCGCTGGGCCGCGGCGGCCCGAAGGTCGTCGGCCCTGACTCCTCCCCCGTTCACCACGTAGACGAGGTCGTGGCGGTCCCGGTGGCGGTCGGCGGCGGCCACGACGAGGTCGAGAGACTGGGAGTGGCCGAGGTTTCCGGCGTACATGACGACCGTCCGGTCGCCCAGCCCGTGCTCGACCCGGTACCGGGTCATCCGGTCGGCGGGCCGGATCGAGTCGGTGTCCACGAAGTTGGGCACCACCCGGACCACCGGACGGCGGCCCGTGCCATCGGCCACGTCGACCTTCCGGGAGACGTTGGCCGCCAGGTCGTCGGACAGGACGGTGACGGCGTCGGCCCGCCGGTAGGTGGCCCGCTCCAGCCACCGGAAGAACGCTATGGCTCGGGGCGACCCGATGGCCCCCACCTCGACGGCCACGTCGGGGAACACGTCCTGCACGTTGAAGACCAGTGGGCAGCGGTGGCGACGGGCCAGTAGCCATCCGGCGGCCCCGAAGGTGAGCGGCGGCGACACGGCGATCACCCCGTCGAACGGCCCTCGTGCGGCCAGGCCGGCCACCGTGGCCAGGCCGGTCAGTCCGATGAACCCCAGGGCGCGGGCCACGAGGTTGCCCTTGTCGGTGGGGAACGGATGGAGGCGGGTCACCGTCGCCGTCCCGTGGTGGCCACGCCGGACGAGTCGACCACGCCACCGGTCCTCCACCCGGTGCTCCCGGTACCACGGCAGCGAGGTGACGACGTGGACGTCGTGGCCGGCACCGGTCAGGCCGTCGACGATGGCCGAGACCACCACGCCGGTGGGCGCCGAGTCGGGCCGCAGGTGCGGGGTCAGGACAAGAAGTCGCACCGTCAGGCCTCCGACCCGCGTCGTGCGGCGACCGGACCCGTGGCCAACAGGAGCCGCCAGGCCCGCTCCAGAGCATCCGCCGAGGCCTCCCAGGTGTGGGCCGTGGCCCCCTGTCGACCAGCGTCGACCAGTAGTCGTCGGTGACGATCGTCGACCAGTAGTCGCTCCAACTCGTTAGCCCACCGGTCGGGGCCGGCCACCGCCGACACCACTGAGCCGCCGCCCACCAGGTCCGCCGCCGGTGTCCCACCCGACACGAGCACGGGCACTCCGGCCGCCATGGCCTCCACCACCGGGATGCCGAAGCCCTCGTAGGACGACGGGAAGGCCACTACCGAGGCACCCGAGAGGTGGGAGGCCAGGAGGTCGGCGGGGATCCGTCCGGTCCGGTCGATCCGATCGGCGTGTGGGCCGCCGTCGATGGCCTTATCAACGTCGCCCTCGGCTCGGCCTGGTCCTCCGGTGAGGACCAGTCGGACCGTGGGGTGTCGACCCGCCAGCAGATGGAACGCCTCGACGAGCAGGATGTGTCGCTTGTGGGGGTGGGTGACCGCCGGATAGAGGATGGTCGGCGGATCCGACGGAACCGGGAGTCCAACGGCAGGCACGACCCCGGACGAGACCACGGCCACCCGGTCGGCCGGGATGGCGAAGCGGTCCATGATCTGACGGGCGACGCCGTCCGAGACGGCCACCACCACGTCGGCCCGCCGTATCGACCGGGGCAGAGCACGACCCAGATAGGCCCGCTTGGCCGCCGAGAAGTGCTCCGGGTGGTCGAGGGGCTGGAGGTCGTGGACGGTGACGGCGACCGGCGCTCCTGTCCGGGCTGGGATCCTGCCGCCCATGTGGTGGACGGCGTCCAGCCGCCGGGTCCGCGAAGCCAGCCACGTTGACTCGGCCAGCAGTCGGCGACCCCGACGACGGTTGTCCACCGGGCAGGTCTCGACATCGAGCACTCGACCCAGTTCCGGGTGGACCTCGGCCGCCGCTCCGGTCAGGTGGACGACCGGCCGCAGATCGGACGGCCCGTGGGACGCGTAGGCCAGCAGGGTCCGCACGGCGTACTCCTCGCTCCCACCGACGTCACCGGGCACCAGCCACAGCAGGTCCACGGCGATCCGGGCCGGGCCGGATCGGCTACCGCTCATCGGACCACCTCCCGGTAGACGTCGACCAGGCCTTCAGCCGTCCTCGACCACGGGTGGGCAGCGGCCCGAACCCGACCGGCTGCAGCGAGGCGGGCGGCCGTCGCCCCATCTGCCAGCACGGCGGACAGCGCCTCGGCAATGGCCCCCACGTCCGTCGGATCCACCAGCAGCGCGTCGTCGCCGGCCACCTCCCCGGTGGCCGTCCCGGCTGAGGTGACCACCGGGGTTCCGTGGGCCATGGCCTCCAGGATCGGGAGGCCGAAGCCCTCGTGCAGGCTGGGGAGACAGAAGACGTCGGCCGCCTCGTACCAGGCTCGCTTCTCGGACTCGTCCACCGATCCGACGACAAGTGCGCGCTCCCCCAGCGGCGCCACGGTCCGGGCCACGTCGGTCCGCCAACCCTCGGGTCCCACCAGCACCAGGGCCACGTCGGTCAGCGTGGCCGACGCCGACATGGCGGCCACCAGTCGTCCCAAATTCTTGCGGGGTTCGAGGGTGCCCACCCACAGGACGAACGGACCGTCAATGCCGTACCGGCTCCGAAGGCGACCCGGCAGGCCGGGTTCCACGTGGGCTGGAACCACACCGAGGGGCACAACCCGGATCCGGTCGTCGTCAAAGCCGGCGTCCACCAGGTCGTGGAGGGTGCCCTCCGACGGGCAGACTATCCGGTCGGCCCGTCGGGCATCAGCCAGCCAACCCTCGAACATCCGACGGCCCCGGCGGGTCGCC
>JAAZXY010000006.1 GCA_014239855.1 Acidimicrobiales bacterium | reverse complement strand
GGGGGGCCGGTGGAGCCATCGGCGGTTCCGTCCCTGCTGCCGTCGGTGACCGAATCACGGGTACCGGTGAAGATGGTCCGGATCTCGTCGACGCCCGTGTACGTACGTCCGTCGCCCACGTCCATGACCGCATCGTCGGCGAACAGGGCCATCACCTCGTCGAACCGGCCCCGGTCTCCGTGGGCGTTGTACAAGGCGACGAGGTCGCGGATCTGTTCGCGGGCGTCGAGTTCCCAGGCCTCCACACGGCTCCTTCCGGGGATGGGTACCCCACTAGCGTGCCCGACGATGAGCGACCTCCACGACATCCGCCACCGATTTCCCGGGATCGCCTCCGGAACCACCTCTACGAACGGCGACGACTGGGCCCGATTCGACGGTCCGGCCGGTACCCAGGTGGTGGACGTGGCCATCGAGGCAGCCGCCCAGTGGCAGCGAAGCGGCAACAACGCCAACTCCCATGGGGCCTTCGCCGCGGCACAGGCCTGTGACGCCCTGGTGGACCGGGCCAGTGCGGTCATGGGCCGCCTCCTCGGGGCCGACCCGGCGGGCATGGTGTTCGGGCCCAGCACGACGGCCAACATGATGGCCCTCACCCGGGCCATCGGCCGGGGCCTCGGTCCCGACGACGAGATCGTCTGCACCACCCTGGACCACGATTCGAACGTGTCGCCCTGGCTGCTGCTGGCTGCCGACACCGGGGCCACGGTCCGCATGGCCGAGCTCGATCCGGCCACCGGGCGCCTCGAGGTCGACGCCGTGACCTCCCTGATCGGACCGTCAACCCGTTGGGTGGCGGTCACCGGATCGTCCAATGCGGTGGGGACGATTCCCGACGTGGAGGCCATCACCCGGGCCGCCCACGAGACGGGAGCCCGGGTGGTGGTCGACGGTGTCCACCTCACGCCCCACCGGTCGGTCGACGTGTCGGCCGTCGGGTGTGATGTCTTCACCACCTCGTCCTACAAGTGGTACGGGCCCCACGCCGGGATCATGTGGGTGCAGCCCGACCTGCTCGACGATCTCGATGCCTACAAGGTGCGGCCGGCGCCCGATCGGGGACCGGGGCGCCTCCAGTACGGCACACCGTCGTGGGAGGCCCTGGCCGGCATCGAAGCGGCGGCGGATTTCCTGCTGGAGGTGGGGCTCGACGCCATCGCGGCATCCGAGGCCGAACGGTTCGCCCGTCTGATCGGAGGCCTCCACGCCATCGACGGGGTCCGGGTGGTCGGGCCGCAGGACACGGCCGACCGGGCACCCACGCTCATGTTCGAAGTGGCCGGGCGGACGCCACTGGCCGTCGCTGAACGGCTGGCCGCGGGTCGGATCGCCGTCTGGGACGGTCACAACTACGCCGTGGAGGCCATGGGTCCCCTCGGTCTGGACGCCGAGGCGGGCGCCGTCCGGGCCGGCATCAGCATCTACACCAGCGATGACGATGTGGACCGGCTCCTGGCCGCGACGGCCGACCTGGCCCGGACATGACCGTCGGGACCGCGTCCGCATGACCGGCGATGACGAGAGGTCCGCGTCGACCCAGGACCCGTCGAGGGTGCCACCCATCGAGGACTGGCATCGTCTGCTGGACGGCCGGGTCGCCGTGGTCACCGGAGGCGGGGTGGGCATCGGCGGTGCCGTCTCGAGGCTGTTCGCCCGACACGGTGCCCTCGTCGAGATCGTCGACATCGACCCCGATCGGGCGGCGCTGGCCGTCGAGGACATCGAGGCCGCCGGGGGAGTGGCCCGGGCCCATGTGGTCGACGTGCAGTCCGACGCCGAGGTCGAGGATCTCCGGAGCGAGGTGCTGGGCGAACACGGGCGAATCGACGTGCTGGTCAACAACGTCGGCGATTATCGACCGCTGGTCCGGTTCCATGAGTCCGACCCGGAGTCCTGGTCGACCATGTACGCCGTGAACCTCGAGCACCTGTTTCGGGTGACCCGGGCCTTCCTTCCACCGATGATCGGGGGTGGTGGCGGATCGATCGTCAACGTGCACTCCGTGGAGGGCATGCGGGGGTTCCCCGGCGAACCCGTCTACGCCGCCATGAAGGCCGCGGCGGCCCACTTCACCACCTCCCTGGCCGCCGGCTACGGACGGAGGGGAATCCGGGTGAACGGCATCGGCCCGGACCTCACCCAGACCCCGCAGGTCGACTACCTGGCGCCCGACGGGCCGTCAGCGGCCGGCGACCACCTCTGGGAGTCGTGGGCGCCGGTCGGACGGCTGGGTTGGCCCGAGGACCAGGCCCGGGTGGCCCTCTTCCTGGCCAGTGACCTCTCGGCCTTCGTGACCGGCCACAACGTTCCCGTCGACGGCGGCACCCTGGCCGGTGGCGGCTGGTTCTTCTCGCCGGAGGCCCGCCGATTCGTCAACCGTCCGACCGGCCTGTGAGCATCGAACCCGTGGATGAACCGGTGACAGAACGCGACGAGTCGGCGCCCATGGGTCGTCCGCTGGACGGCGTCCGGATCCTGGCCGTGGAACAGATGGCCGCCCTGCCGTTCGCCACGCAGCTGATGGCCCGCCTCGGCGCCGAGGTGGTCAAGGTCGAACACCCCTCGACGGGCGACAGCGGCCGGGGATCGCTGCCCGCCGTGAACGATCCCGACGGCCGGTCGGTGGGCGCCACCTTCCTTCGCAACAACCTCAACAAACGCAGCGTGGCCATCGACCTCAAGCAACCCGAGGGCGTCGATCTGGTGCTGCGGATGGCCCGGAACTTCGATGTGTTCGGCGAGAACTTCCGTGCCGGAACGGCCGACCGCCTGGGCATCGGCTACGAGGCCGTCCGGGCCGTGCACCCGGCGGCGGTGTACCTCTCGGTATCGGGCTTCGGTCAGGACCCGGCGTCGCCGTACCGGGACATGGGCGCCTACGCCTCGATCGTCGAGGGGATGTCGGGCATCTACGAGTTCAAACGTGCGCCGGGTCGGGCACCCACCGCCAACCCCGTCGGAGCGCTGGGCGACATCAGTTCGGCCCTGTTCGGCACCGTCGGCGTGCTCGCCGCGTTGCGCCAGCGTGACCGCACCGGCATCGGCCAGCACGTGGACGTGGCCATGCTGGATGCGACGGTCGCCATGACCGACATCGTGGCCAACTTCTTCTCCATGGGCGTCGAACGCGAGTGGGGCAGCGGCGTCGGCATCGTCGACACGTTCGCAGCGTCTGACGGCCACTTCGTGCTGCAGTGCGTGCGTGAGCACCACTTCGCCGTGCTGTGTGCCGAGATCGGCCGGCCGGAACTGGCCGACGACGAGCGGCTGGCCACCCGTGCCGGTTGGCAGGACCACATGGATGGGCTCCTGCGGCCGGCCATCGAGACGTGGTCGGCCGGGCGGACCACCGAGGAGGCCGTCGCCGCGCTCTCCGGTGCCGGCATGGCGTGCGGCCCGTCCCTGACGCCGGGCCAGGTGGCGTCCGATCCGCACCTGGCGGTCCGGAACATGCTGGTCGAGACCATGCCCGGTGATGCCGAGGCGCCGGTCCTGGTGCCCGGCAATCCGATCAAGCTCTCGGGGGTGCCCGAGGTCGAGGAAACCCGTGTGCCCTGGCTGGGTGAACACACCGACGACGTGATGGCCGTCGAACTGGGCCTCGACGAAGCCGAGGTGGCCGATTTACGGGCCCGGGGCGTCATCGGCGCGGCCTGACCCGGCGCCTACGGTGAACGACACGAAGCCACACGCTGCGACACGGGAGGGGGTGACGAGATGGACGAGACCCGCCGGCTGACCCAGTTCAGCCACGGCGCCGGTTGAGGCTGCAAGCTCGCCCCCGGTGAGCTGGCGCACGTCGTGCGCCGCCTGGCACCCGTCAACCACCCCGACCTGCTGGTCGGCAGCGCCACCGGCGATGACGCCGCGGTGTGGCGCCTCGACGACCAGCGCGCCCTCGTGGTGACCGCCGACTTCATCACCCCGGTCGTCGACGACGCCCGGACGTGGGGTCGCGTGGCGGCGGCCAACGCGGTGTCGGACGTGTACGCCATGGGAGGTCGGCCGCTGCTGGCCCTGAATCTCGTGGGGTGGAACAGCGAGGAACTGTCGACCGACCTTCTGGGTGACGTCCTGCTCGGAGCGCAGGACGTGGCCGACGCGGGCGGGTTCGTGATCGCCGGCGGTCACACCGTCGACGACCCGGAGCCCAAGTTCGGTCTGGCCGTGGTCGGTGAGGCCGATCCCGACCGGCTGCTCACCAACGCCGGCTTCCGGCCGGACGACGTCCTGATCCTGACCAAGCCGCTGGGGGTGGGGGTGATCACCACAGCCATCAAACGGGGCGACGCTCCGGCCGACGTGGTCGACGCCGCGCTGGCGTCGATGACCCGGCTCAACGACGAGGCGGCGGCGGTCGCCCTGGCCGGGGGAGCCACCGGGGCCACCGACGTCACCGGCTTCGGTCTACTGGGCCACCTGGGCCGGGCCGTGGTCGAATCGGGCGTGGATGCCGTCATCGAGGTGGGTGCGGTGCCGCTGCTGCCCGGCACACGGGAACTGGCCGAGTCGGGTGCCATGCCCGGAGGGAGCCGCCGGAACCTGGCCTGGGCTGATGACCTGCTGGATCGGGGAGCCTTCGGGGAACTCGATGCGTTGCTCATGGCGGACGCCCAGACCTCGGGCGGCCTGGTGTTCGGCGTTGCCCCCGATCGGGTCGAGGGGGCGCTGGCCGCCCTGGAGGCCACCGGACACGCCGCGGCGGTCGTCGGGCGGTTGGTCGAGAGCGCGGGCGACGGATCCCGACGCATCCGACTGGTCCAGGAGATCCAGTGAACCGTGGCTAAACGCCTGCCGATCGACATTCCCCAGACGCCCGGTGAGATCACCGCCGACTGGCTGACCGACGCCGTGCAGTCCTCCGGCATGGTCACCGCGGCCCGGGTGGTCGACTTCGAGGTGGGCAGCCCCGGTTCCGGGGTCGGGTTCACCGGTCAGACGCTGCGGGTCGGGCTGACCTGGGACACCGTGGAGGACGACGCACCGGCCGCCGTGCTGGTGAAGTTCCCGAGCGAGAACGCCGGCAACCGGGGCCTGGCCGAGGCCGAAGGTGGGTACGACCGGGAGTTCGA
This sequence comes from Acidimicrobiales bacterium, assembly GCA_014239855.1. Lineage (GTDB taxonomy): Bacteria > Actinomycetota > Acidimicrobiia > Acidimicrobiales > MedAcidi-G1 > UBA9410. The sequence goes on along the minus strand of JAAZXY010000006.1, from coordinate 71,897 downwards.
CTTCTACGAGCGGCTGGCCCACCTGGTTCCCGTCCGGGTGCCCCGCCTGATCCACGCCGTGCGAGACCCGGGACCGTCGGGGGCGGCACGCAAGCGTCGCGAGCGGCTGATCGACGGATGGCCGGCGCCCGTGGCCAAGTTCATCGGACGCCACGCCCGCAAGATGGTCCGGGCCTCACATCGCCGGTACGCGCTGGTGCTGGAATACGTGCCCGACACCCGGGTCACCACGGCCCAGACCCTCCCGCCCGCCGAGGACCTGGCCGAGATCCTCCACACCCTGGCCCGCCTCCACGCCCACTTCTGGCGTCACCCGATGTTGGCCGATGCAGCGGTCATCGAATGGTCGATGGTGACCCAGATGCCCAACGTCATGCACGGCCTGTACCGGGCGTGGCGCGACGAGGTGGCGGCACGGCGTCCCGACCTGTTCACCGAGCGGTTCATGCACCACGCCGACTGGTTCGGCGACAACATCGAGCGACTGGTGGCCCATCTCGACGAGCCGTTGGCCCTGCGACACGGCGACAGCCGGACCGACAACATGCTCTTCACCGATTCGGGACTGGTGCTCATCGACTTCGGCGTGGCCGGCTCTGGCCGTCCGGCTGGAGACGTGGCCTACCTGCTGTCGGAGAGCATCCCGCCGGGCCCCGACGCCCGCGAGACCTTCCTGGCGGGCTGTCGCGACTACCACGCCGAGTTGGTGGCCGCCGGGGTGGACGACCATCCCCTGGACGCCTTCCTCGTGGACTGCGAATTGGTGCTGGCCGTGCAGGCCTACCGGGCGGTGCTCATCGAGGCGACCTACGAGGCCGACTACGACGGTGAGTCGCTGGCCGAGATCTGGGGTCCCCGGATCGGTGCGCTGCTGGCCGAGGAGCCGCCCGAGATCTGAGCGGGTTCCTTCAGCGGATGCGCGGTTCCTTCAGCGGATGCGCGGGTCGGGTCGCTCGCCGGACGTGAACCCTTCGGCGCCGGCGGCCAGTGCAGCCTTGTCGGTGGCTGCGCTCAGGATCGACGCCGCCATGGTCCGGCTCCCGAGACGACCGAGGTCCCGGGCCGCCCAGATGGCCCGAAGGGTGCCCTGGACGGCCCACGGTGGGTTGGCGGCGATGGTGCGGGCCAACCGGTCGGCCGCCGCAGCCAGCTCATTGCCCGGCACGACCTCTGACACCAGACCCATGTCGCGGGCCGTGGCCGCCGAGATCCGCTCGCCGTTTCCGGTCAGCGACATCCGCATGACCTCGCCGAACGGCATCATCCCCAGCATCTTCATCGGCTCGTAGACGGCGGGCATCCCGTAGGTCACGTGGGGGTCGAAGAACGTGGCGTGGTCGGCCGCCACCAGCACGTCGCATTCGCCCAGCAGGTAGAAGGCGCCGCCACAGGCCATGCCGTTGACCGCTCCGATCACCGGCTTCCAGAGGTCGTTGGCCTTGGGCCCCAACCAGTCGCCGGGGTCGTCGTACATGAAGTTGTTGGACGTGCCGTACAACGCCGGTGAATCGTCCAACGCGGTGAACGGCTCGTTGCGGTCGATGCCGGTGCAGAACGCCCGGTCGCCGGCCCCGGTCAGCACCACCACCCGGACGTCGTCGTCGGCCCGGAGCGCCTCCCACAGGTCCCGGCAGTCGCGCTGCATGCCGGCGGTGAAGGCGTTGTGGGCGTCGGGACGGTTCAGAACCACGGTGGCCACGTGGTCGGCAACGGTCACCAGCAGCGTGTCGAAGGTGTAGGGCCCGCTCTCTCCGGTGCTCATCGGCCCGACACTAGTGCCGTGCCCCGTTCGGCCTCGTCCCGGGTCGGTCGGTACTGTCCCGGCTCGTGACCGATGCAGAAACTGGGATCAGCAGCGAGGCGGACTTTCGTCCGTTCGACTGCGACAACCACTACTACGAGTCCGAGGACGCCTTCATCCGGCACGTACCCGAGGCCATGCGCCCCCGGGTGGTGCAGTGGGTGGAGATCGACGGACGTAGGCACCACCTGGTGGGAGGGCGCCTGTCCAACGCGGTGGTCAACCCGACCTGGAATCCGATCGCCCGGCCCGGTGCGCTCCACTCGTACTTCCGCGGGAACCCCGATGGGAAGAATCCGCTGGAGCTCCTGAAGGACCGTGAACCGCTGCCCGACGCCTACGTGAACCGCGACGCCCGCCTGGCCGTGGTGGCCGAGCAGGGCCTCGAGGCCATCTGGCTGTTCCCCACACTCGGCGTGCTCTACGAGGAATTGTTGAAGCACGACGTGGAGGCCGTCGGGGCGCTCATGGTCGGCTTCAACCGGTGGCTGCTGGAGGACTGGGGCTTTGGAGCCGAGGGCACCATCTTCGGCGCGCCGTACCTTTCGCTGGCCGACGTGGACCTGGCGGTCGCCGAGCTGGAGTGGTGCCTGGACAACGGTGCCCGCACCATCGTGATGCGACCGGCGGCCGTCGAGACGGCCACCGGCCCGCGGTCGCCCGGTGATCCCCTGTTCGACCCCTTCTGGTCCCGGGTGAACGAGGCGGGGATCACCACCGTCGTCCATGCCGGCGACAGCGGCTACTCGACGCAGGGCTACGCCGAGGACGGCTTCAGCTCGTCGGGTGTAGCCAGCGGAACCGGTCGCTACCGGCCGTCGATCAAGGCCTTCAACATCGAACGGGCGGCGCACGACTGGCTCATCACCATGGCGATGGAGAAGATGTTCACCCGATTCGACAACCTCCGGATCGCCTCGGTGGAGAACGGTTCGGATTATCTCGGGCCGATGTTCCGCAAGCTCGAGCAGCAGGCCCGCAAGTCGCCCCGTTGGTTCGACGAGGACCCGGTGGCCCTGTTCCGCGAGCATGTCTGGATGAATCCGTTCTGGGAGGACGACGTGGACGAGGTGGTGGCCCTGATGGGCGCTGATCACGTGATCTTCGGATCGGACTGGCCCCACATCGAGGGCATGCCCACGCCGCTGGACTACCTGCCCGAGGTGGCCGGCCTGTCCGAAGCCGATCGCCGGCTGGTGCTGCGCGACAACACCCGTGCCCTGACCGAGCTGCGACCCGGATGAGCGACGTGACCGGGGCGGACCGCCCATCAGGTGAATCGTCGGGCACCTGGCAGCCCGAGCTGGACGAGCTGGCCCGCCGGGAGGCGCTGGCCGAGCAGATGGGTGGCACCGAGAAGGTGGCCCGCCAGCACGACCGGGGAAAGCTCGACGTGCGCCAGCGCATCGACGCCCTGGTCGACGACGGGTCGTTCCACGAGATCGGGAAGATCGCCGGGAGCGCCTCCTACGACGCCGACGGCCAGCTGGTCGACCTGCGATCGGCCAACTTCCTGTTCGGTCGGGCCCGCCTCGACGGCCGGACGGTGGTGGTGGCCGCCGACGATTTCACCGTGCGGGGCGGGGCGGCCGATGCGGCCATCATCGGCAAGCAGATCGGAGCCGAGAAGATGGCCGGGGAGTTGCGCCTCCCCATCGTGCGCCTCATCGACGGGACGGGCGGCGGTGGTTCGGTCCGGACGCTGGACACCGACCCGACCAAGAAGGTCTCCGAGGGCGACGGCGGTTACGGCCGGGGCGCCCGCACCTACGTCCCGATGAACCCGGGCTGGGAGCACGTGGTCTCGAACCTGGCCACCGTGCCCGTGGTGGCGCTGTGTCTCGGATCGGTGGCCGGCCTGGGCGCGGCCCGAGCCGTGACCAGCCACTACTCACTGATGGTGAAGGGCATGTCCCACCTGTTCGCCGCCGGTCCGCCGGTGGTCAACCGGATGGGCGGTGAACAGGTCGACAAGGAGGACCTGGGCGGCAGCCGGATCCACACCCGCAACGGTGTGGTCGACGACGAGGTCCACAGCGAGGCCGAGGCCTTCGAGCGGACCCGCCGGTTCCTGTCGTACCTCCCGTCGTCGGTGTACGACGTGGCCGAACGGGGCCCGGTCACTGACGATCCGAACCGGACCGACGACGACCTGGCGGACGTGGTGCCCCGGGATCGCCGGCAGGTGTACCAGATGCGGTCGATCATCTCGTCGGTGGTCGACGAGGGTTCGTTCTTCGAGATCGGTCGGGCCTTCGGCCGGTCGGCCATCTGTGGCCTGGCCCGTCTCGATGGCTGGCCGGTGGCACTGCTGGCCGGGGACCCCTACCACTACGGGGGCGGCTGGACGGCCGACTCGTCGCAGAAGGTGACCCGGTTCCTGGACCTGGCCGAGACCTTCCACCTGCCGGTGGTGCATCTGGTGGACAACCCGGGGTTCGTGATCGGGACCGAGGCCGAGCAACAGGCCACCATCCGGCACGGGTCACGTGCGCTGGCCGCCGTCTATCAGGCCACCGTGCCGTGGTGTTCGGTGCTGGTCCGAAAGGCCTTCGGGGTGGCCGGTGCGGCCCACTCGCCGGGACATCGATTCCAGTACCGGTACGCCTGGCCGTCGGGCGACTGGGGTTCGTTGCCCGTCGAAGGTGGCGTGGAGGCGGCCTACCGGGCGGACCTGGAGGCCTCTGACGACCCTGAGGCGCTGCTGGCCGAGATCACCGAACGACTCAACAAGGTGCGGTCGCCGTTCCGGACCGCCGAGGCGTACCTGGTCGAGGAGATCATCGATCCCCGGGAGACCCGGCCACTGCTGTGCGAGTTCGCCAATCTGGCCGCGCCGTTACGCACCCCCGGGCCCGCCGGGTACCCGTACCGGCCCTGAGACCGGTCCCGGCAGATCAGTCCGTCTCGATCACGGCTACGGGATCGTCCTCTGACACCTGGTCTCCCTCGGCCACCAGGACCTCGGCGACCGTGCCGGCCTCGGTGGCCTCCACGGGGATCTCCATCTTCATGGACTCCACGATGACCACGGTGTCGCCGGCGGCCACCGTGGATCGGGGTCCTGCGGCCACCTTCCACACCACGCCGGTGACCGGAGATTCCAGTTCGATTCGTGTCATGGCCGGAGTCCAGCACCGGGCGGTTGGCCGCGCCACCATGGGCGCATGAGCACTTCTTCGGAAGTGGGGCCAGCCGTCTGTCCCACCCTGACCACCGAGCGCCTGATCCTGCGGCCGTTCCGGGACGACGACGTGGACGACCTGTTCGCCGTCATGGACACGCCGGAGGTCCGCCGCTGGCTGCACCTGCCCGACGGCTACGCCCGTGACGACGCATGGCACCAGATGGCCATGTTCATGGGTCAGTGGGCGTTGCGGGGCACCGGGAACTGGGCGTTGGAGGAGCGTTCCAGCGGCCACTTCGTCGGTCGGGCCGGGTTGCACCTTCCGGAGCGGGAGGGTTGGCCGGGTCCTGAGGTGGGATGGACCCTGCATCCCGACCACTGGGGAAAGGGCTACGCGACCGAGGCCGGCACCGAGGCCGTCCGGTACGCCTTCGAGTACCTGCTGCTGGAGGGACGCCCGGTCGACCGCCTGTTCTCGTGCATCCTTCCGGACAACGTCGCCTCCCAGTCCGTGGCCCGGCGGCTGGGCATGAGCCTGCTGGAGGAGCGGGTGCTGCCGTTCTTTCCCTCGGCTCCCCACGGGATCTGGACGAGGGTCCGCCCCGAGGGTTGACCGGGCACCCGGACGGCCCGAGGCTCAGTCGCCGACCTCGATCGCCCCGCCATCTCGCAGCAACAGGTGCACGTGGTCGCAGTCCAGGACCCGGTGGACGGCCAGATCGGTGGCGCCCGGAGCGAACCGGAGCGGCTGAGCGGCCACCGGCCCCACGTCGGGAGCCGCTTCTTCACCAGAGGGCACGTCGAACTGGTAGAGCGCCCCACTGGACGGTCGCAGCAGCCACACCGAGAGCTCTCCCCGGCACGCCCTCACGACAGCCACGTCGCCCGGACGCCCGACCCGGTAGGCGAATCCGCCTACGGCGACTTCCGGTGCCCCCGGCGTGGTGGTGGGAACCGTCGCCGATTCGTCGGCGGTGGGACCGGTGAGTGCCGACCAGGCCAGCGCGACCGTGCCGACCAGCATGGCGCTGCCGACCAGCCCGGCCGCCAGTACCGATCGGCGGTCCGGACCGCTGCTCCGGGCACGAACCCGGGCCCGCAATGCCCGATCCGAGGTACCGGGTCCGGAGTGGTTCCCCTGGTCGGTGGGGGCGTGGATGAGCCCGCCGTCCAGCCCGCCGTCCTGCTCGTCAGTGGCGAACTCGTCGGCGCTGGGCCCGATCTGGCGGACAACCGAGGCGAGTCGTTCAGAGAGATCCAGCGCGGCGTCGAGGTCGTGTCGCCGCAGGATCCGGTCCAGGCGACGCCTCCGACGGGCCTCGTCGCTGTCGGGTGCGCGGCCGAGGTCGTCCAGAAGGGATCGGGCCATCGTGGTCAGCGCCACGACATCGACGCGACGGTCGATCGGGGAGGTCGTCGCCCTGGCCCCACCGAAGCCGGCCAGCACGGGTCGGCCGTGTTCGTCGACGAGGACCGCTGCGACGGTCAATCCGTCGTGGACCACGCCGGACCGGTGCACCTCGGCCACCGTGCGGGCCAGTGTGGCCATCAGGAGCGCGACACCGCCGGCTGACCGGGGCCGTCGGGCGTGGAGGGGGAGGAGACCCTCGAGATCGGGCACCGGGTGGTCGCCGGGGCGCCCCCCGGCGGACCTGCCGCCGGCGGGTTTGACGAGGCGGACCACGCCCGGGAGCTGCACACGGGCCAGGAGCGGCCCTTCCGGCGGACGGTGGTCGGTCCCGTCGCTGGATCGGCCCGTCCCTTCGGAGCGGCCCGTCCCTTCGGAGTGGGTAGTCACGAGGGGCCGTCGGTGGTGCCGAGCGAGCCGGCGGCGACCGAGACGTCGTCTCCCGTGACCGGTCGGGCCGGCAGCCGATCCAGCAACGAGAGCACCCGGACGGCGAGTGCCTCGGCGGTGACGGGGTCGTCGATGGGTGTCCTGATCGTCAGGACCCGGTCGTCGTCGAGCAACTGCGGCGAGTCGGTCGTACCGGTGGGCTCCCGCCGAAGAAGGATGTGAAGGAGGCGGCGTGCCAGCCCGGAGAACGGGACGCGACGTTCCGCTCCCGTGGCCGGCCTCAGGGACAACTGGACGATCCGGTTCTCGGGAACCCCGGCTTCCAGCAGGTTCTCGAGTACCCGGCGGGTGGCCCGGTCATCCGAACCCGATGGAGCGGACCGACCGACGACCAGGACCAGGTCGGCCAGGGACAGCACGATCCGGGCCGGCTCACCCGGTGTGGCCGGTCCCACCGGCTGGTGGGTCGGACCGAGGTCGACGTCCGGGTCCACATCGACCACGGTGGCCAGGTGGTGGTCCCGGAGGTTTCGGAGGGTGGCGGCCAGCGTCGGTCCGCCGATGGTCGGCCAGTCCCGCCTCCGCCGTATCCCCGGTAGGAGCCGGTGGTGATGGCCGGCTGGCGACACCAACAGGCCATCGAGTGCCCGGCCCGCGGGATCACCGCCGCGGTGGGCCTGCGTCGCGCCCTGCAGGTCGACCGTTGTCTCCTGGAGGCCGTGGAGGTGGGCCTGGTCGGCCTCCAGGCAGGCATCGATCAGGAGCACCTCGCCCCGCAGACGGACATCGGCGGCCAGCCCGGAGGCCAGGCTCCCGGCGACCGACGAGGCTCCGGTTCCTCCCGGCCCGGTGACGGCGATGAGGCGCCCGGTCCATCGGTCGCTCCGGGTCGCGTCGCCGTCACCGGCCAGCCGAAGGTCGTCAACCCGACCGATGGCCACGGCGTGGACACTGATCGCGTCGGCGAGGTCGCGTTCGGTCACCGGCTCGGGCAGGTGGGCGGCCAGGCCCAACGACGACGTCCTGACGGGATCGTCGGGACCGCCGAGCAGGATGACCGGACACCCGGCGGCGTCGGCCCGGCGTACGAACTCCCGATCCAGGCCCACGGTCCGATGGTCGACCAGTGCCGCCGAGAAGGGTCGCCCGGTGCCCAACCGGGTCAACAGGTCGACCCGGCCGTCGCAGACCAGGAACTCGTCGCCCGTGCCCCGGGTGGCCACGAGGCGTTCGGCCACGTCGGGCCACGTTCCGCCGGCTGTCAGACCGAGGAGTACGTAGCGGCGGGTGGGCACGGCGGGGACACTACCGGGGAGGTCCCTGCGCCTCCGGAGGAGCGGGATGCTGGTGGAGTGAGATGCTGGTCAGGGGACCGAAAGTACATTAGGGTCACCGAGATGGAAGCAGAAGCAACATCCGGCGACGAGCCGGTTGATCCGTCGGCGAACCCAACCTGGTTGCCCACCTGGTTGGGAGTGGGCGACGTGGCGACCCGGCTGGGCGTGGTGCCCAAGACGGTGTACCGCATGATCGACAACGGAAGCCTCACGGCCTTTCGGATCGGCCGGGTGATCCGGATCAAGGAGTCGGACCTCCGGTCCTACGAGGACTCCTGCGAGATCCAGCCGGGCGACCTGGCGCACCTGCACGAAGGCTGAATCTGCTCCAGACGAGGCAGACCGGCGGTCGGGGATTACCACTACGGCGGTAGGGTAAATCCCACGTAACCGCCCACGTAACTGCCCACTGGCACGCTTGCCTGATCCACCCGCCCCGATCGACTCCCGTGAGGGAAGCCGATCGTCTGGACCGGCCCCGAGGTACCGCCCTGAACGCCTTCTCCGCCGACGTCTCGGCTGGTCTTCCCGGACCGGACTGGCTCGCCACGATCCGCCGTTCCACCCTCGATGGCCTCGACGCGGTCGAGCGACCGGATGCCGATGAAGAGGTCTGGCGCTACTCACGCGTCGGCGAGATCGATTTCGATCGGTATACACCGCTGAAGCGCCAGCGGGCTTCGGACACCGTTGTCCAACGTGACCTCTCGGCCTATGGCGAGATGGCTGCCGTCGTGGTCGTCCGCAACGGCTGGGTGGTCGAGACCACCTGTTCATCGGATGCCGTGGACGCCGGCGTGTACGTCGGTCCGGTGGGCGATGCCCCGGACGGCGAATCCTTGTTCGGCGCGGCGATGGACGCGCCGGTCGACCTGTTCGGCCATCTGAACCGGGGCTTCGGGCCCGAGCCGGTGGCCGTGGTGGTGCCCGACGGGGTTCGCCTCGAGGCGCCCATCGTCGTCGTCGTCCTGACCGACGCCGATGGTGCGGCGGTCTTTCCCCGGGTCCTGGTGCGGTGCGGCGACGACGCGTCGGCCACCGTGGTCGAACTCCACACGTCCACCGACGTGGACTCCCTCGTGATCCCCGTGCTGGAGGCCACCGTGGGTCGCAGCGGCCACCTTCGTCACGCCCTGGTCCAGGAACTCGGCCCACGGGTCTTCCAGTTGGGTCATCAGGCGTTCCGGGTCGGTCAGTCGGGGCGGATCGACGCCTTCGCCGCTGCGCTGGGGGGCGACTACGCACGGACCCGCACCGACTGTCGTCTCGTCGGCCGTGGCGCCGAGGGACGACTGGCCACCGCCTACTTCGGCGAGGACGACCAGACCCTGGACTTCCGGACCTTCCAGGACCATGCGGCACCTGATACCCGCAGCGAACTCCTCTTCAAGGGTGCGTTGGACGGTGCGTCGCGGTCGATCTACACCGGTCTCATCCGGGTTCGCCCGGAGGCGGTCCGGACGGTGGCCAACCAGACCAACCGGAACGTGAAGCTCTCGCCCGAGGCGTGGGCCGAGAGCGTCCCCAACCTGGAGATCGAGACCGACGACGTGGTGTGCAGCCACGCCTCGACGGTGTCGCCGGTCGACGAGGACCAACGCTTCTTCCTGGAGAGCCGTGGCGTGCCCACGGTGGCCGCCGAGCGTCTCCTGTTGGAGGGCTTCTTCGAGGACGTGGCCGCCACATCCCCGCACCCCGCCGTGGCCGAGACGCTGCGGGAGGCCCTGGCCGACCGACTCGACCGGCGTGACGCTCTTTCCTCGGATGCGGGTTCTTCAGATGCGGGCTCCGAGACGGAGGTGACGGCATGAGTTCGGTGCCGGCCTGCGCCCTTGCTGATCTGGCCGACGGTGCCGCCCTCCGGGTGGTGCTCGACGGTCGCCCGGTGGCTCTCGTCCGCTTCGGCGATGAGGTGCACGCCATCGACGACACCTGCAGCCACGCTGAGGTCTCACTGGCCGAGGGCGAGGTCGACGTCGACGAATGTGCGCTGGAATGCTGGAAGCACGGCAGCCTCTTCGACCTGCGAACGGGCGCAGCGCTCACCCTGCCGGCCGTCAAGCCGGTTGCCGTGCACACGGCGACCATCGCCGGTGACGAGGTGTTCGTGACCCTTGCCGATGACGGGCGGTCGAGCCGATGAGCGCCTCAACGGTGGAGCGCGTGCTCCGGATCGAAGGCCTGACGGCCCGGGTCGGCGAAACCGACATCCTCCACGGCGTCGACCTGGAGGTGCGGCCGGGCGAGGTGCACGCCGTGATGGGCCCCAACGGGTCGGGCAAGTCGACGCTCTCCCACGTCCTGATGGGGCGTCCCGGATACGAGGTGACCGGGGGATCGGTCACCCTCGACGGTGTCGACCTGCTGGCCCTGCCTACCTGGCAGCGGGCCCGGGCCGGACTCTTCCTGGCCCTGCAGCACCCGACCGAGGTGCCCGGGGTGAGCCTGGAATCGGTGGTGTCCGAGGCGGCCCGTGCCGCCGGTCGTTCCACCGAGGGGATCCGCGACCTGCTGGTGGCCGAAGCGAACCGGATCGGATTCGACGAACGGTTCGTGTCCCGGCCGATGAACGTCGACCTGTCGGGCGGCGAGAAGAAGCGCAACGAGATGCTGATGATGGGTTCGCTCGAGCCGAAGTACGCGGTGCTCGACGAGATCGACTCGGGGCTCGACGTGGATGCCCTGGCCGCCGTGTCTCGACGGGTCCAGGAGGCCACCGAGGAGGACGGGCTGGGCGTGCTGGCCATCACCCACTTCAGTCGCCTCCTCGAGGTGCTCGAACCCGATCAGGTGCACGTGCTGGCTGCCGGCCGCATCCAGGCCGTGGGTGGTCCGGAGCTTGCTGAACGCCTGGAGGCCGAGGGCTACGCCGGGGTGCTGGCCGAGGCCGGAGCGTCGGTGGGACTGCCGACCGGCGTGAGCCATCCCGGCACCCATGAAGCAGGCTTCGGCGAGGATCCGTTCGCCGATCCGCTGGCCTGACGGCCGGGTCGGAGCGGGAACCAGCCGATGGCCGACCGCACGCCGCTGACCCCTGATGAGCGAGCGGCCCTGTCGGCTCGGTTCCCCGACTGGACCGTCGATGGCGAGGTACTACGCCGAACCTGGGAGTTCGTCGACTTCGCCGAGGCCTGGGCGTTCATGGGCCGGGTCGCCGAGGTAGCCGAGGAACTCCAGCACCACCCCGACTGGTCCAACTCCTGGAACCGGGTGGACCTGACCGTCACCACCCACAGCGCTGGCCAGGGTGCGGGCGGCCTGACCCGACTTGACGTGGCCTTCGCCGAAGCGGTCGACGCCCTGGGCTGATTCCCGGTCCCGGGTCTCCCGAGGTCCGGGCTTTCAGAAGTCTCGTCAGTCGGTGAGGGTGACCACCACGGCGCAGTCGCTGAGCGGGCCGCGGCCCCGGAGGCGTGCCGGAATCTCATGGAGGCTGATCTTGAAGTCCTCCCACCGGTACTTGCGGCGCACGGCCCGCCGGACGGCCCGGAACTCGGCGCCATGGACTACCTCTGCGGACCCCGTGACCGGGAGTGATCCCGGTGTCGGGACACCGTCGGTGTCGCTGGGCTGCAGCTCGACGGCGGGATTGCTGAGGATGCGCCGGACCTTCCACGACTCGGAACCCGTCGTGAAGCCGAGCCGCACCGTGCCGACCGGTGCAGTGGGGGCGCCAGCCTCGCCGGGGACAGCCACGATCCAGACCGGCACGTACTTCGGGCGGCCGTCGCTCGTCCTGGTGGTCAGGCGGACGTACCGCTCGTCGGCCAGATCGCCCTTCAACGTGCGTCCTGACCGGCGATTACTCGCTGGAAGAGTCCGTGAGCGCCTGGTCGAGGGTGTTCCAGCCGAGGGTGGCGCACTTGATGCGAACCGGGAACTTCACCACGCCCCGCAGGGCTTCCAGGTCGCCGAGCCCGGACGCACCGGGCTGGTCCGCCGCAGGGTCGCCGGGGGCGGCGTCCTCGCCGTCCAGCCCGTGCTCGTGGATCGACATCATCTCCTTGAACTGCCGCAGCACGTCGCGGGCCTCGTCGATCGACTTCCCGACCACCGCGGTGGACATCATCGACGCCGACGACTGGCTGATCGAGCAGCCCTGGCCGCCGATCCGCACGTTGCTGATCACCTCGTCATCGACCTGCAGGTACACCCGGATCTCGTCGCCGCACAGGGGGTTGAAACCCTCGGCCATGGTGGCCGGGGGGACCTCGAGCTCACCGCGGTTCCGGGGGCTCCGGTAGTGGTCGAGGATGATCTCTCGGTACAGGTCCTCTAGGCCGGCCATGGTGCAGGTTCTCCTGGAAGGTGTCGGTCGGGGTGGGCGTGCGCTGGAGGCATGCCGGATCAGAACGCGAAGAAGTCGCCCGCGTCGGCCAACGCATCGGCCAGCGTGTCGACATCGGACTCGTCGTTGTAGAGGTAGAGCGAGGCCCGGGCCGTGGCGTTGACGCCCAGCACCTTCATGAGCGGCTTGGCGCAGTGGTGGCCGGCCCGCACGCAGACGCCGTGCTGGTCGAGCACCTGGCTCAGGTCGTGTGGGTGGATGTCCCGGTAGGCCAGCGAGAGGGTGCCACCGCGTTCCTCGACGGTGCTCGGGCCGTGGATGACCAGGTCGTCGCCGAACCGTTCGGTCAGGGTCCGCAGTGCGTAGGCCGTGAGGTCTCGCTCGTGGGCGGCCACCGCTTCCATGCCGAGGCCCTCGAGGAAGTCGACCGCCGCGTGCCAGCCCACGATCTCGGCAATGGGTTGGGTGCCGGCCTCGAAACGGGCGGGGACGTCGGCCGGGGTGAAGCCGTCGAAGGTCACGTTCTGGATCATCGACCCACCACCCAGGAACGGCGGCATGGCATCGAGGAGTTCCCGGCGACCCCACAGTGCGCCGATGCCGGTCGGACCGCACATCTTGTGGCCGGTGACGGCCACGAAGTCGGCGTCCCAGTCGGTCACGTCGGTCGGCAGGTGGGGGATCCACTGGCTGGCGTCGATCAGCACCGTGGCACCCACCGCATGGGCAGCATCGGCCAGGTGACGAACCGGGGGCAGCGCTCCGGTCACGTTGGATGCCGCGGTGACGGCCAGCAGCTTCACCCCGTCCAGCAGTACGTCCAGGTCGGTCAGGTCGAGGCGTCCCTCGTCATCGACGGGGATCCAACGGATCTCCACACCCCGTTCGGCGGCCAGTTGCTGCCACGGGACGATGTTGGCGTGGTGCTCGAGCGCCGTGAGGAGGACGACGTCGCCCTCCATCAGGTTGGTCCGGCCCCACGAGTGGGCGACCAGGTTGATGGCTTCGGTGGCGTTCTTGGTGAACACCACCTCCTCAGCCGACGGGGCGCCCAGGAAGCGGGCGAGAGCGGCCCGTGAGTTCTCGACGGCCGTGGTGGCCCGCTCGGCGATCAGGTAGGCGCCGCGGTGGATGTTGGCGTTGATCTCGGCGTAGTACCGATCCATGGCGTCCAGCACCGACTGCGGCTTCTGGGAGGTGGCGCCGGAGTCGAGGTAGACGATGGGGTGGTCGTTGACCTCCCGCTGGAGCAGCGGGAACTCGGCCTTGATGGCGGCGACGTCGAGGCCGTCGGAAGAAGAGTCGTTCGTGGACACGGGGAATCCCGGGCTCAGGCCCCGGCGGTGGATCCGGCCGGTCGGAACGCCTCGTAGCCCTCGGCTTCGAGACGGGCAGCCAGATCCGGGCCACCACGCTCGACGATGCGGCCGTCGACGAGGATGTGCACCACGTCGGGGCGGAGCTTGTCGAGCAGTCGCTGGTAGTGGGTGATGGTCAGCACGCCGAGGTCGGGACGGTCGCGACGGACTTCGGCCACACCGTCGGCCACCACCTGCAGGGCGTCGATGTCGAGGCCTGAGTCGGTCTCGTCGAGGATGGCCATCTCCGGTTCGAGGATGGCCATCTGGAGGACCTCGTTGCGCTTCTTCTCGCCGCCCGAGAAGCCCTCGTTGACGTGGCGGTCGGCGAACGACGGGTCCATGCCGAGGCGGGCCATCCAGTCCATGATCGAGAGGCGCAGTTCGAGCACGGAAAGGTCGATGCCCTTGCGGGCCGACAGGGACTGGCGCAGGAAGTTGATGACCGAGACGCCGGCGATCTCCAGCGGGTACTGGAAGGCCAGGAAGATGCCCGCCCGGCCCCGCACGTCCGGCGACCAGTCGGTGACCTCGTCGCCCCGGAACCGCACGGAACCACTGGTCACGAGGTATTCGGGGCTGCCCAGCAGGACCGAGGCCAGCGTCGACTTGCCCGACCCGTTGGGGCCCATCAGGGCGTGGACCTCGCCGTGGTTGACCACCAGGTCGACACCCCGCAGGATCTCGATGCCGTCGGTGGTCGACGCGTGCAGGTCGCGTACCTCGAACAACGGGATCTCGGAAACGGGGGTGCTCACGGTCCGAGTCTAGGAGGGCGCCCGGATTACCCCTATGGCGATAGTGGTAATTGCCCGCTGGTCATCCCACCGGAAGTTCCGTCAGAAACCCTGCTCAGAGAAGGCTCCGCTTCCATTCACGGAACCGGGGATGGACCGCTCCGTCGGCGCCCACCCCTGAGCCGGTGCCGTCGGCGTGGAGTCGGAACGTCAGGTGCCGGTCGAGGTCGTCGGCGTGGATGGCCACGTAGCGGGCATCGCCCTTGGCCGGCCCGGCCCGCCACAGGAACCAGTCGCCGAGGCGTCGCTTGTAGGCGATCCGTACCGGTCGACCGTCGGCTGGCGGAATCCCCTCGGCGGCGGCCAGCAGGGCTTCGGGAGCTTCCACCCACGCCTCGGCGGGGACGTTGCGGTCCCGGATCGGCGTGTCGGGCAGGTCCGCGGTGTGGATCGGCGTGTCGTCGAACGGCCGGTCGTCGGCGGGAAGCGGCGCTCCGGTCACCAGCCCCGGTCCACCCACTCGTCGAGCTTCGGTCGTTCGGCACCGATGGTCGTGTCCAGTCCATGCCCCGGCATCACGATGGTGTCCGCTGGGAGGGGAGCGAACAGGCGCCGGTCGATGGATCCGATGATCGTGGAGAAGTCGCCGCCCTCGAACGTGGTGTTCCCCGGACCACCGGGGAACAGGGTGTCGCCACTGAACAGGATGGGCGAGCCCTCCAGGCGGAAGCAGATGGACCCCGGAGTGTGGCCCGGGGTGCAGATGGTGTGCAGGCGCAGCCGCCCCACCTCCAGCACCGTCTCGTCCTCGAGGAGGTCGTCATAGCTGGGCAGCATGGCGGCGTCGTCGGCGGTCACCGCCACCCGGTAGCCCGCCTCGCGCACGGCGGGCACGGCCTGGATGTGGTCCCAGTGGCCGTGGGTCTCCAGCACCGACTGGACGTCGAGTGCCCGACAGAGCTCCAGCAACTTGTCGTGTTCGTTGGCGGCGTCGATCAGGACCGACTGGCCGGTCTGACGGCACCGCAGGACGAACACGTTGTTCTCGAAGTCGCCGACCACGATCCGATGGATCTCGGCCTGCTCGTCGCACCAGTGCAGGGCCACCCCGGGTACGGCGGGCCGGGGATGGTCATGATGGGAGCATGGCCCGGCATGGGGCGACGTGGGGGTGGGCTGGTCGGGATCCATGTCCGGGATCATTGCACTGGTCGGGCTGTGACGGGAGGCCGGTCGGCCCGATGTCGTTCTGACGAGGGTCGACTGGTAGAACGATGCCATTGGAACGGTCCGTAGGGCCGTCCATCCAGTCACGATCAGGGAGCATCCACATGAACTTCGCATTCAGCGAGGAGCAGGAACAGCTGCGGGAGTTCGTCCGCCAGTTCCTTGAGAACTACTCGCCGGAGACCGCCGTCCGTGAGCTCATGGAGACCGAGGTCGGCTACGACACCGAGACCTGGTCGATGATGGCCGAACAGCTCGGCCTGCAGAGCCTCATCATCCCCGAGGAGCACGGCGGACAGGGCTTCGGCTACGTCGAGCTCATCGTGGTGCTCGAGGAGATGGGTCGTGCCCTGCTGTGCGCTCCGTTCTTCTCCACCGTCGTGTTGGCCGCCAACACGCTGATCCACGCCGGTGACGAGGCTGCCGCCTCGGCCCTGCTGCCCGGTATCGCCTCGGGCGAGACCATTGCCACGCTGGCCTTCACCGAGGAGAGCGGCCGCTGGGACGAGGCCGGCATCACCATGGAGGCTTCGGCCGACGGTGACGCCTGGACCCTGTCGGGCTCGAAGATGTACGTCCTGGACGGCCACATCGCCGATCTGATCCTGGTGGCGGCCCGCACCGCCAACGGCGTGTCGCTGTTCCACGTGGCGGGCGACGCCGCCGGCCTGACCCGCACCGCGCTGGCCACCATGGACATGACCCGCAAGCAGGCCCGCCTCGACTTCGACGGCGTGTCGGCCACCCTGATCGGCAGCGAGGGTTCCGGCTGGTCGGTCCTCGAGCGGGTGCTGGACCTCGCCGCGGTGGCCCTGGCCGCCGAGCAGGTCGGTGGCGCCCAGATCTGCCTCGACACCGCCGTGCAGTACGCCAAGGACCGCGTGCAGTTCGGTCGACCCATCGGGTCGTTCCAGGCCATCAAGCACAAGTGCGCCGACATGCTGCTCGAGGTGGAGTCGGCCAAGTCGGCCGCCTACTACGCCGGCTGGTGTGCCGCGGAGTTGAACGACGAGCTTCCGTCGGTGGCCTCGCTGGCCAAGGCGTACTGCTCGGAGGCCTACTTCCACACGACGGCCGAGAACATCCAGATCCACGGTGGCATCGGCTTCACGTGGGAGCACCCGGCGCACCTGTACTTCAAGCGGGCCAAGAGCTCCGAGCTGCTGTTCGGCGACCCGACGTACCACCGTGAGCTACTCGCCCAGCGGATCGGTATCTGACCCCGATCCTCAGACGGGTATCTCAGCCCGGTTTCTGACCCCGGCTCCGCTGGTGTCCGGCGTGCTGGCATGATCCATTCGTGACCTGGCTCTTCCTCGTCCTCGGCGCGCTCCTCGTCGTCGGCATCGCCCTGGTCGCCGTGGGTTCGGTGGTGGGGCGCCTCAGCGGCACCCTGCGACCGGCCGTGCTGGAGGTCGACGACGCGGTCGACTGGATCGCCGAACGCCTCCCTGCCGAGGCCGCCGGGCAGCTCAGCCTCGACGACGTGGTGTCGGTCGTGGGTTGGTACCTCGAGGTGTTCGACGAGGCCGGCCTGGCCACCGAGCACGGTCAGGAGCTGGGGGACGCCGCCACCGGCGAGGGTGACCGGACCGCCGCGTTGGACGGGATCCTGGAGCACGTGGTGGCCCGGGGGACGCAACGCTCCGAGCCGTTGGATGCCGTGTCGGTGGCCATGGTCGCCGAGTTGCTCGGTACCTACCTCCGGGAGCTGGGAGCGATCGGAGACCAGGCAGCGCCCCCCGATGGACGCCCCGGCCGGGGCTAGCGTCGACCCATGATCGATCGCTCAGCGCCGGTGTTCGTGGCCGGCCACCGCGGTCTCGTCGGTTCGGCCATCGTCCGCCGACTTCAGGCCGAGGGCTTCACCGACCTTCGGACCATCGACCGTGACGGTCTGGACCTCCGTGACCAGGCGGCGGTCGACGCCTGGTTCGATGCCGAACGCCCCCGGTACGTGTTCCTGGTGGCCGGGACGGTGGGTGGGATCCACGCCAACAGCACCCGACCGGCCGAGTTCCTCTACGACAACCTGATGATCCACTCCACGGTGGTGCAGGCCGCCCACCGGACCGGGGTCGACAAGCTGCTGTACCTGGGGAGTTCGTGCATCTACCCGCGCCACGCCGACCAGCCGATCACCGAGGAGGCCCTGCTGTCGGGTCCGTTGGAGCCCACCAACGAGGGCTACGCCCTGGCCAAGATCGCCGGCATCAAGCTCTGTGAGACCTACCGGCGCCAGTACGGCGACGACTTCATCTCGGCCATGCCGACCAACCTCTACGGGCCGGGCGACAACTTCGACCTGGAGGGTGGCCACGTGCTGCCCGCCCTGATGCGGCGCTTCCACGAGGCCCGACTGGCCGGCGACGACTCGGTCACCGTCTGGGGCACGGGAACGGCCCGACGGGAGTTCCTGCACGTGGACGACCTGGCCGACGCCTGCCTCCACCTGATGGACCACTACTCGGCGGCCGGTCACGTCAACGTGGGTACCGGGGTGGACCTGACGATCCGGGAGTTGGCCGAGGCGGTCCGGGATCTCGTCCACCCTCAGGGTGACCTCGTGTTCGACACCACCAAGCCGGACGGCATGCCCCGCAAGGTGCTCGACGTGGGCAAGCTCCGCGATCTCGGCTGGACGGCGTCGACGTCGCTGGCCGACGGTCTGGCTGCCACCTACGACTGGTTCGTGGAAGCCGAGGGGCGGGGCGAGCTCCGGCTCTAGTCCTGCTTGGTCCTGCCGGCCGCCTTCTGGGCCTTCTTCCAGGCGCGAACGGTGGTGAGGGCTTCCGGGCCGTCGATGTCGGCCACCGATCGGGGGACGTCATCGGCGAACGGGCCCGCCGCGGCTTCCCAGCCATCGGGCCGGTGACCCATCCGCTTGGCCAGGATGGCCACGAAGATCTTCGTCTTCTCGGCGCCGTAGCCCGGGAGTGCCCGGAGGCGTCGGGCCAGGTCGGCCCCGTCGGCGGCCCCGGTCCACACGTCAGCGGCGTCACCGTCGTGGTGCTCGAGCAGGTGCCGGCACAGGTCCTGGATGCGACCGGCCATCGAACGGGGAAAGCGGTGGATGGCCGGCTTGGAACTGCAGGCTTCGAGGAAGGCCTCGGGGTCGGCTTCGGCGATGACCGCCGGGTCGAGGTGGCCGAGGCGGTCAGCCAGGGTGGCCGGCCCCTTGAACGCCCATTCCATGGGTACCTGCTGGTCGAGCAGCATGCCGATGAGGAGCGCCAACGGGTCGGTGTTGAGGAGCCGGTCGGCGGCCTCGTCGCCGGTGATGGCCAGGGTGCCCGTCGGGCTGCCCGGGGAACGTGCCGGTGGGGGAGTCATGAGCGGAACCTACCGGTCGGGTGTCCGGGTCGGGAGACGGAAATCAGGTGCCGCCGTCGAGGCTGCGACCGACGCTCTGGCCGGGTGCGGGGACCGTGTCGTGCTGTCCGGGATCGGCGATCTCGGTGTCCAGCCCGTGGTGGGCAATGGCCTCGGCGACCACCGCCGGGTCGATGGTTCCCTCGCGGGCCAGGGCGTGCAGGACGGCCACCACCACGTGGCCGGTGTCCACCTCGAAGAACCGCCGGAGGGCCTCGCGGGTGTCGCTGCGGCCGAAGCCGTCGGTCCCGAGGGTGTGGTACGGGCGGGGAATCCAGCGGGCCACCTGGCCGGGAACCAGCTTCTGGTAGTCCGACACGGCAACCACCGGGCCTTCACCATCGGACAGCAGCCGGGTCACCAGGGGGACCTCGGCGGGATCCATCGGGTGGAGGCGGTTGCGGCGCTCCACGGCGAGGGCCTCTTCGCGGAGTCGCTTGTAGGACGTGGCGCTCCACAGGTCGACGGCCACGCCCCACCGCTCGGACAGCTCGGTGGTGGCGGCCCGGGCCGCACCCTGCGCCGAACCGGAGAACAACAGGGTGGCCCGGGAGCGCGCCGTGTCTGGACTGGTTCCCTCGGCGTTGGCCCCTTCATGACCGGGGCCGTCCGGAGCGTCGGCCCACAGGTACAACCCCCGGACGACGTCGCCGTCAGTGACGTGGTCTGGTCGGGACGGCATCTCGTACGCCTCGTTGTAGAGGGTCACGTAGTAGAAGACGTCCTCGTTGCCGTGGGGGTCGGCGCTGCCGTACATCCGACCCAGGCCGTCGTCGATGATGGCGCCCAACTCGTAGGCGAACGCCGGGTCGAAGGCCTGGCAGGCCGGCACGGTGGCGGCCAGCAACAGGCTGTGGCCGTCCTGGTGCTGGAGGCCCTCGCCGGCCAGCGTGGTCCGTCCGGCCGTGGCGCCCAGGAGGAAGCCGCGAGCCCGTGAATCGGCGGCCGACCAGATCGAGTCGCCCACCCGCTGGAAGCCGAACATCGAGTAGAAGGTGTAGAAGGGCACCATGGGTACGCCGAGGTTGGCGTAGGTGGTGCCGGCGGCGATGAAGCTGGACATCGACCCGCACTCGGTGATGCCCTCCTCGATGAGCTGGCCGTCGGTGCTCTCGCTGTAGGACAGCAGCAGCTCGTGGTCGACCGGTTCGTAGAGCTGGCCGAACGGGGCGTAGATGCCGAACTCCCGGAACAGCGAGTCCATGCCGAAGGTGCGGGCCTCGTCGGGGACGATGGGCACCACCCGGGGGCCGAACGCCTCGTCCCGCATCAGGTCACGCAGCAGGTTGGTCATGGCCATGGTGGTCGACACGGCCCGACCCTCGGACCCCTTGGACAGTCCGGCGAACACCGAGGGGTCGGGCATGGTCAGCGGTCGCCGGTTGCGGATCCGCCGCTTGGGGATCGAGCCGCCGAGGGCCCGGCGGCGCTGCACCATGTACTCGTTCTCGGGACTGTCCTCGGCGGGCCGGTAGTAGGGCGCCCGGTCGCCGGCCAGGGCCGACTCGGGGATCTCGTCCTCCAGGTGCAGGCGCTCGCGCAGGGCCAGCAACTCGTTGGCTGTCATCTTCTTGATCTGGTGGGTGGCGTTACGGGCCTCGAAGCCCTCGCCGAGCGTCCAACCCTTGATGGTCTTGGCCAGGATCACCGTGGGGGCGTCGTTCTCCTCGGTGGCGTTGCGATAGGCGGCGTAGATCTTCTCGTAGTCGTGGCCGCCACGGGGAAGGTCGGCCAGCTGCTGGTCGGACAGGTGGTCGACCATGGCCCGGAGTCGGGGGTCGGGTCCGAAGAAGTGCTCCCGGACGTAGTCGCCGCCCTCGACGGCCAGGCGCTGGTATTCGCCGTCCACGGTGGAGTTGAATTTGTTGAGGAGGGTCCCGTCCACGTCGGCGTGGATCAACTCGTCCCATTCCGAGCCCCAGATGACCTTCAGGACGTTCCAGCCGGCGCCCCGGAACACGCCCTCCAGTTCCTGGATGATCTGGCCGTTGCCCCGGACGGGGCCGTCGAGGCGTTGCAGGTTGCAGTTCACGATCCAGATGAGGTTTCCCAGACCGGATCGTCCGGCCAGCGAGATGGCACCCAGGGTCTCGGGCTCGTCGCACTCTCCGTCGCCCAGGAAGCTGAAGACCCGACTCTCGGCCGTGTCGTCGATGCGGCGGTTCTGCAGGTACTTGTTGAAGCGGGCGTGGTAGATGGAGTTGATCGGCCCCAGGCCCATGGAGACGGTGGGGAACTCCCAGAAGTCCGGCATGAGGCGGGGATGGGGATAACTGGACAGGCCGCCGCCGCCGATCTCCATGCGGAAGCGGTCCAGATGGTGTTCCTCGAGTCGGCGTTCGAGGAAGGCCCGGGCATACACGCCGGGGGCGGCGTGGCCCTGGAAGTAGACGTGGTCGCCGGGGCGGCCGTCGTCCTTGCCTCGGAAGAACCAGTTGAAGCCCACCTCGTAGAGGGAGGCCGAGGAGGCGAACGTCGACAGGTGCCCGCCGATTCCGTCGGCCGTCTTGTTGGCGTTGATGACCATGGCGGCGGCGTTCCAGCGGATGAAGGCCCGGATGCGACGCTCGATGTGCTCGTCGCCCGGGAACCACGGCTGGTCCTGTGTGGCGATGGTGTTGACGTACGGGGTCCACGTGGGTGGGGCGTGGCCGACGTTGAGCTCGCCGGCCCGTTCCAGGAGCTTGGCCAGCATGAAGCGGCCCCGACGCCGGCCCGACTGGTCGACGAGAGCGTCAAAGGAGTCGATCCACTCGCGGGTCTCATCCGGGTCGCCGTCCGGGAGCTGATGGATGAATCCGTCGATCACCGACGCAGTCTTCCATGGACGGTCCGGCGGTGGTCCGTTTCGGTTCCACCGCTGGATCGCCCGTGCCCCATAGGGTCGCCCGGTGCCTGATGAACCCTTCGACCGGCTGTTCGACTTTCCTGCCGAGGAGGGGCCGGCCGAGAATGGATCCGAGTCGCCCGGTGACGAGCCGAACCAGGAACTCGTCGTGGCCTATACCGATGGGGCGTGTTCGGGCAATCCCGGTCCCGGGGGGTGGGCGTGGGTGGTGCCCGATGGGCCGTACGCCGCCGGGTTCGAGGCCCAGACGACCAACCAGCGCATGGAGTTGACGGCCACGTTGGAGGCGGTCCGGACCTTCGCCGGCCCGCTGCTGGTGGTGAGCGACTCGACGTACGTCGTGCACTGCTTCCGGGACGGTTGGTGGGAGAAATGGCTCCGGAAGGGCTGGGTCAACGCCAAGAAGGAGCCGGTGGCCAATCGCGACCTGTGGGAGCCGTTGATCGAGGCGGTCCGAGCCCGGGGGAACGTCGATTTCCGCTGGGTGAAGGGTCACTCGGGCGACCGCTGGAACGACGAGGCCGACCGCCTGGCCGTCGAGGCAGGGACCCTTCAGACGGACCTGGCGGGCTGACGGCGTCGGGCTGACGGCGTCGGGCTGGCAGTGGTGGGTAGGTCCTTCAGCCCAGCAGGTTGAGCCACTTCACGAGGGCGGCCCGGGGTGTGCCGGGCAGGGCGATGGCCACCACGGCGTCGTCGCCGTCGTCCCACGGTCCGTCGACGGCCACTGTGGTGGATGACCCGCAGATCTGGAGCACGGTGCGGTCGGCCGGTCGGTCGTCGACCCGGATCAGGCCCTTGGCCCGCACCACGCCGCTCGGTCGGGCCCGGGTCCAGGTGTCGATGGAACTTCTGGAGACGGGCCCGTCGAGTCGCCGGGAGATGGTCACGTGCTCAGGTTCGGGCCGCTGCTCCGACGGCGGGCCCTTCTCGACCGCGGCACGTGGTGCGGGCCCGAGGAGGACGCCGGCCGGCACGGGGGCACGCAGGACCGTGGCGTCGGTGACTCCGCTCAGCCACGCTTCGGTGGCCTCCAGGTCGGTGGGGCTGGCCACGTCGGTTCGGCTGATGACCACCAGGTCGGCCCGCGCCACCTGACCCAGGACGGTCTCGCCGACGTAGCGGTCCGTCGCCCGGTCGCGGATGGACAGCGGATCGACCAGGACGACGATCCCGTCGGGGCTGAAGCCGGGGGAGTGTCCCCACTGGGCCACCTTGTGGGGTTGTCCGACGCCGCTGACCTCGACGACCACCCGGTCGATCCGGTCGGCGAAGCCGCGGACGGTGTCCAGGGTCTCGGCGAAGTTGTCGGCCATCGTGCAGCAGATGCAGCCGTTGGCCAGACGGAGCACGTCGTCGGTCGCCGAGTCGAGGAGGCGACCGTCGATGTCGATCTCGCCGAAGTCGTTGACCAGTACGGCGATGCGTTGTCCATCGGGGTCGGCCAACAGCCGGTTCAGCAGGGTGGTTTTGCCGGCTCCGAGATAGCCCCCGATCACCGTCAACGGCAGCCGTGTGTTCATGGTGGCCATGGTCCGAAGTCTCGCGCTCGCTGGTCTGAAGGGAGGGGCGCCGGAGACGGGTCCGGTCAGGCGCTCCGGGGTGAGCCCTGGTGGAGCACGCCACCGCTCATGGTGCCCCAGACGGGGATGTCTCGTAGCTCGACGGGGTCGACCTCGAACGGGTCGGCGTCGAGCACCGCGCAGTCGGCGAACTTCTGGGGGGTGATGGACCCGATCTGGTCCTCCATCCGGAGCTGCCAGGCGGCGCCCATGGTGATGGCGTGCAGGGCCTCGGCCACGGTGATCCGTTCGTCGGGGCCCAGGACCCGGCCCGACGGGGTGAGGCGGTTGACGGCGGCCCATGCCACGTGAAGCGAACCCAGCGGCGAGACCGGCGAGTCGGAGTGGATGGAGAGCGGCACTCCGAGGTCGAGGGCCGTGCGGGCGGCGTTCATGCGGGCGGCCCGGTCAGGTCCGACGGTGATGTCGTGGTGCTGGTCGCCCCAGAACCACGTGTGGTTGGCGAACACGTTGGCGCACATACCCAGTGCCTTCATGCGGCGGTACTGCCCGGGGGTGGTGAGCTGGCAGTGCTGGACGGTGTGGCGATGGTCGGGCCTCGGGTGGGCGACCTGGACCTGCTCGAGACCGTCGAGGAGGACATCGACCGCCTCGTCGCCGTTGGCGTGGGTGTGGACCTGCAGCCCGGCCCGGTGGTACGGCAAGAGGCGCTCAGCGAACTGGTCGGGGGCGATGAGCCAGATGCCGTTGGGTCCGCCGTGGTGGTAGCCGGGCCACCGGAGCCGGGCCGTTCCGCCCTGGATGGAACCGTCCAGCAGCAACTTGACGTTGCCGAATCGGATGCGATCGGTGGATTTCCGCGTCAGCTCGACCAGGTCGGCCGCGCAGGCCTCGTCACCGTCCGGGGCGCTCATCAGGGCACCGTGGAACATGGCGACCCGCAGGGGGAAGGTCTCGTCGGCCAGACCGGTCCACTGTCGGACGATGGCGTCGTCGAGCAGGTTGGAGGTGCCGAGATCGGTGAGGGTGGTGACGCCCACGTTGCGTCCGACATTGCCTAACAGTCGGACCGACTCGTCAGAACGTTGGCGACCGAAGAATGACCGGAAGGCCTTCCCGGCCAGGGCCATGGCGGGGAACTCCTGGAGTTCGCCGGTGGGCCAGCCGGATCCGTCCTTGGGGACGCCCTCGGCTGCGGTATCGGGGGTGATGCCCTCGGCCTCCATGAGGGCCGAGTTCACGGTGGCCAGGTGCATGTTCGAGTGGATCACGAAGATACGGCGGGTGGTCGAGACGGCGTCTAGGTGGCGTCGGTCCAGGCGGTCGCCGGGCCAGAAGATGGGGTCCAGCCCCCAGGCCAGAAGGGGCTCGTCGGGGTCCTCCAGCAGTCGCTCTGCCTCGCGGAGGCGATCGACCACGGCATCGAAGGTGGTGCAACCGGGCCAGAGGCGGCCGTTGGGTCCCCGTCGGGCCTCGTAGCCCACGTAGGTGAACTGCCAGATGCCACCGGAGTCGCGGTGGCTGTGGGCCTCGACGAAGCCGGGGAGGAGGACCTTGTCGGCCAGGGTGTCGTCGATGGTGCCGCCGTAGGTGGTGGCGAGGTCGGCGGCGTCGCCGACGGCCAGGAACCGGCCGTCGCGGACGGCGACCGCCGAGCCGGTGGGGTGGGCCGGGTCGAGCGTGTGGACGACTCGGGCCGGAAAGATCGTGGTGGGCGAGGCACTCCCCGTCGGGGTGCCGGTGGCGGTGGTGTCGGACATGGCGGCGATGGTACTCCGACGGTGCTGAGCAGTACTGATCCGTACTGATCGGACGAGGGCCCCGGCGTGGAGCCGGACCCGGAACCAGCCCTTGGATCTTCGACACGGTGCCCGTCGGAGGCGTAGGTTCGGGATCACCGACGAGAGGAGGTGGTCCAGATCAGCAGTGATTCTTTCGACAGACGATGTGGGACTTCGGAGGTGGGCGGCCGCTGAGCGGCGCTGGACCATTCGGCGAATCCACGCCGACCCACCCTCGGGATCCGATCGCCGGCACTGGTCCCCGCCGGCAGCAATGGTCGCTTCCGAGAAGCCCAGTTGAAGTTGCAGTCAGTAGTGCCGATGTGGGGGCGTGTCCTGTTGGGCACGCCCCCCGTCGCGTTCCGAGGGCTCGGTGCCCGATCCCCGGGGCTAACGTCGGAGGCATGGATCGACCGTCGGCTTTCGCCCATCACCGCTTCATCGGCGACAAGCGAACCCAGCAGGTCTACGACCTGGACGAGGTGGCCGACGAGGACGCCATGGCCGTGGTGCTCGACGAGCTGATGGCCAGCGACCGGTTCCTGTGCTTCGGGCCGGACTCTCTGGCCGAGGCCCGCAATCGCGGCTACCGACTCCGCAGCGTTTGACCGAAGGCTCGACCCCGGACCAGGCCGGCGCCCTTCGCCGGGACCTGGTGGCAGCTCTGGCCGGGTTCTACATCGGGCATCCAGATGTCGGTCGGTTCCCGATGCTGGCCGAGGTCGGTGAGCACCTGACCACCGCCCTGACCGACGATGACCTGGCCACCCCGGAGGCCGCCGAGCTTCCGGTGGCCCGGCTCCTGGCGGGGATCGAGGTGGCCTCTGACGGTCCCGGGGTGTCGTCGGTGCTGTCGGCGTTCGCCGCGGCGGCGCCGATCCTGCGTTGGGTGCAGACGGCGGCCTACAAGGCGACGCTGTCGCAGCACTTTCTCGACAACTACGGCTACGTCCGGGTCATCGGCCCCGGAGGCCTCGTCGAGTCGTCGGAGGTCAGCGCCGGCCTGGGAATCTGGGGCGCCGGACTGCACTACCCGCGGCACGAGCATCCGGCCGAGGAGACGTACCACGTGCTTCACGGAGCGGCCGACTTCCGGCGGGGCGACGGCCCATGGGAGCCGAAGGCCGTGGGGGAGTCGGTGCACCACGAACCGTGGGAACACCACGCGCAGCGGTTCGGCGACGAGACCTGCGTGCTGCTCTGGGCGTGGACCGGCGACGTGGCCGTCGACGCCCGCCTCATTCCCGACGAGGACTGAACCGGGCCGGATCGTCGCTGCCGGACCGCAGGTGGTGCTGGTGATGGTGTGCCGAGCAGAGCAGCACCAGGTTCTCGAGGCTGGTCGGTCCGCCGTCGGACCAGTGGACGACGTGGTGGGCGTCGCACCACGACACCGGCCGGTCACATCCCGGATGGGTGCAGCCGCCGTCGCGGACGACAAGTGCGTTGCGGATGGCCGTGGGAATGGTGCGGGTCCGGCGGCCGACGTCGAGGACGTCGCCGTTGCTGCCCAGCACGACGGGGATCACGCCAGCGTCACAGGCCAGGCGCCGGACGGTGGCCGCGGGCAGGGCGACCCCATCAGCGGTGTGGCATCGGGATCCGGTCGTCTCCCGGCTGAGCCGGTCCAGGTCGACGGCCACCAGTAGGTCCACCCGGGGGCGACCGCCTGAGCCATCGGCAGTGCCACCCGGACTGGTTGCCCGGCGGGCCAGTTCGACCACCGCGTCGGCGTTGCGTTGTCCGGTCGTCCGACCGCGATCGGAATCCGCGGCGCGGCCGGTGATCGGCCCGGGGGCCCGTTCGTCTTCGGTACGCCACAGATGCTCGGACAACGCCTGCAACGCTCCGGTCACCATGGCGCCGGTATCGGGCGCCAGTTCACCCCTGAGGCTGACCATGCCGTCGTGACGGATTGACCATGAGAAGGTGCGGTTCCGGTGCTGACGGGCGGCCTGCTGCCGCCCGTCCGTATCGCCGTTCTCGATGCGTTCCCACTCGGCAATGGTGGCCCGGAACTCATCTACGGATTGGCGGCCGGCTGCTTCCAGCAGGGAGCCGTCCAGAGCGGCCGCGGGCTGGTTCAGCCACGACACCCCGTTGGCCAGTACCGAGGCGTGGCCGGTGGTGATTCGTCCGACGGTCAGGGCGTCGGCTGCGGCGGGGACCGCGGCCAACGCATCGGCGAGGCGCACGGCCCGTCGTGCCTCTGCGCCCGACATGCCGGTGTTCTCGACGAGATCCGCCGAACGGATCGTCGGCCCACCCGGCCCGGCGGCCAGGATCCGGGATCGGGCGGCGGTGAGCATGGCGTCGGCCTCGGTCAACGACCGCAGCCACCGGGACCGGTCGCTTCCCGACAGGTCTGTGGGATCCAGACCGTCGAGGAGGTTGGTGACGGCCCCGGTCAGTTCGGAGGGGTCCGTGCGGGTGGCCGTCGCATCCATGGACCCATCATGACGATGGGGTGTGACAGCCCTCCGGGGGTCAGTTGCCGGCGCGGGCCCGGATGAGGTTCAACGCGCTTCCTGCCTTGAACCATTCGATCTGGTCGGCCGAGTAGGTGTGCTCGCCCACGATGCGGGTCTCGGAGCCATCGGGCGCCGTCACGACCACGGTCACCGGCACATCGGGGGCCAGGTCGGCCACCCCGACCACCGAGATGCGATCCTCGGGACCGATCAGGTCGTAGTCCGCCGGGTCGGCGAAGGTCAGCGGCAGGACGCCCTGCTTCTTCAGGTTCGTCTCGTGGATCCGGGCGAACGAGCGGGCGATGACCACCTTGGCGCCCCGGAAGCGGGGTTCCATGGCGGCGTGCTCCCGTGACGAGCCCTCACCCATGTTCTCGTCGCCGATGGCCACCCAGGCCACGCCGGCCTCGTGGTAGCGCCGGGCGATCTCCGGGTAGGTCCGGGTCTGGCCGTCGGTGGCGTCCCAGCCGGTACCCACCTCGCCGGTGAAGGCGTTGACAGCTCCCATGTAGACGTTGCCCGAGATGTTCTCCAGGTGGCCCCGGTACTTCAGCCACGGGCCGGCCATCGAAATGTGGTCGGTGGTGCACTTGCCCTGGGCCTTGACCAGCACGGTCAGGTCGGTCAGGTCGCCTCCGTCCCACGCAGCGAACGGCGTGAGGAGCTGCAGGCGATCACTGGTCGGTGAAACGCCGACCTGGATGCCCGAACCGTCAGCCGGCGGGGCCTGGAAGGTCTCCTCGCCGGGGTCGAACCCGTCAGCCGGGAGTTCCTCGCCGTCGCCCACCATGAGGCGGACCTCTTCGCCGGCCTCGTTGACCAGCGTGTCATTGGCCGGGTCGAAGTCGAGCCGTCCGGCGATGGTCAGGGCGATCACCGTCTCGGGCGACGTCACGAAGGCGTGGGTGGTGGCGTAGCCGTCGTTGCGCTTGGGGAAGTTCCGGTTGTAGCTGGTGACGATGGAGTTGGGGATGCCGTCGTCGAGGTCCTGACGGTCCCACTGGCCGATGCACGGTCCACACGCGTTGGCCAGCACCTGGGCGCCCAGGGCCTCGAAGTCGGCCAGCAGGCCATCGCGCTCGATGGTGGCCCGGACCTGTTCGGAACCGGGGGTGATGAGCAGTGGCGCCTTGGCGGTCAGGCCCTTGGCCACGGCGTCGCGGGCAATGCTGGCTGCCCGGGTGATGTCCTCGTAGCTGGAGTTGGTGCACGAGCCGATGAGCCCGGCGCTGACCTCCAGCGGCCAGCCCTCCCGCTCGGCCTCGGCTCCCAGGTCGGCCACCGGACGGGCCAGGTCGGGGGTGTGGGGGCCGTTGATGTGCGGCGACAACGTGGACAGGTCGATCTCGATGACCTCGTCGAAGTAGGTGCCGGGATCGGCTTCGACCTCGTCGTCGGCCCGCAGGTGGTGGGCCACTGCGTTGGCGGCGTCGGCCACGGCCTCACGGCCCGTCGACTTGAGGTACCGGCCAATGGCGTCGTCGTAGGCGAACAGCGAGGTGGTGGCGCCGATCTCGGCCCCCATGTTGCAGATGGTGGCCTTGCCGGTGGCCGACAGGCTGCGGGCGCCCGACCCGAAGTACTCGACAATGGCGCCGGTGCCGCCCTTCACGGTGAGGATGTCGGCCACCTTCAGGATCACGTCCTTGGGGGCCGCCCAGCCGCTCAGCTCGCCGGTCAGCTTCACGCCGATCAACTTGGGCCAACGCACGTTCCACGGGAATCCCGTCATGACGTCGACGGCGTCCGCACCGCCCACGCCGACCGCCACCATGCCCAGCCCGCCGGCGTTGGGGGTGTGGCTGTCGGTGCCGATCATCATCCCGCCGGGGAAGGCGTACTGCTCGAGGACGACCTGGTGGATGATGCCCGAGCCGGGCTTCCAGAAGCCGGCGCCGTACCGGGCGCACACCGAAGCCAGGAAGTCGTAGACCTCACGGTTGCCGTCCACGGCGGCCGCCAGATCCAACTTCCCGTCGTCACGGGCTTCGATGAGGTGGTCGCAGTGGGTGGTCGTCGGGACCTGGACCTCTTCGAGGCCGGCGGTCATGAACTGGAGCCAGGCCATCTGGGCCGTGGCGTCCTGCATGGCGACGCGGTCGGGCCGCAGGTCGACGTAGGAGACGCCCCTATCGAGGCCGGCGGTCTCGGGGTCGTCGAGGTGGTTGATGAGCACCTTCTCGGCCAACGTCAGGGCACGGCCCAGACGGCGACGGCCCACGGCCACCCGCTCGTCGAGCGTGCCGTAGACGCCCTGGATCAGTTCGATGGGGGTGGATGCGGCGACGGCCATGGGGGACTCTCCTGAGCGGGGCGTGCCGGGCGGGCACGCGATGTCTTTGAGGCTACCGGTGACCGTTGGCGCCCCTTTCGGCCGCACCCTCGAAGGAATGCGGATCTTCGGGCGTGGACCGGTCTTCGGGCGTCGGCCGGTCAGAGCGCGGGCCAGCGACGACGGTTGCGTCGTGAACGCCGGTCCCGGTCACCGAGCGCCCAGGCTCGACGCCACGCTCCCACGTCGGGTCCGGTCAGGCCGGGCGAGGTGCCGGCGTGGGCCCGGAGGCGTGCCTGGTACCAGTCCGACGTGGCCTCGTCGCCGAGGGCGGCCACCGCGGCCTGCAGGCGGGCGGCGAACGTCCGGGCGTTCTCGCCGTGGTCGGCGGTCAACGGGTCGCCGAACGTGACGGTGGTTCGTGACGGTCGGGGCAGCGTGCGTCCCTTACGGAGGATCCGACCCGTCCCCTGGAGATGGATGGGCACGACGGGTACGCCGCAGCGGATGGCCAGGTAGGCGGCGCCGCCCCGGAACTCCTGTCCCCACCCGTCGGGGCTTCGTCCGCCCTCCGGGTACAGGAGCATGGACCAGCCGTCGTCGATCAACTGGCGGGCCATGTCGGCCGACTTCCGCCCCACCTTGCTGCGTTCGATGGGCACCGCGCCGATGGCCAGTGCGGAGACCGCGCCCGACACCCGGTTGCCGAAGAAGTAGTCGGCGGCCGCCCCGACCACGACGCGGTGGCGCCACGGCTCGGGAATGGACGTCAGCAGCAGCGGGGTGTCGGCGTGGCTGTGGTGGTTGGCCACGAAGACCACCGGACCGTCCACGTCGTCGAGTCGGTCGAGCCCTCGCCGGGCCGGCGACGCCAGCACGGCCATGGCCGGTCGCATGACCGATTCGAGGATGGCCGCCCTGGCCACCCGGGCCGGATAACGACGGGCCCAGTCGGTGTCGAAGTCGGCGCCCAGCCCGCGGTCGGGAGAAGGGGGCTCGACGCCGGTGGGCACGGGTGCGGCACGCCACGGGAAGCCGAGGCCACCCGCCATGGCACGCGCCCTGGCCCCGGACCGGCGCACGGAACTCACGGGAGCAGACCCATCGATGTCGACACGGTGCTCAGGTCACGTCCGCCATCAGGATGGGCGGGTTCTTCATGTGGGTGATGGTCGGCTGGGGCCCCACCACGTCGGACGCCATCTCCAGCGCGTCCTGCAGCGTGGACGCCGACTGGAAGCCCATGCGGCGCACGGCCGACGGGTCGCCTCCGACGATGATGACCCGCCCGAGGTGCTGCAGGGCGTGGCTGCCCCAGTACCACATGTAGAACGGGTGGACGCCGTGGTAGGCGTACGAGTTCCGGTAGAGGTGGATGTACCACTCGTCCTCGGCGAACTGCTTCTCGTACTTCCGCTCGATCTCGATCGGGTCGGTGGTGTCGGCCAGCACCTGCTCGAAGAAGTCGATGTAGCTGGGGTGGTGGACCGGGTTGAACTCCCACGGGGTGGGGTGGCTCATGATGAGCACGCCGCCCTCGCGCACCAGGGGCTTCCCCTTGTAGAGGTTGAAGAAGTACCCGAGCCCGAGACACATCACGAGGATCGGGTTCATGATCGAGTTGACGTTGTACGGACAGATGTAGGGCAGGCCCATGGTCAGGATGTCGGTCTGGCCCTCGACGGGTACCAGTTGCTGGCGGTACACGTTGGCCGTGGTGACCTCGTGGACGGCTTCGACCTCGCCGGCCTGCACCGAGGTGAGGGCGTAGGGCGCCTGCCACGACGAGAAGATCTTCCGCTTGGCCTTGACCGGCATGATCTCCAGGCCGGCCTTCATGCCGAGGAACTGCATGCGGTCACGGGCCGACCACTCCCACTCGCGCTTCTGGAGCAGGGCCAGGGGACCCTCGCGACCAAAGGTGTCGTTGTTGACCGTGGTCTCGATCTGGAAGATCTTCACGCCGGCGTCGCGGACGACCTTGCCCATACGCCAGTTGGAGGCGTGCAGTTCGGAGTTCTCGCGGTCCATGAACGACTTCGAGTTGCGCATCGTCTTGACGTTGTGGTGGTGGCGCAGGCCGGTGTAGCCCGACAGGCCGGTGGCCGTGCTCTTGTGGCCACCGTCCATGGCCACCAGGTTGATGTTGACGTAGACGAGCAGGTCGCTCTCGGCGGCCCGTTTGCTGAACTGCACGTCCTCGCCGTGGGGGGTCTCGCCGAGCACCACCATGCCGTCCGGGTCCTCGGCGTCGTGGTTGTAGAGGCGGCCGTCGGGGGCGAAGGCGTCGTATACCCGGTCGCCCACTGCATGTCGCAACTCGTCCTCGGTCATGCGTCGGTGGATGGCCAGGGCGGCGATGAGGTGGACGTCGTCGACTCCGGCCTCGGCGGCCAGGTCCAGCACCGCTTCGATGACCCGTTGACGGATGTCGGGACGTCGCATCGGCGGCAACGGGAGGGAGATGTCGTCGAAGGCAATCGTGAGCTTCATCCCCGGGGTCAGCAGCGCCGGCAACGGGTCGCTGTCGCCGATCGGGTTGAGGAGGGCGTGGCGGATGGCGCCGTCCGGGTCGGGCAGCCCCTCCAGCGGTTCGGCCGGGTAGATGACCCGGGAACGGTCGGGCGGCAGCTTCTCGAGTCGGAAGCCCTCGCCGTGGTGGAACACGATCGGCGGGCTGTTCCGGTCGACGTCGAGGACGAAGCCCGGTCGGGGTGCGAGATGTCCGGTCATGACAGTTCTCCAGTCGCGAGATGTCCGGTCACGAGATGTCCAGTCACAGGAGTCGCTCCTTCTCGTCGCGGAGGTCGAAGGCGATCTTGGTGGCGCCCCGGCGCCCGGCCGAGGCCGCGTGTTCGAGGGCGTCGCGGTAGCGGGCCAGGGGGTAGGTGGCCGACACCAGCGAGCCGAGGCCGGCGGCGCCGACCAGGTCGGCGGCCAGGTCGAAGGTGCGACGTTCGGTTCCGTCGGGGAGCGTCTCGGTGCCGTAGGTGTAGGCGCCCACCAGGGTGATCTCGCGGTGCCAGAGCGGAGTGAGCTCGAGGGACACCTCGGCGGGCATGCCGACCAGCACGATGCGCCCCCGGGGGCGCACGATGGCCAACGCGTCGGTGAGGCTGGACGAGGACCCGACGCAGTCGATGACCACGTCGGCGCCGCCGGTGAGTCGATCCACGACGCCTTCGGTCGGCGTGTCGCCCAGGCCGGGTGCGCCGATGGCCCGGCTGCCGGTGATGCGGCGGACGGCCCGACGGATCTCGTTGGGTGCCACCACATGGTCGGCCCCCAGGGTGGCGGCCTGTCGCCGCTGATCGGGGTAGCGGGCGGTGGCCACCACGGTGCCGGGGGTGGCGTGAGCCCGCAGGGCGGCCAGGGTGACCAGGCCGAGGGTCCCGGCACCCAGAACGGCGACCACGCCGTCGTCAGGCACCTGGGCCACCAGGGCGGCGTGCACGCCGCAGGCGGTGGGTTCGATCATGACGGCCGCTTCGTCGTCCAGCGCGTCGGACACCGGATGGAGCTGGCTGGGGTGGGCGTGGAACGCCGTCGACCAGCCGCCGCCCGTGTCGTGGCAGGACCCGGTCTGGATACCTGGTTCCAGGTCGCCGAACGAGGTGTGCTCACAGTTGCCGAGGTGTCCGTCTGCACACGGTTCGCAGGTCGGATCGAGGTTGCGGCTGACGCACCCCAGCACCGGTTCCAGGACGACCCGGGTGCCGTTGTCGAGGTCGCCCACCACCTCATGGCCGGGTACGAACGGGAACGACACGAGGGGCTCGAAGTAGCGGGCCGACCGTCCGTCCACGGTGGCCAGATCGGAGCCGCAGATCCCCGATAGGCGCGGGCGGACCCGCACCCAGTCGGCGCCGGGTGTCCGGGAGGCGTCGAGGTCGACGAGCTTGAGTGGACCGGCCGACGCGCCGCGGCCCGGTGTGAGGCTTCCCGCCATGCGGGCCGCCGCGTAGCGGGGCAGGTTCCGGCGGAACTGCAGGGCTTTCACGGATGGGTCCTCATCTGGTGGTCCCCACGGTTCGCCTGGGGGCCAGGGGGAGCGGGCTGCGGTGCATGCCCGGTGACTTGCGGAAGTCTTCGACCAGCCAGCCCCGCTTGCGGGCGATGCCGGCCAGACGGGTCTCCGGGTTGACGGCCACCGGGAAACCCACGGCTTCGAGCATGGGGAGATCGCTGGCCGAATCGGCGTAGGCCACCGATTCACGCAGGTCCAGGTCGTGGGCCTCGGCGTGGTCGACGAGTGCCTGGTAGCGGGCCTCGCCGGTCGGTGGCACGGCGGTGAGCTGGCCGTCGTAGGTGCCATCCACCACGCCCAGTTCGGCGCACACGATGTGGTCGAACAGAGGGCGGAACGGCTCGACCACGAAGTCCAGTGCGCCGGTGATGAGCAGGGTGCGGTGACCGAGGGCCCGGTGCTCGCGGACCCGACGAATGGCCGCCGGGAACGACTTGGCCAGGATCATCTCGCTGAACTTCTCGGTGGCGTCGATGGTGATCTGGTCGACCGGGGCACCGTCGTAGCGGCGGTAGAAGTACCGGAGGAAGTCGCTGCGGTCCTTCTTGTCGAGCGACAGCAGGGTGGGTGCCTCGGCCACCAGCCCGGCCACGAACCGGACCCGGTCGCGGCCCTGAAGGCGTCGGCTCCCCAGCCACGCGTAGCTGGCCACCACGTTCGAGGCGATGAGGGTGTTCTCGAGGTCGAAGGCAGCCAGGTGGCGCTCGGGGGCCAGGACCTGACGGCGCAGGCGGGCTGACCGGCTCTCGCCGCCCCTCGACGGAGGCTTCATGGGCACCCGGCCGGCCTTGACGACCGACGGGAGGTGGACGTCGGGGACGTAGGCCTCCCAGTCGATGATCCGGGGATCGAACGTGAAGGCGGCCTGGTCGTCGCCGTCCAGTGAGTCCCAGAGGGTCAGCAGGCGATCGAGGCCGTATTCGGCTTCGCACTCGGCGTAGGCGCCGTACAGGTCGACGTATCCCTCGGCCCGCTGGATCAGCTCGCGTTGTTCCTCGAGGCGGGTTCCCACCATGGCCTGACGGCCCCGGACGGGCAGGACGTCGAACACCTTCTGGGCGTGGTCCAGCATCGTGGCGGCCCGTTGCAGCTGCTTCTTGACCCGGCCCCGACCGGGGAACGACCACTCGGGTACCGGGATGGGCTGGCCCATCTCGTCGTAGATGGGGTGTTCGGTGAACCACTCGCGGACCTGGTCGACCAGGGTGCCGTAGCGGAGTGGGTTGACCGAGCCGGAGGCCACCTGGACGATGTCGGGTCCGTCCTCGGGGGCCAGGGGTCCTCGTCCGGCGACGGCACAGATGGCGGCCACCACGAAGTCCACCGGGATCACGTCGATGGTGCCCTCGGGAACGCCGGGGAACTCCTTCAGGAGGCCGCGGGCATAGGAGATGATGACCGGCTCGGCCATCCGGAAGCCGCGGATCCAGCCGGGCGACGGCTCGGAGAAGGCCGATTCGATGATGGCCGGACGCACCACGCTGACCGGCACGTCGCCGCGGGACTCGGCGGTGGCGATCTCGCCGAGGGCTTTGGTGTAGGCGTAGGCGTCGGGGAAACCGAGCGACGAGGCCCGGGCGATGCCGGATTCGGCCATACGGTCGTCCACCCAGCGGGACCGGAGCTGTTCGGTCTTGGCGGCCAGGCTGGGCGTGCCCGCCGCGCCCAGTTCGCCGTGGGCCTTGGAGCGGAAGTCGGCGAGGCTCTCCGGGGTGCGGCTGGCCGTCTCGGTCTCGCGACGGATGCGGCGGGCCGCGTCGACCTCGGTGCGCCAGTCGACGTCGACGAAGAAGGGGCTGGCGTCCACCGGTTCCTCGGGGGCCGCACCCCGGCGGCTGCCGGCCACGTAGCAGGTGGACACGGTCACCACATGGGGGGCCACGCCGAGTTCGGACAGGGTCTCGACGACCCGTACCGGTCCCAGCAGGTTGACCTCGACGGCCTGGTCCAGAGGGGAGTCGAAACTCACCGCGGCGGCCGAGTGGATGACGATGTCGCACGCGGCGAGGGCGGCCCGGCCATCGTCGTCCAGGCCGAGACCGTCGATGGTGACGTCGCCGGCCAGAGCGGTGACCCGTCGGGCGGTCATCTCGGCGAAGCCGGCGGTGCCCAGGGTCTCTCGGAGGGAGTCGAAGGCGTCGTTGCGGAGGATGTCCCGTTCGACCCGGCGATCCGCGCCCCGGCGCCCCGGTCGGACGATCAGGACGAGTTCGCAGTCGGGGGCCGATCGCAGGAGGCGTTCGACGAGTGCGGTGCCCAGGAAGCCGGTGCTTCCGGTGATGGCGATTCGCTTCCCAGCGAGGGATTCGGGGATCACGGGGGCTTTTCTACCAGAAGGTCGCTTCCCTTACCATCTGGTAGAGAGCAGGACTACGGTGACGGCGTGGCCACCATCGGCGAGAGGGGTACCGGCGAGAGGGGTACCGGAGCGCGGGGCAACACCAGGGAGCTGGTGCTGGATGCCGCCCTGGCCTCGTTCGGGACCACCGGCTACGACGGAACCTCCCTGGATGACCTGGCGGCCGGGCTGGGGATCCGCAAGCAGACGATCCTGTACCACTTCGTGTCCAAGCGTCGACTGCTGGACTCGGTGGTGGATCGCTGTGCCGGTGAGCTGGTCAAGGCGCTGGAACGGGTGCTGGCCGAGTCCCGGGGCGACGGCAGAAGCGATTGGGAACGGGTCGAGGGCATGGTGCGCGAGGTCTTCCGCCTGGCGCTGGACCAGCCGGTCCTGCTGGGTCTGCTGCGTGAGGTCAGTCGCCCCAACTCGCCGGGCGCCGATCGGGTCCGCACCCACCTCGAGCCCCTCATGGCCCGGGCCCGACGCTGGATGGAGGACGAGATGGCGGCGGGACGGATGCGACGGACCGACGCCCAGTTGCTGCTCCTGAGCGCGTACTCGACGGTGGTGGGGGTGGCCACCGAGATCGAGGTGCTGCGGGCCGCCGGCGTGGGCCCGACCCTTCGTCCGGTGGCGCAGCGGCGTGGAGAGCTGCTCCGATTCCTGCGCCGGTCCCTGGATCCCGCTGCCGGTTCCTAGCGGGCCGTGTTGCGGCGGCGCAGGGTGTGGCGGGTCACGGCCAGGTCGACCAGACGGTCGATGAGCGCCGGATAGGTCAGACCGGCGGCCTGCCAGAGCCGGGGATACATCGATATCGGGGTGAAGCCCGGGATCGTGTTGACCTCGTTGCACAGCATCCGACCGTCGTCGGCCAGGAAGAAGTCCACCCGGGCCATGCCGGAGCAACGCAGAGCGAGATAGGCGCGGGCGGCCATTTCCTGGAGGCCCACGATCACCTCCGGGGAGAGGTCCGGTTCGATGACCAACTCGGCGGCGCCGGACTCGTACTTGTCGGCGTAGCTGTAGAACTCGGCACCCGGTCGGATCTCGCCGGGCCCCGAAACCTGAGGATTCCGGTCACCCAGAACGGCGAACTCGATCTCCCGGCCATCGATGGCCTCCTCGACGACCAACCATTCGTCATAACGGGCTGCCGCGGTCAGCGCAGCTTCCAACGAGGTCTCGTCCGTTGCCCGCGACACCCCAACCGAGGAACCCATGTTGGCCGGCTTCACGAACACCGTCGGCCCCAGGTCGGCCAGCAGGTCGGCGACCATGGCCTGGTACCCGTCGGACCCCGGATCAGCCAGACGGTCGATGTGGACCGCCCGGTGGCGGGCCTGGGGAATCCCGTGGTGGGTCAGCATGTCCTTGGCGGCCAGCTTGTCCATGGCCAGTGCAGACCCGAGCACGCCCGATCCCACGTAGGACACATCGGCCAGCTCCAGCAGGCCCTGGAGGGTCCCGTCCTCGCCGAGTGGGCCATGCACCAGAGGGAACACCACCACGTCCGAAGCGTCCGACCGGGTAGCCAGTTCAGCGAGGCGGGGGAGGGGGTCCCAGGCGGTGCCCGTCGGATCGAGGTGGTCGGGGAGTGCACCGTTGACCAGCGCTTCGGCAGCTGCCTCAGCCAGGGCCCAGCGGCCATCCCGGTCGATGCCCACCGGAATGATCTCGTAGCGGTCGGGGTCGGCGGCGGCCAGTACGTGACGAGCCGACACGCACGAGACGTCGTGCTCGGCACTGCGACCCCCGAACAGGACGACGAGACGACGGCGGTTGGACACCCGGGCATCGTAGGGTCGCGCCCCGTGGGGTACCGAGCACCATGAGGAACGGGTCACCGTGAGGATGTGGGCGTCGGAGGTCGCGCAGGCGACCCGAGGCGAACTGTTCGGCGAGGACGTGCTGCTGGACGGCGCCACCCAGGATTCGCGCACGGTGACCGCCGGCTGCCTGTTCGTCCCGCTGGTGGCCGAACGCGATGGGCACGACTTCATTTCTGCGGCGGTCGCCGCAGGGGCGTCGGCCAGCCTGACAGAGCGCCGTGAGCCGGGGTCGGGGACCACGGAAATCCATGTCGCGGACACATTGGCGGCGCTGACCGCGCTCGGCGAATCGGCCCGTCGCTCCATCGGAGCGGCCGGCAGCCGGGTGGTGGGCATCACCGGCAGCGTCGGCAAGACGTCCACCAAGGACCTGGTGGCCTCGGTGCTGGCCCGTGGTGGTGCGACCCACGCCAGTGACCGGTCGTTCAACAACGAGATCGGGGTGCCGTTGACGCTGCTCGGTGCACCGGCCGATGCCGCCCATGTGGTGGTCGAGATGGGGGCGCGGAGGGAAGGCGACATTGCCGATCTTGCCGGACTGGCCCGACCCGACATCGGAGTGCTGACCACCGTGGCCCACGCCCACACCGGTGTCTTCGGGTCCCTGGAGGCCGTGGCCCGCACCAAGGGCGAACTGTTCGACGGGCTACCGCCCGACGGTTGCGCTGTCGTCCACGCCGACGTGCCTGAAGCACTGGCCCAGGCAGGACGGGCCCGATGTCCGGTCCTGACGTTCGGCGACCTCGGTGAGGTCAGGGCCCGGGATGTACGCCTCGACGACGTCCTTCGGCCCACCTTCCGGCTGGAATCGCCGTGGGGGCGGGCCGAGGTGACGCTCGATGCCCGGGGCGGCCACATGGTGGCCAATGCGTTGGCGGCCGCCGCGGTCGGTCTGGTGGAGGGCGTCGGGTTGGATGAGGTGGCGGCCGGTCTGGCCGAGGCCCGTCTGTCCCCGTGGCGGATGGAGGTGGTGACCGGCGCATCGGGATGCACGGTCGTAAACGACGTCTACAACGCCAATCCAGCGTCGGTGCTGGCGGCCCTCGATGCGCTCGTCGCCCTCCCGGGAGGCGGGCGTCGGATCGCCGTGTTGGGCGTGATGGCCGAGCTGGGCGACGACGGTCCGACGGCCCATGTAGCGGTGGCTGGTCGCGCTGTTGACCTGGGAGTGGAGGTGCTGGCCGTGGGCACCGACCTCTACGGAATGGACGGACTGGAAGATCCGGACGCCGTGCTCGCCGTGCTCGCTGAGTGGGGTCTGGGTCCCGGCGATGCGGTGCTGGTCAAGGGCAGTCGGGTGGCCGGCCTCGAAGCGGTGGTCGACGGCCTGCTGGCCTGAGTGGCCCGAACCAACCCCGGGTGGGCCTCGGCGGCGGGACCGGTCAGTCCACGTCGTGGGGGAGTTCGGCGGGACGCATCGGCGAGTTGGTCTGGTTCCAGTCGGCCAGGCGTTCGGGATCACACGTAGGGCACAGGTACACGACCCGCATCGACTGGATCGAGAGTTGCGTACCACGAGACTTCTCGACGATCGACTGCAGCGCCGTGCGGACGTCATCGGTTCCACACGTCGGGCATCTCGGGGCAAGGTCCCGGACCCAGGAGAGTTCGCAGGACCCACAGGTCACGGTGATCGACTTGGCGCCGGGTTGGCCCGGATCGCCGTCGCGGCGGCCCGACAGGTTGTCGTCCTCGCCGCATCCCGGGCAGGTCAGGTCGTCCACGCCGACCACGTTAGGGGTGGTGCCGGTTGGGCCCGGCCACGGCTGCGGCACCGACCGTAGGGTGAGCCGGTGACCGGTCCCGTCGACCACTACCTCACGCTCGGCGTGTCGGACGATGCGACAGCCGGCGACCTTCGGGCCGCCTACCGGGCGCTGGCCCAGCGGCTCCATCCGGACCGGGTCGCCGATCCGTCGAAACGGGCCGAGGCCGCGGCCCGTATGGCCGCGGTCAACGAGGCATGGCACGTGCTGGGTGACATCGACCGTCGGGCGGCCTACGACCTGTCCCGTCGGCGAGCTCCCGCATCGCCGGTAAGGCCAGTGGACGAACGCGAGTACGGCCGACAAGGTGACGCGTTCCAGGACGTGGCGGTCTCGTCTCCGGCGGGTTGTGTCCTGCAGGTCCTGCCGGTGGTGGTGACCCTGATGGTCCTGCTCGGGATCCTGATCGCCACCGCCGTGCTCGGGCCCGAGGGGGAGGTGCCCGAGCGAATGTCGCCCGGACGATGCGTGGACCTCTCGACGACCGTACGGGTGGTGCCGTGCACCGTCGAGACACCGGTGATCGTGGCCCGAGGCGTCACGGGCACGGTCTGCCCGATGGTCGGAGCGTCGGTGGCGGTGGCGGTGGTCCTGCCGTCAAGGACCGAACAGGTCTGTCTGGCACCCCCGGGGACCCCGGTGCCCTGACCGGTCACGGGGCGAGGCCGGTACCCTCTTGGCCCAGCGGACCGTTAGCTCAGTTGGCTAGAGCGCTCGCCTCACACGCGAGAGGTCACTGGTTCGAGTCCAGTACGGTCCACCAGCATTTTCGGCACGATTGCCAGGCGATTGCCGCATCGGTGACGGACCACGGGTCATGAACAGATGGTGGTCGTTGGTGAAATCGCCCACATCAACTCCCGAACGGGTGGTTTTGGTGGCAGGCTTGTGGGGCCGTGTCAGTCAAGGCTCGGTTTTCAGACAGACAACGAAAGTGAAATCATGCCTACTGGCACCGTAAAGTTTTTCAATTCCGAAAAGGGCTTCGGCTTCATCTCCGTCGAGGGAGGCGAGGACGTGTTCGTCCACTACTCCAACATCGCTGGTGATGGCTACCGCAGCCTCGACGAGGGTCAGAACGTCGAGTACGAGGTTGGCCCCGGCAAGAAGGGCCCGGAAGCCCTCAACGTCCGCGCCATCTGAACCAAACCCGGCGACGGATTCCGATCGCTGGTTCATGGACAACCCCTGGTAGGTGTCTCCTCACCGGTTCCCGCACTGAGGTGCGGCCTGTGAGGAGTGCTGACCGCTTATCTGCTTCGAGAGTTTTTGAACGGAGCACTCGCCTCACAGGCGAGGGGTCACTGGTTTGAGGCCAGTGGGTCCACCCAGTATTTTCAGCACGATTCCAGTTGATGGCCAGCGCCCGCCGCTGGCCATCAACGCGTCCGGGGTCCGTCGAGTTCGGCCTCTACCCTCTGGGGATGCGACGATTCTGCACCTTCATGATGGTCCTGGTGGCGGTTTCGGCCTGTGGAGGAAGCGAAGTCCCGGCAACCTCTCCTGCGACGACGACCCTTCAAGGCACCCGTGTCACGGTCGCGTCCACGTCGAC
The DNA here is from genome assembly GCA_014239855.1 of Acidimicrobiales bacterium. GTDB lineage: Bacteria > Actinomycetota > Acidimicrobiia > Acidimicrobiales > MedAcidi-G1 > UBA9410. Next base: position 30,439 of record JAAZXY010000006.1, on the reverse strand, counting down.
GTTGGAAGCGGCTACCACGACTGCGGTCGAGGCCGTGGTGTCCACGACGGCGCTGACTCCGTCCACGACTTCCGTCGCTCCGACCACGACGGCGCCCACTCCGTCGACGACCACGGCCAGCGTCCCGGCAGCCGAGGCTCTGGGCACGATCCTGGCCAGTGAACCCGTCGACATCGGCGACCTGGGCGTCGCGTGGCGGATCACCTACCGGTCACATTCCATCAACGGCGAGCCCATCGAGGTCACGGGGGTGATCGCCGCCCCGGCGGGCCCCGCCACCGCTCCACGACCGGTGCTGTCGGTGGCACATGGAACCACCGGTATGGCCGACCAGTGCGCGCCGTCGCTCGACTTTCCGGACAACTTCATCGGGTCCGAACTGACGGGGCTCCTCGAACGCGGGTGGGTGGTGGCCGCCACCGACTACGAGGGAATGGGCGGGCCGGGGATTCACCCCTACGTGGTGGGCGAGAGCGAGGCGCGTGGGGTCTTCGACATCGTGCGGGCAGCGCAGACCATGCCGGAGCTGGGCGCTGAGGGTCCACTGGTCGTTTGGGGGCATTCGCAGGGCGGCCATGCAGCGATGCATGCCGCTGAGCGTTGGCATGCGCTCGCCCCTGAGCTGGACCTCGTCGGCGTCGCCGCCGGCGCACCACCGTCGCAGTTCAACCTGTTGTCGGCATTCCTGAAGGGATCGGACTATCAGGGCTATCTGGTGATGGCGGCGGCCGCCATGGCCGTCGCCTACCCCGAACTGGACCTCTCGACGGTTGTGCGACCCGAGTACCTCGGCCTCCTCTCCGAACTCGAGAACGGGTGCCTGGAACACATCTTTGAGGTCTTCAACGGGATCACCTACTCGGATCTGGTCAGCGTGGAGGACATCTTCTCCCTCCCGGCGTGGCATGCCCGGCTGACCGAGAACGACACCAATCAACTCCCCAACCAGGTCCCGGTGATCATCCTGCACGGCGACCTTGATACGCAGATCCCGGTGGTGAGCAGTGCACTCCTGTTGGGGCAACTCTGCGCCTTCGCCGACCACGCGCCCTTGGAGCGTCGGGTCTACGAGGGGAAGGATCACAGGACCGTTATCCCGGCCTATCGGGATGACCTCTTCACCTGGATGGATGCCCGGGTCGCCGGCGAGCCGGCGATCGATCACTGCGGCTGACCGCTCAGCTCCCGATCGTGGTGGTCGTGGGGACCATGAAGACGGTGACCTCGTCCCAGGTGCCGCCGTCGATCATGAGGGTGGCGGCCGCTGCCCACTGGTCGGGCGTCAGGTCCGGCCAGCGTCGTTCGGCCTCGAAGTACATGTCGACGTACTTGGGGCCGTCGCCCTCCTCGGCGTAGTAGACGATCGGCTCGGTGGTCGTCACGGGGATCTCTGACTCCAACTGAGGACGGAGATCCTCGGTGCCGCCACAGGCCGAGGCGAAGAGGCCCACGGCTCCGAGGGCCAACGGGGTGAGGACGGTTACGCGCATGGCCCGGAGAATACCGACGGATGGGCCGGACCGAGGTCAGTCCGTGCTGCCGCCCGGGGCCATGACGACCACCACGCCCGACGAGACGGAGACCGAGGCCGCCGCACCGGTCATGCGGTTCGAGAGGCCGAGGCCCACGCCGGGTTCGAGGGCCGCGTCGACCAGCGGCCAGGCCAGCCCGGTCGTCGTCACGCCGGTGGCCGGGCCCCCTACGGCCAGCAGGCTGACCAGATCGTCGGCGTTCCCGTCCAGTCGGACCTGATCTCGGACCACCCAGGCCCGTGCCCCGTCGATCCGGACGTCGATGCTGAGTGCCGCCCAGCGCTCGCCGGCCAGCACCAGCAGGTTCCCGAGAGCGTGATCGGCTCGCCCTCCCACGGTGACCACCACGGTCGCCGACGTCGCCCCGGCGTCCAGCGCGGCGGCCAACGCCAACTCCAGATCGGTCTCGTCCTTGTCCACCGGGTGGCGTTCCACGGCTCGTGCTCTGTCCTCGGCGCCGTCGCTGGCCGAGTCCAGATCGCCGACCAGCAGGTCGACGGACAGGCCGAGCCGCTGAGCGTTGTCAATGCCCTCGTCGGCGGCGATCACCAGGTCGGCATCGGGGAGTGATCCGAGGCCACGGGGGAGTGGACCCCCGGTCACGATCAGCGCGTGGCGGGCCGGCCGGTCGTCCGATGGGCGACGGGTCACCGGACCGTCCCGTCCACCCGGACCGTCCAGCGGCCCGCCTCCGACCTGAGCGACAGGTCGATCCCGTAGCAGTCCGAGAGGGATCGGGCCGTCAGGACGTCGGCCAGCGGCCCGGCAGCGACGATCCGCCCGCCCTCCATGAGCAGTCCGTGGGTGAAGCCCGGGGCGATCTCCTCCACATGGTGGGTGACCTGGACCATGGGTGGCATGGCCGGATCGGCGGCCAGGTCAGCCAGGGTGCCCACCAGCTCCTCCCGACCTCCGAGATCCAACCCCGCGGTCGGCTCGTCCAGCAGCAGCAGGTCCGGATCGACCATCAGGGTCCGGGCCAGCAGTACCCGCTGACGCTCACCGGATGACAGCGCGCCGAACCGGTGGTCGGACCGGTGCCCGCAGCCGAGCCTCTTCAACAGGTCGTGGGCCCGGTCGCGGTCTTCGTCGCCGTACTCGTGCCACCAGGGCTCCAGTGCGCCGTGCCGTGCCGTCATGACCACGTCGGCGGCCACCAGGTCGGGCCGAAAGGAGTCGGCAAGCGCCGCCGAGGCGTAGCCGATTCGCTGCCGCAACGACCGCACGTCGGTCCGGCCGAGTTCCTCGCCGAACACCCGGACCATGCCGCTGGTGGGGTGCAGCTGGAGGGCGGCGATCCGGAGCAGGGTGCTCTTGCCTGACCCGTTGGGCCCCAGTACCACCCAGTGCTGGCCGGTTCGGACCTGCCAGTCGATTCCGTCCAACAGCCGGGTTCCACCGGTCCGGCGGCTCACGTCGGCCAGTTCGAGGATGGGGTCGGTGGCTGGCTTCGACACGTCGGTGACCCTACGTCGCCCGGATGGGGTGGGGGCCGGTCACCGCTGGGCCCCGGGCACTGCTCAGAACAGCGATCGGAGCAGGAGCAGCACGGCGAAGGAGCCGGACAGGACGTACACCGCCGGCGCGAGCCAACCGCGGTCGAGGACGGGCCGCAGACGGTTGCTGAGGACCACGCCGATCAGCACCGGGGGCACCAGGCAGAGCGCCAGCAGGAGGTCCGACACGCCGAACTCGCCGGCCACGGCGAGCACCACCAACGAGATGGTGGTGCCGACGAAGAAGAAGGCGTTGAGGGTGGCCCGCAACTCCGGACCCGACGAACCGTCCAGCACCAGGGCGATGGGTGGCCCACCGACGGCCACCGAGGTGCCCATGAAGCCGCTCAGGCTGCCGGCGCCCATGAGGGTCCACGGGGTCCGGGCGGCGTGGAGGCCGGTGACCTTGAGGCCCACGCCGACCAGCAGCAGGACGCCGAACAGCAGGCCGAGCCCGTCCTCGGACACCGCGGTGAGCGCCCAGGCCCCGAGCAGCACGCCGGGTACCCGCCCGAGGAGTGCCCATCGGAGGGCGGTCCGGTCAATGGCACCGTGCTCGCGCCAGGCGAAGAGGGCGCACAGCAACGGGTTGACCATCAGGACCGGGCCGGGCACGAAGTCCGGGGCCACGAGGGCGAGGATGGGTACGGCGAACAGTCCGGCACCGAAGCCCAGCACGCCCTGGATGGTGCAGCCGGTGGTGAAGACGAGCAGACCGAGGACGAACTCGAGGGTGCTCATCTGGGGCCCGCCCGATCGGCGGACCGTCCGCCCGAGGCATGCCGCTGCCACGTCTTGACCATCGCCGCATACTGCCCGTCGAGGGTCAGCAACTCGGCGTGGGTTCCGTGCTCGACGATCCGTCCGTCATCGACGACGGCCACCCGGTCGGCCCGCATGGCGGTGGCCAGGCGATGGGCGATGAGGATGGCCGTGCGTCCCTCCAGCACCTGGTCCAGGGCGCGCTCGATGACCGACTCGGACTGGAGGTCCAGGTTGGAGGTGGCCTCGTCGAGCACCAGCACCCGGGGGCGGGCCAGGAACGCCCGGGCCAGAGCGACCAACTGGCGTTCGCCGGCTGACAGCGAGGCGCCCCGTTCGTGGATGGGGGTGTCGATGCCGTCGGGCATCCGGTCCAGCAGTGACCCCAGGCCGACGGCCCGACACGCCTCGGCCACCTCGTCGTGGGGGGCGTCGGGTCGGGCGAAGGCCACGTTGTCGGCGATCGTCCCGTTGAACAGGAACGGCTCCTGGGGCACGACGCCCAGTTGGCGCCGCAACGAGGTGATGCCGACGTCGCGGAGGTCATGTCCGTCGATGGTGATGTGGCCGAACGTCGGATCGTGGAATCGGGTGACCAGCTTGGCGAGGGTCGACTTGCCGGCACCGGTCGGACCGACCACGGCCAGCACCTCGCCGGGTTCAAGGACCAGGTCGACGTCTCGTAGCACCAGGTGGTCGGCGTCGTAGCCGAAGGTCACCGCGTCGAACTGGATCCGTCCGGTGATGGGTGGAAGGTCGATGGCGTCGGCCCGCTCGACCACCGTCGGTTCAGTGCCCAACAGGTCACGGAGCTTGAGCACCGCCGCGTTGCCCTGCTGGTATTGGTTGTAGAGCTGGACCAGGGTCTGGACCGGAGCGAAGAACGACGTCAGGAACAGGAGGAAGGCCGTGAGCTGGCCGATCGTGACCTCGCCCCGCAGCGCCATGCGCCCGCCGACCAGGAGGACCACGGCCTGGGCGATGATCCCGACGGACTCGGTTCCCGGGCCGAACAGCGCCTGGGCCCGACCCATGTAGAGATTGGCGTCCAGATGGTCGTCGATGATGCGTTGGTGGCGGGCCACGTCATGGTCGCGGCGTCCGAAGGCCGTGATGACCCGGATGCCGGCCAGGCTCTCGGCCAGGTTGGACAGGACGTCGGCGATCCGGTCCCGCACCCGGAGGTAGCCGACGTGGGACACCCGTCGGAACCACAGGGTGAGGATCACGTTGATCGGGATGACGGTGAGCAGGCACACGATGGCCAGACCGGGGTGGAGCACCAGCAGGTAGGTGGTGATCACGATCAGGGTCATGCCCTGGACCACGAAGCTGACCAGGCCCTCCTGAAGGAGGGTGGTGAGCGCTTCGATGTCGCTGGTCATCCGGGTCATCAGCACGCCCGACTTCTCGCCGGTGAAGAAGTCCAGCGACTGGCGCTGGAAGTGGCTGAACACCCGCACGCGGAGGTCGTAGACGAGGCGTTCGCCCAGCCGCCCGGTGAACCGGGTTCGCAGGAACGACGCGCCGGTGGAGAGCACCACGGCACCCAGGTAGGCCAGCGCCACGGCCACCAGGACGCTGATGTCGCCGGCCAGAACTCCCTGGTCGATACCGATCTGGGTGAGCAACGGGCCCACGTGGAGCAGTCCGGTCTCAGCGATCACCAGAAGGAGGGCCACCAGCAGGCCGCCGGCGTGGGGAATCAGGAAGGTGCGGAGCCCGAACGGACGGCGATCCCAACGGGAATGCGAGAAGGAGACGTCCGGCTCGGGATGGTCGGGTTCGTGGCGCAGGACATCTTCGATGCGGGTCCGGAGTTCGTCGGGGACATCCGCGTAGGGCAGGCCCGCCTGGGCGTTGGCCTGGACCGATGACGGTCCGGCGAAGAAGCCGTGGCCGCCCATCAGTCGGTGCCCACCGGATCGGTCTGGGTGAGGATCGCCGCGTACCGGGGCTCGGTGGCCAGGAGATCGGCATGCGTGCCGTCGGCCACCACCCGACCGTCCTCCATCAGCACCACCCGGTCGGCCAGATTGATGGTGGACAGGCGGTGGGCGATCACGATGGTGGTGCGATCGGCCATGAGCTCGACCAGTCCCCGGTGGATGGCCTCCTCGGTCTGCACGTCAATGGCACTCGTGGCGTCGTCGAGGACCAGGACCCGGGGGTCGGTCAACACGGTGCGGGCCAGCGAGATCCGTTGACGCTGCCCGCCTGAGAGGGTGTAGCCCCGCTCGCCGACCACCTCGTCGTAGCCGTCGGTCAGTTCGCCGATGAACTGGTCGGCCCGGGCGATGCGGGCCGCGGCCTCGACGTCGGACCGGGAGGCGTCAGGACGACCGAAGGCCACGTTGTCGTGGAGGCTCTCGGAGAACAGAAACGACTCGTCGGGCACCTGACTGACCGTGCGGCGCAACCCGTCCAGCGTGCGGTCCCGGACGTCGACACCGTCGACCAGCACCGCGCCGGAAGTCACCTCGTAGAAGCGGGGGAGCAGGCGGGCCACCGTGGACTTCCCGCAGCCCGTCCTGCCGACGATGGCCACCGTCTCGCCGGGTTCGATCACGAGATCGAAACCGTCCAGGACCGGACGGGCTTCGGCTTCGAGTCCCGGGCCGGCCGGGGGCACCGATGACGCCGAGGGATAGCCGAACACCACGTTTCGGAACTCCACCCGTCCCAGTTCCGGGGCGTCCGGTGCCGGTTCCCGGGCGCCCGGTCGGTCGACGATGGCCGGTTCCTCGTCGAGGATCTCGTAGATCCGCATCGACGAGGCGGCTGCACGTTGGGCCTGGATGAGGACGAAGCCGAACATCCGGAACGGCATGGCGATCATGGTCACGTAACCGCTGAACGCGAGGAGCGAGCCGACTCCCACCTGGCCGTCGATGGCCAGATGGCCGCCGTAGAGCAGCACGAGGGCCATGCCGAGGCGGGGGAGTGCCTCGATGATCGGGTTGAACCGGGCCCGGGCCTCGATGAGCGCGGTGGCTGACCAGCGCAGCCGGTCGGCGGCTCGGGCCAGCAGCGCAATCTGGTCGAACTCGGCGGCGAACGATTTCACGACCCGGGTCCCGTTGACGTTCTCGTCGACCACCATGGCCACCTCGGCCATCCGACCCTGGGTGACCCACGAGAGGGGGAAGACCCGGTCCCGGAGTTGCTGGCCGAGCACGAAGACGAACGGCATGGTGGACACGGTGACCAGCGCCAGGGGGACGTGGATGCTGAGCATGAACCCGAAGGCCATCAGGAAGCTGACCGCTGAGAGCCCGGCCAGAGGACCGAAGGCCAACAGGAGTTGGATGGACCGGATGTCGGAGTTGGCCCGGGAGATCACCTCGCCGGCCGCCACCCGGTCGTAGAACGAGAACGAGAGACGGGTCAGGTGCTGGTAGACGGCATCCCGGAGGTCGGTCTCTATCCGACACGCCGTACCGAACAGCAGGTACCGGTAGGTGAATCGGAGGCCGAACGACGCGACGGCCATGACCACCAGCAGGATCACGTGTCGTTCCAGGTCGGCGAACGCCGCCGCCCCGTCCAACTCGCCCAGTGACCGGTCCACGGCTCTCTTCAGCACCATGGGAACCGACACCTGGAGGGCGAGGCCGGCCAGACCGGTGACCAGAACCACGGCGAACGTGGACCGCCGGGCGAGGATCACCGGGAGGAGGCGCCGGAACCAGCCCTTGGTGGTGTCCGGATCGATTCGGGGTGTCGGCCCCCTTCCGCTCATCAGGGTCAGGCGTCGCCGGCGGCCCGGGCCGCCCTGATGGCATCACCGAACCGGCTCAGGTTCTCGATGAGCGGGGTGGCGTCGCCGGCGTTCACGTGTGCACCGAGACGCACCAGTCGGTCGGCTACCGCCCGGTCGGCGACTTCGAGGATCTCTCGGCCACTTTCGGTGAGGTGGTGGACGACCCGTCGTCCGTCGTCCGGATCGCGGTGACGTTCCACCAGGCCCCGCTCGGTGAGACCGTCCATGAGCGCGGTGATGGACGGCCGGGTGACCGAGAGGCGCTCGGCGAGATCGGAGGGAGCGGCACCGCCCTCGTCGAGGAAGACCAGTACCCGGTACTGGGAGAGGCTGAGCTCGTGTTCGGTGAGGGGGATGGTGATCTGGCGGGCCAGCTTGGCGGCGGCCCGGGCGGCGGCGATCTCCCTGGGGAGGGGATGGGAGCCAGGGGAGGTCGTCACGATGGTTAGAGTATCGAACCATCTTTGACAGCCCCCATCGGCCGGTACCGGCCCATGGGCGTCGGTAGCCTCAGGGCAGATGTCCACCTCCACGGGTCTGCTGGCGATGGCCGCGCTGTTGATCGCCAATGCGTTCTTCGTGGCCGCCGAGTTCAGCCTGGTGGCCGTGGACCGTGCACGCATCGAAGCGGCGGCCGCTGAAGGTGACCCGGGGGCACGGCGGGTCCGAGCCCTCCTGCTGCGCCTGACCGCACACCTGTCCGGAGCCCAGTTCGGCATCACCCTGTCCGCGCTGCTGCTGGGATTCGTCGCCGAGCCGACGGTGGCCAGGATCCTGACCGGCGACGACCACCCGACCGGACCGTCGGTGGTGTTGGCCATCCTCGTGGCCACCGTGCTCCACCTGGTGGTGGGCGAACAGGTGCCCAAGTACCTGGCCCTGGCGGCGCCCGAGGCTCTGGCCCGCGGGTTGGCCCCCGCCGTGACGGTGTACGGGGTGATCGGGCGACCGGTGGTGGCGGTACTCGACGGGACCGCAAATGTCGTGGTGCGGCGATTGGGGGTCGCCCCGCGCTCGGATCTCGATCCGTCACGCACCCTCGACGAGATCGGGGACCTGATCCGGACATCCTCGGACGAGACGCTGGACCCCGACGACGTGGCCCTGCTGACCCGCTCCATCCGGTTGGCCGACAAGGTGGCGGCCGACGTTCTCGTGCCACGGCTGGACGTCCACCCGCTCGACGTGTCGGCGGTCGGAGCCGACCTGTTGGCCGAAGCGGAACGGACGGGTTGTTCCCGGTTCCCGGTGATCGACGGCGATCTCGACCACGTGGTGGGAGTCGTCCATGTGAAGTCCCTCCTGACCATCTCCCGGACGGCTCGTGATCTGACCCCCATTTCCGAACTCATGGCTCCGGCGTTGGCCGTGCCGGAGACCCGGGCGCTCGACGGGTTGATGGATGACCTCCGTGCGGCGCGCACGGCGATGGCCGTGGTGGTCGATGAGCACGGCGGAACGGCCGGTCTGGTGACCGAGGAGGACGTGCTCGAGGAACTGATCGGCGAGATCGACGATGACCTGCTGGACCTCACCGGTAAGGCGGCGCCCCTGCCTCGAACGCAGGTGGACGGCCCGGGAAACATCGTGGTCTCGGGGCGACTGGGACCTGATGACGTGTATGAGACCACGGGGTTCTCCATTCCCGAGGGTCCCTACGAGACGTTGGCCGGTTACGTACTCCATTGCCTGGGTCGGATCCCCGAGCCCACGGCGATGGTCGAGCACGAGGGCTGGCGGATCGAGGTCCTGGCCGTTGACGGTCGCCGGATCGAGACGCTCCGGATGGTGGCCCCCGTGCCGTCGCCCGAGGCCGAACCAGAGGAGGACCGGCGGTGACCGTGCTGGCGTTGTGCAGCGTGCTGGTCCTCGTGGCGGTGAACGCCCTCTTCGTGGCCACCGAGTTCGCCCTGGTGGCCGCTCGTCCGTCGGCCCTGGCCGAGGCGGCAGAGGGGGGATCGCGGGCCGCGGCCCGGGCTCTCCGGGCCCGTCGAGAGCTGCGGCTGCAGATGTCGGGTGCCCAGTTGGGCATCACGGTGAGCAGTATCGCCCTGGGTGTGCTGGCCGAGCCGGCCATAGGTGCCCTACTGGCGGACGCGTTCTCGGCCATGGCCGTCCCGGAGGGGGCAGTCGACTCGGTGTCGTGGGTGGTGGCCATCGGTCTGGCCGCCGTGACCCAGATGCTGTTCGGCGAGTTGGTGCCCAAGAATCTGGCCATCGCAGCGCCGGAGCGCACACTCCGGCTGACGGTGAACCCGCACGCGGCCTTCGTCGCTCTGGCCAAGCCCGCGGTGGTTGCCCTGGATCGGGTGTCCGCCCTCCTCGTCCGCCCTTTCGGGCTGACGGCGGTCGACGAGATCCATCGGGCGGTGGGGGCGCCCGAGTTGGCCTCGATGCTGAATGCGTCCCGGCGCGAGGGGTTGATCGACGGCTTCGAACACGACCTGCTGTCGGTTGCCCTGGATCTGGGGCACCGAACGGTGGCCTCGGTCATGGTTCCCCGGTCCGATGTGGTGACGGTCGGACGGTGGGCCCCGGTCCACGAAGTGGAACAGGTCCTGGCCGCTTCGGGTCACAGCCGGCTTCCGTTGATCGACTCCGGCGGCAACCTGATGGGCCTGGTGCACGCCCGCTCGGTGCTGCGACTGCCCGCCGGGGCAGCCGACGACACCCTGACCACCGAGGAGGTCAGGACGATGGCCGTCCTGGGGCCCGACCAGCCGCTGGACGACGTGCTCCACCTGCTTCGCCGGGAACGGATCCGTCTGGCTGCAGTGGTCGGCGCCGAGGGATGGATCGGGATCGTGTCACTGGAGGACGTCCTGGAGGAGTTGGTCGGCGACATCCGCGACGAGACCGACCCCGCGGCAGCCGGCGACGCCGAATCGGGCACGAAGAGCGCGTGATCGACCACGGTCGGTGGTCACGGGTCCATCAGGCGGTCCCGGAGCACCGGTAGGATTCCGGGGTGCATCGCCGCCTCGGCGTGATCGTCGCGCTCGTCGTGCTGGTCACCGCCCTCCTTTCGACCGCCGTTCAGGCGGCACCCTCGGTTGGGCCCTCGGTCGGCGGTTCCGATTCCGAGGTGTCGGGCAGCACATCGAACTCGGTGGTGTTCACCAGCGACCCGTCCCAGAACCTGGTGATCGATCGGGCTACCGGCCTACTGCCCCTGATCTCGGCGGCTTCCGACGTACTTCCCCTGGCGTCGGACGGCATCGCGGCTGCCGGACGACGACTCCAGACCATGGTCGACCTGCTGGTGAGCGCCCGTCAGCGCCACCGTTCGGCGGTCCGGGCGTTCGCGGACGCCAACCGACTGGTCGCCGACAACGTGCGTGATGCAGCGCAACTGCAGTCGGGCTACGGCGACGTCCTCGCCGGCATCTCCACCTCCCAGCGTGCACGGTTGGAACGCGATGCCCGGGGCCGGCGTAACCGCTCGTCAGTGGTCCGACAGGCCACGTCCTCGGACTGGGTCTGTCCCATCGGCGGTCGGACCAAGTTCCGCGACTCCTGGGGTGATCGACGGTCCGGAAATCGGCGACACGAGGGCGTGGACCTGGTGGGCCTCCGGAACGTCCCGATCCTCGCACCGGTGGACGGAGTGGTGACCCACCGTTGGGACACCATCGGTGGATGGTCATTCGATCTGTTGACCGAGGACGGTGACTACTACTTCGGAACCCACATGTCGGGATTCGGAAAGGCCGGCGAGGTCCGGGCCGGGGACGCCATCGGTTCGATGGGCGACACCGGCAACGCCCAGGGCGTGCATCTCCACTTCGAGTACCACCCGGGCGGCAGTGGCAACGCCGTGAACCCGTATCCGATCGTCGATGCCCGTTGCGCCGATCGAACGCCGATGGGGACTTCCCTCTACGACTGAGGCGTTATCTCAGAGGCGCTCTCGCCGAGGAAATAGCGCTGAGAATCTGTCGCTGCGGTGGGCTGACTCAGGCGCCGATGGCGTGGTACCCGCCGTCCACGTGGATCATCGATCCGGTGGTGGCAGGGAACCAGTCCGACAGGAGCGCCACACACGCCCGGGCGACGGGTTCGGTGTCGTTCACGTTCCAACCGAGTGGCGCCCGGTGCTCCCAGGCATCCTCGAACTCGGCGAAGCCCGGGATGCTCTTGGCGGCGATGGTGCGGATGGGGCCGGCGGCCACCATGTTCACCCTGACGCCATCGGGTCCGAGGCTCCGCGCCAGATAGCGAGACGCCGACTCCAGAGCCGCCTTGGCCACACCCATCCAGTTGTAGGCCGGCCACGCGAAGCGGGCGTCGAAGTCCAGCCCGACGATGGAGCCACCCTCGGTCATGAGGGGAGCCACCACCTCGGCCACCGTCTTCAGGGAGTAGGCGGAGATCTCCATGGCGACGGACACGTCGGACCACTGGGCGGCCATGAAGTCCTCGCCGAGGCACACCTCGGGGGCGAAGCCGATGGCGTGCAGGGCACCATCCACCCGGCCCCATCGGTCGGCAAGGTGGTCCCGCAGAGCCTCGGCCTGTTCGGCCGATGTCACGTCGAACTCCAGCACCTCAGCCTCGACAGGCAACTTGCGGGCCGTGCGTTCGGTGAGGCGTAGGCCCCGACCCGCCCCGGTCAGGATGACCTCGGCGCCCTGCTCCTGGGCCAGACGGGCCACGGCGAAGGCCAGGGAGGCGTCGGTGAGCACGCCGGTGATCAGGAGATTCTTGCCATCCAGGATGCCCACGGGGAATCCATCCTTCTGCTCGGGGAACTCTGTCTGCTCGGGGAACGCTCTCTGGGAACCGGTTCGGAGGCTACCGGACGGCCCCGGTAGCCTCGCCGGATGGAGATCGGACTGCTCGGAGCGACAGGCCCCGCCGGACGTGCGTTGGCCGCACGACTCGCTGGTGTGGGGCATGACGTGGTGATCGGTTCGCGGTCCAAGTACCGGGCCATGGAGGTGCGGGACACCATCCTCGAGAAGTGGCCGAGCTGGGAACTCTCGATTCGATCGGCCGACAACGCCGGCGCCGCCGACGCCGAGGTGGTGGTGATCGCCACCCCGTGGGACGCCGCGGCAGCCACCGCCCGTTCGGTGGCCGACCACCTGCACCGCAAGGTGGTGATCTGCATGTCCAACGCCATTGCCCAGGTGGCCGGAGAGTTCCAGCCGCTGGTGCCGCCCCGCGGGTCGGTGTCAGCCAGCGTTCAGGCGGAGGTTCCCGATGCCTATGTGGCGGCCGCCCTGCACCACGTGCCGGCCACCGAACTGGGCAACCTCGACCACGAGGTGGCCAGCGACGTGCTGGTCTGTTCGGACCACCAGCGGGCCACCGAGACCGTTTCGGCGATCATCGCCGAGATCCCCGGCGCCCGACCGCTGGATGCCGGCGGCCTGTCCAATGCCATGGCCATCGAGGCCTTCACCGCCGTGCTGTTGCAGCTCAACAGCCGGTACCGCACCCGGGTGGCCGTCCGGCTGACCGGCATCGACGACTGAGACCAGACGTGTCCGATCTGACCATCACCCTTCCCGACGGTTCGCCGCGCACCCTGCCCGAAGGGGCCACCGGTGCCGATCTGGCGGCCGACATCGGGCCCGGCCTGGCCAAGGCAGCGGTCATCGTCAGCGTCGGCGGCGAGGGTCGCGACCTGGGCCGACCCTTGTCCGACGGTGACATCGTCTCGGTGGTGACCGCCGACAGCGACGAGGGCCTCCACACGCTGCGCCACTCCACGGCCCACGTGCTGGCCCAGGCCGTCCTGGACCTGTGGCCGGGCGCCACCCACGCCATCGGCCCACCCATCGAGAATGGCTTCTACTACGACTTCGAACTCCCGGACGGCGGGGTCTTCACCGCGGACGACCTGGAGGCGATCGACGCCCGGATGCGGGAGATCATCGCCGCGGACCAGGCCTTCGAGCGGTTCGAGGCGGGGGCCGCCGAGGCGCTCGAGCTCTTCGCCGACCACCGCTACAAGCGGGAGATCATCGAGAAGGTCACCGCCGGCGGAGGGGACGCCGAGATGGCCGGCGAGGCCTCGAACGACGGATCGGTGACCTGGTATCGCAACGGTGAGGGCTTCGTGGACCTGTGCACCGGCCCCCACGTGACGTCCACCGGCCGGCTCGGTCACTTCGCGTTGCAGAAGGTGGCCGGCGCCTACTGGCGGGGCGACGAGAAGCAGCCCATGCTGCAACGCATCTACGGCACGGCGTGGGCCGACAAGAAGGCCCTCAAGGGTCATCTGCACCGTCTGGCCGAGGCCGAGAAGCGTGACCACCGACGTCTGGCCGCCGAACTGGACCTGGTCTCGTGGCCCGACTCGCTGGGTCCCGGTCTGGCGGTCTGGCACCCCAAGGGCGCCCTGGTCCGAAAGATCATCGAGGACTACAGCCGGGCCCGCCACGAGACGGGTGGCTACGACTTCGTCTTCAGCCCCCACATCGCCAAGTCGGTGCTCTGGGAGACCAGCGGGCACCTCGACTTCTACGCCGACGGCATGTACCCGCCCATGGAACTGGACGGGGCCAGCTACTACCCGAAGCCCATGAACTGCCCGTTCCACGTGGCCGTCTACCAGAGTTCCCAGCGCAGCTACCGGGATCTGCCCCGGCGGTTCTTCGAGCTGGGCGCCGTGTACCGCTACGAACTCTCGGGGGCCATCCACGGCCTGCTCCGGAGCCGGGGTTTCACCCAGGACGACAGCCACATCTTCTGCACGCCGGATCAGATTCCCGGCGAGTTGGCCTCGCTGCTGGAGTTCACCCTGAGCGTGCTGCGGGCCTTCGGCTTCGAGGACTTCCAGGCCAAGTTGTCGACCCGCCCGGACGAGAAGTCGGTGGGCGAGGACGGCCTGTGGGACATGGCCACCGACGGGCTCCGCCAGGCCCTGGAATCGGCAGGCCTCGACTACGTGGTCGACGAGGGTGGCGGCGCGTTCTACGGGCCGAAGATCGATGTGGACGTCACCGACGCCATCGGCCGTCCGTGGCAGCTGTCGACCATCCAGCTGGACTTCAACCTCCCGGAACGCTTCGAGCTGGAGTACGTGGGCGCCGATGGCGACCGACACCGTCCGGTGATGATCCACCGGGCCCTGATGGGGTCGATCGAACGCTTCTTCGGTGTGTTGCTGGAGCACTACGCCGGCGCCTTCCCGCTCTGGTTGGCGCCCGAACAGGTGCGGGTGCTGCCGGTGGCCGACGAGCATCAGGCCTACGCCGAGTCGGTGCGGGACCAGCTGGTGGCCGCCGGCCACCGGGTGACCGTGGACCCGGCGGACGAACCGCTGGGCAAGCGGGTGCGGGCCGGCAAGGTCGGAAAGGTCCCGCACGTGCTGGTGGTGGGAGACGACGACGCGGCCAACGGCACGGTGGGCGACAACGCCCGGGGTGCCGACGGCCCGGAGCGGGACCTGTCGATGGATGCCTTCCTGGCCCGACTGGCCGATGCCGTGGAGTCCGGCGCGTTGGTGGCCGGACCGGCGGGGGAGACCACGTCCTGACCGGGCTGGACCGCCTGTGGGCCGGTTGGCGTCATGCCTACGTGGCCGGGCTGGACGAGGGCACCGATGTGCGCGCCGCTGAGGATTCTTCCGAGGATCCCGCCGGTCGAACGCTGTTCGAGGTGCTGGCCGACGGCGACCACGACGACGAGACGTCATTGGTGCTGCACCGGGGGCCGACCTGCTTCGCGGTGATGAACGCCTATCCCTACACCAGTGGGCACCTCATGGTGCTGCCCCGTCGAGCGGTGGGGGAGTTGTCGGACCTCACCGAGGACGAACATCTGGAACTCTGGGCGACGGTCCGTGACGCGGTGGCCGCCGTGAACGGGGCGTTCGAACCCGGTGGGGTCAATGTCGGGGTGAACCTGGGGCGGGCCGCCGGTGCGGGCATTCCCGGACACCTGCATGTCCACGTGGTGCCCCGCTGGTCGGGTGACACCAACTTCACCACCACGGTGGCCAACGTCCGGGTGCTGCCCGAGGCGCTCGACGAGTCCTGGCGACGTCTCCGGGAGGCCTGGCCGGCGTGACCGGCGCCGGTCCGGCCCCTCGACGGCTTGTCGTCATCGGTGTGCTGCTGGCGGCCACGGCCTGCGGTGGGGCGGGGGAGCCGGCGGTCGACGGTTTCGAGCCCGAGCCGCTGGCCTGGGAGGCGTGCGGAGAGAGCGAGTGCTCCACCCTCGTCGTCCCCATGGACCATGCCGCTCCGGGCGGTCCGACCATCGAGGTGGCCGTGGCCCGGATCCGGGCGGTCGCCGAGCCACGGATCGGGGTGCTGGTGATGAATCCCGGCGGTCCGGGCGGGTCGGGGATCGAGTTGCTGGATTGGATCAGTCCCCTTCTGGCCGACCCGGACCTCCTGGGCCGGTTCGATCTGATCGGCTTCGATCCCCGTGGCGTGGGGGCGAGCACGAGGGTCTCCTGCATCGACGATTTCGATGACGAGATCCTGGTGCTGGGGCCCGACATCGGCTTCGACCAGGCGGCAGCCGATGCCGAGGAACTGGTCGCCGGCTGTCTGGAACGCAGCGGCAGGCTGGTCCCCTATGTGGGCACCAACGCCGTGGCCCGCGACATGGACCTGCTGCGTCGGGCCCTCGGCGAGGAACAGATCTCGTATCTGGGGTATTCCTACGGCACCCGCCTTGGCGCGGTCTATGCAGCGCTGTTCGACGACCGGGTCCGGGCCATGGTCCTGGATGGTCCGGTGGATCCGGCCGAGCAGGTGAGTCGGCCCAGTCGGATCCAGGCGGACGGCTTCGAGGCGGCGTGGTCGGCCTTCGCCGCGGCGTGCGATGCCGAGCCGAGCTGTCCCCTGGATGACCTGGGGGGTTCCGAGCAGGCGTTCGTCGATGTGGTGGCCCTGATGGTGGCGGGGCCGGTGCCGGCAGGCGATCGACAGGTGACCCACGGCGAGTTCTATCTCGGCGTGGCGGCCGCCCTCTACTCGCCGGAGACCTGGCCGGTACTGGGTGAGGCGCTCTCCGAGGTTCTGGTGGACAGGTCGGCCAACCTGCTCCAACTCCTCGGCGACTCGCTGCTGGGGCGACGGGAGGACGGAAGCTACGACGGCTCGATGGACGCCATGTTCCTGGTGGACTGCGCCGATGATCCGGAACGGCCGCCGCCGATCGAGGTGTTCGAGTGGTCGGTGGCCATGGCGGCGACCCTGGACCACTTCGGGCCGGCGTTCGCCGGTTCGACCGGGTGCTACCCGCTGCGAGCTGCCCGGGACCCGTTGCATGTGGGTCCGGCGGAACTCGAGGTGCCGGCTCTGGTGGTGTATCTGGAGGGTGATCCGGCGACGCCGCCGGCGTGGGCCCGGGCTCTGGCCGATGTCCTGGGAGACGCGGTGGTCATCTCGTCGGATGCCGAGGGACATGGCGCCTACGTGTCCAACTCCTGGTGTCTGACCGATGTGGTGACGGCCTATCTGGTTGATCTCGAGGTCCCCGCCGACGGGTGGTCGTGTCTGGAGCCGTGGTGAGGCTGCCGACGGTCTAGAATCGGGAACGATTCTCACTACTGTCTTCATTCCGGGGCCTCCGGAATCGACCTTCGGGTCCGATGGGAGGCACGGCGACCGGCCCCGGAGGGACCGAACCATGGAATTCCTGTCCGATCCCACCATGCAGCGGGCGCTGGCCGCTGCACTGCTGACCGTGGTCGTCACCTCGGTGGTCGGTACCTGGGTGGTGCTCCGGGGCAGCACCTACATCGGTGAGGCTCTGGGGCACGGCGTGCTTCCCGGGGTGGCGGTGGCCGTGGTGGTCGGAGGCGATCCGACACTCGGGGCGTTCGTGGCCGCCGTGCTCCTGGTGCTCGGAGTGGGGGTCGTCCAGCGGCGATCACCGTTGCCGGGCGAGTCGGCCATTGGACTGGTGCTGGTCGCCATGTTGGCCCTCACCGTGGTGATCGCCGCCGCCTCGGAATCCTTCGATGCGCACGACCTCGACGAGCTTCTCTTCGGATCGATGCTCGACACCACCGGAGGGGACCTGATCCGTCAGGCCATCCTGGTGGCGGTGACGGTGGGCGTCGTCCTGGTGTTCCACCGGGCGCTGCTGGTGCTGACCTTCGATGAGACCCAGGCTGAACTCCTCGGTCTGCGACCCCGGTTGACCGAGACGGTCTTCCTGCTGACGGTGGCCGTGACGGTCACCGCGTCATTCGATGCGGTGGGCGGGTTGCTGGTGTTCGGCTTCCTGGTCGCTCCGCCGGCCACCG
Organism: Acidimicrobiales bacterium; assembly: GCA_014239855.1. GTDB lineage: Bacteria > Actinomycetota > Acidimicrobiia > Acidimicrobiales > MedAcidi-G1 > UBA9410. The sequence continues at coordinate 12,667 of JAAZXY010000006.1, read as the reverse complement.
CGGCCCTGCTGGTCCGTCGGGTGCCGGCCGTCATGGCCACCTCGATGGCCATCGGGTCGGGCGCCGTCCTCCTCGGAGCGCTGCTGGATCACCACCTGTTGCCGGTGAGGCCCGATCTGGGGGCTGGCTTGGAGCATGGTGCGGAGACGGGTCCCGAGGCACTGGCCGCGTTGATGGCGCTGGTGGCTGTCGGGGCCTTCCTGGTGGTGCTGGCGGTCCGGGGACGACCGGCCGACACGCTGAACCGCTAGGCCTCAGGTGGCCAGATCGCCGGCCTGATCGGCGGTGAGGTGGCCGGCGGCATGCATCCAGCCGATGGTGTCGGCGAGCGTCTCGGCGATCGTCCGCCCCGGGAAGCCGAAGGCGTCCAACGCGCTGGTCTGATCGACCGACCGCAACCCGCCGGCCCGGGCGTTGCCCACGGTGATCCTGGCCGTTTCGCCGGTGAGAGGCATCTGATTGCCGGTGGTCCGGCTGACCAGATCGCAGACCATGCCGCCCAAGGTGATGGTCCAGAGCGGACTTCCCATGACCCGCACCTTCCGTCCCGTGAGCTCGGCGGCCATCCCCAACATGTCGGCCATGGCGTGGATGTGTCCGGCCAGCAGGTGGCGGGCCGGAGCGTCGCCACCGGTGAGTGAACCCACGCAGACCGCGGCCACGTCACGGACGTCGACGAAACCGAAGCGGATGGACCGTGGAATGGCTGTGGTCCGCATCTTCACCCAGTCGCGCATGGTGGCCATCGAGTCGCTCAACTCGGGGCTGGGATCCAGGGGACCGAGGATGCCGCCCGGGCAGACGATGACCACCGGATGGCCGGCCTCCTGATGGGCCACAGCCACCGCGTCGGCGGCGATCTTGGAGCCGGTGTAGGCGCCCGACTCGGGTCCCACCGGACTGTCCGTGGCGATGTCGATCAGGGATGCGGCGTAGACGCCCATGGACGACACGTTGACGATGCGTTCCAGACCCCGTTCGACGGCCTGGTCGAGGATGGCCCTCGTCGACGCGGGGTTGATGGCCCGCATGGCTCGGGCCTGGCGGGGGTCGAGGCTGAACACCGCGCCGGCGTGGATCAGGCCGTCGACGCCGTCCACCGAGGCCCGGAGCCGGTCGTGGTCGGTCAGATCGGCCTCGAACACCTCGGCGGCGTCCCGGGGCAGGCCGTGGAGGGCCAGGGCGGAACGGGCCTTGTCGGGGTTGCGGACCACCATGCGCACGTCGTGCCCGGCGGCCAGTGCCGCTGAGGTGCAGTGTGATCCGACCAGTCCCGTCGCCCCCGTGATGGCCACCTTCATGACGTCCCCCTGCTCTCAGCCGGCGTGATCCGTGCCGGACGCCGATCCTAGGTTCGGTCTGGTCGCCGCATGGCCGCCCCATGGTCTGCGAGCATGGCGTGATGACTCGTCCGCCGTGGGTTCCCGTTGCCGTGGCACTGCTTCTGGTGGTGGCCGCGGCGACCCGGGTGATGGCCACCAGTGCCGTGGTGTTCCTGCTGGTGCTGGCCGGCTTCACGGGTTTCATGGCGCTGCTGGCCGATCGGCACCAGAAGCGCTGACCGACGGAGGCCGGGCCGGGACGGATCGGCCCGCTCTGTTACCGTCCTCCGGTCGTCCAGACCTCGGCGCCCGGTGGGCGTCGCCAAGACTGCAGGGGAGCATCTGATGCCGCACAGCGTCCGGGCCGTGGTGGCCCGAGCCAAGGGGGAGCCGGTCACCATCGAGACCATCGAGGTGCCCGATCCGGGACCCGGTGAGGTCCTGGTGGACGTCAAGGCCTGCGGGGTCTGCCACACCGACCTCCACTACCGGGAGGGGGCCATCAACGACGAGTTCCCGTTCCTGCTCGGCCACGAGGCGGCGGGCATTGTCGAAGAGGTCGGACCCGACGTGACCGAGGTGGCGGTGGGCGACTTCGTGGTCCTGAACTGGCGGGCCGTCTGCGGGCAGTGTCGGTCGTGTCGGCGTGGCCGCCCCTGGTACTGCTTCGCCACCCACAACGCCACCCAGAAGATGACGCTGGATGGACAGGACCTGTCGCCTGCGCTCGGCATCGGGGCATTTGCCGAGAAGACGCTGGTGGCGGCCGGCCAGGCCACAAAGGTCGACCCGGCGGCCCCCGCCGAGGTGGCCGGCCTGATCGGCTGTGGCGTCATGGCGGGCCTGGGCGCCGCCATGAACACCGGGAACGTGGGTCGTGGGGATTCCGTGGCCGTGTTCGGCTGCGGCGGCGTGGGGGACGCGGCGATCGCCGGCGCCCGGCTGGCCGGCGCCCACACCATCGTGGCCGTCGACCTCGACGACCGGAAGCTGGAGATGGCCAGGGAGTTCGGCGCCACCCACACCGTCAACTCGTCCGACGAGGATCCGGTGGAGGCCATCCGGGCCGTCACCGGCGGTAACGGCGTGGACGTGGCCATCGACGCGGTCGGGCTGCCCATCACCTACCAGCAGGCGTTCAACGCCCGGGACCTGGCCGGGACCGTCGTCCTCGTGGGGGTACCCAACCCGGAGGTCACCCTGGAACTGCCGATGATCGAGGTCTTCGGCCGGGGCGGGACGCTGAAGTCCTCGTGGTACGGCGACTGCCTGCCCAGTCGCGACTTCCCGATGCTCATCGACCTTTACCTGCAGGGGCGACTCGACCTGGACCGGTTCGTGTCCGAGACGATCGCCCTGGACGAGGTCGAGGAGGCCTTCCACAAGATGGAGCGTGGCGAGGTACTGCGTTCGGTCGTGGTGCTCTGAGTCGACGATGGGCCTGCGTGTCGACCATGTGGTGACCAGCGGGATCTTCTCGCTGGACGGTGAGGACTTCGACGTCGACAACAACATCTGGCTGGTCGGCGACGACCGCGAGGTGGTGGTCATCGACGCCGCCCACGACCATCGACCGATCGCCGAGGCGGTGGGAGGTCGGCGGGTCCGGGGTGTGCTGTGCACCCACGGTCACAACGACCACATCAACGCGGCCGTGGAACTGGCCGAGGCGACCGATGCCCCGATCTGGCTGCACCCCGACGACGGGATGCTGTGGGACGTCGTCCATCCGGATCGTCGTATCGACGATCCGTTGCGGGATGGCCTGACCATCGATCTGGCGGGCGACGAGTTGACGATCCTGCACACGCCGGGTCACTCGCCCGGCGGTTGCTGCATCCACGTACCGACCCTCGGCGTGGTCTTCTCCGGGGACACGCTCTTCAACGGCGGTCCGGGGGCCACCGGGCGGTCGTTCTCGGATCTGGGGATCCTCGTGGAGAGCATCCGGTCGAGGTTGTTCGTGCTGGATCGGACGACGGCCGTGCACACCGGGCACGGCGATTCGACGTCGATCGGGGCCGAGGCCGACCGCCTGGATGGCGACGGTTGAGACGCTGCCGACCGTCCCTCCGGCGGTTCAGGCGATGACGGGGACCTTGGCCATGGCCTCGGCGATGGCCTCCTCGGGGAAGTCGTAGTCGACGAGTTCGCCGGCCAGGTACTTCTCGTAGGCGGCCATGTCCATGTGGCCGTGCCCACACAGGGCGGTGAGGATGACCTTCTCCTCGCCGGTCTCCTTGCAGCGCAGAGCCTCGCGGATGGCGGCGGCGATGGCGTGGGTCGGCTCCGGGGCGGGAACGATGCCCTCGCTGCGGGCGAACTGCAGCGCGGCGGCGAAGCACTCCGTCTGGTGGATGGCCTCCGCCTCGACGAGCCCGAGTTCGTAGATGTGGGACACCAGCGGTGCCATCCCGTGGTATCGCAGGCCTCCGGCGTGGATCGGATCCGGGATGAACGTGTGGCCGAGTGTGTGCATCTTGACCAGCGGGGTGAGTTGACCCGTGTCGCCGAAGTCGTACCGGTACTCACCGCGACTGAGCGATGGGCATGCCGCCGGCTCCACGCACCGGATCACCGGGTTCATCCGGCCCGCGAGCTTCTCGCGGAGGAAGGGGAAGGAGAGCCCGCCGAAGTTGGATCCGCCTCCGGTGCAGCCGACCAGCACATCGGGAGTCTCTCCGACCTTGGCCAACTGGAGGAGTGCCTCCTCCCCGATGATGGTCTGGTGGAGCAGCACGTGGTTGAGCACACTGCCGAGGGCGTAACGGGTCTCTTCACTCTGTGCCGCCTGCTCGACGGCTTCGGAGATGGCGATACCGAGGCTCCCGGGGCTGTCGGGGTCGGCCGCCAGAATGGCACGACCGGCCTCGGTGAGGTCCGAAGGGCTGGCGTGCAGGGTGGCGCCCCACAACTCCATCATCGTCTTGCGGTACGGCTTCTGGTCGTAGGAGGCCCGGACCTGCCAGACCTCGCAGTCCAGGCCGAACTGGGCCGTGGCGAAGGCGAGAGCGGAACCCCACTGGCCAGCTCCGGTCTCCGTGGTCAGACGCTTGACGCCTTCCTGAGCGTTGTAGAAGGCCTGGGGCACCGCGGTGTTCGGCTTGTGGGATCCGGCCGGGCTGACGCCCTCGTACTTCAGGAAGATCTTGGCCGGCGTGTCCAGAGCCTTTTCGAGGCGTCGGGCTCGCAGCAGCGGGCTCGGTCGCCAGAGGCGGTAGACGTCGAGGACCTCGCCCGGTATGTCGATGTAGGAGTCGGTGGAGACCTCCTGCATGATCAGGGCCATCGGGAACAGGGGCGCCAGGTCATCGGGGCCGATGGGCTCCAGGGTGCCGGGATGCAGCGGTGGCGGTGGCGGTTCTGGAAGGTCGGGAATGACGTTGTACCACTGTGTGGGCATCTCGGATTCTTCGAGCAGCACCTTGGAGTAGTTGTCTGACATCGATTCGCCTCGTTCCTGGATCGGGGGCGTGGATCTGCCGGAGGCCGGCACGGCTTGCCATACAAGCAGGTTTCCGGTGGGGCCGCAGGTCTGGGACCGGACGAGACTGCCCGAATGGTCAAGGGCGGGTCGGAGAGCGGACTGGAGGCCGAAGTGGTCGATGCCACGCTCTCGCCGTGGCGGACCTACGCGCTGCTGGCCGGCTCGGTGGTCGCCGCGTCGATGAACTACTCGGTGACCTTCGTGTCGTTCGGTGAGATCGAGCGGACGTTCGACGCCGGACCGGCGGCCACCTCGTGGGTGCTGAACGCCTTCGCCATCACCCTGTGTGCCCTGCTCATCCCTTGTGGTTGGTTGTCGGACCGGTTCGGGCGGCGACGGATGTTCCTGTCCGGGGTGACCCTGCTGGCCGTCGGGTCGGTGCTGGTCGCCGTGTCGCCCACGCTGCCGTTCCTGGTGGCCGCCCGGGTCGTCCAGGCCGCGGGCCTGGCCCTCGAGGGTCCGGCGGCCATGGCCATCCTCCTGAACGCCTTCCCGGCGGACCGCCGCAGCACGGCGGTAGGAGCCTTCGGTGGGCTGGGAGGTATCTCACTGGTCCTGGGACCGGTGATCGGCGGTCTGGTCATCGACGCCGTGGGGTGGCGATGGACGTTCGGGTTCAACACCCCGATCGCCCTGATCACCGTTCTCCTGGGACTTCGATTCCTCCCCGCTGATCGCCCGGCGTCGGGCGTCTCCGGTCGGTCCCGCCCCGACCTGATCGGGGTACTGCTGCTGGTGGCGGGCTCCGCTGCGTTGGCCACCGGCGTGGTCCAGGCCGAATCGTGGGGATGGACGGGGCCGGGCACGCTGGCCGCCCTGATCCTGGCCCCGGCCGCCATGCTGGGCGTGGTCCTGCGCTCCTCGGGGCGGGCCGACGCCATCCTCGATCTGTCGCTCTACCGGATCCGGTACTACCCACGGGGCAACGCACTGGCCTTCCTCATTGCCGGAAATTTCGCCGGGACCTACCTGGCGCTCATCACCCTGCTGGTCGGACCGTGGGGCATGTCCCCGTCGACCGCCGGCTTGACGTTGGCCATCGTGCCTCTCATCGGCGGGCCGATGAGTTTTGTGAGCGGTCGGCTGGCCGACCGGTTCGGTCACCGTCGCCTCATCGTGCCCGGCGGCCTGTGCATGGTGACCGGGGCTCTGTGGTTCCGATCCGGGGTGGAGGAGACCACGGATCTCAGCCTGTGGTTCCCGGCCGTCGGGCTCTACGCGTTGGGCATCGGGCTGGCCCACGCCAACAGTGCGTCGCTGGCCATGCGGTACGTCCCGGATGCGTCGCTGGGTCAGGCGGGGGCCACCAACCGGATCATGTCGGAGTTCGGCAGCGTGGTCAGCGTGGCGGTGGCGGTGGCCCTGTTGATCGGAACCGACGACCCGGTGCAGGGGGCCCGTCGAGTCATGCTGATGCTTGCCGTGGCGGGTGTGGCGGGCATCGTGGTGGCGTCGGGAGTCGACACCCGTCCCCGGCGACGGGCCGTTGATTCGGATGTCAGCTGAATCCCAGCCGGTCGGGCGTCTCGTTCAGAAACTCCAGTACCGATTCGGATCGCTCCGGATCGGGGCCGCGTCCGACGTCACGGAAGTCGCGGACCAGGATCAGGCGGTCCACCCCGAGATCCTCGTAGCGACAGACCAGATCCCGGTCCACGGTCTCAGAAGGTGAGACCGAAATGCCGACGGCGCCCAGGCCGTCCGGTCGGTCGAGTTCGCTCTCGAGGGTCCGGATGTTGTTCACGGCAGCCGCCGTGGACTCCAGGGTGGACAGGAAGCCGTACCAGCCGTGGGCCCGTCGGACCGCTCGACGGAAGGTCGCCGGAGCACCCCCTCCCACATGGATGGGTGGGCCACCGGACTGGAGGGGCCGTGGCGAGGCCTCCACGCCGTTCCAGGACGTGAAGCGGCCGTCGAAGGTCGGGTCGCCGCGCCACAGGGCCGCCATGGCATCGAGGTGCTCGTCGGTCCGGGCACCCCGTTCGGCGAAGGGCACGCCGATGGCCTCGAACTCATCGGGTACGTAGCCCACGCCGAAGCCGGCCTCCAGACGGCCGCCGGAGAGGACGTCGACCGATGCCAACTCCTTGGCCAGCACCACCGGGTTTCGCTGCGGGAGGATCACGATGCCGGTACCCAGGCGGATGGTCGACGTGTGGGCGGCCAGAAAGGCCAGCGAAGCGATCTGGTCCACGAAGTGGGTCCCGGGCGATACCGGTGAGGGCGGTCGTTGCGGATCGGCGACCACCACGTGCTCGCCGGTCCAGATGGACTCCCAGCCAGCGGCTTCGGCGGTCCGGGCCACCGCCGCCATGGTCTCGGGTTCGGCGAGCACCCCGCTGTTGACTCCGAAGAACCCGAACCTCACGGTGACGGCTCGATATCGCCTCGGCCGGTCACGGCCCGGAAGGAGGCGACCAGTTCGGCAAGTACGTCTTCGGCGCCGGATGGGTCCGCCGGTAGCGGGACGGCGATCCGGCAGTCGGTCACGCCGGCTTCGACCAGTGGGGCGACGCCCTCCATGGTGAGCGGGACGTCCACGTCCCCGGTGTCGTTGCGAACCACCGGAAGGGATCCCTGAACCTCAAAGGGGCGGGCGTCCAGGCCCATCTCCTCCTGGAGGGCTCGCATCCCGAGGATGCCGTTGACCACGTCGGCCCGGTCGGCACCCCACGGAATCCAGCCGCAGCCGAAGGTGGCGAGGCGCCGTGCGGTCCGACGGTTGACGGTTCCGCTGACCCAGATCGGTACGCCGTTCTCGTGCACCGGTGACGGCATGGACCAGATGTCGTCGAAGGCCAACTCGTCGCTGGCGTAGGCGGTGGGTTCGCCGGCCCACAGGGCACGACACACCTCGAGGCTGTGATCCAGGAGCCGGCCCCGGTTGGTGAAGTCCAGACCGGCGGCCTCGTACTCGGCGGCCTGCCAGCCCACGCCGACGCCCAGATCCAGACGGCCGTCGGACAGCACGTCGAGCGTGGCTGCCGTCTTGGCCAGGACCACCGGGCGCCGGAGCGCAGCCAGGAGGATTCCCGTCTGGAGTCGGATCTTCTCGGTTCGGGCAGCCAGCCAGGTGAGGGAGGTGAGGGGCTCCAGCCACGCTCCGCCCGGACCGGTGGGCTGGCGGCCACCGATCGTTCCGCCCTTGGAGGGATCGCCGTAGTCGTCGAGGTCGTCGCCGAAGGCCACGTGGTCGGCCACCGCCAGTCGGTCCACGCCGGCCCGGTCGGCGGCCACTGCATGGTCCGACAGTCGGGTCCAGTCTCCGGGCGGCTCGGCGGCGAAGTTCACCACCTGAATGGAGAGTTGGGGGAGCGCCGCTGCGCTCGATCCGGTCATCGTCGGAACCTCCGTAGTGCGGCTCGGCGCCGATCCCGTAGGACGATCGCGCGCTGGTCGGGCGTGATGGGAATCCACCGGTCGTCGAGGTGCTCGTCGATCGAGGAGATGGGCACCAGGGTGCAGGTCGGCACGGGCTGACGGTCAGCCTGGTTCCACCGGTAGGTGATGCAGCCCTGGGTGGAGCCCGTGGTGTCCAACCAGTTGGCGATACCCGGGTCCCGGTGGCTGATCACGGCCCGGAACACCCCGTCGTTCGACACCACGGCCTGATGGCCGTTGAGGCTGGACTGGTGATCCCACCAGTCCAGCGACTGGTACCAGACGTCGCCCAACTGGATGCCCCAGTAGACGCAGTCGGGAATCTCGACCTCGAGCAGGAGGGCCTCGTCATCGGCGATCCGGTACCAGGCCTGGCCGTAGCCCTGGTCGACGCTGCCGCCGAGATTTGTGGTCGCGCCCTGGGCGGCCTGGACGTGGTCGAACGAGTTGACCTCACCGCGGGCCACATGGGCTCCACCGAACTTGGCCCAGAAGGCGGTCATGTCGAGGACCTGCTCGGCGGCCACGCCGAGGTGCCGGACCATCGCCACGGGGGTCATGCGACCGGAGACTGCCACGGGTTCGAGGCACTCCAGATGCAGGTCGGCGGGGATCTCCGAGGCCCAGTCGGAGAAGAACTGCCGGATGATCAGGGTGCATCGCTCCGGTGGAAGGTCGAACCAGGAGTCGTCGCCGACTCCGGCGGGAGGGGGTCCGGCGCCGAAGACCAGTTCGAAGTAGCCGTCGTCATCGGTGGGTAGGTCATCGCCGTTGAGGGTCAGGAACTGCTGGATGCCCCGTTCGGCGAAGTTGGTGGTCATGGCCGTGACGCCGAGGTAGCAGACCGTTCCGATGTTGCCCGAGAGCCGGTAGGTGCGGGACAGGTCGACCTCGGACATCTGGTAGAGCCCATCGGGGTTGTCCTGCCCGTTCTTGAACGGATGGAAACACGCCAGTTGCGGGTGGTCGAGGTCGCCGCCCTCCAGTACCCGGCTGGTGTCATTGGCCAACCGGCGGAGCATGGCCCGGAGACCCTCGGCCCGATCCACGTCGTCGATGGGACGGTCGGGATCGAGTGCGATCTCCGCTCCGTCCTTCAACCGGTCACAGAAGGCGTGCCATGCCGACCGGAGGTCGTTCTCGCTGGTGGACCCTGGGTCGCTGGGTGGCGCTGCCATGGAGCGACCCTAACGAGGGTCGCCGGAGAGGACGGGACCGGGCCGGGCCGGGCCGGGGTGGGATCGGGCCGCTCGCGTTCGGCCCGCTACCGTCGGGCCATGACCCGGTTCCGATTCCTCGAACGATGGCGGAAACGCGTCGAAACCGTGTCGGAGCGGGAGCACACGGTGTTCGTCCTGTCCGGCGGGTCGGTTCGCGGCGCCGCCCAGGCCGGGATGATCAGGGTTCTCCTGGAGCACGGAATCGTGCCCGATGAGGTGGTCGGGGTGTCGGCGGGCGCCCTCAACGGGACCTTCCTCGCGGCGAACCCGACGGTGGAACAGGCTCGGCTTCTGGAGGGCGTGTGGCGTGACGTGGCCGACCGGAAGCCCATCCGGGGCAGCGTGATCCGCAATGTGGCAGCCATCGTGCGTGGACGACCCAGTTTCGACAATGGGGATCGGTTGCGTGCCCTGATCGCCGATCATGCACCGATGGACGACCTCTCCCAGGCCGCCGTGCCGTGCCACGTCGGGACCACCGATGCCTCGACCGGTCAGGTCACCTGGTGGACGAGCGGCCCGCTGGTCGATCTGCTGTGCGCAACCACCGCGGTGCCGGGAGTCCTGCCCGCCGTTGATCTGGGCGACGACACCCTCCACATCGACGGCGGGGTGGTGTCCAACATTCCTCTACGTCGTGCGCTCTCCCTGGCGCCGACCCGGCTGGTGGTCCTGGACGTGGCGGCCAAGTTCACGCCGGCCACCAAGCAGACGGCGTTGTCGCTGATGCTGGTGGGCTTCCGGGCGGCGGCCGCGGAGCTCACCCGACAGCAGTGGTTGGACGTGCCGATCGATCTCGATGTCCTGCACCTGGAGTTGCCGACGGTGGACGATGCACCGGACTTCGAGTTCGAACTCGTGCCCGACCTGTTGGCCCAGGGCGTTCAGGTTGCGGAGGAGGCCCTTTCGGTCTCCTCGGAACCTGCCTCTACGGCCTGACCGTCACCAGCATCGGGGCATCGGCCGAAAGTCCTGCGGCCGCTGCATTCCCCGTCGTTCCGTCGTAGAGGAGGGTCTCGACGGTGCCGGTTACCGAGGCCGGGAGGCCGGCGTCGTCCCACAGGGCGTACACGGATCGACCATCCGGCATGTCGAAGCGGACGGAGGTCCCCGTCACCCAGCTGGCGGAGTCGAAGTTCGAGACGGTACGTGCCAGGAGCTCGAAGGCTTCGTCGGATTCAGGTCCCGGGCCACCGGTCGGGTCGTGGGGGCCGACGTTGAAAACCCGGGAGGCGCCGTCGGCCAGTGCCGTGGCAAATCCCGTGAGGGTGATCCGGGCCAACTCGTCGGCACCGGGCGGCCTCTGACCGGGTTCGGGCATGGTCGGTACCAGCGCCTCGGTGATCCAGAAGGTCTTGTCGGCATGGCCGGACTCGTCGAGAAAGCCCCGGTAGTCATTGCTGAAGAAGGATCGGTCGGAGCCGATGGAGTGGATATTCCCGATGTGAAATGCCCCGGTGCCCGATTCGAGCACCGGCCGCCAGAAGTTGGCGAACTCCACCTGCATTCCGGCCTGGCCGCCGGTCAGGATCACGGCGGCCGGATCGGCAGCGGTGATGGCGTCGAAGGCCAGCCGCAACATGGCCAGATAGTCCAATGAGGTTCCCTGGAAGAAGTGGCCGTGTCCGCCCTGCATCGCCGGCTCGTTGGCCACCTCCCAGTGGCGGATGGGGTAGGCGAGGCCCGGCATGTCGTCGATGCCGTCCCCGTCGTACCGCTCAACCACGTCGGCGAGCCACGCAACGAATGCGGCGTCGTCGCAGGGGGCGAAGAGCTTGGTGGGTAGCTCCCAGAGGACGGGCTGGATCTCGGGATCGGACCCGTGGCAGGTGGCCTGGTCCCAGTCGACGAATGGCCAGATCGTGCCGACGACAGCCAGACGATCGGCCTGCCAACGCATCACGTGCCAGTCGGCGATGTCCCATCGACGGTGGCCAAGGGCGGCTTCGATCTCGGATCGGAGGAAGACGCCGGGGTGGGGTCGGATCCAGCCGCCGGCGACGTCGAAGGACTGGCCGAGGACGCCGAATCGGCTGGTGCCGACATCATCGGGCCAGGGCAGTGGAACCGGTGCGGTCGTGGTCGTGGCAGGTGGCGTGGTTGGGGCTGGTGGTGCGGTGGTAGTGGGCGGCGCGGTGGTGTTGGCCGGCGCTCTGGTCGTCGTGGTCGTGGCAGGTGGCGTGGTTGGGGCTGGTGGTGCGGTGGTGGTGGGCGGCGCGGTGGTGTTGGCCGGCGCTGTGGTGGTGGTCGGAGCTGTGGTGGTGGTTGGTGGTGCGGTGGTGGTGGTCGGCGCTGTGGTCGCTGGTAGCGCGGTCGTCGTGGGCGTGGCGGTCGAGGTCGTGGAGGTGACGCCGCTGGTACTCGACGTTGGTGCCGGATCAGCGGCATTGGCGGACGGCGCCGAGGTGCCACCACAGGCCGCGACCGTGGTGATGGCCACGAGGAGGGCGGCTTGGCGGAGCATCAGCCGCGTCGTCGGCGTCGGCTGGTCCGCTCGGCCCGGTCGGCGGCTCCGACGGTGGCGGTCGGTGTGGGCGGGGCGATGTCGGGTACCGGAAGGGTGCCGTCCAGCACACCGCGGATGTGGGCGATGTGGTCCGGGTTGCTGCCGCAGCAGCCTCCGATCACCGTGATGCCCGCCTCCCGGAGGCGGTGGGCATGGGCGGAGAGCACCTCGGGGCTCGCGTCGTACTCGAGTTCGTCGCCCTTCCAGACCGGGATCCCGGCGTTGGCCTTGGAGATCACCGGAATGTCTCCGCAGACGGACCGGATGGCGGCCACGGCCGCCTCGGTGTCGGCCAGGTTGGCGCCGCAGTTGGCGCCGATCCCGGCCACGCCGAGCTCGGCCAGGCATCGCCCGGCTTCTTCTCCGGTGATGCCCATCATGGTTCGGCCCGCCGTGTCGAAGCTGAGGGTGGCCACGATCGGCAGGTCAGATGCCGAGCGGGCGCCCCGTACGCCCGCCTCGATCTCCGGAAGGGCGCTCATGGTCTCGAGCCACAACACGTCGGCGCCGCCGTCGGTGAGACCGGCTGCCTGTTCGGCGAAGGCCTCGGCCGCCTCGGCCTCGGTGAGCTCGCCCAACGGCTCGATGAGTTCTCCGGTGGGGCCCATGGAACCGGCGACGATGACGGGTCGACCGGCCTCGTCGGCCACCGCACGGGCCGCGGCGGCCGCTGCGGCGTTGAGTTCATGGACCCGACCCTCGAGCGAGTGCAACTTGAGGCGGTGACGGTTGCCGCCGAACGAGTTGGTGA
>JAAZXY010000069.1 GCA_014239855.1 Acidimicrobiales bacterium | reverse complement strand
CTGGCCTCGGCGGGTTTCTCGGCCGATGACGACGGGGACAAGCGCCCCAGCGTGCAGGTCGGCGATCCCTACGAGGAGAAGCGCCTCATCGAGGCCTGCCTCCAGCTGCTCGACGAGGGCCTGGTGGTCGGCATCCAGGATCTGGGCGGCGCCGGTCTGACCTGTGCCACGAGTGAGACGGCGTCGCGAGGCGGCGTGGGCATGGACGTCGACGTGGCGGCCGTGCACCGGCGTGAGCCCGGTATGGAGGCCCACGAGGTCATGACCAGTGAATCGCAGGAGCGGATGCTGGCCATTGTCGAACCCGAGGGCCTCGACCGGGTACTGGCCATCTGCGAGCGGTGGGAGGTGGCGTCCACGGTGATCGGGCGGGTTACAAACGGCGGCGCGTTGCGGATCCTGGATGGCTTCGATGGCGAGGTGCTGGCCGACGTGCCCGCCGCCTCCCTGCACGATGCCGCTCCCCTCTACGACCGGCCCCGCGCCGCGCCGAGCGAGCCACGGGGCCCGATGGCCGACGATCTGGCTTCACCGGATGATCCGGGTGCCGATCTGCTCGATCTCCTCGTCGACCCGGCCTGGGTGTACCGCCAGTACGACCACCAGCTCTTCCTGAACACGGTGGTCGGTCCGGGCGACGACGCCTCGTTGCTCAAGCTCCGCCATCCCACCACCGGCGACGAGACCGGACGGGGCCTGGCCATGACCACCGACGGCAATCACCGCTGGTGCGCCGTGGATCCCCGGGGCGGCACGGCCCGGCTGGTCGCCGAATCGCTCATGAACCTGGCCTGTGTGGGCGCCCGCCCGTTGGCCGTCGTGAACTGTCTCAACTTCGGAAACCCCGAACATCCCGAGGTCATGTGGCAGCTGTCGGAGGCCATCGACGGTATGGGCGAGGCCTGTGAGGCCTTCGGCGCCCCGGTCATCGGCGGCAACGTCAGCCTCTACAACGAGTCGGCCGGAACGGACATCGACCCCACTCCGGTCATCGGCCTGCTGGGCATGGTCGACGATCTGGATCGTCGTCCGCCCGGCGCCACCCTCGTCGACGGGCACCGTCTCCTCCTGTTGGGACCGGACGACGTGTCGCTCGGCGGCTCGCTCTGGGGGTCGGCCCACGATGCCCCCGGCGGCACGCTGGCCCCGCTGGACTTCGACCTGCACCAGCGGGTGGCCGACCTCGTTCGCACCCTGGTCATCGACGGCATGGTCGACGGCGTGCACGACGTGTCGGCCGGGGGGATCGGCGTGGCCGTGGCCGAGATGGTGGCCCGTTCCGGCGTGGGCGCCCATCTGGCCCGAGTGCCCGACCATCGGGCCCTGTTCGGCGAGGGACCCAGTCGGGTCGTGTGCTGCGTCGACCCGGAACGCCTCACCGAGGTGCTGGCCGCCGCCGAGGCCGTCGGCGTACCGACGACCCGCATCGGCCTGGCCACCGGTGATCGCCTCATCGTGAAGGGTCTTCTGGACGTGGCCGTCGACGACGTGCGCCACACCCATGAGAACCGGTTGCCCGAGGCCCTGGGCGCCGGAACCACGAACCGATGACCACCCCGGCCGTCGACCAGGAGAACCTCCCGGCGGCCGGTGCTGACGACGACACCCCCCGCGAGGCCTGCGGGGTCTTCGGTGTCTACGCGCCGGGCCATCCGGTTGCCCATCTGACCTACCTCGGTCTCTACGCCCTGCAGCACCGGGGCCAGGAGTCGGCGGGCATGGCGGTCAGCGATGGTGAGGCCCTGACGGTGGTCAAGGACATGGGCCTGGTCTCCAATGCCTTCGACGACCGGACGCTGGCCGCCCTGACCGGTGACCTGGCCATTGGTCAGACCCGGTATTCGACCACCGGGTCCAGCACGTGGCGCAACGCCCAACCGGTCTACCGGGGTGTCGACGACGTGGAGTTCGCCCTGGGCCACAACGGCAACCTGGTCAACACCGAGGAGCTGGCTGCCGAGGCCGGGATGCTGCCCGGCGCGGTCACGTCGGACACCGATCTCATGGCCGAACTCCTGGTCGCTGAACTGGCCCGCCACGGCAACCTGTCGCAGGCCGATGCCATGGACGCCGCGCTGACCGCGGTACTGCCCCGACTCCATGGGGCCTTCTCGTTGGTCATTGCCGACCATGAGCGGGTCATCGGCGTCCGCGATCCCAACGGGTTCCGCCCCCTCTGCCTGGGGCGCCTCGACGGGGGCTGGGTACTGGCATCCGAATCGCCGGCCCTCGACGTGATCGGCGCCCACATGGTCCGGGAGTTGGACCCCGGCGAGGTGGTGGTCATCGACCGCACCGGCTGGCGTTCGCTCCGGCCGTTCGACGACGACGCCATCGACCCGAAGCTGTGCCTGTTCGAGTTCGTCTACTTCGCCCGTCCCGACGCCGTGCTGTATGGACAGAGCGTCCACCACGCCCGGGTCCGCATGGGCGAGATGCTGGCCGATCAGGCACCGGTCGAGGCCGACCTGGTGATGGGGGTACCCGAGTCGGGCATGCCGGCCGCCGAGGGTTATGCGCGGGCCAGCGGCATCTCCTACGGCCAGGGCCTGGTCAAGAACCGTTACATCGGCCGCACGTTCATCGCCCCCACCCAGGCCCTGCGGTCCGCGGCGGTCCGCATGAAGCTCAACCCGCTTCGCGACAGCATCGAGGGCCAACGGCTGGTGGTGGTCGACGACTCGATCGTGCGGGGTACCACCACACGGGCCATGGTCCGGATGCTGCGTGACGCCGGCGCGGCGGAAGTCCACATGCGGGTCTCCTCGCCGCCCTACCGCTGGCCCTGCTTCTACGGGATGGACACCGGCACCCGGGGTGAGTTGCTGGCCGCCAACCTCACCGTGGACGAGATCCGCGAGTACCTCGAGGTGGACAGCCTCACCTACCTGAAGTTGGACCACCTCCTGGAGGCCACCGGCGCGGTGGGCGCCGGGTTCTGCGACGCCTGCCTGACCGGGACCTACCCCATCGAGATTCCGGTGAACCTCTCCAAGGCGGTGCTCGAGGGAGCGGCCGGTGCGCCGGCTCCCGAGCGGGCCATGCCGGTCCGTGACGACGATGCCGCCGCCGAGCTCCCGACCGATGCCGCCAACCGCCTGTTCGGCCGCAGTTGATGGGGTCTGGCTGATGGGATCGGGTCGATGAACTCGGGCGAGAGCTACCGGGCGGCCGGGGTCGATATCGACGCCGGTGAGGAGGCCGTGAAACGCATCGGCCCGCTGGTGCGGAGCACCTACCGACCCGAGGTGATGGGTGACATCGGCGGCTTCGGTGGCCTGTTCGACATCGGCCGGTCGGGCTATCGGGATCCGCTGCTCGTGTCGGCCACCGACGGGGTGGGCACCAAGTCCGAGATCGCCCGCGAGACGGGTCGACTCGACACCATTGGTCGCGATCTGGTGGCCATGTGCGTGGACGACCTGGTCTGTGCGGGCGCTGCGCCGCTCTTCTTCCTGGACTACCTGGCCGTGGGCCGCCTCGACCCCGACGCCGTCGAGGCCCTGGTGGCGGGGATCGCCGCCGGGTGCGCCGAGGCGGGTTGTGCGCTCATCGGTGGCGAGATGGCGGAGCATCCGGGTGTGATGGCCACCGACCAGTTCGACCTGGTGGGCTTCGCCGTCGGTGCCGTCGAGCGCGATGCCCTGTTGGACGGCACCGCGGCGGTGGCCGGCGACGTGCTGGTCGGCATCGAGTCGCCCAACCTGCGGTCGAACGGTTTCTCGCTGGCCCGCCGGCTGGCCTTCGACGTGGCCGGCCGGTCACTCGACGATCCGGCGTGGGAGGGGGCGTCGACCACCCTGGCCGACGAGCTGCTGGCCCCCAGCGTGATCTACGCCCCGGCCGTGGTGGCCGCCCTGGCCGCCCATGAGATCCACGCCGTGGCCCACGTGACCGGCGGCGGCCTGCCCGGCAACCTGCCCCGGGTCATGGACGACACGCTCGATGCGGTGGTCGACCGCTCCACGTGGGAGGTGCCGCGGTTCTTCCGGGAGCTGCAGGCCATGGGTGACGTGTCCGACGACGAGATGGACCGGGTGTTCAACATGGGCCTCGGAATGGTGCTGGCCGTGCCGCCCCACGACGTCGACGCCGTGGTGGCCACGCTGGGCTCCCACGATCGACCGGCCCGGGTGGTCGGCGAGCTGGTGGCCGGCTCCGGTCTGGTCCGGATGGACGGGAGCCCGGGGGCATGACCAGAGAGATGGCCAGAGAAGATGACCAGAGAGATGATCAGAGAGATGATTAGTCGCGAGGCGTTGATCGCCCACCTGTTGGAACACTCGATCCGTACCGGCGACTTCACCCTCAAGTCGGGTCGGAAGAGCACGTGGTTCTGCGACGCCAAGCAGACGGCCTGCCGGGCCGAGGGGATCCTGCTGGTGGCCGATGCCGCGCTGGCCGAAATCGATGCCCTGGATGCTGCGGCGGCCGAGGGGGTGGGCCCGATCACGGCCATTGGTGGTCTGACCGCCGGGGCCGATCCGGTGGCCTTCGGAATCGCCGCGGTGGCCGCCACCCGGGGTCGACACCTTCGCTCGTTCAGCATCCGCAAGGAGTCCAAGGGCCATGGGGTCGAGGGTCGACTGGCCGGGGCCCTGTTGCCCGGCGACCGGGTGGTCATCACCGAGGACACCGTCACCCGGGGCACGTCCCCGCTGGAGGCCGCATCGGCCGTCCGGGCAATGGGCGCCGACCCGGTGGCCGTGCTCCCCATCGTGGATCGGGGCGGCACGTGTGGCGCGGCGGCCGCCGAGGCGGGCATCGCCTTCCGTCCGCTGGTGACCGCCCTCGATCTGGGATTTCCCTACGAGGGGCCCTGATGTCCTGCCCCTGACGGGCTGCCCGTGATTGGCTGATCGGGGCGTTCCGGCGAGCCACTCCTAGGCTCGTCCGATGCCCTTCCTCCCCACCGCGGCCTATTCCATCCACCTCCAGGTGGCGCTGGACAACGTGCCCAACACGCTGGGTCACCTGGCCACCGCCATTGGCGAGGCGGGCGCCAACATCATGTCCATGGGCGGGTTCGACGTCCGTGGTGACCTCCTGGTCAACGACGTGGTGGCCAACTGCCGCGACGAGGAGCACGCGGCGGCGGTCATCGCGGCGGTGGAGGACCAGCCCGGCGTGGAGATCCTCCACTGGCACGACCGCACCTTCGACATGCACGAGGGCGGCAAGATCGAGGTCGTCTCCCTGGCCGAGGTGAACGATCGGCATGACCTGTCGATGGCCTACACCCCGGGCGTGGCCCGGGTCTGCATGGCCATCCACGAGGAGCCGGGCCGAGCCCACGAGCTGACCATCAAGAAGAACACGGTCGCCGTGGTCACCGACGGCACCGCGGTGCTGGGCCTGGGTGACATCGGACCGGAGGCCGCCATGCCGGTGATGGAGGGCAAGGCCCTCCTGTTCAAGGAGTTCGCGGGCGTCGACGCCTTCCCGATCTGCCTGGACGTCACCGACCCCCAGGAGATCATCGACACCGTCATCCGGTTGGCCCCCACGTTCGGTGGCATCAATCTGGAGGACATCGCGGCCCCCGCCGCCTTCCATGTGGAGGAGGCTCTGCGTGCCGCCCTGGACATCCCGGTCTTCCACGATGACCAGCACGGCACGGCCGTGGTCACGCTGGCCGCGCTGTGGAACGCCTGTCGTCTGACCGGTCGCGAAATGGGCGACCTGTCGGTGGTCATCGCCGGCATGGGCGCCGCCGGAGTGGCCGTGGGGAAGATCCTGCTGGATGCCGGGGTGGGGGAGATCGTCGGCGTGGACCGGGCCGGTGCCGTCTACTCGGGCCGCGACAACCTGAACTTCGCCAAGGAGTGGTTCGCCGACCACACCAACCCCGATCGGAAGATGGGCACCCTGCAGGAGGTGCTGGCCGGCACCGACGTGTTCGTCGGGGTGAGTGGCCCCGGCCTGATCGACGCCGCCGACCTCCGGACCATGAACCCCGATCCGATCGTGTTCGCCATGGCCAACCCGGAGCCGGAGATCCACCCCGAGGAGGCCGATGGCCTCGCCGCGGTGATGGCCACCGGGCGCAGCGACTACCCCAACCAGATCAACAACGTGCTGGCCTTCCCGGGAATCTTCCGGGGGGCGTTGGACGTGGGGGCCACCGACATCACCTGCAGTTGGTACGAAGCGAGATCGAATGCGCCGGCCAGCGCA
>JAAZXY010000068.1 GCA_014239855.1 Acidimicrobiales bacterium | reverse complement strand
GGGGACTGGCGCAGGGACTTGGCGATCAATGGTCCGTCTCCGCTTCCGACCCTGCTCTCGCCGTCGACGCTGACCACGATGTCGGTCCGGTCCTCGCTGTTCAGGTCGAAGTGGCTGATCAGGGTGAAGACGGCGATGACGGCCATGATCACCGCGGGCCCGATGGTCCAGCCGATCTCGGCGCGGAAGTGGCCGTGCACCTGCTCGGGGAACTCGTCGGTGCTGTGGTCGTCACGGAACTTCCACCAGATGACCGCGGTGGCTCCGAAGATGATGACGAAGACGACGCCGGCGATGAGGAAGATCGGGTCGGACAGCGAGTCGATGGACCGCGAGATCGGGCCCTGTGGCTCGAGGGTGTCCAGTGGTGCGTCAGCGGCGCAACCGGTCAGGGCGAGGAGCCCACCGGTGGCCAGGGCAACGAGCCGCCCCGGGCGCAGGAAACGACGCGGGGACTGGCGCAGGGACTTGGCGATCAATGGTCCGTCTCCGCTTCCGACCCTGCAGGGGCTTCGTCGTGGTGGGCGCCGCCGCCCTTCTGGTGGAACTCGCGCTCGCCACTGGCCGCGGCCACGATGCCCAGGACCAGGACGACCAGCACGCCCACGAAGAGCATGGAACGAATGGCGGCCCGCGGCATCTGCGGCCGCTGGCTGACCAGGACGGCCAGACCGAAGATCGCCATGCCGACCACCGTGGCCACCCAGACGGCGCCGGTGACCGATGAGGCCAGAAGCACCTTGGAGACGGCCACCACCAGGACGGCGATTCCCACCGTGCTGAGTACCGGGATCTCGATGGGACGCATGAAGTTCTCGCGGGCCTCGGCGTTGGCTACCGGGTCACCGGAGACCTTCTCGGACCAGTTGGTCATGGTCCATTCGATGCCGATGGCGGCCACCACGGCCAGGCCCAGTACGAAGATCGCCGGGTGGACGACCAGGCCGACACCGATGGCGCCGATCCCCAGCGCACCGAAGACCGGCCACAGTGAGTTGCCGACGGCCACCTGACCAGCCGGGGCCTCGTCCAGGCCCAGCACCTCGGCCTGAGCCTCGGCATCGCCGTCGCGGAAGGCCACGGCGATCAGCCCGAACATGGCCATCACTCCGGAGGCGAAAATCAGGATGGTGTAGGAGACGTGGTTGCCCACACCTCCCTTCCAGCCGATGGAGAGGGGTCCGGTCTCGGTTGCACCCGAGGTGTAGCCGGCGAAGACCGCCGCGAAGGCGACGGCCACGGCCATTCCGAACCAGAGCTTGAAGCCGGTGGTGAGCATGTCGATCTCCCGCCGCTACTTGGCGATGTAGATGCCGACCCAGATGACCGAATACACGGCCACCGCGGCATACCAGTAGAGGGCCGCCGCCGAGACGAGGTCCCGGTGTCGGTTGGTGTCCTGCCCACCGAGGGTTCGCAGGAGGAGCAGTCCCAGCCAGAGCACGCCGACGGCCACCATGACGAGGTGCGAACCGACGATGACGTACAACATCGTCGCCGCTTCGCTGGCGTCGATGGGTAGGCCGATGTCCATGAAGTAGAAGACGGTCTGGTTGACCATGGCGATGCCGAGGACCGCGGTGAGCGCCATGGCGATCATGGCGTGGACCCGGTCGTCGTTCAGCACGGCCTGGACGGCCCATGCCATGGTGATGGCCGCCATGGCCATGGTGGCCATGTTCATGCCGCCGGGCACCAACTGGATCGCCCCCTCGGGGTACCACTGGCTGCCCCAGGCCAGGGCATCGGCCCGGACGGAGAAGTAGAGGGCGAACAGGCCGCCGAAGTACATCAGCACGGCGCCGGTGCCGAACGCCGAGGCGACCACCAGGGTCCGGGGGCGGGTCGGGGCGGTGGGGACGGTGGCGGCCATCAGGCGGCGTCCTTCCGGGCGGTGACCATGTGGAGGGTCCCGGCGATCATCCAGACCACCAGGCCGGCCACGGCGGCCAGCGAACCGACCATCGAGACCAGGTTCAGCGCGTCGACCCCGGACTCGGGGTGGCCGGCTGCGGCGAGCGTGACCCCGGTGAAGTCGTTCTGGTCGAGCAGGCCGCTGATCAGGTCGGTGACGCCGCTCAGGACCACACCGAGGGCGAGGGCGAGCCCGCCGAGGAGGAACAGTCCGGGACGGGCGCCCGGGCCGACGATGTCGTCACCCCAATGGTGGAAGCCGGCACCGACTCCCAGCACGGCGGCTCCGACCACGAGAGTGAAGTTGGCGCCCTCGACGGCCGTTCCGAGGAGTTCCAGCGGGGCGATGACGTGCACGGCACCGACGACGGTGCCGACCACGACCAGAAGCACGGCCAGGAGGGCCACCACGGCATCAGCCGGTGGCTTGGAACCCAGGTTGGAGGCACCCCTGCGCAGCGTGTCGGCCACACCACCGAGGATGGCCAGGGCCACCGGCACGATGGCGAAGGCGGCCACCACCGACAGCGCCTCCTCACGGATCGGGGTTCCCGGCGTATCGAAGAAGGTCTGGGCGAAGGCACCGAAGGACAGGAACCCGAAGGCCGCCGTGGCCACCAACAGGACGTCGCGGTTGGACTGGGTGACCCCGGTGGCCCGCGCCAGGACGTCCAGGGCGATGCCCAGGGCGGGCAGGGCCAGCACGTAGATCGCCGGGTGGGTGAACATCCAGGAGAGCTGCTCCCAGATGGCGTCCTCGGCGCCGTACCGGATGGCCGGGCGACCCCGGAGGTCGACGTAGGCCAGCACGGCGTTGGCGGCCAGAACGGGCAGCATCCCCGTCCAGACCGTGGCGGCCACCAGCGTCGTCCAGGCGGTGAACGGAAGGTCGCGGAGGCCCGTTCCGGCGGCACGGCCGGAGACGATGGTGGTCATCACGCAGACCGAGGCCAGGAGCAGTCCGCCGATGACCAGGAGCAGTCCCATGAGGGTCAGGGCGGTGGCCTGTCGTTGGCCAGCCCCACCCGGGGTGCCGAGACCTCCGTCGGCGAGGAACCCGGCGATGGTCATGCCGGCACCGATCAGCCACGTCCAGCAGGCCAACGCGGCGGCCCGGGGAAACAGCAGCGAACCGCCACACTGACGCGGAACCACCGTGGTGGCGAGGCCCATCAGGGCGGGCAGAACGCCCAGCAGCACCAGGGCGACCCGGTGGGCGGACCAGAACTGGAACACCTCGTCGGCCGACGAGAAGACGTCCGCCGAGGCGAGGTCGAGACGCTCGAAGCCGACCAGCAGGCCGGCAACGGCCCCCAGGAGCACCGAGGTCATTCCACCCAGGCCCCACACCCGCGACAGGGTGTTCGGGTCGGTGGAGGTGACGGCCTCCTCCAGCGCGGTCGGGGAGGAGTCGGAGGCGGCGGCGGTATCAGTCGTCGTCATCGAAGCTTCTTCGTTCGGTGGGCTCGTGCGATGCCCTCGTGCAACGATCCGGAGAAGCCCGGACCACACGAGGCTAGGCGGATCGTCGGAGATTCCGGCGCCCGCACGTCCGAGGCAATCTAGTCGGCCGAGGGGCGACGGTCTGACTCGAACGGAGAAAACCGGGGAGCCCTCAGCGGGTTCCGCCGAGCTCCATCTGCCCGACGACCGCGCTCGGGAATCACACCAGGACGTCGACCACCATGGCGCCGAAGAGCAGGGTCACGTAGGTGATCGAAAAGGAGAACAGCCGCATCGCCGTCCGCTCGGTCGGGCGACGTCGGACGGCCTCGACCATGGCTCCGAAGACCGCACCCAGGACCAGCGCCGAGACCAGATACACGGCTCCCATGTCGGCCACCGGCGAGAAGACCACGGTCAGAGCAACCAGAATCACCGTGTAGAAGGCCATCTTGCGGACCGTCTCCTCGATGCTCACCACCGACGGGAGCATGGGGACCGACGCCGCCTCGTAGTCGTCCCGGTACTTGATGGCCAGAGCCCAGAAGTGCGGCGGTGTCCAGAAGAAGATCAGCAGGAACAGGACGACCGGTGGCCAGGCCAGCGAGTTGGTCACCGCCGACCACCCGACCAGCACCGGAACGGCCCCGGCCGCCCCGCCGATCACGATGTTCTGCGTCGTCGTGCGCTTCAGCCACAGCGTGTAGACGAACACGTAGAAGAAGGTGGCCGACACGGCCAACGCGGCGCTCAACAGGTTGACCGTGGCGAACAGCCAGACGAAGGCGGCCACCTCGATGACCACGGCGAACGTGAGGGCTGCACGCGGCGTCATCACGCCCCGAACCAGAGGACGGTGCATGGTGCGTTCCATGAGGCCGTCGATGTCGCGGTCCACCACCATGTTCACGGCGTTGGCGCCGCCCGCAGCCAGCGTCCCGCCGATCATCGTGGTCACCATCAGCCAGACCGACGGCACACCACGCTCGGCCACGAACATGGTCGGCACCGTGGTGATCAGAAGGAGTTCGATGATCCTCGGCTTGGTGAGGGCCACGAATCCGGCGACCTTCTCCCGGCGCGTGAAGACCCCTCCGGCCGGCGGAACGGGGGTATCGGGGGACCGGTCGCGCACCTGCTCAGGCTAGGAGCCAGTCAGCCGGTGTCGGCCCCTCCGGATAGAGACGGGACTGGAATCGCTGCATGCCCCCGAGCCACCGGTCGACGTCGTCACCCTTGCGACGGACGTACTCGGCCACGTCCGGGTGGGGCAGCACGTGGAACTGCCCGGCAGCCAGGGCCTCGACCACCGTGTCAGCCAGCTCGGCGGCGGTCAGCACACCGTCGACGGCCGCCGCCCCCGACGGTCCGTCGCCGGGCATCAGATCGGCGGTCGGACTGTTGGTGGTGATGTTGGTGGCCACGGCCTGCGGACACAGCACCGACACCCCGATCCCCCGGTCGCCGTACGTCACGCTGATCCACTCGGCCAGGGACACCGCGGCGTTCTTGGTGATCGAATAGTGGAGCGACCCGATCTGGGTGAGCAGCCCGGCCGCCGACGAGGTGTTGAGCAGGTGCCCGCCACCGTCGGCCACCATGTGGGGGATGGCATGACGGGCCGCGTAGAGGTGGGCCATGACGTGGACCCCGAACATGCGGTGCAGTTCCTCGTCGGGGGCCTCGAGGCCGCCGACGGTGACGTACCCGGCGTTGGATGCCACCAGGTCGATCCGACCGTGGCGCTCCACGGTCCCGTCGATCAGCGCCTTCACCGACGGCTCGTCGGCCACGTCGCAGGCCACCGCCTCACACGGCACCCCCAGGGCTGAGACCCGCTCGGCCAGGGCTTCGACGCCCGCCCGATCACGGTCGGCGGCCACCACGGCCCGGGCCCCCTCGGCGGCGAACCGCTCGACCATGGCCTCACCGATGCCGCTGGCCGCACCGGTCACCACCACCACCGCATCACGAACATGTCTCGGGTTCTGCATGGCGCGGATCCTATGGACCGGGCCCGCCCATGACCCCCACGGCCACTCGGAGCCGCCCATAACCTCGGAGGGGTGACGGGCCTTTCGAGCGAGACGGTGGATCCCCCCGACGCCGAGGCCGTGGGCCGCGGGCTGTCGCCCGACGCCTACCGCCGTATCTGCGGGGTGGCGCTCGTCCTGCTGGCCGGGATCGTGGTCACCGGTGCCGCGGTCCGCCTCACCGGATCGGGCCTCGGATGTTCGGACTGGCCGACCTGTGAGCAGGACCAGTTCGTACCGGAAGCCGGATTCCACGGCTGGGTGGAGTTCGGCAACCGGCTGATCACCGGGCTGGTCTCGGTGGCGGTGATCGCCGCCGTGCTGGGCTCCATGGCCCGGAACCCCCGCCGTGGCGACCTCCTGAGATGGTCGTGGGGCCTGGTGGCGGGCGTCATCGGCCAGGTGGTGCTGGGAGGCATCGTCGTCCTCAGCCACCTGAACCCGTGGCTGGTACTCGGGCACTTCGCCCTGTCCATGGTGCTGGTATGGAACGCCGTGGTGCTCCACCACCGGGCGGGTGACCACGCTCGAGTGGCGCCCACCGTGCTTCCCGCCGTTCGCCGTCGGACCCGTGCCCTCACCGCCGTGTTGACCGGGCTCGCCGTGGTGGTCCTGTCCACCGGAACGCTGGTCACCGGCACCGGGCCCCACGCCGGAAGCCATGACGACCCGATCGCCCGGCTTCCGTTCTCCATCCGGGAGGTGGCCCGGGTCCACGGCACCGCGGTGGTCGTCGTCCTCCTGGTGGTCGTGGCCCTCGTGGTGCACGCCCGACGTGAACCGTCCGGGGACCCGCTGGCACGCGCCGTCCGGTGGCTGGTCGGCGTGGTGGTCGCCCAGGCGGCCATCGGCTGGAC
>JAAZXY010000067.1:6022-6255 GCA_014239855.1 Acidimicrobiales bacterium | reverse complement strand
CGACCGGGACGGCTTCGTCCTGAACATGGCGTTCATCGCCGCCGGACTGGCCATCATCTACGGCTTCCCGAAGGTCACCTCGGCCCTGCCGTCGCCGTTGGTGGCCATCGTCGTGCTCGCCGGCGCCGCCATGTTCTTCGACCTGCACCTCCCGACGGTCGGCGACATGGGCGCTCTCCCCGATTCGCTGCCCGGCCTGTCGCTGCCCGACATCCCGTGGACGCTCGAGACGC
>JAAZXY010000067.1:0-6012 GCA_014239855.1 Acidimicrobiales bacterium | reverse complement strand
GACACTGCGGGTCATCCTCCCGTTCTCGATCACCCTGGCCTTCGTGGGGCTGCTCGAGTCCCTGCTCACCGCCCAGCTGCTCGACGACCTCACCGACACCGGCTCGGACAAGAACGTCGAGTCACGCGGTCAGGGCGTGGCCAACATCGCCACCGGCTTCCTGGGCGGCATGGCCGGCTGCGCCATGATCGGCCAGTCGATCATCAACCACCGGTCGGGCGGACGAACTCGCCTCTCGACGCTGGCGTCCGGCGTGTTCCTGCTCGTGCTCATCCTGGCCCTCGGCGATCTCGTGGCCCGGATCCCCATGGCGGCCCTGGTCGCCGTCATGGTCATGGTCTCGGTCAGCACCTTCGACTGGGCGAGCATCCACCCGCGGAACCTGCGGATCATGCCCCGCACCGAGACCGCGGTGATGGCCTCCACGGTCGGCATCGTGATCCTGACCCACAACCTCGCCTACGGGGTGGGTTGCGGGGTGATCCTCTCGGCGGTGTTCTTCGTCCGGAACGTGTCGCACCTGGTGCAGGTCACCAGCGTGGTCGACCCCGACAACGTCGAGCGCCTCTACGCGGTCAGCGGCCAACTGTTCTTCGCCTCCACCAACGATCTGGTCCACGCCTTCGACTACGACGCCGTGAAGGTCAAGCGGGTCGAAATCGACGTGAGCGAGGCCCGCATCTGGGACACCTCGGCGGTGGTGGCCATCGACGCCGTGGTGGCCA
The DNA here is from genome assembly GCA_014239855.1 of Acidimicrobiales bacterium. GTDB lineage: Bacteria > Actinomycetota > Acidimicrobiia > Acidimicrobiales > MedAcidi-G1 > UBA9410. The sequence goes on along the minus strand of JAAZXY010000067.1, from coordinate 5,287 downwards.
AGTTCGCCCAGCGGGGCATCGAGGCCGAACTCGTCGGCCTGAACCGGCACGCGGCACGACTCCACAGCAACACCACGGACTCGCTGACCCCCTCGCACTGACCCGTCCCCGGGAGGGCCGGTTCAATCCCCTTCGGGGTGGTCGTCCCCACACGGATGACACTCGACGGCCAGCGTGGCGTGGGCCACGCCGTGCCCGGCCAGGAGTCCCTCGAGTTCGCCGGCCACCAACTGCGCCTCGTGCAGCGTCTCGACGTCGACCACCACGTGGGCGCTCAGGGCCACCGTCGTCGAGTCGACCGACCAGACGTGCAGGTGGTGGACGTCGCCGACCTGGCGGTGACCGGAGATCACCTCGGACAACTCGCCCGGGTCGATGTCGGACGGAGTCCCCTCCAACAGGATGCGGGTCGTCCGACGTACCAGCCCTCCCCCGGTCCAGACCAACAGGCCGGCAATGGGCAGCGCCACCAGTGCGTCGATCCAGTCGGGGCCCCCGATGGCCACGGCCGTGCCGGCCACCACCACGCCCAACGAACCGGCGGCGTCCCCGATCAGGTGAAGGGCCGCCCCCCGGACATTGTCGCTGCGGTCCCCCGTGCGGTGCAGTAGCCAGGCGCAACCACCGTTGACCACCAGGCCGGCCACCCCGAGGGCTGCCACACCCCAACCCGAGACCTCGGGCGGATCGCCGAGCCGCTGGACCGCCTCGACCACCACCCACGCCGCGGCGGCCAACAGCAGCACCGCATTGGCCAACGCCCCCATGACCTCGACCCGACGCAGCCCGAACGTGTAGTCGTCGCTCGGCCCCCGGGCCGCCACGGTCTGGGCCACCACGGCAACCAGTAGCGCCACGACGTCGGACCCCTGGTGGCCCGCATCGGCCAGCAGCGCCAACGAGGCGAACGCGGTGGCGCCGACAATCTGGACGACCAGCAGCCCCACATTGGCCACCAGCGAGAACCGCAGCACCCCGACCGAGGCCGGGAGGACGTGGTGGTGACCGTGCTCTCCGTTCGCCACGTGGTCTCCTCCCTGCCTGCTACTTCGGGATTCAGTCTGACCGTCCGAAGCCGGGTTCGGTGATCTTCTAGGTTCAGAGGCGTGTCGATCCGCGATTCCCTCACCTTCCATCGGCCCGAGTGGCATGCCCTGGTGGACGAGGAGGTGGTCGACCCGGATCTGGAGATCGTCGATCCGCACCACCACCTGTGGCGGATCCCCGGCGCCGACTACCTGCTCGAAGACCTGTGGACCGACACCGGGTCGGGCCACCGGGTCGTCAAGACCATCTTCATCGAGTGCAACGCCTCGTACCGGGAAGACGGGCCGGATCACCTCCGTCCGGTCGGCGAGACCGAATTCGTGGCCGCTCTGGCCGCTGTGAGCGAGACGGGTCCGGGGGCACGCATCGCCGGCATCGTGGCCCACGCCGACCTGCGGCTCGGTGATCGGCTGTCCGAGGTGCTCGACGCCCATATGGATGCGGGCGACGGTCGATTCCGGGGGATCCGTCACGCCATCTCGCATCCCACCCACCCCGACGTCCTCGCGATCCCGGGCCGGGCGCCGGCCGAACTCTCGACCGACGAGGCGTTCCGTGACGGTGTGCGCCTGCTGGGTCATCGCGGCCACACCTACGAGAGCTGGCACTACCACTATCAACTGTCCGACTTCGTGGACCTCGCCCGTTCGGCACCCGACACGACCATCATCCTCGACCACTTCGGCACCCCGTTGGGCGTGGGCCCCTGGGCGAGCCAGCGAGACGAGATCTTCGAACAGTGGAAGGCCGACATCGCCGAGGCGGCCCGCTGTCCGAACGTGGTGGCCAAGCTGGGAGGTCTGGCCATGCCCGACAACGGCTACGGCTGGCATCTGGCCGACCGACCGCCCACGTCAGATGAGGTGGTGGACGCCCACCGCGACCACTTCCTCCACACGATCGACTGCTTCGGACCCGAACGGTGCATGTTCGAGAGCAACTTCCCGGTCGACCGGGTCTCGCTCTCCTACCGGGTGCTCTGGAACGCCTTCAAGAAGATGGTCGCCGACTTCACCGACGCTGAGCGAGCGGCGATGTTCTCCGCCACCGCCGAGCGCATCTACTCGCTCTGACCCAATCTGGAGTTGACGCACCCCCCCCGCCGGGGTGGACTCGTCATCAGTCGGGTTCGACAGGCGGGTCCGACCTGACGAGAGGCGACCCCCATGTCCCAGAACGTTCACGTCGCGGTTCGTAGCCATGCCGGCCGGAGGTCCGAGTTGCTCGAGGTCATCCATACGGTGGCGGAAAGGGCCAGAGCCTTTCCCGGCTGCGAGGGCTTCGAGGTCTACTCGGGATCCGACGATCCGGACCTCGTCATCGAGTGGATGAAGTTCACGGACCGATCCGATCAGGAGGCCTTCGGCGCATCACTTGCCGAAACCGGAATCATGGAACAGGTCATGGGGCTTCTCGCCGAGGCCCCCCAGCGCACCTTCCTGACCGCCCACCCCGACGTCTGAGTCGCGCCGGACTTGCCCTACCCCCCCGCTGGATGGACACTGTGGTCAGGCGGGTTCGACAGGCGGGTCCGCCCTGACGAGAGGCGGATGCCATGTCCCAGAAGATCCATGTCCTGTTCCCGTGCCAGGAGGGCAAGGGGCCGGAGATGCTCGCATTGGCGAAAGCGATCCTCGGCGACACCCGGGCCTGGCAGGGCTGCCAGTCCGTCGAGGTGTACAGCAACGCCGATGCTCCGGACGACGTCGTCCTGTGGGAGACGTTCGACCAGCGCTCCGACCACGAGGCCTACCTGGCCTGGCGCGTGGAGAACGGAATGATGGAGGCACTGGCACCGATCCTGCGGAGCGATCCCCAGTTCACCTACTTCGCCGCCCACCCGGATGTCTGAGGGACGGGCCGTCTGATCCCCTGATCTGATCCCGCCGTCCGTACCCGGGCACGCTGCGGCACCCGGGTACGGTCGGTCGGATGCTCATCGCCGTAACCCGAGGGGTCAGTCCGGCCATTGCCGATTGCGAGCTGACCCACCTCGAACGCACCCCGATCGACGTCCGGACCGCCCGGGAACAGCACGCCAACTACGAGGCCGTCCTGGCTGGGTTGGGCTGCCGTATCGAACGGCTGTCGGCCGAACCCGATCTACCCGACTCGGTATTCGTCGAGGACGTGGCCGTCGTGCTCAACGAGGTGGCCGTCATCACCCGGCCCGGCGCCGAGTCCCGGCGTGGCGAACGCTCCAGCATCGAACGGACGCTCCAGCCGTACCGGCCCCTGGCCCACATCTCCGCACCGGGAACCCTCGACGGCGGTGACGTGCTGGTCGCCGGACGTGACATCCACATCGGCATCACGAGTCGCAGCGACACCGCGGCCATCGACCAGTTCCGCTCGATCGTCGACGACCATGGCTACCGGGTCCACGGAACGACCGTGCAGGGCTGCCTTCACCTGAAATCGGCGGTCACCGCGGTGGACGACGACACCCTGGTCCTCAACCCCGAGTGGGTCGACGCCGATGATCTGGGCGATCGACGCTGCATCGCCGTCGATCCGTCTGAACCCGAGGCAGCCAACGTCGTACGGGTGGGCAGCACCGTGCTGGTGGCCGCCGCCTTTCCCCGCACCGCCGAACGCATCTCAGACGCAGGATTCGACGTGCGGGCCGTCGAGGCGTCCGAGTTGGCCAAGGCCGAGGGCGCCCTGACCTGCTGCAGCCTGCTGTTCGAGGCTTCCGCCCAATGAGCGTCGCCCCGACTCCCCTCCCGCTGGACGATCGTTCGCTGGGTTGGCTGCGGTACCTGCACCGCAAGGCCACCACACCCGACGACTGGAGCCGCGACGGCCAGCCTCACCCCCACTGGGACGACCGCACCGGCGAGCCGATGCTGTCGTGGCACCGCTTCGACCTCGTCGACTCCAGCTACGCGGTGGCCCTCATGGCCGACCGCACTCCGGCGTGGCGGGAGCCCTACGCCGAGATCCTCGACGAACTCGTCACCCGCCACACCTCGTGGTGGGCCGCCTCGGACTGGCTGACCCAGTTCGGCCCCGATCCCGACCGGGGGTCCTACCCCCAGGGCTGGCGGCCACTCGTGCCCGCTGACCGGTGGGGTGACTACGACGTGCCCGGCTGGACAGCCAACGGAATCGAGCCGTACGGCATCCAGATGGACCCCATCGCCGCGGATGGCATGTTGTTCTTCAAGGGGTTCTTCGGCCTGCTGCTCGGGCTGCACCGTCACGTCACCGGCGATGACCGCTGGGACCAGCCGTTCGACATGATCCGCGACGGCGACCACACGTTCACGTGGACCCACTCGGCCATCTCCGCCCATCTGGCCGACCAGTGGCGGGATCGCCCGATCGGCGTGCACTGCGAGAACACCAAGATCTGGCCCTATTGACTGAGCGGCGCCGGCCTCGGTCTGAGGCTGCACGACACGCTCATGGGCACCGACCACCACCGGGTGTTCGACCCGTGGTGGGACCACGCCGCCGACCACTACGTCACCTGGCAGGACGGCCGGCCGGTGGCCATGGACCTCTACTACGACCCGGTGGTCGACGAGCACGTGCCCAGCCCCATGGGGCTGATGGCTCCCGTCTGGTATCTGGCGCCGCAGAGGCCCGACGTGGCCCGTTCCGCATGGGAGATGGCCGTGGCCTTCACCGGTCTGGACGGCGACGGCGACCCGATCGGACTGGACGATCCGGGCTTGGCCTCGCTCCTGGCCATGCAGACCAGCGAGTTCGACGACGGCCGGATCCGTGAGCGCATGTGGTCGGTGCTCGACCGGGCTCACGGGCCGACCTGGGATCGGGAGCGTGGCGAGTTCACCTTCGGGTTCGGGCTCGACGAACCCCATCCCCGGGGCCAGTTGAACGCACGGGCCATGGCCGGTTGGGTCTGTCAGCCCGGCGCCTGGAGTCGGATCTTCACCGGCGCTGGTGACAGCCGGTTCACGGATCCCACCGTCACCGGCGTGGACTTCCCCGACGTGGCGCTCAGTGAGGCCTGGTGGGATGGATCGGCGCTTCACCTCGCCGCGCAACCCCGGAACGCCTCGCTGGCCGGTGCCCGCACGTCGATGCGGGTCACGGCCCTGCCGTCGGACGGTCCTTGGACCCTGACTGCCTCGGATGGTTCCGTCACCCCGGTCGACGTGACATCGGGGGCAGCCCAGCTGGACCTCGTCGTGGACGGCGGCCTGTACACGCTTCGCCGAAGCTGAGGCGCGCCCAGCCTCTCGGGCTGCAACAGGCGTCTCTCCGGGTT
>JAAZXY010000066.1 GCA_014239855.1 Acidimicrobiales bacterium | reverse complement strand
AACGGGTTGGAACTTCACAGCCACGTGGCCAACATCGGCGACGTCCGGAGCCTGGCCATCCATCCCGCGTCGACCACCCACTCCCAGTTGACCGAAGAGGAACAACGCTCCACCGGCGTCGAACCGGCACTGGTGCGACTCTCGGTGGGCCTCGAGACGCTGGACGACATCATCGCCGATCTCGAGGTCGGCTTCGCAGCCGCCCGCTGAGGCCGACGGGCATGTCGGATCAGAGATTTCCCGCCGCCGTCGATCAGGTCACCCCGGCCTGGCTGACCACCGCGCTCCAGGACGCCGGCTCACTCGACAGCGGTTCGGTGACCGGCTTCGAGGCCGAGCTGATCGGTCAGGGCGTCGGGATCATGGGGCTCATCCACCGACTCCGCCTGAACTACGAGGGCGGCTCAGGGCCGGAGACGGTGATCCTCAAGTCGCCGGTCACCGACGAGACCACCCGGTTCGTGGCCCGGACCTTCGAGTTCTACTCCAAGGAGGTGGCCTTCTATCGGACGGCCGCCGACGACAGCCCGCTGACCACCCCACGGTGTTTCGCGACTGACCACGACCCGGAGAGTGACGAGTTCGTCCTGCTGATGGAGGACCTGGCCGACGCCGAGGTGGCGAGCCAGCTGGACGGCTGTCCGCTGGACCTGGCCGAGGCCGCCATTGGGGCTCTGGCCCGCCACCACGCGGCCTTCTGGGAGTCGCCGACCTTCGACGACCAACTGGCCTGGGTCCCCTTCGGTTGGGATCCACCGATGCCCCAGGGCGTCCAGCACGGGGTGGCCACCGCATGGGAGCCGTTCCTGGCCGCCTTCGGCGACCACCTCGGCGACGACATCCGATCCATCGGCGAACGATTCCCCGCAGCCGCCGAGGAGATGATGGCCTTCCGATCAGGCCCCACCACCCTCTGCCACGGCGACTACCGACTGGACAACCTGTTCTTCACACCCGGTGACGCCGGTCCGGAGGTCACGGCCATCGACTGGCAGATCTGCATCCGCACGGCGGGCGCCTACGACGTGGGCTACTTCATCAGCCAGAGCCTGACCATCGAGGACCGGCGGGCCCACGAACAGCACCTGCTGGACCTCTACCGGACCTGCCTGGCCGACGAGGGCATCGACTACCCGGCCGACCAGCTCTTCGAGGACTACCGGCGGACCGTGTTGTTCTGCCTCTGCTACCCCATTCAGGCTGGTGGCAGCGTGGAACTGGTGAACGACCGTGCGGTGCAGTTGGTGACCGGCATGTTGGACCGGTCCATCACGGCCATCCGGGATCTGGACGCCGGCCAGTTCATGCCCTGAGATTCTCAAGTTTGGAGAATTCTCTGTTCCGGAGAATTCTCAGTTCCGGAGATGGGCCACATCGTTGAAGCCCCGTAACGACGGACCAGCCGGGCCGGCACCGATGGTCATGATCGAGGCCGGCGCCACGAACGTGCGCCACGCCACCTCGTCGCCCACCCCGAGGGTCCAGGCCAGCGCGGCCTTGATGGGCGATACGTGGGTCACCACCACGATCTCCTCCGTCCGGGATGCCTCGAAGAGGTCATCGAGGGCAGCCCGCACCCGAAGGCCGAGCGATCGGTGGGACTCGCCTTCCGGTGGGGCCCAGTCCAGATCGGCCCGCCACGCCGCCCAGGTCTCGCGGGGCACCCCGGCCACCGGCTGGCCGTCGAACGTCCCGTAGTCCATCTCGATCCACCGCTCGTCGAGCTCAATGGACAAACCATCCGAGCCCTCCGAACCGTGGGACCGGCTGAACGCCTCGGCGGTGCGGCGGGTCCGCGACAGCGGGCTGGACACCACCCGGTCCACCGGACCGATCGCCGCGGCGACCTGCTCGGCCTGCCTCTCCCCCACCTCGTCGAGGTCCGGGTCGAGACGCCCGAGCAGCAACCCGGCGGCATTGGCTTCGGTACGGCCATGGCGGACCACGTGAAGCATCAGTCCCTCCTCAGAGCGGTCAGACGACCATCGGTTCGCAACGCACGCCGGGCCGCCTGATCATCGAGACCGAACCGGCGCCACGCCCAGACCCCGAGGACCAGCCCGACGACCTCCAGCAGCAGCCCGGTCGCTCCCCGACCGAACTCCGGCACCCGGGATCCACCGAGGGCATCGAGACCGGCGAACGGCCACCAGAACACGTCGGTGTCGGACCACGTCCCATCCAGCACCAGGTGGGCCATCAGGCCAATGGGCACGCCCAGCCAACGGCGCTGCACGAGACGACGACCACGGGCCACCAGCATCACGACGGCCAGCAGGATCACACCGGCCAGCAACGTGTGCAGAAGCCATGGACCGCCCACCGCGCCCTCAGCCACCGGCAGCACCGCCCCGAGGACCACGAGGCGGAAGTCCATGGCCGGGCTGTCGAAGACGAGGGCCACGGCGACCACCGCACCCACCACGAACCAGATCAGCACCAGCGGGCCCGGGTCAGCGGACGACGAGACGACCGCATTCGCTGCAGTCGGTGAGCGAACCGGCCGCCATGGACTTGACCCGGTCGGCCTCCATGGCGGGCATGGAGTAGGGGCACCCGCTGCAGTCGGATCCGGAGAAGCGCACCACGGCGCTCGAACCGAACATCGGCCGACCCTTCTCGTAGCGACCCAGCACGTCCTCGGGTACGTCGGCCAGCGCCGCGGTCCGTCGCTCGGCCGAGGCGGCCAACTCGTCCACGATCTCGGCCTCCGTCTCGTCGAGGATGGTCCGGGCCGCCGCGATCGACGAATCCTGGGTTTCGCCGGTGGCCGTCAGCGTCACCAACTCACCATCCAACGGTTCGAGGATCTCCATGATCTCGAGCACCTGACCCTCGAGGTCGTCCTGCCGCTTGCCGAGGTGACCCATCTCGGTCTGGAGGCTGGTGGCCTCCTTGGGGGACGTGATGGCACCGCCGTAGAGCTTCTCGTCCAAGTCGGCCAGCCGGGCCTCGACGGCCGCCACCTCGCCCTCGTACCGGTGCTGTCGACGAACGTGATCGAGGCGTTCCAGACCGACGCGTTCGACCTCGACGACCGTGGCGGCCCGGGCGGCCTCAGCGGCGACCAACGAGGCACGTTCGGGCAGGTTCGCCCGACGATGTTCGAGTTGGCCCCGGACGACGTCCTCGTCCTGGACAGCGAAGAGAGATTCCATGGCGGGCACCCTAGACCGACCCCCTGAACCGCCTGATCAGTAGACCCCGCCGAGCTTGGAGTGATCCCAGGTGATGACCTTCTCCGGCTCGACGATCACCACGGTGCGCTTGGCGGCCCACAGCCCCACTGCTCCCTCGAAGTGCTCCTCGGGGATGTCCGGTTCGTTGCGGCGCATCACCGCCCGGGCCACCCGTCGGACCTCGTCGGCCCCGCCGGCCCCGTCCTCGGCGTGGAGGATGGCCCTACCCCGGACCATCACGCCTCGGAGCTGTTCGTACTTCGTCCCGTCCTCGCAGAGGACCGTGATGCGGTCGTCCCGATGGAGGTTCACGATCTTCTGGGACTTGGTGTAGGTGCCGAAGGCGAACCGGTCGTCGACCATGGCGAACCAGAGAGTGGAGAGATGAATGGCCCCGTCCCGGTCATGGCACGCCACCTGGAGGCTCTTCTGGTCGGCGATGAACGCCGCCAGTTCCTCGTCGTTCATCCTGATGCGGTCGCGTCGACTCTCGCCCACCGTGTCTCCCCTCGTCTGGCCCACCATCTGTCCGTGCGGGCGCCGGCCGGATGGTACGCACCTCCGCGCATGGCGACAAAACTGCGCACGCCCCACCGGGGGGAGGCGGGGCGTGCGGTCACTCTCGGCCATGGGAACCGGGGGGAGGTTCGGGCCGGAGGTTGTGAGCGGCTCCCGAGGGGGATGGGAACCGCTGTTGGACAACAAGTTACCGACGGGTAGGGCCCTGAACCGTGCCGGAGGCGGTGACTTCGGACACCTGTGACCGGCAACCATCGAGACCTACGCGGCTAGGTTCGTCAGCGTGACCAGACCATCGGAGGAGCAGCTTCGAGCCATCCTCGTGGACATGGTGGAGGCCCGCACCCAGGCCGGCCGACTGTGGAACCTGCAGCGTCAGGGGCAGGTCGGCACCCTCGCCCCCATCGACGGACACGAGGCCGTGGTGGCCGCCACGGCTCACGCGTTGGACCCCGAACACGACTGGATCCTGCCCCAGTACCGGGAGCCGCTGGCCCTCCAGCGGTTCGGCCCCGAGGTCCTCGAGCAGTACATGCTCTACAACATCGGCCATCCCGACGGCAGCAGGCTTCCACCGTCCGTGAGGGTCGCTCCGCTGCAGATCTCACTGGCCACCCAGATCCCCCATGCCGTCGGGCTGGCCTGGGGCATGACCCTTCAGGACGAACCAGGTGTGGTCACCGTGTTCTTCGGGGACGGGTCCAGTTCGGAGGGCGACTTCCACGAGGCGGCCAACCTGGCCGGCGTGCTGAAGGCGCCGGTGATCCTGCTGTGCGTGAACAACCAGTGGGCCATCTCCACGCCGCTGCACCAGCAGACGGCCGCCGAGACACTGGCCGATCGGGCGATCGGCTACGGAATGCCCGGCGTCCGTGTCGACGGCAACGACGCCGCCGCCATGTTCGACGCCGTCGACGAGGCCCGTCAACGAGCGCTGGACGGAGGCGGGCCGACGCTCATCGAAGCGGTCGTGTACCGACTCGGTGCCCACACCACCGCTGATGACCCCACCCGCTACGTCCCCGCCGAGGATCTCGAGGCCGCCCGCCGGGACGATCCGATCCAACGGCTCACCGACCACCTGACCGACCTCGGACGGTGGGACGACGAGGCTCGCTCAGAGGTCGAAACCGTGGCGATGGCCCGGATCGACGAGGCGTTCGAGCGGGCAATCAACCAACCTCTGGCCCCGGACGCCGTCCTGGACCACTGCTTCGCCACCGACACCACCCGAATGGCCCGCCAGCGGGCCGCCCTCCTGGACGGTGCCCGGTGACCGCTGTACCTGGAATGACGGGTACATCCGAGTTGAACATGCTGCAGGCCATCAACGAGGCCCTGCACGGCGAGATGGCCCGGGACGAGCGGGTGGTGGTCCTCGGCGAGGACGTCGGCCACGTGGGTGGGGTCTTTCGGGCCACCGAGGGGCTTTTCGAGAAGTTCGGCGCCGCCCGGGTGGTGGACACCCCGCTGGCCGAAGGGGTCATCGTCGGATCGGCGGTCGGCCTGGCCATGGCCGGGCTGGTCCCGGTGGCCGAAATCCAGTTCCTCGGCTTCTCGTACCAGGCCATGCACCAGATAGCCGGACAGGTGGCCCGACTGCGTTACCGCTCCCAGGGTCGGTTCGAGCCGGCCATCACCATCCGGGCACCATTCGGAGGCGGCGTCCGGACCCCGGAGATGCATTCCGACTCGTTGGAAGGCCAGTTGGCCAACATCCCGGGTCTCAAGGTGGTCACGCCGGCCACGGCAGCCGACGCCAAGGGCCTGCTGGCCGCTGCGGTGCGCGACCCCGACCCGGTGATGTTCCTCGAACCGCTGCGCGGCTACCGGGGCATCCGTGGCGATGTGCCCGACGGCGACCACGTGGTGCCACTCGGTGCGGCGCGCACCGCACGACAGGGCGACGACCTGGTGATCATCGCGTGGAGCTACCAGGTCGAGCTGGCGTGTCGGGTCGCCGACTCACTGGCCGAGGAGGGACTGTCGGTCGCCGTCCTGGACCTCCGCAGCCTGGTGCCCCTCGACATCGAAGCCATCGCGGCGGCCGTCGACCGGTGTGGTCGAGTGGTGGTCGTCGAGGAGGCCTCCCAGACCGGCGGTTTCGCCGGTGAGGTGGTGGCCACCATTGTCGAGGAGTGCTTCTGGTCCCTGGAGGCGCCGGTGGTCCGGGTTTCCGGATTCGACGTGCCCTACCCGGTGGGCATGCTCGAGGACGCCTTCGTCCCCGACGAGGCCCGGATCGCCGCCGCGGTCCGTCGCACCCTCGAGACGGCCTGCGCATCGAGTTCCGTGGCCCACGTCTTCCGCCTGCCCGATATCGGCGAGGGCCTCGACGAGGCCGAGATCGTCGAATGGTTCGTGGCCGTCGGCGATGTCGTGGTGCGCGACCAGGCACTGGTCGAGGTGCTCACCGACAAGGCCAGTTCGGAACTCCCGTCGCCGGTGGCCGGCACCGTGATGTCGCTCGGAGCCGCCGAGGGCGTCCGCCTCCGGGTGGGTGAGGTCCTCATCGAGATCGACGACGGTTCGACCACGCCGGAAGCCCGACCGGCCGAGGCGCCCGCCTCCGCCTCCGGTCCCGTGACCGCCTCTCCAGGAACGCCGGCCTTCCGACCCAAGGCGGCGCCGGCCACCCGACGGCTGGCCCTCCAGTCAGGGGTGGACCTGGCCACGGTGAACGGCACCGGCCCGGGGGGCCGGATCACCGCCGATGACGTACGCAACGCCGGGACGCCGCTGGCCGCTCCCCCACCGGAGCCATCCGCTGGTCGGATGCCGACACCTGTCGACGCCGGTTCCTCGACGCCATCCACGCTCGGACAGATGCCGACGGGACGCCATGCCCTCCGGGGCCTGCGTGGCGTCGTGGCCCGCAACATGGTCCAGGCGTGGACGGAGATCCCCCACATCCACACCATGGACGAACTCGACGCGTCCCTGCTGGTCGACTTCCGGACACGTATCCGGTCGATGGACCGGCCGGGTGCCGCACAGGTCACGCCACTGGCCATCGCCGCGGTGGCCGCCGCTCGGGCCCTGCGACGATTTCCCATGGTCAACGGCCACGTGGAGGGCCACCCGGGTGACGCCATCGTCATTCCCGAGAGTGTGAACCTGGGCATCGCCATGGCCACCGAGCGGGGACTCGTCGTGCCGGTGGTCCACGACGCCGACGTCCTCGACCTGTTCGCCATGGCCGACCGGATCGCCTCTCTGGCCGCCGGGGCCGGCGCCGATGACCAGCAGGTCCACCGGGGTGGCCACCGCGCCG
>JAAZXY010000065.1 GCA_014239855.1 Acidimicrobiales bacterium | reverse complement strand
GTGTGGTCGTTGTTGTGGTGGCCGGTGCCTGAGTCGTGGTTGTCGGTGTCGTCGTGGCCGGTGCCTGAGTCGTGGTTGTGGCCGCCGTTGTGGTTGGTGCTTCGGTTGTCGTTGTAGTCGGTTCTGCACTCGACTCCGTGAGGTCCCGAGCAAGTGTCGGTGAGCCGCCTGGGACCTTCAGGACAACCGGTGAACCGACAACCACCGATGAGCCGGGAAGCGGTAGTTGTTCCACCACAATGTTTGGGTCGCCCATAAGTCCGTCAACCCGTTCCACGATGACCGGTGATCCGATGGCCATGAGGCGGCCAGATGCGAACTCGACTGTGTCGCCAATCACCGACGGCACTTCCACCAGAGACGGGCCATCATCCGCCGGGGCTGTTGTCGGAGAACCGCCACCACATGACGCGGCGAGAAGGCTGACCGCCACAAGACAGGCTCCGCCTGCTCTCCACTTCGCGTGTCTCACACCCGGTAGTTCACCACGCCCCACGAAGCGGTACCGGTTGAGGGTCAAGTAGGTACGTCAGACGGTGCCATCCCGGGCGGTGGGGTGGCACCGAATGTCCCTGTGTCGGCGGATCTTGCACCGGGACTTGAGACTTCTGGGCTTTTCCATTCTGGGTTTATTGGTGCGCCCCCTGGGACTTGAACCCAGAACCTGCGGATTAAGAGTCCGATGCTCTGCCAATTGAGCTAGAGGCGCGTGCAGCGCCCGATCCTATCGGTGCCCGTCTGGACGGACGACCAGCGAACCGGACCGCGTGGGGTGACCGAGGGGATTCGAACCCCCGACATCCTGGACCACAACCAGGTGCTCTAACCAACTGAGCTACGGCCACCAAGTGGGCGCCATGCTACGGCCTGTGCACCCGGTCGCCGCCCCGATTCCGCCTGCACCACGGCCGTTGGCGTCGGGTCGCCAGCCGCCCCGTTGGTGTGCGATCCTGCCCCGATGACAGGGACGGGGTCGACGAGCGTGGCGGTCATCGGTGGGGGCATCGCCGGTGTCAGCGTCGCCCACCACCTCCTTCAGGTCGATCCGGGTCTGGACGTGGTTCTCCTCGAGATGGAAGCCACCCTGGCCCACCACACCACCGGTCGATCCGCCGCCCTGCTGCTGGAGAACCTCGGGACGCCGTCCATGAGGATCCTGAGTTCGGCCAGCCTCGACCACCTCCGCCACACGCCGGAGGACCTCGTCGACGCGCCGCTGTTGGCCCACCGGCCGGTCCTGCACGTGGGGACCGTGGAACAGGACGAGGCGGTCGACCGGATGCTGGCCGAGGGCATCGAGACGGCCACCACGCCGACCATCGAGATCGACATTGACGAGGCCATGCGACTGTTTCCGCCGCTGCGGCGCGAGCGGGTGCACCGGGCCATCGTCGAACCGGACAGTGCCGACATCGACGTCGGAGCGCTGCACCAGTCGTTCGTCCGCGGCTTTCGACGGGCCGGAGGCCGGATCGCCACGTCGACCCGGGTGGATGCTGCGACGCCCGATGGGGACGGGTGGCGTCTCGACACGACCGACGGGCCGGTGGGCGTCGACGTGGTCGTGAACTGTGCCGGAGCGTGGGGCGATGTGGTGGCCACAACGGCCGGAGTGGCGCCCGTCGGCCTGCAACCGTTCCGCCGGACGGCGTTCATGGTCGACGGCCCCGGGCTGGACACCACCGGTTGGGCGTTCGCCGGCGACATCGACCACCAGTGGTATCTGCGCGACGACGGCCCGCAGATGTTCTGTTCGCTGGCCGAGGAGAACCCGTCCGAACCGTGTGATCCGAAGCCCGAGGAACTCGACGTGGCCATGGCCATTGACCGCCTCAACGAGGCCACCACGCTGGGCATCCGCTCGGTCAACTCCGCCTGGGTGGGCCTACGGACCTTCGCCCCGGACCGATCCATGGTGATCGGGCCCGATCCGGACCGTCCGTCGTTCATCTGGTGCGTCGGTCAGGGCGGCACCGGCATCCAGACCTCAGCGGGAGCCGGCCGCCTCACCGCGGAGCTGGCCGTCGGGGGAAGTCCGGCGGCGGTCTTCGCCGGCCTCGATCTCGACGAGGTCAGACCCGGACGGTTTCGGAGCCGGCAGTAGCCTCGGCACCGCCAGCCCCCGTAGCTCAGTCCGGATAGAGCAGTGGCCTTCTAATCCACTTGTCGCAGGTTCAAATCCTGCCGGGGGCGCCACCATCGACGATCTCCACGACGGGACCGGTGAGCCAGCGATGAAGGATTCAGGCCGGGATGCCGCCATCAAGAGCATGGGGCTCTACCACCACGTCGATCGGGTGATGAACGAACTCCGTGAACTGGGCCGGGCCGACGATGAGCCGCTCCGGGCCGACGAGCTGACGACGTTCGACCAACTCCACTACCACGGCACCGACGCGGTGGACGAGGCCATCCGGACCACGGGAATCGACGACAGGAGCACCGTCCTGGAGATCGGTTCGGGCTTCGGGGGCCCGGCCCGCCACCTGGCCTCGGCGTCGGGAGCAGCGGTCACCGCCCTCGAACTTCAGGAGGACCACCACCTGGTGGCCGCCGACCTGACACGGCGGTGCGGCCTCGCCGAACGGGTGACCCATGCGTGCGGCGACTTCCTGACCCACGACTTCGATGGCGCCCGGTTCGATGCCATCGTGAGTTGGCTGGCTCTGTACCACATCCCGGGACGGCCGGTCCTGCTGGATCGATGCCGGACACTGCTGGCGGCCGGTGGCTTCTTCTACGCCGAGGACCTCTACGAACGCCGACCGTTCGACGATGCGGAGCGGGCACGGTTGTCGTCCGAACTCTTCGCCAACGAGCTGACCAGCGGCGACCGGTACCGGAGCGACCTCGAGGAAGCCGGCTTCGAGGTGGTGGCCATGGACGACATGACCGGGGACTGGACCGCCTTCACCCGGGGTCGCCTGGCCGGATACGTCGAGCTACGGGAGCGGCATCTCCGTGTGCACGGCGACGCCGTGTACGAGACCATGTGCGACTTCTACGAGACGATGGTGCGGCTCTTCACCGGCGGGAAGTTGGGCGGCATCCGGGTGGTGGCCCGCCGCGTCTGACGCGGGCCGCCGGTGCCGGGACCGGGGTCAGGCGTCGCGGTGTCGCAGCAGGAAGTCCCTCACGGGCCCGAGCACCTGATCGGCGGCCTCGATCAGGATCGAGTGCTTCAGATCGTCGAGGATCACCAGTTCGGCGTCCGGCAACTCGTCGGCGATGAAGCGGTTCAGGCGGGGGTTGCAGCCACCGTCGAACTCGCCGGTCATGACCAGACACGGACAGGTCACCTGGTGCAGCCACGGGGCCATCTCGGCACCCGCGTAGACGTCGAACACGCTCAGGAAGACGTCCTCCGGGGTGCCCAGCACCTGCTGGATGCGGTTCTCGATGGCATCGGGTCGAGCCGCGATGAACTCGTCGGTGTACCAGCGGTCCAGGAGCGTGCCGAGTACCGGTTCGACCCCTTCGGCCCGCATCTTGGCCACCACACCCTTGACCTTGGCGTTGTCGTCCTCGGTGCGACCAGCGGCCGTCGACAGCAGGATCACGCTGGCCGTGTGCTCCGGGTGGGCCAGCGCGTACGCCGGACCGATCTGTCCGCCGAGGGAGTGGCCGATGACATGGATGCGGTCATGGCCCAATCGTTGACGCAACGCCTCGAGGTCGTCGACCAGGTCGTCCAGGCTGTACGGCACCGGGGGGATCGGGCTCTCGCCGTGGCCCCGCAGGTCGTACCGGACGCAGGTGAAGTGCTCCTCCAGCCCGGGGAGCAGGCCGTCCCACGTGACCCGGCGGCTGCCGATCCCGTGGACCATGTACAGCGGCGGGCCCTCGCCGGAAACGGTGTACGAGACGTCGATGGCGCCCATGTCCCGGGTCGCTACTTGTCGGACATCAGCTCGCCGCCGACGCCCCAGTTCTCGCGCTCCACCTCGGTGATGACGACGTGGAGCTTCTCGCCGGCACCGCCGCAAGCCCGTACGAATCCGTCGGTCAGCTCACGGGCCAGATCGCGCTTCTGGTCGAGGGTACGACCGGGGAACATCTCGACTCGGATGATGGGCATGGGGTTCCTTCTGTAGGGGCTGGCGGTGAGTCTGCCTCAGGCGGCAGCGGCGATCCGCTGCAGGTGGGGGAGGACGCCGCTGGCGAAGCGTTCCATGGCCTCGAGGTGTTCGGCCTGGGGTTGGCCCAGGTTGGAGCTCAGGATCAGCTCGTCGATGCCGGCCGCCGCGTACCCGGCCAGTCGATCGACCATCTCGTCGGCCTGACAGATGACCAGGTTGGCTTCGAGTTCCTCGATGGTCTGGTCGCGGGGGAGTTGTGCCACATCGCCGTGACTGACGATTCCCGGTCCGGTGAACACGTTGTCGAACCGGCCGTAGTAGTCGTGCGCCCGCTGCACCATTTCGCGGGTCTCAGCTTCGGACTCGGTGCAGTACACGACCCTCGACATCATGATCCGCAGGTCGCGGCCAGCGTCGCCCATCTCGGCCTTGGCGTCCTTGTGGGCGGCGATCTGAGCCTTGAACAGCTCGGGCTTGCCGGCCAGCGGAGTGGTCTGGATGTCGAACCCCCGCTTCGTGCAGGCGGCGATCCCCGGAGGGTTCATGACGGCCACCATCAACTTCGGCATGGGCTGGGTCATGGGGCGGGGCATCACGGTGATCGGGTCGAACCGGTAGTACTCGCCGTCCCAGGAGACCTCCTCCTCGGTGAGCAGCGCGATGAGCACGTCGAGGCTCTCGTCGAACCGGGCCTTGGATTCCTCGATGGGGGCACCGAGGCGGGCCATCTCGTAGGCGAAGGCGCCCCGGCCCACGCCCAGCACCAGTCGTCCGTCGGTGAGGATGTCGGCCTGGACGACCTCGCCGGCGAAGATTCGCATGTCGTGCAGTGGCAGCACGGCGACCGAGGTGACCAACTCGAGGTGGTCGGTCTCGCACGCCAGCTTGACGGCCATCTGCAGCGGCGAAGGCATGAGCAGCACGTTGATGAGGTGGTGCTCGGGCAGGGTGACGCCCCGATAGCCGAGGCGTTCGGCGGTCACCGCCTGCTCGATCATGTCGTCGTACAGGCGCTTCCCGCCGTAGGACGTGTCCGGGTAGTAGCTGGAGAGAAAGTGGTTGGTTTCCACGGCGGAGAGTCTGACGCCGAGCAGGCCCGTTCCCAAACGGGTCCGGGCCCCGGATGTTCAATCGGTCAGGACGTAGGCCGCCATGTCGGGGGCGGCCATGCGGCGTTGGAACTCCCGGAACGTCCACGGCCACGCCATGGGCACGCCCCGGTCGTCGAGGTACCAGCTGTTGCAACCGGTGGCCCACACCGTCTTCCCGGCAGCCTCCGTCCGGGCCACCTCATGGGCTTCGGTGGCCTCGGTCGACGGAGCGACCAGCCGGCAGGTGCGGTCGGCGATCTGGTCCACCAGTTGCAGGGCGTATTCCATCTGCAATTCGGCCACCTCGATGAGCGAGAAGTTCCCGACGGGTCCGTTGGGGCCGTTCAGCATGAACAGGTTGGGAAGCCCCGGCACGGCCATCGACAGATAGGCCGACGGCCGTTCGGACCACGCTTCGGACAGGCGGGTCCCGGTCGGGCCCACCGCCTCCATGGGTCGCATGAACCGGTCCACCCGGAAGCCGGTGGCCAGCACCAGCACGTCCAGCTCGTGGAGCACGCCGTCGACGGTTCGGATGCCGCCCGCCTCGATGCGGTCGATCTCGTTGTCGACAAGGCGTGCGTGGGGTCGCTGGACGGCCTCGTAGAAACTTCCCGAGATGACGAGGCGTTTGCAGGCCGCCCGGTGGTCGGGGGTGAGGCGGGCCCGCAGGTCGTCGTCAACCACCGTGTCGAGGTGCTCCTGGCAGAGGTCGGCGATGCGGGTCAGGATCGGCGAGTCGGCGTCGACCACCGCGTTGGCGAACCCGTCGGCGAACAGCTCGGAGATCTCGTCGTGGAGTTGGCGTTGTGAGTCGGGGTCGGCCCGGAACCCCGCCTTCTCGTCTTCGCTGTAGGCCGGGTTGTCCTGGGGCAGCACCCACTGGGCCGTTCGCTGGAACAGGGCCAACTCGGACACCTCGTCGACCACCGCGCCGACCGTCTGGACCGCTGAGGAACCCGTGCCGATGATGCCGACCCGACGTCCGGCCAGTGGAACCGATGCGTCCCAGCGGGCGGTGTGGACCAGGTCGCCGGCGAAATTGTCCAGGCCGTCCAGGCCGGGAACGAACGGATGGTGGAGCACGCCGGTCGCCGCGATGATCACGTCAGCCACGTCGGTGAGTCCCGACGCGGTGCGGAGATGCCAGCGGTCGCCGTCGTGTTCGGCGTGGACGACCTCTTCCCCGTAGGTGACGGACCGTTCCACGTCGAACCGGCGGGCCACGTCCTCCAGGTAGGTCTGGATCTCGGCACCGGGTGAGAAGCGGTGCGTCCACTCCGGGTTGGGGGCGAACGAGTAGCTGTAGAGGATCGACGGCACGTCGCACGCCACGCCGGGGTAGTTGTTCTCCCGCCAGGTGCCGCCCAGCCGGTCGGCCTTCTCGTAGACGGTGACGTCGTCGAAGCCCTGTTCCCGAAGGCGGATGACGGCCAGGATCCCGGCCATCCCGGCGCCGATGACCACGAAGCGGAGAGGTCGGCGGGCGTCGGTCACCGCCGGAGTCCAGCAGGACCGGGCGGGAAACGGCCAGTCGGCAGGATCCGCCCGACGGTGGGGGGCCGGGCCGTAGCGTCGGGGCGTGGCTGACGGGGACCGAACACTGTCGGCGGGACCGGGGTGCCGGGTGCCCGCCGAGGAGGTGCGCTGGCGGTTCGGACCGTCAGGAGGCCCCGGTGGTCAGCACGCCAACCGGGCCAACACCCGTGTGGAAGCCGAGTTGGATCTCACATCGGCTCGGGGGATCGACGACGAGATCCGGGCCCGTCTGGTCCGGCGGTTGGGGTCCACGGTTCGAGTCGTGGTCGACCGGCACCGTTCCCAGGTCCGGAACCGGGAGCGGGCGCTCGACGAGATCGAGCGGCGCCTGCAGGAGGCACTGGTCGAGCAGGCGACCCGGAGGCCCACCCGGCCCCGACGAGGTGCGGTGGAGCGCAGGCTGGAAGCAAAGCGTCAGCGGGGCGCCCGCAAGGCCGAACGTCGCGGCGACTGGACCTAGGCGGGATCCTCGGCCGGGGGAAGGCTGGCCAGGAAGACCATGAGGGAGGCACCCAGCTTCTGGGTCTCGGTGCGGGTCAGCCCCTGTCT
>JAAZXY010000064.1 GCA_014239855.1 Acidimicrobiales bacterium | reverse complement strand
CCAGATGATCAGCAACCGTGCCGACCTCTTCCTGAGCAGGCGCAGCCGTCGTCGCTGGCGCAGCCGTGGTAGCCGCCGGAGCAGCCGTCGTCGCCGGAGCAGCAGTGGTGGCCGAAGCCGAACCGCTGTCCGAGGAAGCGCTGTCCCCGCTGTCGGACCCACAGGCACTGGCGATCATGGTGAACGCCAGCCCCAGGGCAATCAGAACACGTCGATTTCGACGCATGGTCCCCTCCAAGTGTGTTTGGGAAATCAGTGTCTCGGATGTCGAAAAGGGCGACCACGCCCATCGGGAGACGGAGGTGACGCCGGTCACTGCATTGACAGTACGGTACGGTACTGTATTCTCCTCACGCAGACAAGGGTCGGGCCCAGATTCTGGAAGGAACTTCTCCGGTGGGAGAGGTCCTGATGGGCAAAGGGTCTGATCCTGTCAGCGGAAGCGAACACGGTGGCCGCGACCGGACGCAACGGTAGGTCACGAGATCGAAGGGACGCAAGACCGATGGCGGTTTACGGGGTGACGATCTGATGACGGACCCGGGTAGCGGCGCCGTCGATGATCCCGCTGGCGTATCGATCCTGGACGCCGCGATGCGTCTCCTGGCCGAGGGAGGCCTGACCGCCTTCACCACGGACCGTCTGGCCTCGATGGCTCGGGTGTCCAAGAGTTCGATCTATCGCCGGTGGCCGGACAAGAAGTCCGTCTTCCTGGCCCTGATGCATCAGTGGAGCCAGCGGGCCGAGGTCGACGAGAGCGGCGACCTCCGTGCCGAGTTGGCCCAGTGGTACGCCGACCGCCAGCGGGCCTACAACCAGCCGGGCTTCCGGGAGGTGGCGGCCAGTCTTCTGGAGTTGGGCGCCCACGATCAGGAGATCGGCGAGGCGATGGCCGCCTACCGTCGGTCCAGTTGGAACACGATGCGGGGCATTTTGACGCGTGCCGTGGAGCGGGGCGAGCTGCCCGGGGCCATCGATCTGGAGCATCTGGAGCAGTTCTTCCTCGGTCCCATCTACTTCCGGGCGGTCCTCGAGGGGCAGGAGATCGACGACGCGACCATCGCCGACTTCCAGCGGCTCTCCCTGG
The DNA here is from genome assembly GCA_014239855.1 of Acidimicrobiales bacterium. GTDB lineage: Bacteria > Actinomycetota > Acidimicrobiia > Acidimicrobiales > MedAcidi-G1 > UBA9410. The sequence continues at coordinate 6,305 of JAAZXY010000064.1, read as the reverse complement.
CCGCCCTGGGCCTCGGTGCCGGGCGGCAGCCGGGTGCCAGCGCGTCGGGGGTCGTTCCATGCTGACCCCACAACTCGTCGTGACCCTGATGAGCCCGGAGACGGGGCGTCCCCGACCCACCGCGCTGGACGTGCTTCCGACGCCGGTGACGGCCGTCGAGGCCGGCCTGATGGTTGGCGTGCCGGTGCCGGAGGACAAGCGGGTCCACCACGGCAACTGGTCGGCGTGGCCCAACACCCGCTGGTCGTTCACCCACATGGACGAGCTGCGGGCCTCGGCCCGGATCACCGCCGGCGGCCCGGCCGGGGATCTACTGCCTGACGCCAGCCCCGATGTCCCGGCCGGGTCCGAAGGGACCGCTGCCTCGGAAACGGGCCTGGTCGACCTCGACGGGTTGACCGTCGATGACGGCGACGGTGGCAGTTGGACGCTCGACGAGATGCTCCACCACACGTACACCGACGGATTCCTGGTGCTGCACAAGGGCCGGGTGGTGGCCGAGCGGTACTTCAACGGCATGGATCGCTCGACCCGCCACATCATGTTCTCGATGACCAAGACGGTGACCGGGGTGCTGGCCCTGTTGGCCGTCGAGTCGGGCGCCATGGCAATGGACGACCTGTTGTCGGTGCACGTTCCCGAGTTGGCCGAGACGGCCTACGCGCCGGTGACCGTCGAGCAGGCGTTGGACATGACCGACGGCATCCGGTTCGTCGAGGACTACAGCGACAGCAGGTCGGACATCAACCGCTACGGGGTGGCCATGGCCTTCTCCCCGACCCCCGGGACGTGGGACGGCCCGGATGGGATCCACGAGGCGATCATGACCTTCACCGAGCGGGACCAGCCGCCGGGCGAATCGTTTCTCTACAAGTCGGTGACCACTGACGTGCTGGCGTGGGTGACCGCCCGGGCCACCGGTCGACGGTGGGTGGATGGTGTGGCCGAGCAGATCTGGGGTCCGATGGGCGCCGAGGGTGACGCCTCGGTGATGCTCGACAGCCGGGGAATCGCCGTGTCATGTGGCGGCATGTCGTGCACCCTGCGTGATCTGGCGAGGTTCGGTCGGATGCTGGCCCGTTCCGGCCGGGTGGGGGAGGGCGCCGACGAGCGTCAGGCCATTTCGGCGACGGTGGCTGATGATGTGGCGGCGGGCGGCACCCCGTATCCGGGGAGTGGAGGCGGTTACCCGACCCGTGAGGGTTGGACGTTCCACCGGCACTGCTGGAACCTGCAGCAGGTGATGGGCGCGTTCATGCCGATGGGTATCCACGGTCAGCGGGTGTTCTGCCACCCGGAAAAGGATCTGGTGGTGGCCAAGTTCGGTGCCCACCCGGTGACCGGCAACGTCTACACCGACGTCGCCCACGAGTCGCTCTTCCGGGGAATCCTCGACCGCTGCTAGGGCCCCGGCCCGGTACCCGGTCTTGGGCCGGAAAGGGATCGCCCGTTGGTGCCGATCTCTGGTCTCACGGTCAGTTCGGTGCCGATGGGGGACCGAAATCGGTGGTGGCCGTCGGCAACGCATTCGACGATCCAGCGGTCCTCATGGACCAGGTGGTGATGGGTCGAACAGAGCAACACCAGGTTGTCGAGACTGGTGGGCCCACCGTCGGACCAGTACCGGACGTGATGGGCGTCGCACCACGACACCGGGCTGGAGCAGCCGGGGAAGGCGCAGCCGCCGTCCCGAAGGGCGAGGGCGTGGCGGATGGCCCGTGGGACGGTGCGGGTGCGCCGCCCGATGTCGAGGACCGCACCCGACCTGTCGAGCACGGCCGGGATGACACCGGCATCGCACGCCAGGCGTCGCACGGTCGCCACCGGAAGCTCGACCCCGTCGGTCGTGGCGCACCGGCCAGCCGAAGCGCTCTCCGTCACCTGCAGCCGGTCGAGGTCCACGGCGACCAGCAGGTCGATTCGGGCTCGGCCGGGGTCACCCACCGGGCCGCCTTCTGTACGGGTGGGCCGTCGGACCAGTTTGACCAGGGCGTCGGCATTACGTTGGCGCGAGGAGCGGACGTCGTTGCCGGCGTCCGGAATAGTGGTGCCCGGAATGGTGGCGCCCTCCCGAGCTGATCCGGGACCGGCGGTGCGACCGTCCTCGGTACGCCACAGGTACTCGGCCATGGACTGCAGCGCCCCGGTGACCATGGCCCCGGAGTCCGGGGGAAGGTCAGCCTGGATGCGGACCATGCCGTCATCCCGGGTGAACCAACTGGCCGCACGGTTGCGGTGCTGGCGGGCGGCCAGATTGCTGCCGTCGGCATCGCCGTTCTCGGCGCGCTCCCAGCCGGCCACCGTGACCTTGAACTCGTCGACCGTCTGGAGGCGGGCGGCCTCGATGAGCGAACCGTCGAGCGCGGCGGCCGGGCGATTCATCCACGACACCCCGCCGGCCAGCGCCGAGGCGTGTCCGGCGGTGATCTGGCCCTCAGCGAGGGCCTCGGCTACGGCCGGTACGGCGTCCAACGTGTCGGCCAGGCGCACCGCCCGGGAGGCGTCGGTGCCGGACATGCCCGTCTGGCGAACCAACTCGGCGGACCGCTCACGGTGGCGGGTGGAGCGGGTGCCCGGCGCGGCCGACATCACCCGGCTGCGGGCGCCGGCGACCATGGCCTCGACCTCGGTCAGGTTCCGGAGCCAGTCCGAACGGTCGGACGACGAGAGGTCGCGGACGTCGAGCCCGGTCAGCCGGTCGGCCACCGAGCATCGGAACTCCCGGGCCGGCGAGGCGCTGGTGGAGGCGCTGGAGGGGGTCGACCGCTGCATGGACCCATCATGACGATGGGGTGTGACAGTGCCCTCAGGCCCGGTACTCGACCACGCCGCCGACCACCGTGGCCTGCACCGAGATGTCCCTGATGGTCATGGGGTCGACCTCGAACGGGTCGGCATCCAGCACCACCAGGTCGGCCAGCTTGCCGACCTCGAGCGTCCCCTTGTCGTGGTCCTCCATGTTCACGAAGGCCGCCGCCGACGTGTACCCGGCCACCGCGTCGGCCACCCGGGCCCGCTGCTCGGGGCCGAGCAACTCGCCGTCCCGGGTGATCCGGTTCACGGCCGCCCAGATGGTGAACAGCGGGTCGAGCGGGGTGACCGGCATGTCGCAGTGCAGGGCGTGCACGATGCCGTGGGCGGTGAAGCTGGCCAGCGGGTCGATACGCGAGCCGCGCTCCGGACCGAGGAACCGGTCACGGTGGCGGTCGCCCCAGTACCAGATGTGGTTGGCGAACACCGACGCCAGTACCCCGAGGCGGGCCATGCGCTCCAGCTGGTCCTCGCGGGCCGTCTGGCAGTGTTCGATCCGGTGTCGGTGGTCGTCCCGCGGGTGTGCCTCCAGCGCCGCCTCGATGGCGTCCAGCGTGTTGTCGATCGCCGCGTCACCGTTGGCGTGCACCGCGACCTGCCATCCCCTGGCATGGGCGTCGGTCACCAGTTCGATGAGCTCGGCGGCCGGGATGACCTCGTAGCCGTTCACGTCGGGCCGGTCGTGGTATCCCTTGCAGAGGCACGCCGTGTACCCCTGGATCGAGCCGTCGGAGATGAACTTCATGGCCCCGATGGACAGCCGCTCGTCGCCGATGCCGGTCCGGAACGGCAGGTCGCCGGCAGTCCGCCAGATGGGAAAGACCCGGGTGCGGACCCGGATGGAGCCGTCCTCGATGCCCTGCTGGTACGCGGCGTACATCGTCGGGGACCCGATGGCCGCGTCGGTCATGGTCGTGGTGCCCACCGACAGGCAGTGGTCGGAGATGGCCCGAGCCCCGACGACCATGTCGGCCAGGGTGGTCTGAGGAAGAGCCGCTGCCACGGCGAACCCCGCCGTCTCCTCCATGCAGCCGTTGGGTCGGCCGGAATCCTCCCGCTGGAAGACGCCACCCACGGGGTCCTCGACGTCGTCGGCGATGCCGGCGAGTTCCAGCGTGCGGTCGTTGGCGTACGACAGGTGGCCGGAGATGTGCCTGACGAGGATCGGATGCTCGGTGCTGGCCCGGTTCAGGTCGTCCCGGGTGAGGTGCCGGTCGTCGTCCATGAGCGAGTCGTCGTAGCCCCAGGACTGGATGGGTTCACCGGCCGGCGTCTCGGCGGCCCGGGTGGCCAGCGCGGCGACGACCCCGTCGATGTCATGGCAGTCCGGATAACCGATCTGGGGAGCCTGGATCATCACGCCAGCCCCGATGGGGTGCATGTGGGTCTCGATGAACCCGGGCAGCACCGTGGCACCGTCGAGGTCGACCACCTCGGTGTCCGGCCCGACGAGGGGCTCGACGTCGGCTCGGCTGCCCACGGCGACGATGCGGCCCCGCCATGAGGCCAGAGCCTGGGCAGGGGGCGCCTCGGCGGCGGGATGTTCGGACCGGTTCGGATCGAGGGTGTGGAAGGTGGCGTTGATGAACAGCCGGTCGGCAATGGGCATGGCTGCTACTTCTTCTTGGCCCGGAGGCGTTCCATGTAGGACTCGCGTGACGCCCGGCCCTCTGGGTCACGCAGCGCGGCTGTCAGGCCGTCGGCATCGGACCACGACCGCCCGGTACCCACCATCTGGTCGGTCACCGCGTTGACGTGCCGCTTGGTGGCCAGCACCGCGCCGCGGGGTCGACTGGCCACGGCCTCGGCCAGTTCCTCGACCGCCGCGTCCAGGTCGGCGGCCGGCACGACCCGGTTCAGGAATCCGGCGGCCATGGCCTCGTCGGCACCGAACGGACGGCACGTCATGACCAGTTCCTTGGTGAGCGCCGGGCCGATCTCGCGGACCAGGCGGGGGATCCCGCCCCAGGCCAGCGGGATGCCCAGGTCCACCTCGGGGATGGAGAACGACACGTCGTCGGTGGCGATGCGAAGGTCGCACGCCGCGCCGATGACCAGCCCGCCGCCCACCACGTGCCCGTGCATGGCGGCGATCAGTACCGGCGAGGTGCGTTCCAGAGCGTCGGCCATGAGGCGTCCGGTGTCGGACGGGACCCGTCCGCCGGCCGGTGACGGTCCGTCGTCGCCAAAAACGGAAAGGTCGAACCCGGCGCTGAACGCCCGGCCCTCGCCGCGCACCACGACGACCCGGAGGTCGGGCTGATGGTCGAACCAGGCGGCGGCGTCGGCCACCTCGGCCATGAGCTCGTTGGAGAGCGCGTTGAGCCGGTCGGGGCGGTTCAGGGTGAGGGTGGCTCGTCGGCCGTCGCAGGTGACGGCGATGGTGCGGAAGTCGGGTGAGGAGGGGTTGTCGGCCATGGGCCGATCCTGCCCGAGGATCCGGGCCCCGCCCTAGTTGGCCGCAGGCTTGTCGGCTTCCGGCTTCGGTTCGGGTGGAGCCAGCTCGACGTGGGCCGACAGGACGTCGCCCTCAGCCAGGTCGATGCCCGTGGCCCGGGCCGCGGCGGCCACGTCACCGAGGGCGGGACGCAGCAGAGCGAGGCGCTCCGGCGTGTCGGTGATCGTGCAGGCGATGACCGGGGTGGCCAGCGAGCGTTTCTCGGTCGTCTTGTGGCGCCGGATCTCAGCCAGAGTGGCCGCAGCCACCTCGGCGATCGCTGGGTCGACATGTTCCCCGGGGGTGTCCCCGTCCCCGGCGGCGGCACGCAACTCGTCGGCCGACGGCCAGGACTGGCGGTGGATCGAACCGCCACGCCACCACGACCAGACCTCCTCGGTAACGAAGGGGAGGAACGGTGCGAACAGTCGCAGCAGCGTCGAAAGGGCGAGGCGAAGGGCATGTCGGGCCGATTCGGCACCGGCCTCGTCGCCCTCGTAGGCCCGGGTCTTGACCAACTCGACGTGGTCGTCGGTGAACGTCCAGAACCAGGTTTCGGTGCGTTCCAACGCCCGGGCGTAGTCGAACCCGTCGAAGGCCCGGGTGGCCTCGTCGACCAGGTCGGCCAGGCGCAGGAGCATGGCCCGGTCCAGCGGGTGGGTGATGGCTGCCGGGTCGATGGCCAGCGGGGTGTCGCCGTCGGCGCCGAAGCCCAACGCGAACCGGCTGGCGTTGAGCACCTTGATGGCCAGGCGTCGACCGATCTTCATCTGGCCGTCGTCGAAGGCGGTGTCGGTGCCGGGGCGCCCGTTGGCCGCCCAGTAGCGGACGGCGTCCGAGCCGTGCTGGTCGAGCAGGTCGACCGGGGTGACGACGTTGCCCTTGGACTTGGACATCTTCTTGCGGTCCGGGTCGAGGATCCAGCCGGAGAGGGCGCAGTGGCCCCACGGAGCGGCATCGGCTTCGAAGTGGGAACGCACGGCCGTGGAGAACAGCCACGTCCGGATGATGTCGTGGGCCTGGGGGCGCAGGTCCATGGGGTAGGTGCGGCCGAAGA
>JAAZXY010000063.1 GCA_014239855.1 Acidimicrobiales bacterium | reverse complement strand
TGGGGCAACTGGCCGGCCACGTCTCCCCCGACGGCGTGCTGGTCGTGGCCATTGAGAACCGCTTCGGACTGGCCTACTGGCTGGGGGCTGACGAGGACCACCTCGGTCGGCCCTGGGTGGGTCTCGAGGGCTACCCGGCATCGACGGCCACACCCACCACGGCCACCGTCCGGACCCATGGTCGGCGCGAGCTCTCCGACCTCCTGACCGGCGCAGGTCTGGGTGCCCAGCGCTGGCTCACCCCCTCACCGGACTACAAGCTCCCGACGGCCATCCTCGCCGAGCGGATCCACGACGAGCCCGACGCCGTCGACCTGATCGACCAGCTGGTGGGGCCGCCGATGGATCGCAGCCGCATGGGCGGCACGTTCGGCGGCGACGAGCGGGCCGTCCACCGGGGAATGCTCGAGGCGGGGCTGGGGGCCGACCTGTCCAACTCGTTCCTCGTGGTGGCCGGCGCCCATGACGGGTCGGTCGACCGACGGTGCGATCCATCGGTCCTGGCGTGGCGGTTCACCGGCGACCGGGCGCAGGCCCACCTCCGGACCCGCACCATCCGGTCCGGGGGCGAAGAAGTCACCCGGACGGTTGACCGGCGCCCGACCCATGCCGTGGGGGGCGCTCCCCAGGGGGCCGGCTGGCTCCGGCTCGACGCCGCCGACGGGCCACCCGAACCATGGGTCGGCGGCCCCAACCTGGAGCAGGTCGCACTGGACCGCCTCCGGGCTGGCGACCGGGCCGGGCTGGCCGAGGTACTGGGCCGGTGGTGCGAGTTCGCCGCAGCCCGGGCCGACCATCGTGACGTGGCGGCGGCCGACGCCCACCCGTTCCTACCGGCCGGCCGGCGACAGGTACTGCCCGGATGCGACCTCGACCTCGGGCTGGACAACCTCGCCGGAGCCGACCGGGCGAAGGACCTGACGTTCATCGACGACGAGTGGGAAGCGTCCAGCGGCGTGGACCTCGAGTTGGTGACCATCCGGGCGTGCTGGAAGCTGGCCTCGGTGGCCATCGGATCGGGCACACGACATCCGTGGCAGCCCTCGACGACCGTCGACGAACTGACCACCGCCCTTCTCGACCTGGTCGCCACCATCGACGCGGCACCGCCCATCGGACCCGACCCGCTGGATCGCCTCCACCTCGCCGAGTCCGAACTCCGGGTGGTGGCCCTCGGCGGCACGGCGGTCGACCACGTGGCCCAACTCCGGGCCGCCGGTCGTCGGAGCCTGGCCGACCGCACCACCGGCTCCGGCCCGTCGATCGGACTCCGGGGTCGTCTGGCCGCTGCCCGTCGGCTTCCGGTCATCGGTGGTCTGCTGTCCTCGGTGGCCCGCTTCGTCCGTCGGTTCGGCTGACCCTCAGGTGCTCGTCTAGCCCCTCGAGGGGGTCCAGAAGCGGCAGGCCTCGTCAACTCCTGCCGGTTGATAGCCCCCATCGGCCAGCGCTCCGGCCACCTCGGCGCCGTCGCCCGGCGTTCCGACGGCCAGGCAGACGGCGTCCGGTCGGAGCAACTGCAGGGCCTCGGCCACCGCGTCGACACCCCACTCGGCGTACCCGTGGGCCAACGCATGGGACAGCACCCGTCGGTCGTCGGCTGCGAACGACTCGTCGACATGACGACCCCGGAGATACGACGACCGGGGACTGACGGCCTTCACCTTCGAGGTCAGGACGGACACCGCGAAGTCGACGTCTTCCGGGCCCGCGACCAGGCCCACCTCGCCCGCCGGACGGTTCTCTGCCAGTTCCACGAGCGTCCGGGCGGCATCGACCTCGGGACGGGGCAGGTCAATGGCCGGCGGCCAGACCATTTCCGTTCCCCGGTTGGCACTGCTGGTGATCGGGGTCCCGACAGCCAACACCAGGGCGAGGACGACCACCGGGACAGCTACCGGAGCGGCACCCAGTCCCGGTCGGCGGGCCGTCAACAACAGGCCGACCATGGCGGGAATCGGCAGCACCCAGAGCATCCGCCAGGCAATGGCGTCGGCTTCCCCGACCTCGTTCAACACGTCGAGGACGCCGGGCGCCCCGAAGAACCCGAGTGCCACCACGGGCGCCGCCAGGAGGACGAGGCGGGCCCGACGGTCACGAACGACCGTCCACGCCAGCAGTACGGCGGCCAGGGCCACCAGAGCCGTCGGCCCCCGGCCGAACACCATGCGGACCATGGCCACCGGCTCGGTGCCACTGTCCAACCAGCGAAGCGGATCGAACGCCGCTCGTACGCCGGATCCGAGCGCACCGGTACCGGAGGCCGCCACGTCGGCGAGGCGTTGCGGATCGGCGATCAGCGTCGCCAGCCCGACGAACAGGGCCGGCACCGCGGCGGCCAGCGACCAGGCGGTTCGAGACGTCCGCACGCCACCGACCAGCGGAGCCCCAGGCGTGGCCGAGACCACGCCGGCCACCGTCGCGGCGACCGCCACGGCCGGCGCCACCAGCACCGCGGTCGACGTGAGGCCCAGTCCGGCCACCACCCCCAGAGCAGTGGCCCGAAGATGTCGCCGACCACCGTCGCTCCCCCATGCCGAAGCGTGATGCCACAGCGTGGGAACGACCACCACCAGGAACACGACCTTTCCCTGCCACGAACGTCCGGCGGAGAAGTTGCCGAACGAACCGTGCTCGATGCCGTCCAGCACGAGGAACGCCGTACCCACCCACGTGGCCAGCGCCGGCAATCTCGCGCCCAGCGAGCGGAGGAGTCGCCAGGTCGCCAACACCGACAGGCCGGCGACCAACGGTGCGAGACCCAGGTACGAGAGGGAGGCGGCGCTGACGGTGAGGAGGCTGGCCACTGACCCGACCAGCGCCTCGATGGAGGTGGGCAGCCCGGCAGGTCGCTCCACGGGGAGCACGTCGTCGCTGAAGATGGTGTCCCGCTCGGGGAACGCCGTGTCGTGTTCGGCCACCCACGTGGACCGGTTGACCACGAACACGTCGTCCTGATCGGGTCGCACCATCACCAGTGACAACACGGCCATGAGGACGGCCAGGACGATGACCGACACGGCGGCCATGCCGGTGGCGCCCACCGGCTCGGCCCGCACCGGCCGACCATCCGGGGCACCCGCCCGAGCGGTCACGCCCCGAACGGCCAGCACCAGAAGTACCGCGAGCACACACCACAGGGCCGGCCACCAGAGCCCGTCGACATCAACGAACGCCAGGACCACGGCGATCCCCAGGAGACCCGCAGCGGCCGCCGCGTCGGACCACTTTCCCCCACCAGCCATCGGCCGGCTGATGCCCTGGGGCCCGTTCAATGCCCGTCGCCTCCACCGGAGGACCAGCCAGATACCGGCGACCACCAGCCACGCCACGAGTGCCACGTCCCGGGTCGCCCCCGTCCAACGAGCCAGATGGAACACCACGGTCCAGGCCGCCAGCGCGGCCACCGAACCGTCGAGCAGCAGATCGGCACGTCGTGCCAGCCAATCGTGATCGCCAGCGCCCTGACCTGCGGAAGGACCGTCGAGATGGCCGGTTCGGGCGACCATGCCTCAGCCCCGGAGACGGGCCACGGTGGCCGCCACCGCATCCCGGTGATGACGCATAGGTGGATGACCGAGCCGTCGCAGCCCGGCACCGTCCAGGGCCGAGTACGCGGGTCGTCGCGCCGGTCGCGGCGGGCCCAGATCCGCCTCGGAGACCGCCACGATGCGGTTGGGATCGGCCCCGACCTCAACGGCCACCATGCGGCCCATCTCGGCCCACGAGGCCACGCCCTCGTTCACCACGTGGACCACCCCGGCCACCCGTTCATCGGCCAGACGGAGGAGGACGGGCACGAGGTCGACGATGAAGGTCGGGCAGGCCCGTCGGTCACCCAGCAGTTCGACGGCGCCATCGTCTGCCGCAAGATCCGCCATGATGCGGCCGACCATCCCCGGACCGTCGGCCGACTGCAGCCAGGTGGTTCGGACCACCGTCGCCCCGTCACCGGCGGCCACCTCGCCGGCCAACTTCGAGGCGCCGTAGACGTTCAGCGGATTGGTCGGCCGGTCCTCGCCGTAGGGCGTGAACCTCCCGTCGGGCCCCGGTTCACCGTCGAACACGAAGTCGGTGGACACCTGGACGAGGTGGGCTCCCACCTCGGCGCACGCATCAGCCAGATGGTCGACCGCCGTGGCGTTGGCCAGGTACGCCCGATCGGGGTCGAGTTCACAGCCGTCCACGTCGGTCCAGGCCGCACCGTTGATGACCGTCGTCGGCCGATGGGCGGTCACCGCTGCTCGCACGGCCGCGGAATCGGTGACGTCCAGTTCGGCCCTGCCGAGCGCCACCACCTGCCGGGCCGCCGAGGCCGCCCGAACCACCTCACGGCCCAACTGACCGGCGGCACCGGTGACCAGCAGAGTCACTTGTTGCACCGGGTGAGACAGGTCACTTGACGCTCTCGGCGAGCAGCGGCTCCCACCAGTCGGGGTGCTCCCGGTACCACTCGACGGTCTCGGCCAGGCCAGCGTCCACCTCGCGGGTGGGCGCCCACCCGAGGGCCCGGATCCGGGACGTGTCCACCGAGTAGCGGCGGTCGTGGCCGAGCCGATCCTCGACCTCCAGGATGCGGTCGGCACCGGCACCGCACAGGGCCAGCAGACGATCGGTGAGGTCCCGGTTGGTGAGCTCGTTGCCCGACCCGATGTTGTAGATCGAACCCACCTTGCCCTCCAGCAGGACCAGGTCCAGCGCCGCGCAGTTGTCGTCGACGTGACACCAGTCCCGGACGTTCAACCCGTCGCCGTACAGCGGGACCTGTTCGCCCCGCAGGAGGTTGGTGGTGAACAGCGGGATGACCTTCTCCGGGAACTGGAAGCGCCCGTAGTTGTTGGTTGACCGGGTGACCACGACGGGCAGGCCGTAGGTGGCGTGGTACGAGAGCGCTATCAGGTCCGACGCCGCCTTGGACGCCGAGTAGGGCGAGCTGGGCGCCAACACGTCGGACTCGGTGAAGGACCCGACGTCGATCGAGCCGTAGACCTCGTCGGTCGACACGTGGAGGACCCGGTCGACACCCACCTCGAGCGCCGCCCGACAGACCGTCGCCGTGCCCTCGCAGTTGGTGGTCACGAACCGTGCCGGGTCGACGATCGACCGGTCCACGTGGCTCTCGGCCGCGAAGTGGACCACCGCGTCGTGGCCCCGCATCGCCCCGACCAGCGACTCGCCGTCGCACACGTCGGCGTGCACGAACCGGTAGTCCGACCGGGCGTCCAGCTCGGCCAGGTTGGCCGGGTTGCCGGCGTAGGTGAGGGCGTCGTACACCGTCACCTCATGGCCCTCGGCCAGGGACCGGTGGACGAAGTTCGACCCGATGAATCCGGCACCACCGGTCACCAGCAGGCGCATCTCAGCCAGCCCCGCCCGAAGGGGAGTCAGCATCGAACACCGGGACCAGATCGGTGGGCAGATCCGCTCGAATGGGGTTGGCCTGATCCCGCCCGGAGAGCACCGGATCGATGACTCCCCAGTCGGCGGCCACGGCCGGGTCATCCCAGGCCACTCCCAACTCGTCGGCCGGGTCGTAGGTGCCGTCCACCAGATAGGCGACCGTGGCGTCGGTCAGCGCCGCGAATCCGTGGGCCACCCCCGGGGGGATGTAGAGGCCCTTGTGCCGGTCGGACCCGTCCCCGCCCAGGTCCAGGCAGAGGGTCGATCCGTCGGTGGGCGATCCGGCCCGAAGGTCATGGAGCACCACCCGCACCAGTCCGTCGGTCACCGTCCAGTAGTCGGCCTGGAACCGGTGGTAATGCAGGCCGACGAGCGAACCGGCCACCCGCTCGGCCCGGTTGGCCTGGACCATCTCACGACAGCCCGGGATCCATTCCCGCCGCCACGTCTCGACGAACGAACCCCGATCGTCGCGGTGGACCACCGGGTCCACGTGGACCACGCCGACCACCACGTCCGACGGCCGGATCTCAGCCACCGGACACGTCCACCACGGAATGGTCGCCGAGCAGCACCGACAGGTCGATCTCCTCCACGGCACCGACCGTCCCCGCTCCGCGGACCTCCGCCTCGTGGCCCAGGACCGATGCGGTGACCCGTCGGTGGCCGATCACCGCGCTTCCGGCCATGAGTACCGAATCGTCGACCGTGGAGCCCTCGATCCGACAGTCGGCCCCCACGGCCACCGCCGGACCCACCGTGCTGTCCACGATCCGGGCGCCGGCGGCCACCACCACGGGGCCGACCAGCGTCGAATCGACCACCTCGGCATCGTCGTCCACCACCACACCGTCACCGGCGAGGCGACCCAGCACCAGACGGTTGCAGGCCAGCAGCGGGTCCTTCTTGCCGGTGTCGATCCACCAGCCGTCCAGCACCCGGTGGTCAATGGTCGCTCCATCATCCAGCAACCACTGGATGGCGTCGGTGATCTCGAGTTCACCCCTGGTGGACGGCTGGATGCGCCGCACCGCCTCGTGGATGGCGGCGTCGAACAGGTACACGCCGACGAGGGCCAGGTCCGACGGAGGATCCACCGGCTTTTCCACCAGACCGACAATGGCCCCCGAATCGTCGAGATCGGCCACACCGAAGGCCCCGGGATCATCCACCCGGGCCAGCAGCAGACGGGCCGCCTCGCCCGATCCGACGAATCCATCAACCACCCGGTCCAACGAGTCCTCGAACATGTTGTCGCCCAGGTACATCACGAACGGGTCGTCGCCCAGGAAATCGCCGGCGATGAGCACCGCGTGGGCCAGACCGAGCGGCGCTTCCTGTTCGACGTAGGTGATCGTCGCTCCCCAACGGGACCCGTCCCCCACCGACGCGCGTACCTCGTCGCCCGTGTCACCCACCACGATGGCGATGTCGACCACGCCGGCCGACACGAGGTCGTCGACCACGTAGTGGAGGATCGGCTTGTTGGCGATCGGCACCAACTGCTTGGCGCTGGTGTGGGTGAGCGGACGCAGGCGTCGCCCGCTACCGCCCGACAGGATCAGGCCCTTCACGGCGACGAGGGTACCGGTGACTCAGGAGCCGACCCGCTCGCGGTGCGACTCAGCACAGGCAAGAACTCAGCGGCCGGCGGCCCGGGCCAGCGCGGTGAGGAAGACCAGCACGGTCACCGAGACCTTCTGGGCCTCGCCGCCGGTCAGTCCGAAGGCGGCCGCCACTCCCTCCAGGGCGGTCTGGTCCCCGTCGGCTGCGAAGTAGGCCGTGGTGACCTCCTCGGGGCCGACCACATCGGGGGCGTCCAACGGACTGGCCTCACCACCGGACAGGTTCACCAGGAAGGCCACCACCCAGACGGCGGCCCGCTGGAACTCGGCCGGCGACATCTTCAGGTACGTCGCCGCGGTCTCGACGGTTTCCATGTCCTCGGCGGTGAATCCGGTGGTCACCCGGTACTCGTCCACCCGGGTCGACGGGAACTCGACGCCCGCATCCGGCGGCCCGTAGAGCACGCCGAACCAGTTGGATCGCAGACCGAACTCCCGTCGGAACCGGTCGCCGTTCACGCTGAACCGGTCACCGGCCCTCGTGCGGAATTCGATCTCGGTGGCCCGACCGCCATCGTCGCCGAAGCCGTCGCGCTCGACCACTTCGACCTCGTAGAGCACGCCCAGACCGAAGGATTCGGCGACCGCCTCGGCATCCAGGTTCTTGGTCCATCGATGCACCGGGTTGACCGAGATGTCGTCACCGGCGTCCGGAACGCCCGGGAAATCAGCGGTGATGGTGTGCCCTCCGGTCGACGCGGAGAACTCGGTGCGGGCCACCACCCCGTCGGCGTCGAGGCGAACCAACCCCGCCGTTGCTGCGACGGCCTGGTCGGTCTCCGGCGCCTCGTGGCTCCACTGCTTGTCGCCCCGTCGGGTCCGACGGCCTCCGTACACCTGACAACGAATGGTGTCGCACGTCTTG
>JAAZXY010000062.1 GCA_014239855.1 Acidimicrobiales bacterium | reverse complement strand
ACGACCTGATCGCCTTCCCGTCGGTGGCCCTGACCCCGAACGTCGACCTGATCGCCCACATCGAGGACCTCCTGAGGCCGCACTGCTCGGAGATCCTGCTCTCCCATGACGAGACCGGGACGAAGGCCAACCTCTTCGCCACCATCGGGCCCCTCGTCGACGGCGGGATCATGCTGGCCGGCCACAGTGACGTGGTCCCCGTCGACCCGGACGACTGGGCCTCGCCGCCGTTCACCGCCACCCGTCGTGGCGATCGCATCTACGGCCGGGGCACGGCCGACATGAAGGGGTTCGTGGCGTGCGTGCTGGCCCTCGTGCCCCGGTGGGCGGCTCTGGACCTGGTTCGACCCGTCCACGTGGCCCTCACCTTCGACGAGGAGGACGGCTTCCACGGCGCTCCGATCCTCATTGATTCGTTGACCGACGCCCCCCGGCCGGCCGCCGCGATCGTCGGCGAGCCCACCGGTCTGCAGGTGATCGGAGCCCACAAGGGCTGCTACGAGTACACGACCACCTTCACCGGGATGGACGGGCACAGCTCCCGACCGACCGAGGCGGTCAGCGCGGTCCACCACGCCAGCCGCTGGATCGGTGGCCTGCTCGACCTGGAGGCCGATCTGGTGGGCCGGGCGCCCGGCGACAGCCGGTTCGAACCGCCGCACACCACGACCAACGTGGGCCTGGTCGGTGGCGGGCTGGCCCGGTGCACGGTGGCCGGCGAGTGCTCGCTGGAGTGGGAGATGCGGCCCGTGCAGGGCAGCGATGCCGGGTTCGTGAAGGACCGGATGGCCGACGTGGAGGCCGAACTGCTTGCCGAGATGCGAGTCGTCCATCCCGGGGCGTCGATCGAGACCGAGGTGGTGTGCGAGATCGACGGCCTCGAGTGGACCGAGGCCTCACCGGCGCTCAACCTGATGCGGTCCCTCCTGGATGGCGACCGGTTGGGTAACCGGCCGGTGGGCGTGGTGGCCTACGGAACCGAGGCCGGTCTCTACCAGGTGGCGGGCATCCCGTCGGTGGTGTGGGGCCCGGGCGACATCGCGGTGGCCCACCGGCCCGACGAGTTCGTCGAGGTGTCCGATCTCGAGGCCTGTGTGGCCGTGCTGGCCCGGCTCGGCGACCAGCTCACCTCTTGAAGCCACCTGTCGTGGGAGCTCACGTCACACACGAGATTGCTGCGGGGTTCGACGCCGACGGGTTTGCAGTGGTCGATCGGCTGGTGTCCGACGAGGTTGTGGTGGCACTGCATGACCGGTTTGAGCGGTTGTTCCGTGGGGAGTTCGAGACCGGGGTGGCCCCCGACGAGGTCAACTGGCAGGAGGGCACCGGAGATCCGGCCCTCACCCGGCAGCTGTGCAACGCGTGGCGGGCGGACCGACTCGTGGCTTCCGTGGTCCTGTCGCCGGCGCTGGGTGAGTCGCTGGCTCGTCTGGCCGGATGGCCGGGAGCGCGGATCATCCAGGACAACGTGCTGTGGAAGCCGCCCGGGGCGCGGTCGGTGGGCTTCCACCGGGACAACGCCTACCTGGACTGGTACCGACCTCGGGAGATGGCCACCTGCTGGATCGCGCTTGACCCCACCTCGTCGTCGTCGGGCCCGGTCGCCTTCGCCCGAGGATCCCACCGGTGGTCCACCGGTGCTGACCCGGCCATGGACTTCCACGGACCCGACGACCACCGGGCTGCCATGGATGATGCGGCCGCCGTGGAGGGCGTCGTCCCGGACGTGGTGCCCGTGGAGGTTCCGGCCGGTGGCGGATCGTTCCACCACGGCTGGACGTGGCACGGCTCGGACGTCAACCGGTCCGACGTGCAGCGCCGGGCGCTGGTGGTCCACTGCGCCAGCAGCGATGCCCGGTTCCACCGGCCGGGGTTCGCCGAGGGCAACGGACCCGTCTACAGCCGGTACGCCCGTCCCGACGACGACGTGATGGACGAGGCCCACTTTCCCGTGCTGTGGACCGCCGACGGCCACCGCACCCCGGGCCTGCCTGAACCCCCTGCCTGACGTCCGAGCGACCCGGCGACGGGGCCGACCAGTTCCTCCGGGTCTCCCCAGCGACCCATCGGCGTGCGTCCCAGGATGTCGGCCTCTCGTTCCGGCTGGTCCCTGAGGGCAGCGGTCATGTCGGTCCGGAACCAGCCCGGCAGCACGGCGTTGACACGGATCCCGTCATCGGCGAAGGCCACGGCCAGGGACCGCGTCAGCTGGGCGATCCCTCCCTTGGAGGTGCTGTAGGCGGGGGCGAAGCCGCTCCCGAACAGGGAGAGGATGGAGGCCACGTTGACCACCGAGCCGCCGCCGGCGGCCAGGGCGGGGCGACAGGCGGTGATGGTCCGCATGGTCCCCAGCAGGTTGGTGTCCACGACATCGGCGAACACGTCGGGGTCGAACTCGTCGGTCCGCCGGATCACGCCAGCCGAGTTGACGAGGCCGGCGAGGCCGATGCCGCGGGTGCCTCCGGTGACCAGGATCGTCGACATGTCCCCACGCCAGGTGCGGCTCGGCGCGTGGCCCGGCCGGGGCTGCCGGACCCGCGGTCTAGACAGTCTCACGGATCCGTTATAGACTCTCACTTTCTCACGCTCGGGGCCCGTTCCCCATGGCGCGTGTGCGATCGAACCAACACCCGGTAACCACACCCGGTAACCACACCCGGTAAGGAGTGCAGCGATGACCCGCATGACCCCCAGCGAGGCCTTTGTCGAGACGATGGTGGCCAATGGCGTCGACACGACGTTCGGCATCATGGGCTCGGCGTTCATGGACGCCATGGACATTTTCGCCCCGGCGGGCATCCGCCTGGTGCCCGTGGTCCACGAGCAGGGCGCAGCCCACATGGCCGACGGGTACGCCCGGGTCAGCGGCCGCCACGGTGTGGTCATCGGCCAGAACGGCCCCGGCGTGTCCAACTGTGTGACGGCCATCGCCGCGGCCTTCTGGGCCCACAGCCCGGTCGTCATGATCACCCCGGAGACCGGCACCATGGGCCAGGGCCTGGGTGGCTTCCAGGAGGCCAACCAGCTTCCGATGTTCCAGGAGTTCGTCAAGTACCAGGGCCACGTGGCCAACGAGAACCGGATGGCCGAGATCACCGCCCGCTGCTTCGACCGGGCCATGTCGGAGATCGGCCCCACCCAGCTGAACATCCCCCGCGACCGCTTCTACGGCGACATCGACGTGGAGATCGCCGAGCCGATGGTGCTCGACCGCGGTCCCGGCGGCGACGACAGCCTCAACGCGGCGGCCGACATGCTGGCCGAGGCCAAGTTCCCGGTGATGGTTTCGGGCGGCGGTGTGATCATGGGCGACGCCATGGCCGAGGCCATTGCCCTGGCCGAGCGCCTGGGCTGCCCGGTGGTCAACAGCTACCTGCACAACGATTCGTTCCCGGCCAGCCACCCGCAGTGGTGCGGCCCGCTGGGCTACCAGGGCTCCAAGGCGGCCATGAAGCTGATCGCCCAGGCCGACGTCGTCCTGGCCCTGGGCACCCGCCTCGGCCCGTTCGGCACCCTGCCCCAGCACGACATGGACTACTGGCCCAAGGACGCCAAGATCATCCAGGTCGACGCCGACCACAAGATGCTCGGCCTGGTCAAGAAGATCTCCGTGGGTATCTGCGGCGACGCCGGTGCGGCCGCCGTGGCCCTCACCGACCGTCTGGCCGACCGCACTCTGGCCTGCGACTCCACGACCGCCGAGCGGGCCCAGCGCATGGCCGACGAGAAGGCCGACTGGGAAGCCGAGCTGGACGACTGGACGCACGAGACCGACGACTTCAGCATCGACATGATCAAGGAGGCCGTCCAGGAGAAGGACAACTGGATGCACCCCCGCCAGGTCCTGCGCGAGCTGGAGAAGGCCATGCCGGCCCGGGTCATGGTGTCCACCGACATCGGCAACATCAACTCGGTGGCCAACAGCTACCTCCGCTTCGAGGAGCCCCGCTCCTTCTTCGCCGCCATGAGCTGGGGCAACTGCGGCTACGCCCTGCCCACCATCATCGGTGCCAAGGCCGCCGCCCCCGACCGTCCCGCCGTCTCGTACGCCGGCGACGGCGCGTGGGCCATGAGCATGGTCGAGACGATGACCGCCGTGCGCCACGACATCCCGGTCACCGCGGTGGTCTTCCACAACCGCCAGTGGGGTGCCGAGAAGAAGAACCAGGTCGACTTCTACGGTCACCGGTTCGTGGCCGGCGAGTTGGACGGCGAGGAGAACTACGCCGAGATCGCCCGGGCCATGGGTGCCGAGGGCGTCCGGGTGAACCAGTTGGAGGACGTCGGTCCCGCACTGACGGCCGCCATCGACGCCCAGATGAACGACGGGAAGACCACGGTCATCGAGGTCATGTGCACCAAGGAACTGGGCGACCCGTTCCGCAAGGACGCCTTGTCCACGCCGGTTCGCCACCTCGACAAGTACGCCGACTTCGTCTGATCGACGGCCCGGGCCGCCCCGGCTATGGCGTCAGTCAGATGCCCGGGCCGGAGCGTGCGACACGTCGTCGGGCCCGAGGGATCGGGTCCAGGCCGCGAACTCCAGTTGGATGCCGTCCGGGTCCATGAAATAGATCGACCGCACGAACACCGTGCTGTCGGGTCCGTCGGGTCGGGAGGCCACGCCCCACACGGAATCGTCGTGGTTCATGACCTCGGTGCAGGCCACGCCCGCATCGCGTAGGCGCTGGACGTAGCCGTCGATGTCGTCGGGGTCGACGTCGAAGGCCACGTGGTTCATCGAGCCGTGGGCCGTCCGGAAGTCGCCCTCACCGGGCATGGCGGCCGGCGAAGCCACCCCGGGAGCAGCGGGTGGCGAATCGGCGAACCAGAAGAAGGCGATCGAGTCGCCGTTGCCGCAGTCGAAGAAGAAGTGCTGGCCACCGCCGCTTCCCTGCTCGCCCCCGCCCAACTCGATGGTCTTGATCAGCGGCATGCCCAGGACGCCCTCGTAGAAGGCCATGGTGGCCGCCATGTCGCGACACACCAGAGCCAGGTGGTTGACGCCGCGTACCCGGAATCCGTCGCTCATGGGGACAGGGTCCCATCTCCGACGGGGGTGAAACGCACGCCGAGCGACTTGGGGCTGTTCAGGAAGGTGGAGTGGGCCCGCTGGGCCGGGACCACCACCTCGATGTCGGGCAGGCGGGTCAACAACTCGCGCAGCATGACCTCGATCTGGAGGCGGCCGATGCGGGCCCCGAGGCAGAAGTGGGGTCCGAACCCGAAGGCCACATGGTGGTTGGGCGATCGGGTGGGGTCGAAGGTAAACGGGTCGTCGAAGATCGCCTCGTCCCGGTTGGCCGATGGATACCAGAGGATGACCTTGTCGCCCCGGCGCATGTGGGCCCCGTTCAGCTCGACGTCGCGGGTCGCCGTCCGACGGAAGTGGAGGACCGGGTTGGTGCAGCGCAGCGATTCCTCGATGAAGCCGGGCAGTCGGGCGTCCAGGTCGGCGACCAGCCACGCCCGCTGTTCGGGATGGGCGGCCAGCATCTCCATGGCTCCGGTGAGCGACGAGCGGGTCGTCTCGTTGCCGGCGATGAGTAGCAGGAACCACAGCAGGATGATCTTCTCGTCGTCCAACGGCACGCCGTCGACCTCGCTGGCGATGAACGTCGACACCAGGCCGTGGTCGGGGCGGGCCCGCTTGTCGGCGATGACCTGTCGGCCGTAGGCGAACAGTTCGTCCTTGGCGGTGAGGAAGTCCCGTACCGATCCCCCGAACTCGGGGTCGTGGTTGCCGATGATCCGGTTGGACCAGTCGTAGAAGAGGCGACGGTCGGCTTCGTCGACACCCAGCAGGTGGGACAGCGTCAACAGGGGCAACTCCGAGGCGATGGACTCCACGAAGTCGACCTCGCCGAGGGGCGCCACCTCGTCGACGATGGCCTCGGCGTACCGCTCGATGACGGCGCCGAGATCCCGGGTCACCCGGGGGCCGAACGGGGCCCGGATGGATGCCCGGAAGGCGGAATGGTCGGGCGGGTCCATGCCCATGAGGTTGAGGCGGGTCTCGTCGAGCACCACCCCACCGATGTCGGCTCCGGTGAAGCCCCCCAACCACGACGAGAACACGTCGGGCTGCATGGACACCGCCTGGATCTCGGCATGGGTGGTGATGCACCAGAAGCCGGGCCCGGCGTGGCCGCCCTCGCGGCGGGGGCGTTCGTCGTGCCACGCCACCGGGGCGTCGCGGCGCAGGACGCCGAAGGCCTCGTCGGGCATCCCGGCGGCGAAGGTGGCGGGATCCCAGAGGTCGACGTCGACATGATCGGAGACCAGTGGTTCCCGATTGTGGTCATCCGCCCCGGCCATGGGCGCACCCTAGGCGGGCTGTCAGAATCGCTCCCGTGTCGGACTCCGTTGAACGCCATCCTGAACAGCAGCTCGTCGACCTGACCGATCGGGTGGTGGTGGTGACCGGCGGGAGCCGGGGACTGGGTCGGGCCATGGTCGAGGCGTTCGCCCGGTGCGGGGCCGACGTGGTGGTGGCCAGCCGCAAGCTCGAGAACTGCGTGGCGCTGGCCGACGAGGTGGCCGGGTCGACGGGTCGGCGAACCCTGCCGGTGGCCTGTCATGTCGGCGACTGGGACCAGTGCGATGCCCTGGTGGAGGCCACCTACGAGGCCTTCGGTCGATGCGACGTGTTGGTCAACAACGCCGGGAGCTCGCCGCTCTACCCGTCGCTGGCCGAGGTCACTCCCGAGCTCTTCGACAAGACGATCGCCGTGAACCTGCGGGGCACCTTCCGCCTTTCGGCCGCCTTCGGCACCCGGATGGTGGCCGACGGCGGTGGGAGCATCGTCAACGTGAGCTCGATTTCGGCCTCGGCCCCCACGGCCATCGAGGCCATCTACGGGGCGGCCAAGGCCGGCGTGCACTCGTTGACCGAGTCGTTCGCCCGGGCCTACGGACCGACCGTGCGGGTCAACTGCCTGCAACCCGGCCCGTTCCTGACCGACATCTCCACCCACTGGCCCCAGAGCGCACACGAGGGATTCCGCCAGCGTCTCGCCCTGGAGCGGGCCGGTGAGGCGCATGAGATCGTGGGCGCCGCGCTCTACCTGGCGTCGGACGCCTCGTCGTTCACCACCGGCTCGGTCATCAAGGTGGACGGCGGCGCGGTGTACGGCACCGGTTGACCGGTCCGCGGAGGCTGGCCCCGCGGGTCGGCCCTGAGGGGCTGTCCTACGATGCGGCGATGTCTGAGGTCTCCTCGCCGGAAGCACGGCTGGTCGACGAGTTGCGGGGCGTGCTCGGCGCCGG
The DNA here is from genome assembly GCA_014239855.1 of Acidimicrobiales bacterium. GTDB lineage: Bacteria > Actinomycetota > Acidimicrobiia > Acidimicrobiales > MedAcidi-G1 > UBA9410. Next base: position 948 of record JAAZXY010000062.1, on the reverse strand, counting down.
GGGATGGCTGGACCCTTCAGACGCCCCGCAGCTGACCGTCGACTACCGGGGGGTGTTCTCTGGGACGCCGCTGCTGGTGGCCCGGCCGGATTCGGTGGAGGTCGTGCAGGCCGTGGTGCGGGCGTGCGCGGCCGCCGGGGTGGCCATCGTCAGCCAGGGGGGCCACACGTCGTTGTCGGGCGGTTCGGTGCCCACCGCGGACCGTCCGTCGATCCTGTTGTCGACGTCGCGCATGAACCGGATCGTGTCGGTCGATCCAGCCCGTTTCACCGTCACCGCCGAGGCGGGCTGCACCATCGAACAGGTCCAGCAGGCGGCGGCCGCCGAGGGCCTCGAACTGGGCATGGACTGGGGCGCCCGGGGCACGGCCACGGTGGGTGGGGCGGTCTCGACCAACGCCGGCGGCCTGAACGTGCTGCGCTACGGGCCGACCCGGGACAGCGTGCTGGGCCTGGAGGCCGTACTGGCCGACGGTGAGGTGTTCGACGGGCTGCGGGCGCTACGCAAGGACAACACCGGGTACGACCTCAAGCACCTGTTCATCGGCGGAGAGGGGTCGCTCGGGGTGGTCACCCGGGCGGTGCTGCGGCTCCACCCCCGACAGGACCACCACCGCACGATGTTCGCCGCGCTGTCCGACCTCGATGCCGTGCACGAGCTGTTCGCCATGGCCGTCGCCCGGGACCACGGTGGCCTCACGGCCTTCGAGTTGGTTCCCGAGACCGGTGTGGCCGGCACCATCGACACGTTCGGGGTGGTCCGGCCGCTGGCCACGGTGGCCGAGTGGTACCTGTTGGCCCGATTCTCCGGGACCTCGCCGATGGATGACACGGCAACCGGCTTCCTGTCCGATGCGGTCGATGCCGGTCTGGTGTTGGACGCCACGGTGGCGGTGACCACAGCCCAGGAGGAGAACCTCTGGCTGATGCGCGACGAACTCCCGCCGGA
>JAAZXY010000061.1:8348-8591 GCA_014239855.1 Acidimicrobiales bacterium | reverse complement strand
CGCTCTGCATGGGATCCCTCATGTCATTCCAGGCCGGTATCGATCGAGCAGAACACACCTGTCCCACAGTGTGGGAAGGCCTTCCCAAACCGTGGAACAACTCTTTCGCCAGTGCTAGTCTTCCCATTATACAGGAACTTCCCACATTGTGGGAAACGGCACCCAAGGCTGACCCGGGCCATGACCGTGGCCCCCGATCCGCAACGGAGCGCATCATGGCCGAAGAGAACCCCGTCGACGAAG
>JAAZXY010000061.1:0-8338 GCA_014239855.1 Acidimicrobiales bacterium | reverse complement strand
GATGCACGATGACCTCTACGACGGCCTGGCCGACGAGATCGTCGACGGCACCAACATCCTCCTCGGCCGGGGTTGGGCCGCCGACCGTGTACTGAACGATGCCCTGGTCGCGGGCATGCGGATCGTAGGCATCGACTTTCGCGACGGCATCCTCTTCGTTCCTGAGGTGCTGCTGGCCGCCAACGCCATGAAGGCCGGCATGGCCATCCTCCGGCCACTGCTAGCCGAGACGGGGGCCGAGCCCATCGGGAAGGTGGTCATCGGCACCGTCAAGGGCGACATCCACGACATCGGCAAGAACCTGGTCGCCATGATGCTCGAGGGTGCGGGCTTCGAGGTCATCAACCTCGGCATCAACACTGACGTCGAGGAGTTCCTCGGGGCCCTGGACGAGCACAAGCCGGACATCCTCGGGATGTCGGCCCTGCTGACCACCACCATGCCCTACATGAAGGTCGTGATCGACACCCTCCAGGAGAAGAGCCTCCGGGAGGAGTACATCGTGATAGTGGGCGGGGCTCCCCTGAACGAAGAGTTCGGCGAGGCCATCGGAGCCGACGCCTACTGCCGCGATGCGGCAGTCGCCTCCGAGACAGCTTCGCGGCTGGTGGCCGAGCGGCGCAGCGCGGCCTGACCAACCATGAACGAGCCTTCCGGCGCGCCGGAGGCGTCCAGCGGGCGGACCCTGGTTGTCGCCTGTGGGGCGCTTGCCCGTGAGTTGCTCCAGGTAGTGGAGGCGAACGGCCTCGACCACGTCGACGTCGAATGCCTGCCCGCCTCCTACCACAACACCCCCGAGGTGATCCCCGACCGGGTGGCTGAACGCGTCCGGGGTGCCGCCGACCGCTACGACAGGGTCTTCGTTGGCTATGGGGACTGCGGGACGGGCGGCCGCCTCGACGCCATGTGTGACGAGCTCGGGGTCGAGCGCCTGCCCGGTGACCACTGCTACGAGTTCCTCACCGGAAGCGCCGAGTTCGCCGACCTCCATGCCGAGGAGTTAGGGACCTTCTTCCTGACCGACTACCTGGTTAAACACTTCGACCGTCTCGTCGTTCGGGCCTTCTGGCTGGACACCCACCCCGAGATGCGAGATGCCGTGTTCGGCAACTACCGCCGGCTGGTCTACCTGTCACAAAGTGACGATCCCGATCTCGTGGAGCGCGCCCGGGACGCCGCTGACCGCTTGGGACTCACCTTCGAGCACCGGCGCACGGGCCTCGGGGAACTGGAGACCAGCATCGTTTCGTTGGGTCGAGGCATTGGTCAGGATCCCGGCCGATGTCTCGACGAAAGTGCCGTGGCCTCCACTGGACCCGCCCCAGCCGGAACCCGCTGAGCTATGGCCGCACAGCTCGTCACCATCTACTGGCGCGACATCCCGGCCCAGGTCACAGCCCAGCAGGGGAGGAACAGGGAAAAGGCGCTGCTGGGCGCCCGCTTTCAGCACGCCATCGACCGAGCGGCCATGGTGGCCGGAATGGATGACACCGACTCGTACGTGGCGCAGTGGCGTCGCGAGGCCGTCAAATGCCTCGCCGATCTGGCACCTGCCGTGGCCGTCGAGGCGGCTCGCCTCGACGAGTCCTACCCCGACGACCGGCTGGAGCGACTCGTGCGATCCGGCGGTGTAGAGGAACAAGAGGAATAGCCAGGAACATCCCGACCGTGGGACCGTCACCGCTGACGGTCCCCCGACCAGAGAGACCGATCCAGAGATGACCGACACCATCCTCAGTTCTGCCACCAGGGAGGTGGCCATCGGCTTCGGCCGGCCCTTCGTCATGATCGGCGAGCGGATCAACCCCACGGGGCGTCAGAAGCTGGCCGACGAGATGAAAGCCGGGGACTTCAGCCGGGTTGAGGCTGACGCCATCGCTCAGGTGGAGGCCGGTGCCCACATGCTGGACGTCAACGCGGGAATTCCGCTGGCCGACGAACCAGCCCTGCTGGCCCGGGCCATCCAGCTCGTGCAGTCGGTGACCGACGTGCCTTTGAGTATCGACTCGTCGATCATCGAGGCCCTGGAGGCCGGCATCGCCGTGTACCAGGGCAAGCCCCTGGTCAACTCGGTGACCGGCGAGGACGAGGTGCTGGAGCGGGTTCTGCCGCTGGTGGCGAGGGCCGGTGCTGCCGTGGTGGCCATCTCCAACGACGACTCCGGGATCTCCGAGGACCCCGACGTGCGCTTCGAGGTGGCCCGCAAGATCGTGCAGCGGGCCGCCGACTACGGAATCCCGGCCGCCGACGTGGTGGTGGACCCCCTGGTCATGCCGATAGGCGCCATGGGATCGGCCGGCCAACAGGTCTTCACGCTGGTCCGACGCCTCCGCGAGGAGCTCAGGGTCAACACGACCTGTGGTGCGTCCAACGTGAGCTTCGGGCTCCCCAACCGGCACGCCGTAACCGGCACGTTCCTGGCCATGTCAATCAGCCACGGCATGACGTCGGCCATCATGAACCCCCTGCACGGTGAGGTGCGGGTGCGGGTTCAGGCCGCCGATATTCTCACCGGCGCCGACACCAACTGCGCCTCCTGGATTCGCCACCACCGGGACCCCGAAGCCGTCGGCACCCGCGAGCGCCGGGGCGGTCGCCGCGCCCGGGCGCAAGCCTGAACTACCGATCGGCATGATCCCATGACCGGAGCCGACGACCACCTCGTCGTCTTCACGCCCTCGGGTCTAAGGGGATCGTTCGCCGCCGGTACCACCCTGCTGGACGCCGCCCGTCGACTGGGGGTGGATCTCGACTCGGTCTGTGGAGGCCGCGGGATCTGCGGGCGCTGCCAGGTGACGCCCACCTTCGGTGAGTTTGCTAAGCACGGCATCACCGTCGTGGAGGACCACGTGTCGCCCCGCGGAGCTGTCGAGCAGGACTATCGGGGCCGTCGGCCCCTGACGGAATCCCGACGGTTGGGTTGTGCCGCCGCTGTATCCGGCGACTTGGTGGTCGACGTCCCTGCCGAGAGCCAGGTTCATCGGCAGGTCGTCCGCAAGGATGTGGACCTGGGCGACCTGTCACTGGACCCGGTTCTGGTCCTCCGCCTGATCGAGGTCTCTCCGCCGGCCGAAGCCATCGGGGACCGTCCTGATCGCCGACTGCTCGACGCCTTGGCCGACCAGTGGGGCCTCGGAGACCTCACTCTCGACGACAGGGTGGCCGACAGCCTGGCCGACGGGTCGACCGATGGACCTGGCACGGTGACAGCGGCTATCCGGGATGGCCACCGCGTGGTAGCCGTCTGGCCGGGCCTGCGGGACCGTGCCCTGGGCGTGGCCGTGGACGTGGGCTCCACGACGATCGCCGGCCACCTCTGCGACCTGGCAACCGGCGCCGTACTGGCTACAGCAGGAACCATGAACCCGCAGATCCGGTTCGGCGAGGACCTCATGAGCCGGGTCTCCTACGTGATGATGAACCCGGGTGGCGAGGCCGAGCTGACTACCGCCGTCCGCGGCGCCCTAGACGACCTGCTGGCCGACCTCTGCCTCCAGGGGGAAGCCGAGCGAGATGAGGTGCTGGAGATGGTGCTGGTCGGCAACCCGATCATGCACCACCTGTTCTTGGGCCTGGACCCGACGCCGCTGGGCCAAGCCCCGTTCACTCTCGCTGTGGAGGACGCCCTCGACGTCCCGGCGGCCGACCTCAATCTGGAGGCGCACGCCTGTACCCGGGTCCACGTCCTGCCGTGTATCGCCGGACACGTGGGGGCCGATACGGCCGCTGTAGTCCTGGCCTCACGCCCCCACACGGCCGACGACGTCCGCCTGGTCGTCGACGTCGGAACCAACGCTGAGATTGTCCTGGCCGGCAACGGGCGGATACTGGCCGCCTCTAGCCCCACCGGCCCGGCCTTCGAGGGGGCCCAGGTCAGCGCTGGTCAACGGGCTACCCCGGGAGCCATCGAGCGGGTCCGTATCGACCCGGATACCGGCGAACCCCGGTTCCGGGTAATCGGCGCCGAGCCGTGGTCCGACGAGCCGGGCTTCGACGAGGCGGTAGCCGACACCGGGGTGACTGGGATCTGCGGGTCCGGGATTATCGAGGTGGTGGCCGAGCTGTGGCTGGCCGGACTCATGAATGCCGACGGCGTGATCGGCGGCCCGGGTACCAGGCCGTCTCGACGCCTGGTTGCCGACGGGCGGACCCTCTCCTATGTCCTGCACGACCCGGAGGGCGGCGACGACAGCGGGATCCTTGTGACCCAAAACGACGTCCGGGCCATCCAGCTGGCCAAAGCCGCCCTCTACGCCGGCATCCGGCTCCTGATGGACCACCTTGAGGTGGACGAGGTAGACCAGATCAGCCTGGCCGGGGCCTTCGGCAGCCACATCGACACCGTCCGCGCCACCGTCCTCGGCCTCGTCCCGGACTGCGAGCCCGACCGGGTAGCCAGCATCGGCAACGCGGCGGGCGCCGGGGCGGTCATCGCCCTGCTCTCGGCCGGAGCCCGGACCGAAATCCAGGAGGTGGTGGACCGTATCGAGAAGATCGAAACAGCCCTCGAGCCCTCCTTCCAGGCACACTTCGTGGATGCCATGGCCATCCCCCACCGCACCGCCGACTACCCCCGGCTGTCGACGTGCATCACGCTCCCGCAACGACCCGCCATATCCACAACCGGACCTGAACGGTCCGGACGACGCCGTCGCAGAGCCGCCACGGGAGAGGAATCCAGCGCATGAGCAATGCACCACGAGGCCGTCGTAGCGGCGGTAGCGCAGCCCGACAGGCACTCAGGGCGGAGGCCTCGACCGAGGTCCGTACGTTCCTGACCCGGACCATGGCCCCGTTCGAGGTGCTCTCCGTCGAGGGACTCGAGACCATCGAGCACAATGCCGACACGATCCTCGCCGAGATGGGCATCGACTTCCGCGACTACCCGTCGGCCCTCACCCTGCTGGCCGACGCCGGGGCCGACGTGGACGGGGAACGGGTGCGGTTCCCCCGCGGCATGTGTCGACAGATCATCCAGTCTTCGGCACCAGCGACCTACACCCAGCACGCCCGCAACCCGGTCCGCAACGTCCAGGTGGGGGGCGACGCCACCGTCCTCGTACCCGCCTACGGGTCCCCGTTCGTCCACGACATCGACGAGGGTCGCCGGTACGCCACTCTGGAGGACTTCCGCAACTTCGTGAAACTGGCCTACCTAAGCCCCGGCCTCCACCACTCGGGCGGCACGATCGTCGAACCGGTGGACGTCCCGGTCTCCAAGCGGCACCTAGACATGGTGTACTCCCACCTCCGTTACAGCGATAAGCCGTTCATGGGCTCGGTCACCGCGGCCGAGAGAGCCCAGGACTCCGTCGACCTGGCCGGGTTCGTGTTCGGCGAAGAGTTCGTCCGCCAGAACACCGTGATGACGAGCCTCATCAACGCCTCCTCGCCCATGTCCTGGGACGCCACCATGCTGGGAGCCGCCGAGACGTACGCCCGATCCAACCAGGCCACCATGATCAGCCCCTTCATCCTGGCCGGAGCCATGGCACCCGTGACGGTGGCCGGCGTTGCGGCACAGACCCTGGCCGAGGCCCTGGCGGGCATGACGTTCGTCCAGTTGGTGAACCCCGGGGCGCCGATGGTGTTCGGTTCGTTCGCAAGCTCGATGTCGATGCAGACCGGTGCCCCGACGTTCGGAACGCCGGAACCGGCCCTGGTCCTGTACACGGTCGCAGCCCTGGCCCGGCGCCTCGGTGTGCCGTTCCGTTCGGGTGGCAACCTCTGTGCATCCAAGATCCCCGACGCCCAGGCCGCCGCGGAGTCCATGGCCACCTTTCTCCCCTCCCTGCTTGCCGGGGTGAACTTCATGCTCCACTCAGCGGGCTGGCTGGAGGGCGGCTTGGCCATGGGCTACGAGAAGTTCATCATTGACGCCGACCAGTGCAACCTGGCCGCCACCTTCGTCAACGGTGTTGACCTCTCGGAGAACGGGCAGGCCATGAGTGCCATCGGCGAAGTGAGCCCCGGGGGGCACTTCCTGGGCACGGCCCACACGCTGGCCAACTTCGAGACGGCCTTCGCCCGATCCGAGGTGGCCAACAACGACTCCTTCGAACAGTGGGAGGAAGACGGGAGCCTCGACGCCGCCCAACGGGCCAACGGCATCTGGAAGAAGATGCTGGACGACTATGAGGCTCCGCCACTCGACGAGTCGGCCGACGAGGCGATGCTGGACTTCATCGCCCGCCGCAAGGAGGTCATCCCCGACGAGTTCGGGTGAGCCCGTAAGTCCCGATACCTCAGCGGATGAGGTTTCCTACCATTGGTGGTTCTTTCCACTCAGTAGAACCCGACGCCTCACCTGAGTACACTCACGCCGTCCCGGGCACATCAGCCTGCCCGCGTCGCGCTCTCCGGCCCGCACCCGCGGGTCCGGACCGGAACCCGGAAGATATAGAGACAGAGAAGAGAACAATGTCGTTCCCCTCCGACCTAGAAATTGCCCGAGGCGCCGAACTGCGCCCCCTCACCGACATCGCGTCGGAAGCCGGAATCCCAACCGACTGCCTAGAGCCCTACGGCGAGGGCGCGGCCAAGATCAAGTTGGACGCCATCGGACGGATGGCCGACCGCCCGAAGGCCCGGTACGTGGTCGTCTCAGCCATCACCCCCACGCCCCTGGGCGAGGGTAAAACCACGACGACCGTCGGCCTCGGCCAAGGCTTCAGTCACATCGGGAAAAAGGCCACCATCGCCATCCGCCAGCCCTCGATGGGCCCGACCTTTGGGATCAAGGGTGGGGCGGCCGGCGGCGGCTACAGCCAGGTCGTGCCCATGGAGCTGTTCAACCTCCACCTAACCGGAGACATGCACGCCGTCACGGCGGCCCACAACATGTGCTCGGCCATGCTCGACGCCCACCTGTTCCACGGCAACGAGCTGGGACTGGACCTCCACAACATCACGTGGCGGCGGGTCATGGACATCAACGAGCGGGCGCTGCGCAACATCGTCGTCGGCCTGGGCGGCCGGCTAGACGGCGTGCCCCGCGAAACCGGCTTTGACATCACCGCCGCCTCCGAGGTCATGGCGGCCCTCGCCCTGTGCACCTCGCTAGCCGACCTGCGCCAACGAATGGGCCGAATCGTCGTCGGCTACGACAAGGCGGGCACTCCGGTCACCGCCGAGGACCTCGGCGTAGCCGGCTCGATGACGGTCATCCTCAAGGAAGCCATCAAGCCCAACCTGATGCAGACCCTGGAGGGCACTCCCGCCCTGGTCCACTGCGGCCCGTTCGGCAACATCGCCACCGGCAACTCGTCGATCGTGGCCGACCAGATCGGCATCCACACCGGTGACTTCCTGCTCACCGAGGCGGGTTTCGGCGCCGACATGGGCGCCGAGCGGTTCTTCAACATCAAGTGCCGCTATTCGGGCATCGCCCCCGACGCCGCTGTTCTGGTAGCCACCGTCCGCGGCCTGAAAGCCCACTCCGGCAACCACAAGATCGTGGCCGGTAAGCCGCTTCCCGAGGCCCTCCTGGCCGAAAACCCCGACGAGGTGCACCAAGGAGGCGACAACCTCCGCAAGCAGCTGGAGAACATGCAGGTCCATGGGGTGTCTCCGGTAGTGGCCATCAACGTGTTCCCTGGCGACCACGACGTCGACATCAACGCCATCACGGAGATCGCCGACGAGTTCAACGCCCGGTCGGCGATCACCACCCACTTCGCCGACGGCGGGTCGGGAGCCGCCGAGCTGGCCGAGGCGGTCGCCGAGGCGGCCGACGAGCCCAGCGACTTCCAGGTCCTGTATCCGGACGAGATGTCGCTCCGGGACAAGATCCGCACCGTGGCCGAGAAGGTCTACGGTGCCGACGGCGTGGATTTCTCGCCACAGGCCAACAAGCAGATCGACACGTACGAGGTCAACGGCTTCGGCAACCTGCCGGTGTGCATCGCCAAGACGCACCTGTCGATCAGTTCGAACGCCGCCCTTAAGGGCGCCCCAACCGGGTGGACGCTCCCCGTCCGCGAAGTCCGGGCCTCAGTGGGCGCCGGCTTCGTGTACCCGATCTGCGGCGACATGCGTACGATGCCCGGGCTGGGCGCCCGACCGGGCGCCATGGACATTGACATCGACGAGAACGGTGAGATCGTCGGCCTGAGTTGACCCTCCCCCGACCCCGTCAACCGGGTCGCCGGTAACTGCCGGAGACCAATCCCACGAACCCACCGGTCGGCGCACGCCGAGCCGGCTCGCATGTGAATAGGGAGGCTGCGTGGTCACCCGGAACCAGGCCGACAAGGCCGTCCAGAAGCGGCTGCTCGAGGGCATGACCTACGAGCTGATCCCACTCAAGAACCTGACCGACCAGTCACAACACTTGCCG
>JAAZXY010000060.1 GCA_014239855.1 Acidimicrobiales bacterium | reverse complement strand
CGGCCAGCAGCGACCCGTGGCTGAACCGGTCCAGTGACCGCTCCACCATCATGTCCAGTGCCGTCTCGGCCTGGGCGATCCACCGCATGCAGTGGGCCAGGCGTGCCGGCCCCAGGCGGTACTGGCCCAGCAGGTGGCCCTGGCCCCGACCGCCCAGCATCTGGTCCTCGTGCAGCCGCAGGTCCTCGATCAGGATCTCGCTGTGCCCGGTCGACCCGTGCATCGTCTCGATCTGGCGAACCTCGGTCCATCCGTCGGACGGGATGTCCACCAGGAATGCCGTGTTGGCGGCCTGCGGGAGGTCCGGATCGTCCTCGGTACGACACACCAGGATGGCGAACTTCGCCCGGTGGGCGTTGGAGATGAACCACTTGTGGCCGTTGATGACCCACTCGTTGCCGTCCTGGTAGCCGTTGGTGCGGATCAGCGTCGGATCCGACCCGGCCACCTCGGGCTCGGTCATGGCGAAGCACGACCACGTGGTGCCCTCGCACAACGGCTTCAGGTACTTCTCCTTCTGGGCGTCAGTCGCCCAGTGGAGCAGCGTGTGCATGTTGCCCTCGTCGGGCGCCTGGCAGTTCATCACCCACGGCCCGTAGTACGAGCGGGCCGCCTCGGCCTGCACCATGGCCAACTCCACGTGCCCGAGGCCCATGCCGCCCCACTCGGTGGGCATGTGGGGCAGCCACAGGCCTTCGGCGTGTGCCTGCTTGCGCATCCCGACGAGCGCCTTGATGCGGTCGGCCCCCTCCAGGGCCGGCGTGTCACCGTGGCCGTCGATGATCTCCCCGCCGGGACGGATCACGTCGTCGACGAACGTCCGGATCCGGGTCCGGATCGCCTCGAGTTCGGGCGTCAGGCTGAAGTCAATGGCCACGGCGGTCGCTCCCTCGGCTGGCTGGATGGTTGTCCGGCTAGATGGTCTTTCCCGGACGTCCCGGACCCTCGGTGGGGTTGCCACCCATGTCCGAGTTGAGCTGCGCCTCGGCCATCAGCCCGGCGATCACGTCGGTCATGTCGGCCGGATCATCGGTCTGCATGGCGGTCGGACCGAGGCTCCACTGCTCGGCGATGCCGACCCGCTGGCCGACGATGTCGAACACCCGACCGGTCACGTTCTGGGCGGCCTCGCTGCACAGCCACGCCGTGGTCACGGCGATCCAACGGGGACCCATCTTCTCCTGGGTCTCCTCGTCCATCCCGGCGAACCCCGGCAGGTCCTTGGTCATGCGGGTGTAGGCGCCCGGAGCCAGGCAGTTGCAGGTCACGCCGTACTTGGTGAGCTCCATGGCCGTGATGATGGTGAACGCCGCGATGCCCGCCTTGGCCGCCCCGTAGTTGGACTGCCCGACGTTGCCGTAGATGCCCGACGGCGACGCCGTGTTGACGATCCGACCGAACGCCTCGCCGCCCGCCTTGACCTTCTCGCGCCAGTAGACGGCCGCGTGGTGGCTGGGTGCGTAGGTGCCCTTCAGGTGGACGTTGATGACCGCGTCCCAGTCGGACTCGGCCATCGAGAACATCATCCGGTCCCGCAGGATGCCGGCGTTGTTGATGAGGATGTCGCAGCTGCCGAACGTGTCGATGGCCTGCTGGACCATCTCGCCGGCCGCGTCGAAGTCGGCCACGTTGGCGCCGTTCACGACCGCTTCGCCGCCCATGGCCACGATTTCGTCGACCACCGACTGGGCCGGGGTGACGTCCGCGCCTTCACCGGTGGCGTCGCCGCCCAGGTCGTTGACGATCACCTTGGCGCCGTTCTCGGCCAGCATGAGGGCGTGCTCGCGCCCGATGCCCCGGCCGGCGCCCGTCACGATGGCCACGCGGCCTTCAACGATGTTGCCCATGGGAAATGCTCCTGTTTCTGAGGGTGTCTCTGGTGCGGAGTTCTGGTCTCCGAAGATCAGGTACGAGCCTGCCACCGGGGTGCGGTCGGTGCCCACGCGGGCCGGCGGGTGACTGTCACACCCCTCCGTCAAGATCCACCCATGGAAGCGACGGCCACCCTCACGACCGCCCGGGCGTTCAGCCGTTCGGTGGGCTCGCAGTTGGATGACCTTGACGTGAGCGACTTCTCGCCGTCGGACAGGTCTGACTGGTTGCGGTCGCTGACCGCTGCGGAGGGGATGATCGCCGCCGCCCGCTCCCGTGTGCTGTCCGGTGCCTCCGGTGCCGGGTCGATGCGTTCCCGGGAGCGTTCCGCCGAGTTGGTCCGCGAGACGGGGATGTCGGGGATGGAGGCATCCCGAGCCGTCCGCCTGGCCGACACGTTGACCGCCGTGCCGGCCGCCGCCGATGCCCTCGCCGAGGGCCGGATCACCACCGGTCACGCCTCGGTGCTGGCTGGTGGCGTGTCGTGGTTGAACCGAGGGGCTGCGGCACACGACGGTTCCCTGCTCGACGCGGCATGCAGCCAGAGCGTCGACGAGTTCAAGGCCACCGTCGCCCAGTGGGAACTGGTCGAGAACGGTGACGCCGACGGTCGGCGCCTGGCCGCCCGGCAGCACCGGAACCGCACCGCCCACTGGTTCACACGCGACGACGGCATGATCCGCCTCCAGGCCGACTTCGCTCCGGATGCCGGGGCCATGGTCACCGGAGCGGTGCACGCCTTCGCCGAGTTGCTCTGGCGCACCGAGGACGGCCGAGCTGCGCACCCGGCTGGCGGTCCGACCGGCCCTCCTGTTGGTGACGCCCCGGAGAGCCGCCGATCGATGGGGCAACGCAACGCCGATGCCATCGTCGAGTTGATCCGTCGGGGTGGCGCTTCCGAAGTCTCCGATGAGTCCCATGGGTCCCGTGAGGCCCGCCCACGGGTCGACCTGCTCGTCAATGTCGACCTGGCCCGGCTCGAACGTGTGCCCGGGGCGGGTGCGGTCGGTGCCGACGGTTATGGCTCCGGTAGCTGCGAGACCTCCGACGGGGTGACCCTGTCGGTCGCCGCGGTCCGGCGTCTGGCCTGTGACGCCGGGGTGATCCCCGTCGTGCTCGGTAGCGGTGGAGCGGTGCTCGACATCGGTCGACAGCGGCGCACCATCCCGCCGGCCATCCGCAGGGCTCTGGCGGTCCGTGACCGGGGCTGCACGTTTCCGGGCTGCAACCAGCCGGACTCGTGGTGTGACGCCCACCATGTCCACCATTGGGCTGACGGAGGCCCCACCAGCCTCGAGAACCTCGTCCTGCTCTGCTCGACCCACCACCACTGTGTGCACGACGGCTCCTGGACGATCGAGGAGACGACCGGCGGGGACACCAGGGGGAGGTTGGCCTTCCGGTCCTCGATTGGGCAGGAGTACCCGGTAGGCGGCACCTAGGGTCGGCCCGTGGCAGCGGGCGGAAGACCGACAGGCGAGGCCCTCCCGAGGGGTCGATCCGCAGAGATCCCCTATGAGGCCATCCCATATGAGGCCATCCCCTATGAGGCTGGTCTCCACGAGGTGGCCGACGGCGTCTTCGCGTACCTGCAGCCCGATGGGGGATGGGGTTGGTCCAACGCCGGCCTGCTGGCCACCGATGACGGCTCGGTCCTCGTCGACACCCTGTTCGACCAGGTCCTGACCCGAAAGATGCTCGACGCCATGGCCCCGGTCATCGGCACGCGTCCCATCGGCACGGTGGTCAACACCCACGCCAACGGGGACCACTGCTACGGCAACGGTCTCCTGCCCGATGCGGAGATCGTGACCACCGAGGCTGCCGCCCGGGAGATGGGCGCCGTGCCGCCGTCTGCCCTGGTCGCCCTGCTGGCCGCCGACATGGGCGAGGTCACCAACGACTACGTCCAGCGAGCCTTCGGTGGCTTCACGTTCGAGGGCATCGAGGTCCCCGAGCCCACCCGCACGTTCACCGGAACGCTCGACCTCGAGGTCGGCGGGCGTCGCGTGTCGCTGCAACAGGTCGGTCCGGCCCATACGGCGGGCGACCTGCTGGTCCACCTGCCCGACACCGGCGTGGTGTTCGCCGGCGACATCCTGTTCATCAACGGCACCCCCATCGTGTGGGACGGCCCCATCGCCAACTGGGTCGCCGCCTGCGACCGGATCCTCGCCCTGACCAGCAATGCAGCCACCGATGCGCCCGCCGACGCATCCGCCGATGCATCCACTGGAACGGGAGCCGCCAACGCAGGCACGGGAGCGGGAGCCGTCGTGATCGTCCCCGGGCACGGGCCGCTCACCGACGCTGCCGGGGTCCGAGCCGTCCGCGGCTACCTGACCTGGCTCGAAGAGGCCTGCCGGAGCACTCACGCCGCCGGACTCACCGCCGCAGAGGCCGTCCGGGAACTGGTAACCAGCGAGACGTTCCAGCCCTACCGGGAATGGGGCGAGTGGGAACGTCTCGCCGTGAACGTCCGGGCCGCCTACCGTGAGATCGACGGCGGCGACGAGAGCATCCCCAACCTGTTCGAGGCGATGGCCGCCCTGGCTGCCAGCAGTTGACACGCCGCTGACTTCCCCTGACCAGCCAGTCCTTCCAGAAACGAGAGAACTTCATGTCGAACTGTGCATTCATCGGTCTCGGAGTCATGGGGTACCCCATGGCCGGTCATCTCCAGGCTGCCGGGCACGCCACCACCGTCTACAACCGCACCGCCGCCAAAGCCGAGTCATGGGTTGCCGAGCACGGAGGGACCTCGGCCCCCACGCCCCGGGAGGCCGCAGCGGGCGCCGAGTTTGTGATGGTCTGCGTCGGCAACGATGACGACCTGCGGTCCGTGGTGTTCGGCGATGACGGTGCACTGGCCGGCATGACGCCCGGCGCCACGTTGGTCGACCACACGACGGCCTCGGCGGAGGTGGCCCGTGAGATCCGTGCCGCGGCCGACGAGCTCGGGGTCGGCTTCATCGACGCCCCGGTTTCCGGCGGTCAGGCCGGCGCCGAGAACGGCCAACTGGCCGTCATGTGCGGCGGCGACGAAGCCGTCTACGCCGGAGTCGAGCCGTTGATCCAGCCCTACGCCAAGATCGCCGTCCTGGTCGGCGACACCGGTTCGGGGCAGCTCACCAAGATGGTCAATCAGGTCTGCATCGCCGGGCTCATCCAGGGCCTTTCCGAAGCTCTGGACTTCGGGCGACGCTCCGGCCTCGACGAGGAGAAGGTTCTGTCAGCCATCAGCGCCGGAGCCTCGGGGTCCTGGCAGATGGACAACCGGGCCCGCACCATGCTCGACAGGCACTTCGACCACGGCTTCGCCCTGGACTGGATGCGAAAGGACCTCGGCATCGTGTTCGACGAAGCCCAGCGGATCGGCGCCACCCTGCCCGTCACCGCCATGGTCGACCAGTTCTACGCCCGTCTCCAGCGTGAGGGCCACGGCCGCTGGGACACCAGCGCCCTCATGGAGCTACTCAGAGACGACTGATCCGAACCCGTGGCCGGTCGGCTGGCCGGATTCGTTCCCCGGTAGTCCCGCTAGCGCCACTCGTCATATATCCACAACCTGAGTGATATCATCCAACTTGTGGATAAGACTGCTGCTCCGGCTCTCCTTCCGATCTTCCGGTCGCACCAGCAGGCCGAGCTGCTCGCGCTACTGCTCGGCAATCCCGACTCGGAGTCGAGCATCACGGAGCTCGCCACGAGGAGCGGTATGGCCTACGCGTCGGCTCATCGCGAGGTCGAACGCGCCGTGGTCGCCGGCCTGGCCGTGTCACGCAATGTCGGAAAGACCCGGCTGATCCGAGCCGATACCGATAGTCCGTACTACGCCGGGCTGGCCGATGTGCTCGTAAAGGCCTTCGGACCCCCGCAGGTCCTGGCGCGGGCGCTACGAGGTATCGCCGGCATTGACCGCGCCGTGATACATGGTTCCTGGGCTGCTCGACACGCCGGCCAGCCGGCCGACCGACCGGTCGGCGACATTGACGTGATTCTCCTTGGAGACCCCGACCGCGACGATGTGTTCAATCGACTGGGGGACGTGGAGTCCAGCCTCGGCCGGCCCGTGCAGGTCTCCTTCCGGCCGTCGGACTGGTTCGAGACGGGAACCGGCGCCTTCCACGACACCGTTCTCTCCCAGCCGGTCGTCGAGGTCGCATTGACCACAGACGTCTGATTGGTCCTCCGGGACGTCGATTCCTGCTCACGGTCTGGCTCACGGGTCTGGTTCACGGGTTCCGGCCAGCGCCGATGCGGCGGTTCGAATGGCCCAACGGGCGTCGTCGTCGGTGATGTCGGGACCATCGGGATCGAAGTACTGCGCGGTATGCCTGGTCCGACGGAACCGCTCGAACCGGGTCTTTCGGAACGTCGGGATCGTCGAGCCACAGAGCGCGGAGACCACGTCTTCGACGACCACATGGGAACCATCGCCACCGGTCGGCCTAAGCCCCAGGCCGAGAAGGATGGACTCAGCGGCCATCCGGTAGGCGTCGTATGCCGCGACGAAGGCTCCCGCCGGATCGCCGGAGGCCAGTCCTGCCCGGGCCGTTCGGAGTCGAAGGTCGGCACGGTCCAACAGCACGGCTGCCGAGCGTTTGACATCGCCGGTGACGTGACCGAGCCGCGCCCGGTCAACCAGATGCTCGATGACGGCGTTCGCTGCCTGAAGGTCCATGGGGCGGACCGTACGGACGGCCTGCGACAGAGCTCTCAGGCAACAGGGCTCTCAGATGACAGGGCCCTCAGGCAACCGAGCCCTCAGGCAACCGGCTCCGTGCCCGCCACCGTGGTGCGGTTCAGTTCCCGACGTTGGCCGGCATAGTCATTGAGCGCCACATGCTGGGTTGACCGGTTGTCCCACAGCACCACGTCGCCGTCGGACCACCGGTGGCGAACCGTGAACCGCACGTGGGTCGTGAACTCGTGCAGCCACTTCAGCAGGCGGGACTCCTCCCGGGAACCCGCCTCGGACCCATCGCCCACCCCGGGGCCACGAAGCGCCCGGACGTACGTCCCGTTGAAGAACAGGCTGCGTTTTCCGGTCTCCGGGTGGGTACACAGCAGAGGATGCTCCCGGGTCTCCTCGGCGGACTCCGACGTCCGGATGTCCATCCCCGACAACCCTGAATGCAACGCCTGCTGGGCGGGGGAGTAACTGGCCGAGGCCGAGTGCACGCAGGTGACCTGCTCCAGGGTCTGGCGCATCTCCTCCGGTAACAGATCGTGGGCCGCCGTCATCGACGCCCACACCGTGTCGCCCCCGACGTCGGGCACATCGAGGGCGTGCAGCACCGTGAACGCCGGCGGCGCATCCAGAAAGGAGAAGTCGCTGTGCCACACCCCGCCGAAGTTGAACGCCTCCGGCTCGCTGGCCTCCTTTACGACCTTGATCACCTCGGGATGTTCCGGCACCGGCTGCACGAACGGCACCTCGGAGTACGGCCCCAGCAGGTGGCTGAACCCCGCTTGTTCCTGAGGGGAAAGTCCCTGGCCAGGGACCACGAGCACCTCGTGTTCGACGAGGGCGGCACGGAGTTCGGCCACCAGCTCGGGGTCCATGTCGGGACCCAGCGTCACGCCATCGGCCCGGGCACCCAGCACCCCGGTCAGCCGGGAAACGGTCATTCCCACGGGGGCGACCCTATGCCGGTGGGCTCGTGCTGGTGGGCTCGTGCTGGTGAGCCTCTGCCAGTGGAACGAGACCGGGCCGAGCCTGGGGCCGTGCAGGACCATCAGCCGTATGGGAGCATGAGGCCCCACATTGAGGCCTGCCGGGCGGGCGGCTCCTCGGGGCGACCGATGGACGGTCGGGTCAGTCGTTCTTCCTGCGGGGGGGCAGCAATGAAGACGGGTGTGGCGGTCACCTTGGTGTTGCTGCTGGTCGCGACAGGGTGTGGCAGTGATAGCGGCCCGGTGGCCACGGCCACCACGATGGCACCGGCCGCGACCTTGACTCCGGCCAGTACCGCGGAACCCGTCACGACCGCTGGGCCCGTCAGTACCACGGAGCCGGTCACGACCATGGCGCCGACCACCAGTGCGCCGACCACCAGCACGCCGGTCACGACGACGGCGCCGGCTGGTTCCGAGTCCGTCTGGACGTCCGAGTCGACCTGGGACGTGTGCCTGGTGACCGGGCCCGAGGGTCGTCGGTACGAGTGGCTCAACCACGCGACCTGGATGTCCCTCGAGCGGCAGCGCCGGGAAGTCGGCCGGTCCCTCTACCCGGATGGTGGCGGCACCACAGAGCGGGCCACCCCCGGCGACGCTGGTGACCGTGCGGCGCTCATCACCGGGTTCGTCGAGGCCCGCTGCGACCTCGTCGTCACCATCGGAGCCGAAGCGGGCGACGCCACGGCCGCCGCGGCCCGCCGGAACCCCGACGTCGACTTCCTCGGCATCAACCAGCACCACGACGCGGATCTCCCGAACCTGGCCGGGTTGGTCTTCGAGGAGGACCGGGCCGGGTTCCTCATCGGAGTACTCGCCGCGTCGGCCACGGTGACCGGGATCGTCGCCGTGATCCTGGACTCGGCGACCGATCCGTCGTCGGTGGGCTACCGGACCGGCTTCACCAACGGGGTGGCCCACGTCGATCCCGGCGTGGAGGTCCTGACCATCGCCCACCCGGGCGAAGATGCCGGGGGAGCCAGTGAACCCGATGCGGCATGGGGGGCGGCTGCGGCGAACCAGGCCCGCGACGGCGGCGCCGACGTCGTGTTCTCCCCCG
>JAAZXY010000005.1 GCA_014239855.1 Acidimicrobiales bacterium | reverse complement strand
GCTTCGTCCAGCGGGAGGTCCCCGGGGGTGACGATGCCGTAGAGGTCGGCGCTGCTCACGGTGACCACACGCCGGACACCGTGCGCCCGGGCCGATGAGAGGAGGTTGAGGGTTCCTTCGGCGTTGACGCGGAGAGTCCCCGTGGCGTCGGTCCATGATGCTCCGACGTCGGCCTGGCCGGCCAGGTGGAAGATGACCTCGGGGGAGGCCGTGGCGATTTCACGATCCAGTCCGGGGGCATCGAGCAGGTCGGCGCCTCCGGCTGTCCGATCAGTTTCCGTCACCTCGTCGCCCTCCGCCGTGAGGTGGTCGATCAGGTGTCGGCCGACGAACCCCGCGGCGCCGGTGACAAGGGCCCTCATCGGATCGGTGGTCGGTCGGTTCGCACCAACGCATCGTAGGAGGCCGGTGCCCGCCGTGAACGCCCGACAGGACGACGGAGAGATGCGGCCCGTCCGGCCGCCCCCGGGGGCGCGGAAGTAGTCTCGGCGGCACCGTGGATGTTGCACCTCCTGCCGTCAGCGGCCCGTCCAGTGCCGTCAGCAGCAAGGTCGGCAGTGGCAGCGACGGCGGCGACGACATCGCCACGGGTGGGCGACCCGCCCCTCGGGCCTCATCGGCACCGGTGCTGGTCGTCCTGGTGGTGGACGACGAGGCGCCGGCGCTCGAAGCGGTCCTGGCCGGTCTGGCCGCCCAGGACCACGCCCGAACCGATCTCCTGGTCGTCGACGTTCGCCGGGACGGGGATGGTGCCGGAGATGGTGCCGGAGATGGTGATGGTCCGTCACTGGTGGATCGGGTGGGCCTGATCGCCCCGGCCACGTTGGTCGTGCAGGCCCCGGACGTGAGGGGCTACGGCGCTGCGGTGACCGCGGGGATCGGGGCCTGGTCGACGGAGCGGTCCGAATCGCCTGACCCCCGGTTCCTGTTGTTCGTGCCGGGCGAGGTGGTGCTGGGCGACACAGCGGTGCGTCGTCTGGTGGAGCGTGCCGTGGAGGCCAATGCCGCCGTCGTCGGCCCCAAGGTGGTCGGGCCGACCGGGGTTCTGGAGGAGACGGGGTGGTGGTTCGACGTTCTGGGCTCACCGGTACCGGTGGTGCCCGACCCCGAGTTCGACCAGGGGCAGCACGACACCGACCTCCGGCCCGATGCGGTGGCCGGTGCGGCATGGATGGTGCGTACCGACCTCTTCGTCGAGTTGGGCGGCCTCGATGTCGACGGCGTGGACGGCACAGATCATCTGGATTTCTGTCGGCGGGCGCAGTCGGTGGGCGCGTCGGTCGCCGTGGTTCCCTCGGCGGTGGCCCGAAGGGTCGGCAACCCGACGTCGGTTCGATACCCGTCGGCGCTGGTCTGGCCGAGGTTTCGCCTCCGGAGCGTGCTCACGTCGCCGACGGGTCGCCTGGTCGTCCTGATGCCCGTCCTGGCGGCGGCCACGGTGCTCGGCGTGATCTACGGCGTGGCGGCCGGTCGGTTCCGACACGCCCGGGGACTGCTCGCTGCCTGGCCGTGGAACCTCCGTCGCCTCGGTGCGGCGAGGCGGTCGGTCGGTCATGGCGCCCCGGTCGGGATCCCACCGGGGATGGATCCGGGCGATCACCGGACGTCCTGGTGGACGGCGCTCCGGCGGGTGGTCACCGGTCGGATGCTGGCCGGGGACGACGACCGGTCCGACGGCCTCCGACGGTTGAACGGGGCCTTCGGGGCGGTGTTCGGCCCGGGTGGTCTGGCCATCATGATCGCCGTGGTGGTGCTCGGCTTCGGGTCCCGTTCCCTGGTGACGGGGGGAATTCCCGTGGTCGGCCGCCTTCAGGGGTTGCCCGATGCGCCGGGCGACCTGTTGGCCGCGTGGTGGGCCGGCTGGCGTTCAACGGGAACCGGCACGTCGGGTACGGGGCCCGACGGTCTGGCCCTGATCGGCCTCCTGAATGGGATCTGGCCGGGTTCGACGGACTCCCTGTGGACCGTCTTGGTGCTGGGCACCTTCGGTATCGGAGCACTGGGCATCTGGCGTCTGGCTCGGCCGGTGGGTGGAGGGCGGTCGCGGGCCGTTGCCGTGCTGGTGTACCTGGCCGTTCCGATTCCCTACGACGCCCTGCGGGCCGGCCGACTGTCGCCCTTGGCCGCCTACGCGGTCCTGCCGTGGGTCGTCCGTCGACTGGCCGGGGCCCAGGGCATGGCTCCCTACGGGGTCCGTGGCGGGGACCCCGGTCCGGGAACCCGTCTGCGTGGTCTGTGGTCCGACGTGCTGGTCACCGGGCTGGCGTTGGCCGGGGTGTTCGTGGTCGACCCGGTTCTGGTCGTTCCCGCGGCGGTGGTCGTCCTCGGACTGGCGGCGGGCACGGTCCTGTCGGGCAGCGTGGACGGCCTGACCCGGTTGTCGACCGTGGTCGCCGGAGGGATGGCGGTCGCCGTGGCGGTCCATCTCCCGGCGATGTCGATCGCGGCCGCCGACGGCGGCGGGTGGGCCGACTGGTTGGGAGCGGGATCCAGCGGTGCCTGGGACGCAGCCGGGTCGATCGGACTCTCCGGAGTGTTTGCGCTCACTACCGGCGTGGACGGTCCCACGCCCACCATGGCGTTGTTCGTCCTGCCCGTGTTGGCCCTGTTCGCAGCCCGGGGTCGACACCTCTCGGTGGTGGTCCGGGCGTGGTTCGTGGCGGCGGCCGGGGCCGCTCTGTTGCTGGGCATCGACCAGGACTGGATCGGCTCCGGAGATTCCGCCCTGCGCTCGGTGGACCCTGCGGTGCTTCTGGTGCCGGTGGCCATCGGTCTGGCCTGGGCTTCGGCCGCCGGCGTGGCCGGGCTGGGCGCTGATCTGGCGCACCTGGCCGGACAGGTGCATGCGGTCCGGGCGGCTCGACTGATCCGCAACGGGCTGCTGGGCATCGTGATGCTCAGCCTGGCCGTCGGGACGTTGCCCGTTCTGACCGGATCGTTCGCCGGAGACTGGGGGACGTCGAGGGAAGACCTGGTCGCCGCGCTACCGGGTCAGGGAGTCCGTCTGGCCGATGGGGGATCGGTGCGCGGCGGGGATGCCCGGGTGTTGTGGATCGGCCACCCGGTGGTGATCCCGGCAGCCGGGATTCCGCTGTCCGCGGATGGGGACCGCTCGGCCCCGCTGGGGCAGTTGGTCGTGGCCGTCACCGATGCCCGTCCCGACCTGTCCGATCAGTGGTCGCCCGGAGAGACGGTCGGACTGTCGGAACTACGCGATGCCCTGGTTGCGGCGCTGCAGGGAACCACCCATCGACTGGGCGCCGACCTGGGTCGATGGGGGGTGGCCCGGGTGGTGGTCGTCCAGCGGTCCGCTCCCGTGCCCGAGCCGGGAATCGAACGCCCCGTGCCTGACCGCCTGATCGAGGTTCTGGCCCGTCAGCTCGATCTGGAACGCGTGGAGGCGGTGAACCGGGCCATGGTGGTGTACCGCAACACCACGGTGGAAGCTCCGTTCTCGGTGGTCCGGGATCGCAACCGGCGGGTCGTCCCTGCGTTGGTGACGCGTCGGTCCCTGACCGGTTGGACCGTCGAGGTGCCGGCCGATGGGGCCCTGCGGTGGATGGTCGGCCCGGACGACCGTTGGCGGGTCAAGGTTGATGAACGCCCGGCGACCGTGCTGGCGGCGGACGAGGTCCACGGTGTCGCGGGGAGGCCCTCGGTCCGTGTGGCCTCAGGGAGCGTCGCCACGTTGCAGGTTGACGACAGGGGGGTGGTCGGACGGCGTCGGGTCCAGTTGGTCCTGGCCGGCCTCTTGGTGCTCCTGACCAGCTGGGCCCGCACGTCGAGGGATGCGTGGTTGTTGAAGGAAGCGCGGTTCCTGAAGGAAGCACGGTCGAGACGGGGTCGAGTGGGCGGTCTCGGCCCTCGGGCCGAGGTGACCCCATGATCGCCACAAGGGTTCCGGCGATCGTTGTTCTCGGTGCGTTGGTGGCCGCCACCGCTGCGCTGTCGTCAGGTCCGCTGGACCGGTCGGGGACCGAGGCCCGTCCCGAGGCCCGGGCTGCCGCATCCCTGGATGGGACCTCGACGGCCTTGTGGTTCTGCACCGGCCCCACGGCCGAACTCCCCGGGATCGAGGAGCGGACCGTCGAAGTGGTCGGGATCTCGGCTTCGCCCACCGAGGGGCGGGTGACGGTGGTGGATGAGACCGGTCGGGCCGTGGAACGGGCCTTCAGGATCGATCCGGGCGACCGACTCGAAGTCTCGCCCGGACAGTTCGTCTCCGGAGCGGTGTTCGCCGGTGTCACCGTCGAGGTCCGCGGTGGGGCCGCCGTGGTGGTTCAGACGATTACCGGCCCGGCCGGAACGGATCGGCGGCCCTGTACGACCCGGGCCGCCGACACTTGGGTGGTGCCGTGGTCGACCACGGCACGGCCCGGCAACCGGGCGTGGGTCCTGCTCCACAATCCCTTCCGGGCCGCCGCAGTGGCCGATCTCCGGTTCGTGGGTGACATCGGCCGGCGCGAGACGTTGGACTCGCAGGGTGTGGTGGTGCCGGGTCGTTCGGTCGTGGCCTATGACGTGACCGAGCGGATCGCCGACTCCACCGTCGTGTCGGCCACCGTCGACGTCCGCGTGGGGCGGGTGGTGACGGCCCGGCTCCAGATGTCGGACGGGTCAGGTCCTCGGGCCACCCGCGGGCTGGACCTGGCTCCCGGGGTGCCGGAGATGGCCACCCGGGCGTTCGTCCCGGGGGTGGGCACGGGCGAGGTGGCGGCCGAACATGCAGGCACGGACTCCGCCGCGGTGATCGTCAACACGGGGGTGGAGACCGTCGAGGCCGAGGTGGTGGTCCGGACCGCCGACGAGGTGACCGGTGTGGAGCCGTGGCGTCTGGTGCTCAGGGCCGGCCAGCGACACGTGGTGGATCTCGACGCTGGGCGCCTGGAGGGGATCGGCCATTTCGGAATCGAGGTCCGGACGCTGGACGGTCGTCCGATCGCCGCCTCGGTGGTGCAACGGTTCGGCGGTGGGTCAGGTTCAGAAGCCAGCGATTCGGGAGCCAGCCTGGCGGTTCGGCCGGCGGCTGCCGTGGCGGCACGGGGCTGGGTGGTGGATCTTGATGACCGGTACGGGGCGACCGCCGACGTCCTGGCCGTGATGAATCCGGCCAGCACCGGCATCGCCACCATCGAGGTGAAGGTCCTGGCCGGGACGGCTCCGCCTGATGTGGTGCGCTCGGTGGAGTTGGCACCCGGGACCCAGGTCTCATTCGATCTGGCCGGAGGACCACCGGTGGTGTTGGCTGTGGAGTCCACGGCACCGGTCATCGCCTCGGTCCAGAGCAGGACGGGCGGGGGGGCGACCGCCTCGATCGCCGTGGCCGTCGCCGGAACCGAGGCCCGGCCCGCTCCCAGCAACTGAGGGTCCGGGGCGGAAGGCGGGTCTCGGAGCGCCTGTCGAAGTGGGGCGGGTTCAGGAACCGGCGTTGCAGCCGTCGGGCGTGGAACCCGGTTCTCGCAGTTCGGCCAACGAGCCCCAGAGGTGGGTGGCGCTGACCGGCCCGACGTGGTGGTCACGCACCACACCGAGGGCGTCGGCGATGAGCACCATGGGAACGGCGTCGATGGCGTACCGGTCGTGGACGGCCCGGTGGCTGCCGACCTCGACCTCCTGGACGGCCACCTCGTCGCTGGCCAGCGGGCCTGCGGTGGCCATCACCGATGCACACGAGTCACAGGTGGCCGAGGTGAACACGGCGACCAGCCACGCCGCGTCGGGTCGATCGAAATCGTCACGGTCCAGCTGCTCGGGAACCGTCCAACCGGTTCGTACCGGGGCGTCGGGCCGACGTCGTTGCAACAGTTGGGCAGCGGCGGCAGCAGCGGCGGCCACCACGACGAGAAGGATCAGGCGGTCCACGAGTTCAGTCGCCGGTCGGGCTGGGCCTATTTGACCGTCGAGGGGTCGACCGGAGAGGGCTCGATGAGAGAGGGGTCGTCGGCGCTGTCGGGCCGGGCCGCGGCGGACACCAGACGGCCCACCTCTTCGCCACTGATCGTCTCGTGTTCGAGTAGCGACCGGGCGATCAGGTCCAGGGCGTTGCGGTGCTCGGTGAGCAGCAGGCGACACCGGGCCTCCTGGTCGGTCAGGATCCGCTGCACCTCGGAATCGATCAGGTGGGCGGTCTCGTCGCTGTAGTCGCGGCTGGACATCAGCTCGTCGCCGAGGAACACCTGATTCTGGCTGCCCCAGGCCATGGGGCCGACCCGCTCGCTCATGCCCCACTCCCGGACCATCTTCTTGGTCGTCTCGGTGGCCTGCACGAGGTCGTTTCCCGCGCCGGTGGAGGTCACGCCGAACACCAGCTCCTCGGCCATCCGGCCTCCGAGCAGGATCACCAGCCGCTCCCGGAGGTAGTCGCTCCGGTAGGTGTGACGGTCCTCGGCGGGCAACTGCATGGTCACGCCCAGGGCCATGCCGCTGGGGATGATCGTCACCTTGTGGAGTGGGTCGGCGGTGGGAAGCACGGCGGCACAGAGGGCGTGTCCGGCCTCGTGGTAGGCCGTCAGCTCCTTCTCTTCGTCCGACATGGCCATCGATTCGCGCTTCTGGCCCATGATGGCGCGGTCCCGGGCTGCCTCGAAGTGTTCGGCGCAGATGGCGTCGTCCCCGTTGCGAACCGCGATCAGCGCGGCCTCGTTGACCAGGTTGGCCAGATCGGCGCCGCTCATGCCCGGCGTGCCCCGGGCCACCAGGTCCAGTTCGACGTCGTCGTGGAGGCGTTTGCCCTTGACGTGGACCTCGAGGATCTGGCGACGGTCATCCAACTCGGGCAGGGGCACGACCACCTGGCGGTCGAACCGTCCGGGCCGCAGCAGCGCCGGATCGAGGATGTCGGGCCGGTTCGTCGCGGCGATCATGACGATCCCCTCGCTGCCCTCGAAGCCGTCCATCTCCGAGAGCATCTGGTTCAGCGTCTGTTCGCGTTCGTCGTGGCCGCCGCCCAGTCCGGCGCCCCGCTTACGACCGACCGAGTCGACCTCGTCGATGAAGATGATCGCCTTGCCCATCTTGCGGGCCGACTCGAACAGGTCGCGGACCCGGCTGGCGCCCACGCCGACGAACATCTCCATGAAGTCCGAGCCGGTCACCGAGAGGAAGGGGACGTCGGCCTCACCGGCCACCGCCCGGGCGATCAGGGTCTTGCCGGTGCCCGGTGGGCCGACCAGCAGCACTCCCTTGGGAACCCGGGCGCCGATCTCGGCGAACTTCTCGGTATCCCGGAGGAAGTCGACGACCTCGCGGATCTCCTGCTTGACGCCGGCGTATCCGGCCACGTCGTCGAACGTCGTGCCCGGTCGCTCGGTGGTGTAGGTCTTGGCCCGCGAGCGCCCGATCGACATCATGCCGCTCATCTGTCCCTGGGCCCGGCGGTTGATCCACCAGAAGAAGAGGATGATCAGGCCCACCGGAAGGAGGAGGGGCAGCCAGGTCTGCAGGAAGCCGGGCTGCGGCGTCTCGAATCGCACCGCGGCGCCGCTGTCCGAGAGCAGGCGGCGATCGTCGATAGACAGTTCCAGCGGCCCGGTGGTCTCGAACGTGGTCTCACCGTCGTCGATGAAGGTGATGCGACCGGTCTGGTTGTCCACCAGGACGTCGGCCACCTCGCCGGCGGCCACCCGGTCCAGGAACCGGTCGTAGGCCACCTGTTCGGCGCTGTCCGACGGCATGAGGCCGGGGAGGATCAGCGCGGTGGCCACCAGACCCATGACCAGCCAGACCCCCCAACGGGGCCATCCCTGGTCCCGCTTGGGCTGAGTGGAGGGCCCCGAGGGCCGTTCGGATCGATCCGCCATGACGCTCATCGTACGGGAGCCCCGTGACGGTCCGACCGCCGGCCACCCGTCGGTGGCCCGTCGGTGACGGGTAGCGGCCCGTCGGTAGGGTGCGCCCGATGGAGGGCCCTGTCGATGGTGAGGTGACCGCGTCGCCGCGCCCGTCCGTCGCCTGGGGACTGGGCCACGTGGGGCTCGGATGGCTGGTCGGTCTGGTGGCCACCGTGGCGGCCATGGGCATCATGGTGGCCATCGTGGGCGACACCGCCGCCGAGGACCCGAGCCTGGCGGTCGGCGCGTTGGTCCAGGGTGCGCTGTACCTCGGCCTGGTCGGGGTGCCGGCATGGTTGGTGGTCGTTCGGGGGGTGAGGTGGGCCGATCTCGGCTGGGCCGCTCCGGCTTCCGGCGGTCGCTGGCGTGGCGTCTGGCAGGGCCTGACCATCGGTGTGGTGGCCCAGGTGGTGGTCGTCCCGGCCATCTACCTCCCGGTCCTGTTGTTGACCGACGACCTGGACGTCTCGGGGCCGGCCCGTGAGCTGGTCGACCGGGCCGACGGACTCGGTATCGCCCTGCTGGTCCTGATGGTCGTCGTGCTGGCCCCCATGGCCGAGGAGTTGTTCTTCCGTGGCCTGGCGTTGCGGGCGCTGGAGTCACGGATGGCTCGACGGGGCGCGCTGGTCGCCTCAGCCGTGTTCTTCGGGGTGACCCACTTCCAACTTCTGCAGCTTCCGGCACTGATCATGATCGGTCTGGTGTGCGGGTGGTTGGCCCAACGCGATGGAACGCTGGGCCGGGCCGTGTGGGCTCACGTCGGCTTCAACGCCACCACGACCGTCATCCTGCTGGCCGGATGACCGAAATGACCGAAATGACCGAGACAGAAGAGTCGCCGGAAGAACCGGGCGGCGGGTTCGACGAAACGGCCAGCCCGGTGGCTGCTCTGCTCCGGCGGGTCCCGCTGACCCGATGGGTGGACCTCATCATCGTCCTGGGCAGCGCGTGGTTCGTGCTCTGGGTGGTGAACCCGGACGGCGTGCTGTTCACCCGCTCGACGCCCACCGGTGGCGACCTCGGCGCCCATGTGTGGGGGCCGGCGTTTCTCCGTGACGAGTTGCTGCCCCGCTTCCGCCTGACCGGATGGACGCCGGACTGGTACGCGGGCTTCCCCGCCTACCACTTCTACATGGTGGTGCCGATGCTGCTGGTGGTGGCCGTCGACGTCGGTCTGTCCACGCCGTTGCTGGCCGTCGTGCTGCCCGTTCTGGTCGCCGCCGGGGTGGTTGTCCAGCGGCACCGTCTGCCGGGTTGGAGGGTGCGACTGGGCCTGTTGGCCGCCCTGGTGGTCCTCGTCGTGCCGGTCCACTACGGCATGGCCGTCAAGTGGGTCACCGTGGCCGGCCTGATCGTCATGCCGGTGGCTGGCTGGGCCGCCGGTCGGCTGGCCGGCCTGCCCTTCCCGGGTCCCGCCCTGACCTCGGTGGCCACCCTTCCGTTCCTGTTCGACCGGTCGTTCAACATCATGGGTGGGAACCTGATGTCGACCATGGCCGGCGAGTTCGCCTACGCCCTGGCCATGGCGGCCTGTCTGGTGTACCTGGGCCTCCTGGTCCGGGGAATGGAGACCGGTCGGGGCCGTGCTCCGGCGGCCGCCGTGCTGGCTGTGACCGGGTTGTGCCACCTGCTGGTGGCCTTCTTCGCCATGGTGGCGTCTCTGGTGGCCTTTGCCCTGCGTCCCGGTCGGCAGGCCCTGCGGTGGTTGATCACCAGCGGGCTGGTGGCCGGGCTCTGCTCGGCGTTCTGGGTCCTGCCGTTCTGGTGGCGTCGGGACCACCTCAACGACATGGCGTGGCACAAGCTCACCCGCTTCCGGTCCTACCTCTGGGACCGCGGTGACCTGGCCGCCGACTTCCTGACCAACGATCCGCCGCTCCAGCCGGCCATCGTGCTGGCCATTGTCGGTCTGGTGCTCTCGGTGGCCTTCCGGCGACGCCTCGGATTCGTCCTTGCCGGCTCGGCGGTGCTGCTCGGGCTGGCTTTCGTGCACCTCCCGGAGGGACGCCTCTACAACGGCCGGATCCTGCCCGCCTACTACCTCAGCATCTACCTGCTGGCCGCCATCGCCCTGTCCGAGGGGCTTCGCCTCGGCGGCCGACTCCTCGACGGTCTCCGACGGTCGCCCACCGGACGGCCGGGACGACTGGTGGCCGGGGGAGGGGCGTTGGCCGTGTTCATGGCCGTGGTGCTGATGGTGGGCATTCCCCTGCGGGTCATGCCCGGCGGGTCGATGGACGGCAACACCTACCGGTGGATGGGCATGGAGTCGACCGAGCTGAACCTGGGTCGGTCTTGGGTCCGTTGGAACTTCGAGGGCTATGAGGCCCGGGTCGGCGACTCATCGGGAGGCGGCTGGGAGGAACAGCGCGAGCTGGCCTCGACGATGGAGGATCTGGCCGCCGAGGTGGGCTGCGGCCGCCTCATGTGGGAATACAGCAGCGACCTGGTGCGCTACGGGACGCCCATGGCGCTGATGCTCCTGCCCCACTGGACCGACGGATGCATCGGTTCCATGGAGGGTCTCTACTTCGAGGCGTCGACCACCACGCCGTACCACTTCCTCGTCCAGTCGGAGCTCTCGGTGGGTCCGTCGCGCGCCCAGCGCGGCCTTCCGTATCGGGGGTTTGACATCAACGCCGGCGTGGACCACCTCAGCCAGTTGGGCGTCCGGTGGTATTCGGCCTTCTCGGAACGAGCCGTGCGGGAGGCCCGGGACCACCCAAACCTGGTCGAGAAGGCCAGCAGCGGGCCGTGGACCATCTTCGAGGTGGAGGGCGCCGAGGCGGTGGTGGCCCTCGACGTGGAACCGGCGGTGTTCGCCGACGTGGACCACGAGGGCTGGCTGGATCCGTCGGTCGAGGTCTTCCAGTTGGGGTCGACCGCCGTGCCCCGCACCGTCGGAGGTCCCGAGTCGTGGCAGCGGGTGGCTGCCGGGGTCGACCCCGAACGTCGGTCGCTACCTTCCGTCGAGATCACCGACATCGTGAGCGGCGTGGACTCGGTCTCGTTCCGCGTCGACCGGGTCGGCGTGCCGGTGCTGGTCCGCACCTCCTACTTCCCCAACTGGGGGGTCGACGGAGCTGATGGTCCGTGGCGGGCCACGCCGAACCTGATGGTCGTGGTCCCGACGTCCGAGGAGGTCCGCCTGTCCTACGGGCGGACGACGGTCGACGTGGTGTCGATCCTCCTGACCCTGGTCGGGCTGCTGGCCCTGATGGGTCTGACCCGCCGGTCGTCGAGGCCGGTGACACAGGGTCCGGCCGTGTTCGACGTGGCCGCCGCTGGTCCCGACGGCGACCGTCGACTGGACCGATGGGTGGCCCGTCGGGTGGAAGATGGTGCCGTCGTGGAGCGCGACCAGCCATGAGGGACCGGCTCCGTCGATTCGCGGCGGTCGGCCTGATGGCCACGACGATCGACGTGGGTCTGGCCGTTCTCCTCCTGGGAGCCGGGTGGGCTCCGTGGTCGGCCGATGCCGTGGCCCTGGGTCTGGCTGCCGCGGCAGCCCGCCTGCTGCACCGGTCGGTGACGCTGCGCGACGACCCGTACGCCCGGTGGATCCGGCTCAAGCGCGTGTTCGTGACGGTCGTGGTGGTGGCCGGCCTGGTCGACCTCGGCGTACTCACGGCAGGCCGGGCACTGTTGGACGGATCGGACGGCGGCGCGGCCATCGGCTGGCAGGTCGATCTGGCCGCCAAGCTGATGGCCGTGCTGGTGGCCGGCATGGTGCGGGGCGTGGCCTACCGGGCGTTCCTGTTCCGGGTGATCCGTCGTGAACAGGACCATCCGTCGGATCGGCCGGCCCCCGCCGGCGACGTGCGGGTGACCGTCGTGCTCCCCGCCTACCGGGAGTCCGACCGGATCGCCGAGTCGATCATCAGGGTCCGGGCCGAGCTGGGTGCAGCCCTGGCTGAAGTTTCCGGGCCCACCGATGACACCGCGGCGGGAGTCATCGAGGTGGTGGTGGTCGACGACGGATCGCCGGACGACACCGCGGCGGTCGCCGAGGCGGCTGGTGCCGACCGGGTGCTCCGGCTGGACCGCAACCGGGGCAAGGGCGCTGCCGTCCGAGCCGGCGTCGCCGTCGCATCGGGTCGAACCGTGGTGTTCACCGACGCCGACCTCGCCTACGGGCCCGCCCAGGCCGCCGCACTGGTGGTCCGGGTCGAGGAGGGCTACGACGTCGTGGTGGGCAGCCGACGGCACACCGAGACCACCACGCTGGTCCGGGCCGGGCGCCTGCGAGAGGTCGGCGGTCGCCTCGTGAACCTGACCACCCACGCGTTGCTCCTCGGCCAGTACCGCGACACACAGTGCGGCCTGAAGGCGTTCCGGGCCGACGTCGCCCGGCCGCTCTTCGAGGCATCGTCCCTGGAGGGGTTCGCCTTCGACGTGGAACTCTTCCACCTCGCTGAGCGGTGGCGCCTCAGCCTCGCCGAGGTGCCCGTCGAGGTCGAGAACTCGGAGCGGTCCACCGTCCGTGCGGTCCGCGACGGGGTGCGGTTGGTGGCCGATCTGCTTCGGGTCCGTCAGCGTGCCCGTCGCGGCACCTATCCCGAGGCACCTGACTTCCCGCTTTCCGTGACGGAGGCGGCCATCTCTGATGCCCCTGTTTCCCAGGCCCGGATCTTCAAGGCCCATATTTTCAAGACATATGACATCCGTGGGCGGGTGCCCGAGGAATGGGACGAGTCTGTGGCCGAGGCCATCGGACGCGGGTTCGCCCATCTGGTGAGGCGTCGCGAACCGGAGGCCACCCGGGTCGTCGTGGGCCGGGACATGCGTCCGAGCGGCGTGCCGTTGGGCGAGGCGCTCGTCCGGGGGATCACCGCCGCCGGCCTCGACGTGGTCGACGTCGGGCTGGCGTCCACCGACCTCGTCTACTTCGCCTCGGGCCATCTCTCGTCGCCGGCGGTGGTGCTCACGGCCAGCCACAATCCTGCCGGCTACAACGGCATGAAGTGCTGCCTGTCGGACGCTGCGCCACTGGGCTATGACAACGGCCTGAATGAGGTGCAGGCCGAGGTCCAGGGAGAGCTCCCGGCTGGAACTCCCGGTGACGAACCGGCCGGTCGACCGGGCAGCGTCCGGACCCTGGACCTGTTGGACGCCTTCGCCGACCACGTCCGGTCGTTCGTCGACTGCGCCGCACTTCGCCCGCTCCGGCTGGTGGTCGACACGGCCAACGGCATGGGAGGACTGGTCGTTCCGGCGGTTTTCGACGGACTCCCGTTCACCGTTGACCACCTCTACCCGGAGCTGGACGGCACCTTCCCCAATCATCCGGCCGATCCCATCCAACCGGAGAACCTCCGGGACCTGCAGGCCAGGGTGCTGGCCACCGGCGCCGATCTCGGGCTGGCCTTCGACGGTGACGCCGACCGGGTCTTCCTGGTCGACGAGCAGGCCCGTCCGATCTCGGGTTCGACCACCACCGCACTGGTGGCCCGGGGCGTCCTGCGGCGCGAACCAGGAGCGACCATCCTCCACAACCTCATCTGCTCGAAGGCCGTGCCCGAGGTGGTGGCCGAGGAGGGTGGCCTCGCCATCAGGACCCGGGTCGGCCACTCGCTCATCAAGCAGGCCATGGCCACCGAGGGGGCGGCCTTCGCCGGTGAGCACTCCGGGCACTACTACTTCCGCGACAACTTCCGGGCCGACAGCGGGCTCATCGCCGCCCTGGTGGTCCTCGAGGCCCTCTCGGCCCACGACGGGCCGATGAGCGACCTCGTCGCACCGTTGGAGCGTTATGCGGCCTCCGGCGAGCAGAACAGCACGGTGGATGACCCGGCGGCGGTCATCGAACGGGTGGCCGGGCACTACGGCACCGAGTCACCCGCCGCCGCCCAGGATCGCCTCGACGGGCTGACCGTCGACTTCGGTGACTGGTGGTTCAACCTGCGGCCGTCCAACACTGAGCCTCTGCTTCGCCTCAACGTCGAGGCAGCCGACGCCGAGGCGTGTGCGGCCCGGGTCGACGAGATCCGAAGCCTGTTCGGGTGAGCGGGTCGTGTGTCGGGGTACCGGACACCGCGGCCAACCGCTCGAATCCCCCTAGCCTGCGGCCATGACGCTTGATCCGAAGCTCCTGGAGATTCTGGCCTGTCCGGAGGACAAGGGCCCGCTGCTCTGGTTCGCCGACGAGGCCGCGCTGTACAACCCGCGGTTGCGCCGCCGGTATGCGGTGCGCGACGGCATCCCGGTGATGCTGGTCGACGAGGCCGAGCAGGTCGACGATGGTGAGCACGATCGGCTGACCTCCCTGGCGGCCGCTGAGGGCATCCAGCCGACCTTCGGGGACTGACCTCCCGGTCTCACCCCCTCTGCACCACCTGTTCGGACGCCACCCAATGGACCTGCTGGACGGCGTGATCCGGTCATATGACTGGGGATCCACCACGGCGCTGGCCGACCTGCGGGGCGTCGCCCCCAGCGGCGTGCCGGAAGCCGAGCTGTGGTTCGGTGCCCACCCGTCGGGACCGGCGACCTTCCGTGCCGATGGTCGCCGCGCCACGGTGGACGAGATGCCGTTCCTGGTCAAGGTCCTGGCCGTCGAACGGCCACTGTCTCTTCAGGCGCATCCCGATGAACGGGCGGCCAGGGACGGGCACCGTCGGGAGGACGAGGCCGGGCTGGCAACCGACGATCCGCGGCGGTGTTTTCCCGATGCGTCGGCCAAACCGGAGATGGTGTGTGCCGTCGGATCGTTCGAGGTTCTCTGTGGGTTCCGACCGGTCGACGATGCGGTTGCCGCCGGGGCGGCGTTGGGACTCCCGAGGTCGGCCGTCGATGCCGTCGGCCGGGCCGACTGGTCGACCGCGGTGGCTTCCCTTCTGGCAGCGACATCCGACGACGTGGACGGTCTGGTCTCGGCCGCCCACGGGATCGCCGCTGACGGCTCGACCGACGATGGACACCGGGCCACCGCGGATCTGGTCCTGCGATTGGCTGAACTGCATCCGGGGGATCCGGCACTGCTGCTCGTTCCGCTGCTCCGTCACCTCGTGCTCGCCGACGGTGATGCCCTGTTCGTGGCTCCCGGTGTCCTGCACGCCCACCTCTCGGGACTGGCCGTCGAGGTGATGACCGTTTCCGACGACGTGGTCCGGGCCGGGCTGACCACCAAGCACGTGGACCCGGCCGCTCTCGTCGAGGTGCTCCGCCCCGATCGGGTCGACGTCATCGAGTCGCCGACCGTCCCGGTCCACCGGTACCTGGCCGGCCAATCGGGGGAACCGGAGGACCCGATGAGCAAGGCGGGAGTCGCCCTCTGGCGGTTGAGCGGAACAGGGCTCGAGGTGGACCTGTCCGACCGTCATGGTCCCGAACTGGTGGTGTGCACGCAGGGCACGGTCCGGATCCGTGCAGCCGGCGACCGTCCCGACCTGGTTGTCGGGCGCGGTGAGGCGGCCTGGATCGGACCGGACGAGGGCCCCGCGGAACTGCTGGTGGACGGAACCGCCCATCGCGTGACCGTGGGGGCCATCGCGTGACCGTGGGGGAGAGCTGAAAGGTGGCACGAATGGGTGAATCAGAGGGGACCCACCCACGAGACAGCGCGGGTCTGGTCGGTCGGTCGCTTGCCGCGCCCGGGGACATCCGTGCGCTGCCTGCGCCGGACGAACGACCGGTGGCCGAGGTGGGCCTGGTGGTGCTGCGGGGTGACGGTCCGGCCCGGTTGGCGGCCCGGGCCATCGCCGGGTTGGCTGGACGCTGGGCGCCGTGGCCGCTGCTGGTGGCCGGCGAGGATGAGCCGGTGGGTCGGCTCCCCGCCAGCGTCGTGGATCTGGCCGTGGACGGTCTGATCGACCCGGATGCTCCAGTCCAGATGGGGGCCAAGGTGGGGGCCAACGTGGGCCTGGCCACCCGTGTGGTGGCCGGTCTGGGCCGGCTCAACTGGTTGGCGGGCGGCACGGCCGTCGACCAGCTCTCTCCCGCCGAGGTCGCCGACCGTCTGGAAGCTCGTCTGGCCCACCACGGGGCGGAGGGCACCGTCGCTCACGTCGTGCGGTCCATCGGCCGGACGTTGCCCATCTTCCATGGTGGGGGGCCGGTGGGTG
Source organism: Acidimicrobiales bacterium (assembly GCA_014239855.1). Lineage (GTDB taxonomy): Bacteria > Actinomycetota > Acidimicrobiia > Acidimicrobiales > MedAcidi-G1 > UBA9410. Next base: position 74,561 of record JAAZXY010000005.1, on the reverse strand, counting down.
GGGCGCTGGCCGACCAGGCCCGCTATCAGGCCAACCGGCACGGAAAGGTGGTGTCCTGGGCGGCGGCCACGCCGGATCTGCGGCATGGAGAGGTCTGTTCGTGGGGTCAGCACGGTGACGTGACGCGGCAGGTGTTCACCGCGGTGTTCCTCCGTGGAGGCCACGAGTCGGCCGCGGACGGAGAGGCCCTCGACCGGTACGTCGAACTGCTGGACGAGTTCGTGGCCTCGGTGCTGGTCATCGAGGCCGGTGACGGGGATCCGCTGGTCGACACCTGCGTACTGGCGGTGCTGGCCGAACAGATCGGTCTCGGTCTGGCCCTCACCGAGGGCTACGACCCCGCCCCTGCTCCAGGGCTGGAGTGGCGGGTGTGACACCCGGGCGCCCCGATTCGCCGGGTGATGACCGCTATCCTGTGGTCACCGCGGCTGCCTGAATTGGCGTCAGAAGACCCCAGCCCGGCTTCGTCCAGAAAACTGAGTCCCTCGTCGTCCGGGCCTGCCCCGACCGGGGAGTGGATCCGAACACGTGGCACCCAGCGTGCCAAGGAGCCGACATGACCGCGTCCCCCCGACCCCTCGCCGACGACCATCGCGTCGCCGACCTCTCGCTCAACGAGTTCGGTCGCAACGAGATCCGTCTGGCCGAACACGAGATGCCCGGCCTGATGGCCCTGCGCGCCGAGTTCGCCGATACGCAGCCGCTGGCCGGCGCCCGCATCACCGGATCGCTCCACATGACGATCCAGACCGCGGTGCTCGTCGAAACCCTGGTGATCCTCGGTGCCGAGGTCCGCTGGGCCAGCTGCAACATCTTCTCCACCCAGGACCACGCGGCCGCCGCCGTGGTCTGTGGCCCGGATGGCTCGCCGGACGACCTGCGCGGCGTGCCGGTGTTCGCCTGGAAGGGCGAGACCCTCGAGGAGTACTGGTGGGCCACCCAGCAGATCCTCGAATGGCCCGACGGTGAGGGCCCCAACCTGATCCTCGATGACGGCGGCGACGCCACCATGGTCGTCCACAAGGGCGCCGAGTACGAGGCGGCCGGTGCGGTTCCGCCGGCCGACGAGGACGATCCCGAGGAGTGGCACGTGATCATCGACACGTTGACCGCCTCGCTGGCTGACGATCCCCAGCGCTGGACCCGGATCGCCGCAGGTATCCGCGGGGTCTCCGAGGAGACGACGACCGGCGTGCACCGGCTGTACCAGATGAAGGAGGCGGGCGAGCTCCGCTTCCCGGCCATCAACGTCAACGATGCCGTCACCAAGTCCAAGTTCGACAACCTCTACGGCTGCCGCCACTCCCTGATCGACGGGATCAACCGTGGCACCGACGTGATGATCGGCGGCAAGACCGCCGTGGTGTGCGGCTTCGGTGACGTCGGTAAGGGCTGCGCCGAGTCCCTGCGTGGACAGGGCGCCCGGGTGATCGTGACCGAGGTCGATCCGATCTGCGCGTTGCAGGCCGTCATGCAGGGCTACGAGGTCAACACGCTGGAGCGGGTGCTCGACGAGGCGGACATCTTCATCACCGCCACCGGCTGCAAGGACATCGTCACCGCGGCGCACATGGGTCGGATGAAGCACCAGGCCATCGTCGGCAACATCGGCCACTTCGACAACGAGATCGACATGGCCGGCCTGGCGCGGATGTCCGACGTCCAACGCATCAACATCAAGCCCCAGGTCGACGAGTTCGTCTTCCCGGACGGGCACTCGGTGATCATGCTGTCCGAGGGCCGCCTCCTGAACCTGGGCAACGCCACGGGCCACCCCAGCTTCGTGATGTCGGCCAGCTTCTCGAACCAGGTGCTGGCCCAGATGGAGCTGCACGCCCGGGCCGAGGAGTACGGCACCGACGTGGTGACGTTGCCCAAGGAACTCGACGAGAAGGTGGCCCGACTGCACCTCGACTCGCTGGGCGTGCGCCTGACCGAGCTGTCCGACGACCAGGCCGACTACCTCGGCGTGCCGGTCGACGGCCCGTTCAAGCCCACCCACTACAAGTACTGAGCCGGACCGGGAACAGGCCTCGAGAAGTCACCCGCCGGCCCACCTAGGCTCGTTTTCCGTGCGGAGCGCGGTGCTGGGCCTGGCCGGAGGTAGTGGAGCGGGGAAGACCACGCTGGTCGACGGCCTGACCTCGCGTCTCGGCGACGATGCGTCGGTGCTGTGGTACGACGAGTACTACCACGACCTGGCCCACCTGCCGGTCGAACAGAGGGCAGTCGTCAACTACGACCATCCGGACTCGCTGGACGAGGCGCTGCTGGTCGACCACCTGGACAGCCTGTTGGCCGGTCGGCCGGTCGACGTACCGATCTACGACTTCGCCACGCATACCCGGACGGGGCGGACCCGACGGGTGGAGCCGCGCCCCGTGGTGGTGGTCGACGGGATCCTGGTCCTGGCCGTGCCCGCTCTGCGTCGTCGCCTCGACCTGGCGGTCTTCGTGGATGCGCCGGCCGAGATCCGTCTGGCCCGTCGCATGGATCGTGACGTGCGCGAACGCGGGCGCACGACGGCCAGCGTGCAGGCCCAGTTCGAGGCCACCGTGGCGCCCATGCACGAGGCGTTCGTGGGGCCGAGTGCCACGCACGCCGACCTGTGCCTGGACGGGAGAGGCGACCTGGCCGCCAACCTTGACACGGTGATGGCCGCCGTCGACCGTCTCCGATCCGATCGGCCCGCGGTCCGGCTGTCGGGTTCCTGACTCTGGGCCCCTGACTCTGGGCCCCTGACGTTGGGCTCCTGAGGGGGCCGTCACACCCCGTCCGTAGCGTCCGGTTCATGACGGACGTTGGCCGGGTCTCGGTTTCGGGGAAGCGGGCGTTGGTCGAACGCATCTCGACGATCGGTTCCTACCGGGGCGAAGCGGGACGAAAGGTCCGGGCGCTGAAGTTCGGTGGTGACCGACGAGATGTGGTTGACCTCGGGGCGGGGCTCGCTGCACTGGCACTGGCTGCAGGTGTGGTGCCCGACGTCGTCACCTGGGTGCCGACCACGGTGGCCCGGCGTGGACGACGAGGCGTCGACCAGGCGCGGATACTGGCCAGAGCCACCGGCCGGGCGCTGGGTGGGCGGCGCCGGCTGCATGGCTGTGGGCGAGCCGACCGGCCGGCGGTCCCGGTCCGCCGCCTGCTGCTACGGGCTCCCGGTCGGGAACAGACCGGTCGGACCGGTGTCGAGCGTCGCCGGGGTCCGGAACTCCGGGCACGGTCGGGTGTCGTCCGGGCGGGGTCCATCGTGGTGCTGGTCGATGACGTGGTGACCACGGGCGCGACCATGGACGCCGCGGTGGTCGCACTGCAGATGGCCGGTGCCGGTGTGGTGATCCCGGTGGCCGTGGCTCGTACGCCTCGACGGGCATCCCCCGAGGTCGGTCGCCGGTAGATTCACCGATCGTGAACGAGACCGCCGAACCCGTCGAGGAGCAGCCTGTGTCCGACGACGGTCCCTTGTCCATCGATGGTGAGGTCCGCGACGCGCTGCCTGATGACCTTGATGCGCGCGGTGCCGGTCTGGTCGGGCCCTACGTGTTCCCCGACAACGACCGCCGACGGATCCCCGGCGTCATCTATCTGGTGACGGCCGCGGTCACCGTGGCGGTGGTGGCGTTGGCCGACGGCTCACCGCTGGTCGATGGCGGTCTGGTTGCCGGAGCGATCGGGCTTGCCCTGGTGGGCCTCTACCACCTGCAGGCCGGCTGGAGCCTGAAAGTCGACGAGGCCGACGCGCTGGTGGCCGCCGTGCGGGCCGTGGGTTTTCCCGTCGGCCACGCGTCGGCCCAGATGGCCTGGCGTGGCCTGCGAAGTCGCCCGACGTGGCGGGTGCTGGTGTATTCGAACGAGTCGCCCCCTGAGCGCCGCGGCCTGGTGTTCGTCGATGGGATCGACGGCGAGATGGTGGCCACCCACGTCGAGGACAATCCCGAAGACTGGTCCTGACCCGGCCTCGAATCCGTGCGTCAGTCGATCCGTCGAAGCTCCGGTGCCCGGCGGCACCCCGAGGGTCGGCCGTGGCTCCGGTAACCTGCCGGGGTCTGGGACCCGCCGGGTCTGACGGGAGCAACCCTCATGCTGGATGGCAATTGGCGCACCGTGGTCGATCGGGGTCTCACCCCCATTGGCCAGAGCCTGCAACGAACGGGTATCTCCGCGGACGTCGTCACGGTCATCGGCATCGTCATGGCCGCCGGGGCCTCGGTGGCCATCGGCATGGGCAACCTGCGTCTCGGCTTCCTGCTCCTGGTGCTGACCGGTGTACCCGACGCTCTCGACGGGGCGGTGGCCAAGGCCGCGGGAACGGCCTCGTCGCGCGGCGCCTATTTCGACTCGGTGGCCGACCGGCTCACCGACGCCCTCCTGTTCGGTGGGGTGGCCTGGCATCTGGCCAGCGTGCGCACCGACCGGATGATGATGCTGCCGGTGGCCATCATGGCCACGGCGATGTTCATCTCGTACCAGCGGGCCAAGGCCGAGTCGCTGGGCTACGACGCCAAGGGCGGCCTGATGGAGCGTGCCGAGCGATTCATCGTGCTGGCCTTCGGACTGCTGTTCTTCGAGATCCTCGTTCCCGTGCTCTGGGTGATGCTGGTACTCAGTCTGGTCACCGCGGTGCAGCGGTTCGTGAAGGTGTGGCGCCAGGCCACCTCGGACCGGGTGGCGCCCGCCGGGCGTGAGAGCCGTCGGCAGTCGCGCATCGGGCGTCGCCGACGCCACGGCGCCCGCACCCGACCGACCAGCCACTGAACGAACCGGTAACCGGCCGGTCATGACCCCGGGAATCGTCCACGCCTTCCGCATCGCCTCGGCGGCGGCCCACATCGTGCCCCCGGTGGTCTCGGTGCCCGTGGCCCGGGCCGTGGGCCGCATCGTCGGCCACCTCGACCGGGACCGTCGTCGGTTGGTGGAACGCAACCTGCGTCGGGTCCGTGGGCCGGAGCTGACCGGTCGCCGTCTGCGGCAATCGGTGGACCTGGTGTTCGCCTCCTACGCCGACTACTACCTGCAGAGCTTCCGGCTGCCGTCGATGACCCCCGAGGAGATCATCTCCGGCTTCACCGAGGAGGGCTACGAACGGATCGCCGAGGGGCTCGAGGCGGGCAACGGGGTCATCATGGCCATGCCGCACCTCGGCAGTTGGGAGTGGGCCGCCCACTGGCTGACCCTGCATCACGACGTTCCCGTGGGGTGCGTGGTGGAGTCGCTGGAGCCCCCGGAACTCTTCGACTGGTACCGGAGCTTCCGGACGTCCCTCGGGATGAAGGTGGTGGGTCTCGGCCCGGGGGCCGGCACTGAGACCATGGCCATGCTCCGTGAGAACCGGGCGGTGTGTCTCCCCAGCGACCGGCACGTCGGGGGAGCGGGCGTGGAGGTCGAGTTCTTCGGCGAGGTCACGATGCTGCCCGCCGGTCCGGCCACCCTGGCCCTGCGGACGGGGGCCGTTCTGCTGCCCATTGCCATCTACGACCACCCGGGTGGTTGTCACGGTGTGGTTCGTCCCCCGGTCGAAGCCCGACGCGAAGGCCGGCTACGGGACGACGTGACGAGGGTGACCCGTGCGCTGGCCGCCGAGTTGGAGGTGCTCATCGCTGCCGAACCTGAGCAGTGGCATCTCCTGCAACCGAACTGGCCATCGGACCGGAAGGGCGCCCCGTGCGAATCGGCCTGATCTGCCCCTACAGCCTGACCCTGCCGGGCGGGGTCCAGGGCCAGGTCCTGGGCCTGGCCCGGGTGCTCCGGGCCGCTGGCCATTCCACCCGGGTGCTGGGCCCCTGTGACGGCCCGCCGCCCGACGCCGGGGTTACCCCGCTGGGAGACAGCCTCCCCACGGCGGCCAACGGCTCGATGGCCCCCATCGCCCCGGACGTGTCGTGCGCGTTGCGGACCATCCGGACCCTGCGTGACGAGGAGTTCGACATCCTCCACCTGCACGAACCTCTGGCCCCCGGGCCGACCACCACGGCGCTCTTCCTGGCCCAGTCGCCCATGGTGGGGACGTTCCACGCGGCCGGGGGGAGCCTCGCCTACGACCTCCTGAATCGCCCGGTCCGGTGGCTGAGTCGACGCATGGACCGGGTGTTCGCGGTGTCCGATGATGCGGCGGCCATGGCCCATGACTCGCTGGGGGGCGAGTACGAGATCCTGTTCAACGGTGTGGAGGTCCAGCGGAGTCGGGAGGTGGCGCCGTGGCCCACCGAAGGTCCGACCGTCTTCTTCATCGGTCGCCACGAGCCCCGCAAGGGCCTGGCGGTGCTGCTCGACGCCATGGCCGTGCTGGGTTCCGATGTTCGACTCTGGGTGGCCGGCGACGGCCCGGAGACCGACGAGTTGCGGGCCCGGATGGCCGGCGATGCCCGGGTCCAGTGGCTGGGTCGTATCTCCGATGAGGAGCGGACGGCGAGGATCCGGGGGGCGGACGTCTTCTGTGCCCCGTCCCTGCGGGGCGAGTCGTTCGGGGTGGTGCTGCTCGAGGGAATGGCCTGTGACACCCCGGTGGTGGCCAGCGACATTCCGGGCTACGCCAAGGTGGCACGCGGTGGCGACGATGCCCTGCTGGTTCCCGCCGGTGACGCCGAGGCGCTGGGGGCGGCCATCGCCAAGGTCCTCGCCGACCCGGTCCTCGCCGCCCGGTTGGTGGCCAGCGGGCGAGAGCGCGCCGAGGAGTTCTCGATGCGCCGACTGGCCGACCGGTACCTCGAGGCCTATTCCTCGGTGGTCGGCGCGTATCATGCTGGTCGGTCATCCGGTCCGGGCTGACCGTCTCCTCCCGTCCACGAAACCGCCGGTCGTCCATGTCGCTGCTCCGTCACCCGATCCTCGTGCCTGCCCTGCTCGTCGGCCTCTGCCTGACGATCGTGGGCTCCCTGATCGGCGTCCCGCTGCCGGTCGCCGTGGTGATCGGCGTCGTCGTCGGGGTGGGTATGGCGGCCGTGGTCACCCGCCGGGCCGAAGGCATGCTCCGACGCACCATCGGTGCCCGACCGGCCCGGGCCGGCGAGTTTCCCCGCCTGCACAACACGGTGGACGGTCTCTGCCTGACGCATGGCATCGGGCGCCCCGACGTGTTCGTCCTGGATTCTTCGGCCGGCAATGCACTGGCCATGGCGGGTCGGGATGGGGCGTCGATCGTCCTGACCACCGGGGCCGCCGACCGCCTCACCCTCGTCGAACTCGAGGCCCTGGTCGCCCACCTGCTGGTGCGATGCGCTGATGGCGGACTCCGTGGCGAGACCACGGCGGTCGCACTCGGCCGGTTCCCCTCCCTCGGGCGTGGCGGTTTCGGCCGTTCGGCATCGGGCACCGGCCCCGACCGGATGGTCCGCACGGACTTCGATGGTGCTGATCTGACTCGTTTCCCGCCGGGAATGCAGGAGGCGCTCCGAGGGTTGTCGGAACTCGGCGCGGCGGTCGATGCACCGGCGGCAACCGCTCGTCTCTGGTTGCTGCAGCCCGACGGCAGGACCGATGTGGCCACCGCCGACCATCCGCCGGTCGACGTGCGGATCGCCGCCCTGGCCGAGCGGTGAGGTCCCGACGCGGCGTCGCTGGCGTGCGGCAGTTCCGCCTACTGGCGGTCCTGCTGGCCTTCCTGCTGGTCGGCCTGTTGGGCACGGCCGGGTGCGGGTTCGGTGGAGGGACCGAGGCCCCGGCGCCGACGCTGGGCACCATCGGGTCCACCACCGTCGCCCCCGCCGGTACCTCCGAGCCCGCCGCTGACGACGAGACGACCGGCAGCAGCGCCGGTACCGACGAAGGATCGGGTGGCGACGGCGCACCGGCCACCACGATCGGGACGCCGACCACCACGACCATCACCGGGTGGACCGGCGCGGTCCACCCGCTCACCGGCCTGCCGGCCGTCGACGGGGTGGCCCACCGTCCGGCGCTGGCCGTCAAGATCGGCAACAACGACACCAAGTCGTTGCCGCAGATGGGCATCCAGTCGGCCGACGTGGTCTACGAGACGCACATCGAGAACGGGGTGACCCGCTTTCTCGCCGTCTTCCAGAGCGAGGTCCCGCTCTCGGTGGGGCTGGTGCGCTCGGCCCGGTCCAGCGACATCGATCTCATCGGCAACCTGAACCGCCCCGTCTTCGCCTACTGGGGCAGCAACCGGGGCGTGGGCGACGAGGTGGCCGAGGCCGAGCGCCAGGGCACGTTCGTTCCGGTCAGCACCAACGGTGAGGGTCAGGCGTTCTTCTTCCGCGACGAGGCCCGGGGTGAGGCCCCCTACAACGGGTTCCTGGACGCCGCGGCGCTGGTCGCCTCGGCCGACGGAAGCGCACCCGACGCCATGTTCGACTTCGGTCCGCTGCCGTCCTCCGCGGTGACCACCAGGGGCATCGGATGGCGGACGCCCCGTCGGGAGATCGACTGGGTCTGGGACCACGCGGCGGCCCGCTGGCTGCGGTTCCACCGGGGAGCACCCCTGCTCGACGAGACCGGCGTGCAACTTGCTGCCGACAACGTGCTCGTCCTGTACGTGGACTACCGGATGTCGGACGCCGACCTCGAGTCGCCCCAGGCCATCTCGACCGGATCCGGCGATGGCTGGCTGCTCCGCGACGGCACCATCACCGGCGTGACGTGGAGCCGACCGTTCACCGCCGACCGTTGGTCCCTGGCCGACGACGACACCGGTGACCGGGTGAACCTGCGACCGGGCCGAACCTGGGTGGCGCTGGCCCGACTGGGTGAAGGCGTCCTCCTGGATCCGGCACGCATCGCCGAACTCGTCGGCTGAGCCACTCCGAAAAGATTTCCGACACGCGCTCGTCGGCCCGCCCTTCGTAGACTCCGCGCCATGAGTGACGTGACCCGATCGACCGGGACCCAGTTGGTGAAGCGCGGACTAGCCGAGATGCTCAAGGGCGGCGTGATCATGGACGTGGTCGACCCCGTCCAGGCCAAGATCGCCGAGGATGCCGGAGCGGTCGCCGTGATGGCGCTCGAGCGGGTGCCTTCCGACATCCGTCGGGACGGCGGCGTGGCCCGCATGTCCGATCCGGAGATGATCGAGGGCATCAAGGAGGTCGTGACCATCCCGGTGATGGCCAAGGCCCGCATCGGCCACTTCGCCGAGGCCCAGATCCTCCAGGCGCTCGGCGTGGACTACGTCGACGAGAGCGAGGTCCTCACGCCGGCCGACGAGGCCCACCACATCGACAAGTGGGCGTTCGACGTGCCGTTCGTGTGCGGGGCGACCAACCTCGGAGAGGCACTGCGACGGATCTCGGAGGGCGCCTGCCTGATCCGCTCCAAGGGCGAAGCGGGCACCGGCAACATCGTCGAGGCCGTCCGCCACCTCCGCTCGATCCTCGGCGACATGCGCCGGATCACCCAGGCCGACCAGGCCGAGTTGTTCGACTGGGCCAAGCGCCTGCAGGCCCCGCTTCCGCTGATCCAGGAGATCGCCGAGACCGGTGTCCTGCCGGTCCCCATGTTCTGCGCGGGAGGCATCGCCACGCCCGCCGACGCGGCGCTGGTCATGCAGTTGGGTGCCCAGTCGGTGTTCGTGGGTTCGGGCATCTTCAAGAGCGACGATCCGGCGCCCCGGGCCCGGGCCATTGTCGAGGCGGCCACCAACTTCGAGGATCCCACCATGCTGGCCAAGGTCAGCCGGGGCCTCGGGAGCGCCATGCCGGGTCTGGAGATCGGCCAGCTGGAGACCCGCCTGGCCGATCGCGGCTGGTAGTCGACCGGTCGCCAATGGGCCCGCACCCTCGCGCGGAGATCGGGCGATGAAGGTCGGGGTTCTGGCTCTCCAGGGAGCGTTCGCCCGTCACGTCCAGATGCTGGGCGACCTGGGCGTCTCGGGCACCGAGGTGCGTACCGCCGACGAACTCTCCGACGTGGACGCCCTGGTACTGCCGGGAGGCGAGTCGACGACCATGTCGATGCTGCTCGACTCGTCGGGCCTGCGTGACGAGGTGGCTGATCGGATCTCCGGCGGGATGCCGGTTCTGGGTACCTGTGCCGGAATGATCCTGCTGGCCGCTCACGTGGCCGATGGCCGCCCCGACCAACGGTCGTTCGCGGCGATCGACATCGACGTACGACGCAACGGGTACGGGCGGCAGGTCGATTCCTTCGAATCCGACCTGGACGTGACCGACCTCGACGAGCCCTTCCACGGGGTGTTCATCCGGGCCCCGGTGGTCGACCGGGTGGGTGACGGCGTCGAGGTGCTGGCCACCGTGGACGGTCGGCCGGTGCTGTGCAGCCAAGGGTCCGTCGTGGTGGCATCCTTCCATCCTGAGATGGCCGGAGACGGGCGCATCCACGGGCGGTTCCTGGACATGGCGTTCGACGCCTGACCAGCTACCGGCATCAGGTAGACGAGACGAGACGGAGCGCGACATGTCGGGCCATTCCAAGTGGGCGACCATCAAGCACAAGAAGGGCGCGGCCGACGCCAAGCGCGGCAAGCTCTTCGCCAAGCTCATCAAGCAGGTCGAGGTGTCGGCCCGGCAGGGCGGCGGTGACCCCGATTCCAACCCGACGCTGCGGACCATGTTCCAGAAGGCCCGTGACGCCTCGGTGCCCCTCGACACCATCGAGCGGGCCGTCAAGCGCGGCACCGGTGAACTGGAGGGGGTCGACTACGAGACCATCACCTACGAGGGGTACGCCCCCCACGGTGTGGCCCTCTACGTGGAGACCCTGACCGACAACCGGAACCGGACCGGCTCGGAGGTGCGATCCCTCCTGACCAAGAACGGCGGTTCGCTGGCCGAACCCGGATCGGTGGCCTGGCAGTTCGAACGCAAGGGCGTGGTCCTGCTGGACGGCTCGGTCGACGAGGACGAGATCATGGTCGCTGCGCTGGACGCCGGAGCCGAGGACCTGGTCGACGATGACGGGACCTGGCGACTGACGTGCGAGGCCACCGATCTCCCTTCGGTCCGCGAGGCTCTGGAGGCGGCCGAGGTGTCGTTCCTGAACGCGGACGTCACGATGCTGGCCACCACGTCGGTGGCGTTGGATTCCGTTGAGCAGGCCCGGGCCGTGCTCCGGGTCATGGACCTGCTCGACGACAACGACGACGTCCAGGACGTGCACGCCAACTTCGACATTCCTGCCGAGGTCCTCGAGATTCTCGAGGGGCTCGACGCCTGACCTGTTGCTGAAGAGCCGGGGACACGGGGTGCACCGATCATCGGGGCGGCCACCGCTAGAGTCGTACACATGTTCGTTCTGGGGATCGACCCGGGTCTGACCCGTTGTGGCTACGGCGTGGTGTCGCGTGCCGGGCGTCGTCTCGAAGCCGTCGCCGCCGGGGTCATCCGGACCGACCCGGGAGCCGACACGGCGATTCGTCTGGCCGAGCTCCATCGCGAGGTGGCGGCGTTGGTCGACGAGTACCGACCCGACGAGGTGGCCGTCGAGCGGGTCCTCTTCCAGGTCAACGTCCGTTCCGCCATGCAGACGGGACAGGCCTCGGGGGTCGCCATGGCCGCTGCGGCGACCGCCGGGTGTCCGGTGACGCTCTATTCGCCCAACGAGGTGAAGAACGCGGTGGCCGGCTGGGGTGGCGCCGACAAGGACCAGGTGGAACAGATGGTCCGGGGTCAACTGGGCCTGACCACTCCGCTGCGTCCGGTCGACGCGGCCGATGCGGTGGCCGTGGCCCTCTGTCACCTGGCCATGGTGCCGCCCACCCGGCGGGCGACGGTGGCGGCGGCCATGAAGGGAACGGGTCGATGATCGGATCCCTGAGAGGTCGACTGCTGGAGCGCTTCGGCGAGGGCGAGGTTCTCGTCGAGGTGGCGGGAGTCGGCTACCGGGTGATCGTCACCCCGACCACCGCGGTTCGGTTGGGTGATGTGGGTGGCGAGGTGTTCGTCCATGTCCACCATCACTTCCGGGAGGCCGACCAGACGCTGTACGGCTTCCTCGAGCGCGACGAAAGGGCCTGCTTCGAGGCGCTGCTGTCGGCCCACGGGGTCGGGCCGGCCCTCGCCCTTGCCGTCCTCGGCGTGCACGGGCCGGGCGAACTGGCCCGCCTGCTGGCCGACGACGACGTGGCCGCGCTCTGCCTCGTTCCCGGCGTGGGCAAGAAGACCGCCACCCGTCTTCTGGTCGAACTCAAGGATTCGCTGGATCTGCCGTTGGATGGTGTGCTGGACGGCGAGCGGGCGCCGGGCGCGCCCCGATCCGCGGTGGCCGAGGTCCAGGATGCGTTGGGCGGTCTGGGCTACACCCCTGATGAGGTCCGGTCGGTGCTGGCCGATCTGGGCGGCGACGATCCGGCGGTCCTGTTGCGCGAGGCCCTCCAACGCCTCGCCCGGGCGTAGGTCCGGACGCGGGTCGGGAGAGGTCGGTCGTGCGCGAGGAACTGTTGTCGGCCGAGCGTGATCCGGAGACCGACGAGGAGGCCGTCGAAGGTGGCCTGCGACCCCGCAGCCTCCGGGAGTTCGTCGGCCAGTCGGAGTTGAAGGGCCACCTGCGGGTGATGCTCGAAGCGGCACGACGACGGGGCCAGGCCGCTGACCACTTCCTGTTCGCCGGTCCGCCCGGCCTGGGCAAGACCACGCTGGCCCACATCGTGGCCACCGAGATGCAGGCTGAACTCCACGTGACCTCCGGACCGGCCCTCGAACGGGCGGGCGACCTGGCGGCCATCCTCACCAAGCTCGAGCCGGGCGACGTCCTGTTCATCGACGAGATCCACCGACTGGCCCGCGCCGTCGAAGAGGTCCTCTATCCGGCCATGGAGGACTTCGAGTTGGACATCGTGTTGGGCAAGGGTCCGGCCGCCCGATCCATCCGCCTGGAACTTCCCCGGTTCACGCTGGTCGGTGCCACCACCCGCACGGGACTCATCACCGGGCCGCTACGTGACCGCTTCGGTCTCACGGCCCGGCTCGACTACTACGAGGCCGATGACCTGCAGTCCATCGTGACCCGGGCCGCCGGGATCCTCGATGTCGAACTCGATGACGAGGGCGCGGGAGAGATCGCCCGTCGGTCTCGGGGCACGCCGCGGATCGGCAATCGTCTGCTGCGCCAGGTACGTGACTTCGCCCAGGTCGAACGATCGGGTGTGGTCGACGGAGACGTGGCCCGTGATGGTCTGGCCTTCTTCGGCGTGGACGGACTGGGTCTGGACAAGCCTTCCCGGGAGATCCTCTCGGCGCTCTGCCACCGTTTCAGCGGTGGTCCGGTGGGCCTCAAGACGCTGTCGATCAGCGTGAGTGAACCGGAGGACACCGTGGAGGACGTCTACGAGCCGTTCCTCATCCAGCAGGGCCTCCTTCTCCGGACCCCGAAGGGTCGAGTGGCCACGCCGGCGGCCTACGCCCATCTGGGGACCGACCCGCCGCCTTCCTCCGGAGCGACGTCCCTGTTCGACGAGGCCTCGACGGACTGACCTGACGTTCAGGGTCGGGACTCCCCGGGTCGGGCCTCCCTAGGCTTGCCGAGCCATGGGCCCCGACGACTTCGACTACGACCTGCCGGCGTCGGCCATTGCCCAGGAACCGCTGGAGGACCGCCCGGCGGCCCGGCTGCTGGACGCCACCGGACCTTCGGTCGTCCATCGGACCGTGCGGGACCTGCCCTCGTTGCTGGGTCCCGGTGACGTCCTGGTCCTCAACGACACCAGGGTCCTGCCCGCTCGACTGCGTCTCCGGCGTCCCACGGGCGGCGCCGCCGAGGTCCTGCTCCTGCGACCCGTGGACGAGGGAGCGTCGGGTACCGAGGTCCGGTGGGAGGCGCTGGTGCGACCGAGTCGACGGCTGCCGCCGGGCACCGAGTTGGTGGCCGGTGACGACCTGGCCGTCGAGATCGGTGCCGATCTGGGTGAGGGTCGGCGACACGTGGCGGTACGCACGCCGGACGGTGACCTGGATGGAGCGTTGGAGCGCCACGGAGAGATGCCGCTCCCGCCGTACCTCACCACCGAACTGGCCGACCCCGAGCGGTACCAGACGGTGTACAGCGACCGGCCGGCCTCAGCGGCCGCGCCGACCGCTGGGCTGCACCTGACCGAGGAGGTGTTGGAGCGTTGCCGGGCGGCCGGCGCGCGGGTGGAGCGCCTCGAGCTGGTGGTGGGGCTGGACACCTTCCGGCCGGTCACCGTCGACGACTTCGACGACCACCGGATGCACCACGAGCGGTACGAGGTCTCCCCGGACGTTCTCGAGACCTGCCTGGGAGCCCGCCGGAAGGGTGGACGGGTGGTTGCCGTGGGCACCACGACCGTCCGGGCGCTGGAGTCGGCGGCCCGGTTCGGGCCCGGTGGGTCGACCGACCTCTTCATCCGACCGCCCTTCGACTTTCTGGTGGTGGACGCCCTGATGACCAACTTCCACCTGCCACGGTCCACGCTGCTGGTCATGCTCGAGTCATTTACCGGGACGCGGTGGCGCGACCTCTATCGGGGGGCCCTTGAAGCCGGGTACCGGTTCCTCTCGTTCGGGGACGCCATGGTGGTGACCCGTGCTCCGACGGGCTCCCCGGAGGAGGCGGACCGATGAAGGCTGAGTTCAGCGCGTCGGCAAATGACGGAGGGGCGCGCTCGGGTACCGTGCGGGTGCCCGGGGGGACGTTCAGAACCCCGTGCTTCATGCCGGTCGGCACCAGGGGAGCGGTACGTCACCTCTCGTCGGTCGACCTGGCCGAACTGGGCGCCGAGGTGGTGCTGGGCAACACCTACCACCTGATGCTGAGACCGGGCGCCGAGGTGGTCCGGGCCCACGGTGGGCTGGGTGCCTTCGCCGGTTGGGAGGGGCTCACCCTGACCGACTCGGGCGGCTACCAGATCTTCTCGCTGCAGCCGAAGGTCGACGACCGGGGCGCCACCTTCCGGTCGACCTACGACGGATCGACCCACGTGCTCACCCCGGAGGGGGCAGCCGAGGTCCAGGCCGATCTGGGAGCCGATGTCCAGATGATCCTGGACGTGTGCCCCGCCCTGCCCGCAACCGACGAGGTCCTACGGGCCGCGGTGGTCCGGACCGCGGCATGGGCCGGTCGGGGTCGCCGGGCCTTCCTCGATCACCCGGATGCCGCTGGCCGACAGAGTCAGTTCGGCATCGTGCAGGGCGGTACCGACACCGGTCTCCGGATCGAGAGCGCCGAGCGGACCCTCGAGGTGGGGTTCGACGGCTATGCGGTGGGTGGTCTCAGCGTGGGGGAGACACGGGACCAGATGCTCGAGCCGCTGGCTGCCGTGACGGCCATGCTCCCGACCGACCAGCCCCGCTACTTCATGGGCCTGGGCGACCCGGCGGGCCTCGTCGAGGTGGTGGCGGCCGGCATCGACATGTTCGACTGTGTCCTGCCCACCCGGCATGCCCGGCACGGGACGGTGCTGACCACCGCCGGGCGCCTCAACCTGCGAAACGCCCGGTTCGCCACCGACGATTCGCCTCTGGACCCCGCCTTCCCGGCCAGTCCGGCCGGTCGGTGGTCCCGTGCCTACCTCCGGCACCTCCTGATGACCGATGAACCCACCGGCCGTCGTCTTCTCACGCTGCACAACCTGGCGTGGCTACTGGACTTCGTGGATCGTCTCCGGGCCTCCGTCGAGGCCGGGACCTTCGAGGCGTTCCGGCGCGACACACTGGACGTCTGGGGCTGATCCTTGCCGGGTCCCTGTCGGGGTGCGAGCGGCCCGGCGTAGGCTCCCGGAGTCCACCGGTGGCCGTGAGGTCCGCCGGATCCCTGTCTGCGGATCCCTGTCTGCAGCCCCCCTCTTTCAGGAGCATTCCCGTG
Source organism: Acidimicrobiales bacterium (assembly GCA_014239855.1). GTDB lineage: Bacteria > Actinomycetota > Acidimicrobiia > Acidimicrobiales > MedAcidi-G1 > UBA9410. Next base: position 58,835 of record JAAZXY010000005.1, on the reverse strand, counting down.
GCCGGCTTCATCCCCCTGATCCTCATCTTCGGACTCATGTACGTCCTCATGATCCGACCGCAGCAGCGCAAGGTGAAGGAACAGCAGGCGCTGGTCACTTCCATCTCGGCGGGCGACGAGGTGGTGCTGAACTCCGGCATCTTCGGTGTCGTGAACGAGGTCGACCGGGACGACGAGAACGTCCTGTGGATCGAGGTCTACGACGGTGTCGAGTTGAAGGTCCTTCGCAGCGCCGTGGACCGCCGGTTCAACGAGGCCACCCCGGACGAAGAGGAAACGGTCGACGAGGTCCCCGCCGAGGAGACCGGCTCCGACGAGTCCTGAGCGGCTCCACCGCTAACGGATCAGATTTCACCGCGTCATCGACATGCCTCGCCGCCAGCTCGTCTTCCTGCTCGGAATCGTCATCCTGAGCGTGCTCGGTTCGGTCATGACCGTGGTGTGGGGAAACCAGCCTCTGCTGGGACTGGACCTGCAGGGCGGCGTGTCGGTCCGCCTGGCGGCCACCGAACCGGCCACCGAGGAGATGCTCGACCAGACGGTGTCGATCATCCGTGACCGGGTGGATGGCCTGGGCGTGGCGGAGCCCGAGATCTCCCGGACCGAGACCGGCGTGCTGGTCTCCCTTCCCGGCGTGGACGATCAGGAGCGGGCCCTTTCCCTCGTGGGGACCACCGCCGAGTTGCGGTTCCGTCCGGTCTGTGGCGTCACCACGGCGGTCGGTATCGAATCCGTGGCGTCAGGCTCGTCGTCGGGTGCCTTCGCCGCGTGTTCCGAGGTCGGATCCGGCGCCGTGGTGCCCGCCGTCGGCGCCGACGGGTACACCGCCCCTGAAGACGACCTGGCCGAGCACTTCGTGGTTCTGGGTCTGCGTGGCGACGCCACCGGCCAGCACTACCTCCTGGGCCCATCGGTTCTGACCGGCGAAGCCATAGCCGACGCCAACGCATTGTTCGTCGAGTACCAGTGGCAGGTCGGACTCGACCTCCACCAGGGACAGGTCGGCGTCGACGGCTTCAACGAGGTGGCGGCCCGCTGCTACGTGGGTGACCCGTCCTGTCCCCGGGTCGAGGGCTCGCCCAACGGCCGTCTGGCCATCGTTCTCGACGGACAGGTGGTGACCGCCCCGTCCATCCGGGCACCCGAGTTCCAGCACGACGCCATCCTGATCTCCGGCGGCTTCGAGAAGGCCGAGGCCGACGACGTGTCGCTCTCCCTGCGGTACGGCGCCCTGCCGGTGGAGCTCGAGCCGGAGAACACCCGGGTGGTGTCGGCGACCATTGGTGAGGACTCGTTGCGGGCCGGCGTGGTGGCCGGGCTGGTCGGCCTCCTGCTGGTCGCCGTGTTCATCGTGGCCTACTACCGGATCCTGGGCCTGGTGGCCCTGGCCAGCCTCGGCATCTCCGGCGCCCTGCTGTGGGCCATCGTGGCCCATCTCGGCACCCAGTCCGGACTGGCCCTGACGTTGGCCGGGATCACCGGCATGATCGTGGCCGTCGGTGTCTCGGTGGACTCCAACGTCGTCTACTTCGAGCACCTCAAGGAGGACGTCCGTGACGGTCGGACGGCCCGCTCGTCGGTGGATCGGGCGTTCCCGATCGCCTTCTCGACCATCGTCAAGGCCGATGTGGCCTCACTCATCGGCGCGGGCCTCTTGTGGGCCCTCACCGTGGGTGCGGTTCGGGGATTCGCCCTCTACCTGGGTCTGGCCACCATCCTCGACCTGGTGGCCACCTACTTCTTCATGGGTCCGATGGTCCGCCTGCTGTCCACCACCCGTTGGTTCGCCGACCACCCCGAGCGGTTCGGCCTGCCGGCATCGGGTGCGGTGCCGGCTCGAAGGGGATCGGCCCCGTCGGAGGTCGTCGCATGAAGACCCTCCGGGCCCTCTACCGCGGCGAATCGCCGATCGACTTCCCGTCACTGTGGCGCCCGGCGATCACCGCGTCTGTTGCCGCGGTGGTGGTCGGGCTGCTCTCGTTCGCCGTCCTGGGTCTGAATCTGGGCCTCGACTTCGAGGGCGGTACCTCCTACGAGGTCCGTGCCCCGGACGCTTCGGTGACCGACGCCCGTGAGCTCATGGCCGACCTGGGGGTGCCCGACGCCCGCATCCAGCTGGTCGACGACGAGATCGTGTTGGTGCGATCCGACGTGCAGGACCCGGCACGGGCCGCCGAGATACGGGACGGTCTGACCGCCGGCCTCGGCCCGGTCGTGGCCTTCGAACAGGTGGGGCCCACGTGGGGTGACGAGGTCACCGACAAGGCGGTGAAGGCGCTCGTCGTGTTCTTCATCGTGGTGGCCCTCTACATCGCCGTCCGCCTCGAGTGGAAGATGGCCGTGGGTGCGTTGGTCGCCGTGGCCCACGACATCGTGCTGAGCGTCGGCGTCTACTCGGTGTTCCGGTTCGAGATCACCCCGGCGACCGTCATCGCCTTCCTGACCATCATGGGCTACTCCCTCTACGACACGATCGTGGTCTACGACAAGGTTCGCGAGGTCGTGGGTCGACTGGGTGCCACCGAGCGCTACACCTACCGGGAACTCATGAACCTGGCGTTGAACCGGGTGGCCATGCGTTCCATCAACACCAGCATCACCTCGGCCATTCCGGTCCTGTCGATGCTGTTGGTCGGTTCGGTGATCCTGGGGGCGGCCACCCTGCGTGAGTTCGCCGTGGCCCTTCTGGTCGGCATCGCGGTGGGGTCCTACTCGTCGCTGTTCCTGGCCTCGTCCCTGGTCGCGGTGCTCAAGGAGCGCGAGGAACGGTGGAGCCTCATCAGCGTGAAGGTCCGGGGTCGGATGTCCGGCGAGGCCGATGGATCCTCGACGGGCACCCGCACCATCGAGCGGAGCGACGCGGTGGGCACCGACTCCCGGGCCACACCGCGTCGGGCGCCCGGTGGTGGCCCGGCGAAGCGTCGCCCGACCATGACGGCGCCGGCCAGCGGCGGCGTGCCGCCCCGTCCGCGCAAGAAGAAGCGCTGACCGGCACCCACGACCGACAGGGGCCCACGACTACCGTGGAGGAATGGAAACGCCGGTGACCTCGGTTGATTCCAGCCAGACCGGTGGTGCCAGAAGCGTGGGCCGCTGAGATGGCCACCATGACCCGGGTGCTCCCGTGGCGCCGTCGCCCCCGCGAGGTGGTCGACGAGACGTCGGCCCTGCTCACCGAGTACCGGGCCCACCATCCCGGGGCGGACACCTCGAGGATCGAGCGGGCCTACCAGGTGGCGCTGGCCGCCCACGCCGGTCAGACCCGCAAATCCGGGGAGCCCTACATCCACCATCCGATGTCGGTGGCCACCATCGTGGCCCGGCAGGGCCTCGACGACGTGACGGTGGCCGCCGCCCTGCTGCACGATGCGGTGGAGGACACCTCGGTCAGCCTCGAGGACCTCGAGCGGGACTTCGGTTCCGACGTCCGGCTGATCGTCGACGGTGTCACCAAGTTGGAGCGCCTCCACTTCGACACCCGCGAGGAGCAGCAGGCGGCGAGCGTCCGCAAGATGCTGGTCGCCCTGGCCAAGGACCTCCGGGTGCTGATCATCAAGTTGGCCGACCGACTCCACAACATGCGGACCATCGCCGCGCTGCCCGAAGACAAACAGGAACGGGTGGCCCAGGAGACGTTGGACATCTACGCCCCGCTGGCCAATCGGCTGGGCATGCAGGAGGTCAAGGACCAGCTGGAGGACCTGGCGCTGGCCACCCTGCACCCCAAGCGATACAGCCAGATCGACCAGATGGTCCAGGACCGGTCGCCGGAACGCGACCTGTACCTGACGCAGGTGATCGGTGAGGTCGAGGGGCGACTCGAGAAGGTGGGCATCGCCGGTGACGTCGATGGTCGACCCAAGCAGTTGTGGAGCATCTACGAGAAGATGATCGTGAAGGGTCGGCCCTTCGAGGACATCCACGACCTCGTCGGGGTGCGCGTCGTGGTCGAGAACGTGCGCGACTGCTACGCCGCGCTGGGCACCATCCACGCCACCTGGAAGCCGGTGCAGGGTCGGTTCAAGGACTACGTGGCCATGCCCAAGTTCAACCTGTACCAGTCGCTGCACACCACGGTGGTAGGCCCTCAGGGCAAGCAGGTGGAGTTCCAGGTACGTACCTACGAGATGCACGCCCGGGCCGAGCACGGAGTGGCTGCCCACTGGGACTACAAGGCCCAGTCGCCGAGCGACGAGATGGCGTGGCTGGGGCGGATCGTCGAGTGGCAGGCCGAGACGGAGGATCCCGGCACCTTCATGGCCAATCTGAAGACCGATCTGGAGCTCGACGAGGTCTACGTCTTCACACCCAAGGGACGGGTGGTGACCCTGCCCCTGGGGGCCACGCTGGTCGACTTCGCCTACGCCATCCACACCGATGTCGGACACGCCTGCGTGGGAGCCAAGGTGGGTGGGCGTCTCGTCCCGCTGGAGACCCAACTGGTCACCGGCGACACCGTCGAGGTGGTGACGTCCCGCCAGCCGGGGGCAGGACCCAGTCGGGACTGGCTGCAGTTCGTGGCCACCCACCGGGCGTCCAGCAAGATCAAGCACTGGTATTCCCAGGAGCGACGGACCGAGGCCATTGACGCCGGCCACGAGGAACTCACCAACGAACTCCGGCGGGCCGGGCTTCCCATCCGCGAGGTGCTGGACGGCCCCGAGCTGGCCGAGGTGGCTGCCTCGATGAACTACCACGAACCCGACACGCTCTACGCGGCGGTGGGCGAGCACCACGTGTCGGCCCGTTCGCTGGTCGGTCGGGTGGCCAAGGCGCTGCGTCCCGACGGTGATGACGAGATCACGGCGATCCCCGTCAAGACCCGGCGACCCCGCCGGGACACGGACCGGGTGGGGGTCCACGTCGAGGGGTTGGACGACATGCTGGTCCGCCTGTCGAGGTGCTGCACCCCGGTGCCGCCCGACGAGATCATGGGATTCGTGACCCGGGGCCGAGGGGTGAGCGTGCACCGGTCGGATTGCGCCAACGCCGTGTCGCTCATGGCCGATCAGGGCGATCGGCTCATCGACGTCGACTGGGACGGAGAGTCCGGCGGCCACTTCGTGGTCTCGGTGATCCTCAAGGCTCTGGACCGACCCGGGTTGCTGCGCGACATCACCGGGGTGCTGGCCGACCACCAGGTCAACGTCCTGTCCACCACGACGTCGACCAGCGGAGCCGACCGGGTGGCCACGATGCGTTTTGACTTCGAGATCATGGATCCGACCCATCTCGAGACCCTGCTGCGGATGCTGCGACGGGTCGATTCGGTGTACGACGTCCACCGGGCCGTACAGGGCGCACCCGACCTGACCGACGACGCCGACCAGCGTGGGGACGGGAGCCGGGGCGGGGCCTGATCGTCTGGGACCTGATCGCCCGGAACAGGCTGGACGGCCACGTCGGCGAGTGCCGGTTGGCGCGCCGGTAGCCTCCATCACCGTGTCCGACCACGTCTTCCGCGCCCCGAAGGGCACCCGTGACATCCTCTGGCCGGACTCGGCCCGGTGGCGTGCCCTGGTCGACGTGTTCGCCGAAGTGGTCGGCTCCGCGGGGTACCTCGAGGTCATCCCGCCGATGTTCGAACACGTCGAGGTCTTCCAACGGCTCGGTGAGGCCACCGACGTGGTCCGCAAGGAGATGTACGCCTTCGAGGACAAGGGCGGACGGACCCTTGCCCTGCGACCCGAGCAGACCGCTTCGGTGGTGCGCGGGTTCGCCGAGCATCGGCCGGCGTTGCCGTACAAGGCCTGGTACGCCGGGCCCAACTTCCGCTACGAGCGGGCGCAGAAGGGCCGGTTCCGACAGTTCGACCAGGTGGGCGTGGAGGTTCTCGGCCCCACCGACCCGCACCTCGACGCCGAGGTGATTTCCCTGGCATGGCGCTTCTACGAGTGCCTGGGCCTCAAACAGGTGACCCTCCTGGTGAACTCGCTGGGCAGTGCCGAGGACCGGGCCCGGTACGTCGAGGCCCTGCGGGGTCACTTCACCGCGGAACGTGATGCCCTCAGCGAGGAATCCCGGGCCACTCTGGAGACCAACCCGCTGCGTGTCCTCGATTCGGGGCGGGAGGCCGACAGGCCCCTCATCGAGGCCGCTCCCCGGATGATCGACCACCTGTCGGACGACGCGGCGGCCCACTTCGCCGGTGTGACCTCGGCGCTCGACGCCGTCGGCGTGCCCTACACCGTGGCGCCGCGGCTGGTCCGTGGCCTCGACTACTACGTCCGTACCACCTTCGAGTTCGCCGCCGAGGCGTTGGATGCCGCGCAGAACGCGGTGGGGGGCGGCGGTCGCTACGACGGGCTGGCCGCCGACCTGGGTGCGCCGGAGACCCCGGGCGTGGGATTCGCCCTCGGGGTGGACCGGACCCTGCTGGCGTGCGACGCCGAGGGGGTGTTCGACGCGCCGGCGGCAGCCGTCGACGTGTTCGTGGTGGATACCACGGGCGGCGACGAGGCCGTGGTGGTGACCGACCTGATCCGCGCCGGGGGCCTGCGGGCCGATCGTGCGTGGGACGGCCGGTCCATGAAGGCCCAGATGAAGGCCGCCGATCGCAGTGCTGCGACGTTGGCGGTCATCGTGGGTGAAGACGAGAAGGCGGCCGGCACGGTGACCGTGCGGGACCTCCGGGGCGACGGTGGGCAGGAGACCATCGCCCGGGACCAGATGATCCAGACCCTGCGAACGAGGCTGCGTTGACCGACTACTCCACCTCCATGCGAACCGACCGGTGCGGAGACCTCCGGGTCGACGACGTGGGTCGCCAGGTCACCCTGTGTGGCTGGGTCGACCGACGACGCGAGCACGGCGAGCATCTGGCGTTCATCGACCTGCGGGACCGCTCCGGCGTCGTCCAGCTGGTGGTCGACGGCGCCCACGACCTGCGCAGCGAGTACGTGCTGCAGGTCAGCGGCACCGTGCGCGAGCGCCCGGCCGACACGGCCAATGACGGCCTGGCCACCGGTGCCATCGAGATCGACGCCACCGAGGTCACGGTTTTGGCAGCCGCTGAGCCGCCGCCCTTCCCGTTGGACGAGCGCACCGAGGTCGACGAGATGCTGCGCCTCAAGCACCGCTACGTCGACCTGCGTCGTCCCCGCCTGCAGCGAAACCTGGAGGTCCGGGCCCGGGTCAACAGCGCGGTACGCGGTGCCATGGAGGAGCAGGGTTTCGTCGAGGTCGAGACGCCGATGCTCATTGCCAGCACGCCCGAGGGGGCCCGCGACTTCGTGGTCCCGTCGCGTAAGGAGCCCGGCTCGTTCTACGCCCTGCCCCAGAGCCCCCAGATCTTCAAGCAGCTGTGCATGGTGGGTGGCGTCGACCGCTACTACCAGATCGCCCGTTGCCTCCGGGACGAGGACCTCCGGGCCGATCGCCAGTTCGAGTTCATGCAGCTGGACGCCGAGGCGAGCTTCGTGTCCCAGGACGACGTGCTGGCCTTCATCTCCCATGCCGTGTCGGCGGCCGCCGAGGCGGTCACCGGCGAGCGACCCGGCGAGATCCCGCGGATGTCGTGGCACGAGGCCCAGGAGCGGTTCGGGTCCGACAAGCCCGACGTCCGCTTCGGTATGGAGCTCGTGGAGCTCACCGAGGTGTTCGCCGGTACGGAGTTCCGAGCCTTCCAGGCGTCATGCGTGAAGGGCATCCGGGTGCCCGGTGGGGCCGATGCGTCCCGCAACCGGCTCGACGACCTGACCGACCGGTGCAAGCGCTGGGGGGCCAAGGGACTGGTGTGGATGCGGGTCACCGAAGACGGCCTGGACTCACCGGTGGCCAAGTTCCTGACCGACGATGAGAAGGCCGCGTTGGGCTCCACGATGGAGGCCGAGGTGGGCGACCTGCTCCTGCTGGTGGCCGACGAGCGCCGGACGGTCCGCCACATCCTCGGGCTGCTGCGAGTCGAGCTGGGTCGACCGCCGGTCACCGAGGGCGGACTCCACTTTCTCTGGGTGGTCGACTTCCCCCTGTTCGAGGGACTCGACGAGGCGGGCCACCCCATCCCGGCCCATCACCCGTTCACCATGCCGCACGTGGACGACCTCGAGGCGCTGGAGCGGGGCGATCTGCTGGACGTGCGTTCACAGGCCTACGACCTGGTGCTGAACGGTTGGGAACTGGGTTCGGGCAGCGTGCGGATCCATCGCAGCGACGTCCAGGAGAAGATCTTCTCGATCCTGGGCATCGGGAGCGACGAGGCGCACGCCAAGTTCGGCTTCCTGCTCGACGCCTTCCGATACGGCGCTCCGCCGCACGCCGGCTTCGCCTTCGGCCTGGATCGTCTCACGGCCATCCTGGCCGGCGAGGAGAACATCCGCGAGGTCATCGCCTACCCCAAGACCCAGTCGGGAGCCGACCCGTTGACCAGCGCACCGACGCCCATCGACGACCGCCACCTCGAGGAGTTGGGCCTGCGGGTCCTGCCGCCTGCCGAGTAGGCGGGTACCGTCCGGACGTGTCCGGAGACCTCTTCGCCAGTGCGGCGACCGAACGCCTGGCCCGCCGGGCGCCGTTGGCCGACCGCCTCCGGCCGACCCGGCTGGACGACGTCGTGGGCCAGGAGCATCTGCTGGGTCCGGGCCGGCCGCTCCGGCGACTCATCGAGGCCGACCGCCTGTCGTCGGTGGTGCTCTGGGGCCCTCCGGGAACCGGCAAGACGTCGCTGGCCAGGCTCATTGCCCGGGTGACCGCCCAGGAGTTCGCCGAACTCTCGGCGGTCAACGCCAGCGTGAAGGACGTCCGGGAACTGGTGGCTTCGGCCAAGGCCCGTCTGGGTGAGCGTGACGTGGGCACCATCCTGTTCCTCGACGAGGTCCACCGGTTCAACAAGGCCCAGCAGGACGCCCTCCTGCCATCAGTGGAGTCGGGCCTGCTGATCCTCATCGGGGCGACCACTGAGAACCCCTACTTCGAGGTGAACGCCCCGCTGCTCTCGCGTTCGACCCTTTTTCGACTGGAGCCCCTCGGACCCGAGGCGCTGAGGCGCCTGCTGGAGCGGGGACTGGATGTCGAGGGCGTCGAGGCAGACGACGAGGCGCTGGACCTGCTGGTCGACCGGGCTGCCGGAGACGGTCGGCACGCTCTGACCAGCCTGGAGGTGGCCGCCGCGCTGGCCGCCGGTCGAGCCGCTGATCAGGCAGCGGAACAGGCCGCGGATCAGGTACACGACGGTGCGGGCACCCGGGTGGTGCTGGCCGATGCCGAGGCGGCACTGGGAACCAAGGCGCTGCGTTATGGCCGCGATGCCCACTACGACGTGATCAGCGCCTTCATCAAGAGCATCCGCGGGTCGGACCCCGACGCCGGCCTCTACTGGCTGGCCCGGATGCTCGACGTCGGCGAGGACGCCCGGTTCATTGCCCGACGGTTGGTGATCCTGGCCAGCGAGGACGTCGGCATGGCCGATCCGATGGGCCTCGTGGTGGCCGACGCGGCGGCCCGGGCCGTCGAGTTCGTGGGCCTCCCCGAGGCGAAGCTGAACCTGGCCCAGGCCGTGGTCCACCTGGCCACCGCCCCCAAGTCCAATCGGGTGACCGCGGCGCTGGGGGCCGCCGAGGGAGACGCCCGGGCGGCGGGCACCGGCGAGGTTCCGATGCACCTGCGTGATGCCCACTACCGGGGGGCCGCCAAGTTGGGTCACGGTGAGGGGTACGACTACCCGCACGACCACCCGGAGGGCTGGGTGGAGCAGCGGCACCGCCCGCCCGAGGTCGATGGGCGGCGCTACTACGATCCGTCGACACACGGCTTCGAGCAGGAGGTCGCCGAACGGATGCGGTCCACGCATCTGTCGGAGCAGGGCCCCGAGCAGGGACGGGTCGAGGAGGATGCAGATGATGGTTGACGTGGTCTCCCACCGACCGGAGGGATCGCTCTGATGCGCCGACGACTGTTCTGGCTTCTGGGCGGATGGGCCGCCGGCACCCTGTCGGCGGCGTGGCTGCGTCGACGGGCCCGGCGGGCGGTTCGTCGCTATGCGCCGGCCCGGCTCCGCCATGAGGTCTCGGATCGCAGTTCGGCCGTCGTCGACGGCGTCCGCCGGATCGCCGGTCAGGTGGCCGCGGCTGGTCGTGACGGGGCGGGTTCGTCCGGGTCCACCGTCCGATCCTTCGACCACGGGTCGCCCCATCGACACCGACGGCCGATCCGGTCGATGCCCGGCGAACGCTGACCCGCCCGTTCGGGCCGGGGACCGCCGCCGGGGTTCCACCGACCCCGGATGGCCTCCCTAGGCTGGGCCGACCATGAGTGCCACTCCCGAGACCCTGCTCACCGCCGCTGGCGTCCGTCGAGCCTTCGTCGACTTCTTCACCGACAACGGCCACTACCACGAGGCGTCCGGGAGCCTGATCCCGCACGACCCGACGCTGTTGTTCACGGTGGCCGGCATGGTGCCGTTCAAGCCGTACTTCGTGGGCGAACAGCCCGCACCGTGGCCCCGGGCGGTCACCGTCCAGAAGTGCGTGAGGGCCGGTGGCAAGCACAACGACCTCGACGAGGTTGGTCGTACCAGCCGACATCTCACCTTCTTCGAGATGATGGGCAACTTCAGCTTCGGCGACTACTTCAAGTCGCAGGCCTGCGCCTTCGCCTGGGAGTTCGTGACCGACCGGTTGGGCCTGGATCCTGAGCGACTCTGGATCACCGTGCACGTGAGCGATGACGAGGCCGAGGCCATCTGGCGGGACGAGGTGGGTGTCCCCATCGAGCGGATCCAGCGTCTCGGCGAGGACAACTACTGGCGCATGGCCGACACCGGCCCGTGTGGGCCGTGTTCGGAGATCTTCTGGGACAAGGGCCCGGCGTTCGGGGCCGACGGGGGTCCGGCCCATGGGGACGACGAACGGTTCATCGAGATCTGGAACCTCGTGTTCATGCAGTTCGAACAGCATGACGACGGGTCGATGACCGAACTGCCCGCGCCGTCGATCGACACCGGTGCCGGCCTGGAGCGGATCCTCAGCGTGCTGGGTGGCGTGGACTCGGTCTGGGAGACCGACGAGTTCTGTCGCCTGCTGGCCCGCATCGGCGAGCTCAGCGGTATTACCCACGGGTCCGGTGATCGGACCGACGTGTCCCAGCGGATCCTGGCCGACCACGCCAGGTCGTCGACCTTCCTGATCAGCGACGGCGTGTTCCCCAGCAACGAGGACCGCGGCTACGTCCTGCGTCGCATCATCCGCCGGGCGGTCCGTCACGCCTGGCTGCTGGGCGTCGAGGACCAGGTCATGCCGGAACTGGTGGACGCCGTCGTGGAGATCATGGGTCCCGACTATCCGGAACTGGTCCGCAACCACGCCTTCGTGCGCGACGTGCTGGATCGTGAGGAGCGTCGGTTCCGTGAGACTCTGCGAACCGGATCGGTCATCCTCGATGAAGCGTTGGACGGGCTGGCCGACGATGGTCGTCTGGACGGCGACGTGGCCTTCAAGCTCCACGACACCTACGGCTTCCCCCTCGAGCTGACCGAGGAGATCACCGCCGAACGGGGCATCGGTGTGGACCTCGAGGGGTTCCGGGCCGCCATGGCCGACCAGCAGAACCGGGCCCGGGCGGCTCGGAAGAACGCCGGCGGGTCGGCGGCGGCCGGTGACCTGCGGGCCGTGCTCGAGGACCACGGTGCCACGGCGTTCGTGGGGCGCGACGTCGATGAGGCCACGGCAACCGTGCTGTACGCCGAGGGCGACGTGGTGGTGCTGGATCGCACGCCCTTCTACGCGGAGTCCGGCGGCCAGGTCGGCGACACCGGCACCCTGACCTCAGACAGTGGCACCCTGCAGGTGCTCGACACCACGCTGGCCCTCGACGGCCTCCATCAGCACCACGTCCAACTCCCGGATGACGGGCAGGCGGAGATGTCGTTGACGGTCGGCCAGCAGGTCCGGGCGGTCATCGATGTCGACCGGCGGACGGCCATTCGACGCAACCACACCGGGACGCACCTCCTGCATTCCGCCCTGCGGCGGGTCCTGGGCGACCACGTCAAGCAGCAGGGCTCCCATGTCGGACCTGACCGGCTCCGGTTCGACTTCAGTCACTTCGAGGCCCTGACCGCCGAACAGGTGACCGCCGTGGAGGACCTGGCCAACGCCGACATCCTCGCCAACCCCTCGTGCAACCACTACGAGACCAGCAAGGACGAGGCCGAGGAGGCGGGCGCCATTGCCTTCTTCGGCGACAAGTACGGCGACACCGTGCGGGTCCTCGAAGCCGGACCGCACTCCACCGAGTTGTGCGGCGGCACCCACGTGTGGGCACTGGGCGACATCGGCCCGATCAGGATCGTGGCCGAGGGTTCCATCGGTTCGAACATCCGTCGGATCGAGGCGTTGACCGGCACCGCCCCCATCGACCGACTCCGTGCCGTCGAGATGGTTCTGGACCAGGCCGCGGAACTGGTCGGCGTACCGGTCGACGACGTACTGGACGGCATCGAGAAGCGACTGGCCGAAGCCCGCACCCTGCGCGGCGAGTTGGCCGCACTGCGGACCAGCGCGGCGCTGGGGCGTGCCGACGAGTTGGCGGAGTCCGCCGAGGACGGCCTGGTCGTGGCGCTGATCGACGGAATCGACCGCGACGGGTTGCGTCAGTTGGCCATGGCTGTTCGCGACCGTGACGGGGTACGGGCCGCCGTCCTGGGTGCCGCCCCCGAGGGGGGAGGCGCCGCACTGGTGGCCGCCGTGGCTCCGGGCAGCGGTCTGGATGCCGGGGCGTTGGTGGCCGACGCGGCCCGCACGATTGGCGGAGGTGGCCGTTCCAATCCCGAGGTCACCGCGGTGGGCGGCAAGGCACCGGAACGCCTGGCCGAGGCACTCGAACAGGCGCGGGCGGCAGCCCAGGCCGGCTGAGGCCGATGCGGGCCCTGGGTCTGGACCTGGGGTCCAAGCGGATCGGGGTGGCGGTCAGCGACAGCGACGGCCGGGTGGCCACGCCGATAGAGGTCGTCCATCGGACCGGTGACCGGCCCGGCGAACATCGCACCCTGGCCAACCTGGCCGAGGAGTGGGAGGTCGAGGTGGTGGTCGTCGGAATCCCGTATTCCCTGGACGGGTCGGTGGGTCCGATGGCCGAGGCCATGGCGGCCGAAGCGGTCCAGTTGGAGAGGGTGCTGGGTGACCGACCCGGGGTTCCGGTTGAGACCTACGATGAGCGCCTGACCACCGTGACCGCCGAACGGGCCCTCCGTGAACAGGACCTCCGAGCCCCGCAGCGCCGGAAGGTGGTCGACATGGTGGCCGCCGCGGTGATGCTCCAGGCATGGCTGGACGCCCGACGGGAGGCCCTCGGGTGAACCGGTCGGCGCCGCCACCGGTCTCCGATCCAAGCGGCGGCCCCGATCGTCACCAGCCCCGTCCTGATGTCCGCTGGGTCCGTCACCGACCATCGTTCGGACCGCTGCCCCGCTGGGGACTGGTGGCCATCCTGGTGCTGCTGGCCCTCGTCGTCGGCTACCGGCTCTTCCTGGGCTGGGTGGACGACCAGATGACCCCCGACGCCCTTCCCGGCGACGAGGTGGAGTTCTCCATTGTCGAGGGCTGGACGACCAATGACGTCGTGGCCTCACTGGGTGACGCCGGGGTGGTCGACAACCCGGCCATGTTCCGCCAGTGGATGCGGTGCCCCTCGGCCATCCGGTGGCTCATCGACTGCGAATCGGGCATCGACTACTCCTTCCAGGCGGGCGATTACATCCTCCGGGAACACCTCGGATTCGAGGCCGTGGTGGCCCGACTCGACGAGGGTCCGATCCCCGAGGAGGTCATCAGGGTGACCGTGCCCGAGGGCCTCACCGTCGAGCAGACGGTGCAACGCCTACTGCGGGAGATGCCGCTCTTCGAGGAGGACGAGTTGCGGGCCGCTCTGGTCAGCGATCGGCTCCGATGGGAACACGGGTCGACCGAGCACCGGGAACGGGCGGTCGAGGGCCTGCTGTTCGGCGACACCTACCAACTCGACGAAGCCACCGTGGCTGACGAGCTGGGTCTGCTGCTCCGCATGCACCAGCAGTTCCGTCGGGTGGTCGAGCAGCTGGACCTGGTGGCCCGGTCCGCTGAGGTCGGCCTGACCCCGTACGAGGCGGTGATCCTGGCCTCGCTGATCGAGGAGGAGGCCCTGCTGGACGGCGACCGTCCGAAGATCAGTCGGGTCATCCACAACCGTCTGGCCGCCAACTGGCGCCTGGGGATCGACGCCTCCAGCCGGTACGCGGCGGGCAAGACGGCCGGCGAGCCGATGACGAGCGAGGATCTCGCGGTGGTTTCGCTGTGGAACACCCGGGTGGTGGCCGGTCTTCCCCCGACGCCCATCGCCGCCCCCGGCCGTGCATCGATGGAGGCCGCTCTGGCTCCCGTGCCGGGATCGTGGATGTACTACGTGCGCACCGATGAGGGTGGGGTGTCGGGCGCGCACACGTTCGCCGTCACGGCTTCCGAATTCGAGTCGGCGCGGAGGGTCTGCGTGGAGAAGGATCTTGGCTGTGGCTGAGCCGACCCCTGACCGGACCCCCGACCCGACCCCGGACCCGAACCGGGACCGGCGCCCCCCGATGAGTGGGGCGACCCGACTGGCGGCCGTGATCGGCGACCCGGTGCGGCACTCCCTCTCGCCGACCCTGCTGGGCGCGGCGTTCGCCGAGACCGGACTGGACTGGACCTACGTGGCCCTCGAGGTGGCCGAAGGGTCGGCCGCAACGGCGTTGGACGGCATGCGTGCGCTCGGCATTGCCGGCCTGTCGGTCACGATGCCCCACAAGGCAGCGGTGGCCGCGGCAGTGGATCGGTGCACCGACGACGCCGCGTCGCTCGATGCCGTGAACTGCGTGGTGGCCGATGCCGGCCTCCTGGTGGGCCACAACACCGATGGTGGCGGTTTCCTGGATGGCCTGACCCACGACGCCGGAATGGACGTGGCGGGACGATCAGTGGTCGTCCTGGGAGCGGGTGGGGCGGCCCGGGCTGTCGTGCGGGCCGTGGCCAACGCCGGAGCGTCCGACGTGGTGGTGGCCAATCGCACCGTTGAACGTGGTGAGTCGGCCGCTGCGCTGGCCGGTTCGGTCGGCCGAGCGGTCGGTCTGGCAAATGGGGCCGATGGGTCACCGGATCAGTCGCTCCAACAGGCGCTGGCGAACGCGGCACTGGTCGTGAACGCCACTCCGGTCGGGATGGCCACTTCGATCGGGAGGGCCTGTGTATCGGATGCCACCGTGGGGTTACCAGTGGATCCGGCGCTGGTCGGCGCACGGGCGGTGGCTGTCGACCTGATCTACCACCCGGCAGAGACGGCGTGGATGTCGGCGCTCCGGGCCCGGGGAATCGAGGCCCACGGGGGCCTCTCGATGCTCGTCTTCCAGGCGGCCCGGGCGTTCACCCTCTGGACAGGGGTCGAAGCTCCGGTGGCGGCGATGCACGCCGCGGCCCGGACCGCGCTGGCCGCTCGCTGACCGCTTCAGTGCTGATGGCCCTGTCGGGGATGCCCGGGTGGGTGCCCGTGCTCTGGGTGGTCATCTGGTCGGTCTCGTTGTCGGCGGTCGACGTGCGGACCCGTCGACTTCCGACACCGATGGTCCGGTGGTTCGGCGGCGGCATGATCGTGCTCGCTGTCGTGGAGGGAGCGCCGACGCTGGTTCGGGCGCTGCTGGGAGCGGGGGTGCTCACCGGGATGCTCCGCGTGGCCGGGACCCTGGGTGCCGGATCGGCCGGCGGGCCGCAACGTGGATCGCACCGCAGGTCGGGTTCCGGAGTCGGCGGGGGAGATGTCCGTCTGGGAGTGCCGTTGGGGGCCTTCGTGGGCCTGACGGCAGCCGCTCCGTCAGATGCCGTGATCGGAGCACTCCTCGTGGCCGGCCTTGCGGCGATCCTCTCGCTCGGCCAGGTGGCCGTCCGGGCGTTGGTGGCTGACCGGGGTTCGAGGCGGAGCGCTTGGCGGGAGCCGCTGGCCTTCGGGCCGTGGCTGTGTCTTGCCGCACTGGTCGTCGGCACCGGCCTCGGCGGCTGAAGAACAGCGACACCGGGCGGGAATGCGCCGGCCCGGCAAGAGCCCCCTCGGTAGCCTGTGGCGATGGCGAGCACCACCGAACCCCCGACCCCGGAGTCCCCGACTCCAGGGATGGCCTCTGGCGCGTCGTTGGCCGATCTGTCGCACGTGGCGCTCATCGGTCTCATGGGCGCCGGCAAGACGGCGGTCGGTCGGGCCCTGGCCGCGACGATCGGCCGGCGACACGTGGACCTCGACCGAGCCATCACCCAGCTGGCTGGACGATCCATCGGAGTGATATTCCACGAGGGCGGCGAGTCGTCCTTCCGGGACCTCGAGGCGGAGTGTCTGGCCATCCAACTGGCCGGCCACGATCCGATCGTGTTGTCCACCGGCGGCGGTGTCCTCATTCGTGATCAGAACCGTGCCGCGCTGGTTGACGGTGCGACCGTGGTCTGGCTGCGGGCCCGACCGGAGACGCTGGCCGATCGTGTGGGTAGCGGCGTGGGTCGCCCGCTTCTCGAGGGGCGCAACCCGCTGGAGGTCCTCCGGGATCTGGCCGACGAACGTCATCCGATCTACGCAGCGGCTGCCGACCTGGTGGTCGACACTGATGGCCGATCGGTCGATGAGCTGGCCCGGTCGCTGGCCGGGGCACTCGGTGGCGCCGACGCTCCCGGGCAGACCCACAGGGTGGGGGACCGGTCGTGATCGAGGTGCGGGTGCCGCTGCCCGGTGACCGGTCCTACCCGGTGCTGGTGGGACGCGACGTGGCGGTCGACCTGGCGACGCACCTCCCGGGTGCTGGCGTACGTGCGGGCCGGGCCGCGGTGGTCACCCAGGAGGGGATTCCGTTGTCGGTGGACCCGGGGGTGGATCACCGCGTGTTCACCATTCCCGACGGCGAGTCGGCCAAGACCCTGTCGACCCTCGAGGGGCTCTGCCGGTCGTTCGCCGAATGGGGTCTCACCCGAGGCGACGTGGTGGTCGGGGTGGGCGGTGGCGTGGTCACCGACGTGGCCGGGTTCGCCGCGGCCTCGTACCACCGGGGAGTTCCCGTGGTCCACGTGGCCACCACCCTGCTGGCCCAGGTGGATGCGGCGATCGGCGGCAAGACCGGTGTCAACCTGCCGGAGGGCAAGAATCTGGTCGGGGCGTTCTGGCAGCCGTCCCTGGTGCTTTGTGACACGGCAGCGTTGGACACGCTCCCTGAACGGGAGATGCGCTGCGGTCTGGGCGAGGTGGCCAAGTACCACTTCCTTGGTGGGCCCGCCCCGGAGGAGCGAGCTCTCGACGATCTGTCGCTCGATCAGCGGGTGGCCCGATGCGTGGAGATCAAGGCCGCGGTGGTGGCCGCCGACGAACGCGAGGGAGGGCGGCGGGCGATTCTCAACTACGGACACACCCTCGGCCATGCCATCGAGACGACCGGCCGGTACGACCTCCGCCACGGCGAGGCGGTGGCCATCGGCCTGGTGTACGCCGCCGAACTGGGTCGGGCCCTCGGCCGGATCGACGCCGATCGGGTGGCCGAGCATCGTCGGATCGTGGAGGGCTATGACCTCCCCACCCGGCTTCCCGACGGAGCCGACGCTGACGAACTTCTGGCCGTGATGGCCCGCGACAAGAAGGCGTTGGACGGGCTCACCTTTGTTCTGGATGGTGTCCTGGACAGCGGCCCTGATGGCGCTTCACGCGGGCACGGCGTCGAGGTGGTGTCCGACGTGGACTCCGAGATGGTGCGATCCGTACTGGAGACGGTTCGATGATCCGCATGGGCAATGGGCACCGGGAGGGGCGCTGCCCGGTGGGAGACTTCTGGCCATGAGCGAACCGATTCTCCTTCTGCTGTCCGGCCCCAACCTGAACCTGCTGGGCCAGCGCCAGCCCGAGGTGTACGGGACCGACACCCTCGATGACCACGTCCTGGCCTCCACGGAGACGGCGTCGTCGCGTGGGTTGGCCCTCGAACACGTCCAGTCCAACCACGAGGGCGAACTGGTTGACGCCGTCCACGCGGCCCGGGGCCGGTGTGCGGCCATCGTGGTCAACCCGGGTGCCTTCACCCACTACGCCTGGGCCATCCACGACGCGTTGGCCGCATTCGAAGGGCCGGTGGTCGAGTTGCACCTGTCGAATCCGGCAGCCCGTGAACCGTGGCGTCACACCTCGGTGGTGGCCCCGGTGGCCGACGGGACGATCTCCGGATTCGGATCGATGGGTTACCGGATGGCCGTGTCTGCCGCGGCCGACCTGCTCGACGGGTGAACGACACCGGATCCTCGGCCGCTCCGGCCGAGCCGCCGGAGATGGCCGTGCTGCCGGAAATGCTGGTCGCCGATCGTCTGGATCGACTGAGGATGCTCATGGTCGACGAGGGCGTGGGGGCGCTCCTCGTCACGAACGTGACCAACGTCCGCTACCTGACCGGGTTCAGCGGCTCGGCGGGCTCGCTGTGGGTCGACGCCGGGCGGGCGGTGTTGATGACCGATGGCCGCTACCGGGATCAGGCACCGGTTCAGGTGGCCGAGACCGGCGCCGACGTGACCGTGGAGATCGCCGGAACCGGGCGTCCCTCACCACTGGGGGCGCTGGCCGACGGCGTGGGGCGGGTGGGCCTCGAAGCCGACTCGGTCTCCTGGTCGGAGATGAAACGGTTGGTCGGGCTGTTGGGCGGTGATCCGGCGCCCACCACCGGGTTGGTGGAAGCCCTACGGGAGATCAAGGACGACGGCGAGGTGGCTCGCATCGCCGCGGCGGCCGCCATTGCCGACCGGGCGCTGGACTCCGTGGCGTCGATGTTCGTCGAAGGTTCCGTCGAGTCGGACCTGGCCGCCGCTCTGGACCACGCCATGCGGGTCGGGGGGGCCACTGATCGGGCCTTCGAGACGATCGTGGCGGCCGGGGCCCATGGCGCACTACCCCATGCCCGGCCCGGTGATCGGGTGCTGGACGACGGTGACCTGGTGGTCCGTGATTTCGGGGCGGTGGTCGACGGCTACCGGTCGGACATGACCCGCTCCACGAGGGTCGGTGGCACCGGTTCGGGCCGCGAGGCTGAGTTGCTGGCCGTGGTCCTGGAGGCTCAGGAGGCCGGACTGGCCGTGGTGGCCGACGGTGTCCCGCTGGCCGAGGTGGACCGGGCGTGTCGGGACGTCCTCGTGGAGGCGGGCCTGGGTGAAGCCTTCTCCCACGGGACCGGACACGGCGTGGGCCTGGACATCCACGAGGGCCCGGCCGTGGCGTCCACGGCCAGCGGTAGCCTCAGGACCGGACAGGTGGTCACCGTCGAACCCGGGGTCTACGTCGCCGGACTGGGCGGCGTTCGCTGGGAGGACACGGTGCTGGTCACCAACGACGGCCACCGTCCGCTCACCGGTTACCCGAAGATCCTCTGACCCACCGACCGAGTCTGCTGCCCCCGAGTCCGGAGCGACCATGCCCACCATCACCACCAATGACCTGAAGAACGGGATGACCCTCGAGATCGAGGCCGACCTCGTCCAGGTGGTCGAGTTCCAGCACGTCAAGCCGGGCAAGGGCCATGCCTTCGTCCGTACGACGCTGCGAAACGTCCGGACCGGGTCGGTGGTCGATCGCACCTTCCGGGCCGGCGAGAAGGTGCAACGGGCCATGATCGACAAGCGGTCGATGCAGTTCCTGTACCGCGACGGCGCCGACTACGTCTTCATGGACGACCAGACCTTCGACCAGATGCAGGTCTCGCCTTCCACCCTCGGCGATGCCTCGAACTACATCGTGGAGCAGGCCACGGCGCTCATCCTCTTGTTCGGCGAGGAGGTCATCGGCGTGGAACTCCCGGCTTCGGTCGAACTGGACATCACCGAGACCGAGCCGGGCGTGCAGGGCGACCGTGTCTCGGGGGCCCGCAAGCCGGCCACCCTGGAGACCGGGCTGACCGTCCAGGTGCCGCTGTTCATCGAGAACGGCGAGCGGGTCAAGGTCGACACCCGGTCGGGCGAGTACCTCAGCCGGGCCTGAGCCCTGCTGATCCGCCGAGTCGAGTAGAGGAAACGGGCGACCAGTGGCAGTGGATCCAGCCGACGCGATCGGATCGCGTCGGGAAGCACGCGAGACCGCCCTCGGCGTGCTCTACGCCGCCGAGGCGCAGGGCCGTGACCTGTTGGAGGTGCTGGCCGACCGGCCGGTGGCCCCGTCGGAGTACGCCGTCGAGATCGTGCAGGGTGTGGCCGCCACGATCGACGAACTCGATGAGCTGATCGGGCGCCATGCCGAGGGCTGGCGAACCGACCGCATGCCCGCGGTTGACCGGGCGCTCCTTCGGATGGCCGTCTACGAGTTGTGTCACCGTGCCGACGTTCCCACGTCGGCCGTGCTTTCCGAGGTGGTGGACCTGGCGGGCGACTACTCGACGGATCGTTCGTCGCGCTTCGTCAACGGCGTCGTCTCGGCGGTGGCCGCCGCGGCCCGGCCCAAGGCCAGCGACGCCACATGACCGCCCCTCGGGCGTGACCGGGCGATACCGACTGGTCACCCCCGACCCGCCATTGGTGGTCGGTGGGCTGGAGTTGCGGCGGTGGGTGGCTGGTGACCGGGACGACCTGGTGCAGGCCTGGGGGGATCCCGAGGTTCGCCGGTGGACGGCCGTTCCCGACGACGTCAGCCCGGAAGCAGCGGAGCGATGGATCGTCGGTGAGGAACGGCGCCGCGAGGATGGTCTGGCGCTCGACCTGGTGGCCATATCGGTCGACGACGGTCGGGTGCTGGGAGAGGTCGGACTCTCGACGTTCGATACCGAGCGGGCAGCAGCACGCATCGGGTGGTGGGTGGCGGCGCCCGAACGCGGCCGGGGCGTGGCCACGTCGATGGTCGGGGCGTTGACCGCCTGGGCCCATGACGGTCCGCTCGCCCTTCGTGCCGTGGTGGCCGAAGTGGATCCGGCCAACCCGGCATCGGTTGCCGTGGCCCGCGCCGCCGGCTTCGAACTTCTCCCGCCCGGTCGGGAAGGCGACCGGGTCGCTGCCTCTTACCCGGAACGGCTGGTCTTCGCGTCGATGCGACCAGTCAGGCGGTCAGAGGCCTGATTGGGCCCGGACGCGCGACATCGACGCGCGTGTAGGCTTCCCACTCGACCGTGAAGCGGGTCCCGTGAGGCCCGTACGGATCGAGGAGATGAGGCCGATGGCCGAAAGAGAACGCAGCCAGACGCCCCCGTTCGGGGGCGTTTTCGTGTCCCACGCGCGGATCATGACCGCCGGCGACATGGGTCGGGCCATCCGTCGCATGGCCCATGAGGTCATCGAGCGGAACCACGGACTCGACGAGATCGTCGTGGTCGGTCTCCAGACCGGTGGCGTACCGGTGGCTGAGCGCCTCGCCGAGACCCTCGAGGAAATCGAGGGCGTGCGACCGCCGGTGGGCACGCTCGATGTGGCCCTTCACCGCGACGACATCGGAATCCGGCCGGTGGTTCCCGAGGCGACGACCGACCTCTCGACCGACCTCGATGGCCGGATCGTGATCCTGGTCGATGACGTGCTGTTCACCGGTCGGACCATCCGGGCGGCCCTCGATGCGGTCTGCGACTTCGGTCGACCCCGGTCCATCCAGCTGGCCGTCATGGTCGATCGCGGCCACCGCGAGTTGCCCATCCGGCCCGACTACGTGGGCAAGAACCTTCCCACCCGCCGGGACGAGGTGGTCGACGTGCACGAGTTGGGCGTCGACCTCGGGGTGATGGAGAAGTGATGGTGACGACGAAGCCGACGAACGGCCACCTGTTGGGAATCGACGGGATGTCCCGGTCCGACCTCGAGGAACTGCTGGAACTGACGGACACGTTCGCCGAGGTCGGTCGGCGGCCCATTCCGAAGGTGCCGGCACTGCGGGGCCGCACGGTGGCCACCGTCTTCTTCGAGAACTCGACCCGGACCCGGATGTCGTTCGACACCGCGGCCCGTCGCCTGTCGGCCGACACCATCGCCTTCGCGGCCGGTGGTTCGTCGCTCAGCAAGGGTGAGAGCCTGCGGGACACCGTCGAGGTGGTGTCCTCGTACGGGGCCGACGCCATGGTGATCCGACACCCGATGGCCGGAACGGCCCACCGGGTGGCCGGCTGGACCGATGCCGCGGTGATCAACGCCGGCGATGGCTGCCATGAGCACCCCACCCAGGCCCTTCTCGACTGCTACACGTTGCGGGAACGTCGTGGAGCGTTGGACGGCATGCGTATCGCCATCGTGGGCGACGTCCGCCACTCCCGGGTGGCCCGCTCCAACGTCCTGGCGTTCACCGCGCTGGGTGCCGAGGTGGTGCTGGTGGCGCCGGCCACGCTGTTGCCGCCTGCCGTGGAGGGTTGGCCGGTCACCGTGGCCCACGAACTGGATCCCCTGCTGGCCGGTCTGGACGCCGTCTACCTCCTGCGGATGCAGCAGGAGCGCATCACCGAAGGGCTGATTCCGTCGATTCGGGAGTACGCAGCCGACTTCGGCCTTTCGGCCGAACGGGCGGCCCGCCTCCCTGACGATGCCCTGATCCTGCATCCGGGGCCGACCAACCCCGGCGTCGAGATCTCGGCGGTCGCCGCGGCCGATCACCGATCGGTCATCCTCGACCAGGTGGTCCACGGGGTCTCGGTCCGGATGGCGGTGCTGTTCCTGCTCCTGGGTTCGGGCCGGAGTCCGGCGTCCACCGGTGGATCTCCGACTGATGAGGAAGGTGGTCGGCCATGAGCGTCGTCCTACGAGGCGGCCGGATCATTGACGCCGAGGGTGAACGGACACTCGACGTCGAAATCGGCGACGACGGCAGGATCGCCGCGGTCGGCACCGGCCTGACCGGCGACCTGGATCTCGACGCCTCGGGATGCGTCGTCTCCCCGGGCTTCGTGGATCTCCACAGCCACCTCCGGGAGCCGGGCCAGGAAGAGGCGGAGACCATCGAGACCGGTGCGCGGGGTGGGTCGCTCGGCGGCTACACGGCACTGGTGGCCATGCCCAACACCGACCCGACCACCGACTGCGTCGCCGTGGTCGAACAGGTCCGGGCCCTCGGGCGTCGATCGACGTGCGAGATCGTGCCGACGGCCGCCATGACGGTGGGTCGGGCGGGTACCGACATGGCGCCCATGGGTGAACTGGTGGACGCAGGCGTCGGGATCTTCACCGACGACGGCACCGGCCTCCAGGACCCCCGTCTCATGCGGCGGCTCATGGAGTACAGCACCGGGCTCACCCGGCGCCTGGGCCGACCGGTGATGCTGGCCCAGCACTGCGAGGTGTCGGCCCTGTCGGCCGGCGGCTACATGCACGAGGGGGAGTGGTCATCGCTCCTGGGCATCCCCGGGCAGCCGGCGGAGGCCGAGGAGCTGATGGTGATGCGTGACATCGCCCTGGTTCGACTCACCGGCGCCCACCTGCACTTCCAGCACCTCTCCACGGCCAGTTCGGTGGCCATGGTTCGTGGCGCCAAGGCAGCCGGCCTTCCGGTGACGGCCGAGGCGACCACCCATCACTTCACCCTGACCGATGCGGCGTGCGCCTCCTATGACCCGGTATTCAAGGTCCATCCGCCACTACGCACCGACGCCGACGTGGCCGCCATTCGGGCCGGACTGGCTGACGGGACCATCGACGCGGTGGCCACCGACCACGCCCCGCACGCCCCGCACACCAAGGAACGCTCCTTCGACGAGGCCCCACCGGGGATGCTGGGTCTGGAGACGGCCTTCGCCCTGACCCTGGACGAGTCGGGACTGGACCTTCCCGAGGTGTTGGCCGTGCTCTCCTGGCGGCCGGCGGCCATTGCCGGCATTGCGGATCGGCACGGGGCGTCGGTGGTGCCCGGATCGCCGGCCAACCTGTGCGTCGTGGACCCCGATGAGACGTGGACGGTGTCGGGTGCGGCGATGGCCAGTCGGAGCAGCAACACGCCCTACGAGGGTCGGACCCTGCGGGGACGGGTGCGCCACACCATTCGTGCCGGGGAGCCGGTCGTTGTCGACGGCGAGGCCCGGCGTTGAGCGAATCCATTCACGAACCCCCTCGGACCCGTCGGCACCGCCCCACCGAGGCAGCCCTGGTCCTGACCGATGGCGAGGTCTTCGAGGGTGAGGCCATTGGTGCCGCGCCGGACGGCGGCGTGGCCAGCGGCGAGGTCGTGTTCAACACGGTGCTGTCCGGCTATCAGGAGGTCATCACCGACCCGTCCTACGCCGGTCAGATCATCACCTTCACCGTCTCGCATCTGGGTAACTACGGGGTCAATCCCGACGACCATGAGAGCCGGCGGCCGTTCTGTCGCGGCGTGGTCGTCCGTGACCTGGCCAGGCGTCGGAGCAACTGGCGGGCCGATGATGACCTCGACGGCCTGCTCAGGACCCACGGAGTTCCGGGCATCGCCGGAATCGACACCCGGCGTCTCACCCGGCACCTGCGCGACGCGGGCGCCATGCCGGGGGCCTTCGGGACGGCGGACCTGGCGACGATCACCGCTGCCGCGACCGCCGAACCGGGCACCGACGGCCTGGACCTGGTGTCGACGGTGACCCGTGATGCGCCGACCACGGTGGCCTCGATCGGGGGTGGCCGACGCATCGTGGCCTTCGACTTCGGCATCAAGGCGACCATCATCAGGCACCTGTCCGAACTGGGCGAGGTGACGATCGTGCCGGCCTCCACCTCGGCCGCCGATGTCCTGGCCATGGATCCCGACGGCGTGTTCCTCTCCAACGGTCCGGGCGATCCGGGGCCCCTGGTGAACGTCCGTTCCCAGATCGGGGCGCTCCTCGGCGAGGTGCCGGTGTTCGGGATCTGCCTCGGACACCAGTTGCTGGCCGGAACCATCGGCGCGGAGACCTACAAGCTTCCGTTCGGCCACCACGGAGGAAACCACCCGGTGCGAAATCTGGCCACCGGCGCCGTCGAGATCACCAGCCAGAACCACAACTACTGCGTGGCCGAGGGGTCCGTTCCCACGGCCGAGTTGACCCACGTGAACCTCAACGATCAGACCGTGGAAGGCATCCGCTGCCTGGACGTGCCGGCCTTCAGCGTCCAGTACCACCCGGAAGCCGGCCCCGGTCCGCACGACAGCCGGTACCTGTTCGACGAGTTCGAGGACCTGATGGCCCGAGTGAAGGGACCGGCCTGATGCCGCGCCGCGAGGACATCCAGAGCATCCTGCTGATCGGTTCGGGGCCGATCGTGATCGGTCAGGCGTGCGAGTTCGACTATTCGGGAACCCAGGCCTGTCGAGTGCTGCGCGAGGAGGGTTATCGGGTCATCCTCGCCAACTCGAACCCGGCGACGATCATGACCGATCCGGACTTCGCCGACGCCACCTACGTGGAACCCCTCCGCCTCGACGTGCTGGAGGCCATCATCGCCCGGGAGCGGCCCGACGCCCTCCTGCCCACCCTCGGTGGCCAGACGGCGCTGAACCTGTCGATGGAACTGGTCGAAGCCGGTGTGCTGGACCGCTACGGCGTCGAGCTGATCGGCGCCGACGCCGAGGCCATCGCCACGGCCGAGGACCGCGAGCGGTTCAAGGTCGCCATGCAGGAGATCGGGCTCGCCGTGCCGCCGTCGGGCGTGGCCCACGACATGGACGAGGCCCGGGTCGTGGTGGCCGGGCTCGGACTTCCGGTGGTCATCCGTCCCGCCTACATCCTCGGCGGCCGGGGGACGGGCATCGCGTCCACCGCCGAGGAGTTCGAGAAGGTGGCGGCCAACGGCATCGCGGCCAGCCCGATCTCGGAGATCCTGATCGAGAAGTCGATCGCCGGCTGGAAGGAATACGAGCTGGAGGTCATGCGGGACCGCGCCGACAACTGCGTGGTCATCTGTTCCATCGAGAACGTGGATCCCATGGGAGTCCACACCGGCGACTCGATCACCGTGGCCCCTGCCCAGACCCTCAGCGACGTCGAATACCAGGAGATGCGCGACGCATCGTTCGCCTGCCTGCGTCGGGTCGGCGTCGAGACCGGCGGATCCAACGTGCAGTTCGCCGTGGATCCGGCCACCGGCCAACAGGTCGTCATCGAGATGAATCCCCGGGTGAGTCGATCCTCGGCCCTGGCGTCCAAGGCAACCGGTTTCCCGATCGCCAAGATCGCCGCCAAGTTGGCCGTCGGGTACACGCTCGACGAGATCCCCAACGACATCACGAAGAAGACGCCGGCAGCCTTCGAGCCGACCATCGACTACGTGGTCACCAAGATTCCCCGCTGGGCCTTCGAGAAGTTCCCCGGCACCTCGGGCGTGCTGGGTACCTCGATGCAGTCGGTGGGCGAGGTCATGGCCATCGGGCGGACGTTCCCCGAGTCCCTCCAGAAGGCCATGCGATCCCTGGAGAACGGCCGCCTGGGCCTGAATGCCGATCCGGCAGAGGAAGCCCTCCTGGACCTGGACGACGAGACGCTCCTGGCCACGGCGGCGATCGCCACGCCGGCGCGGATCACCCAGCTGGAGGCCCTGTTGCGCCGGGGGGTGCCGCTCGAGACGGTGCACGACGCGACGAAGGTCGATCCGTGGTTCCTGGACCAGATCCTGGCCATTTCCGAGGAGCGCCTTTTTCTCGAGGATCTGGCCCTCGGTACTGGTCAGGTGCCCGACCTGGATCGTCGGGCATGGCGACGGGCCAAGCAACTGGGCTTCGCCGATGCCCAACTGGCCCATCTCTGGCGTTGCGGGGTCGATGAGGTGCGTGCCGCCCGTGAGGCCGCCGGGGTGTTCCCGACCTACAAGACGGTCGACACCTGCGGGGCCGAGTTCGCGGCGGAGACGCCGTACCACTACTCGGCGTGGGAGGACGAGGACGAGGTCCGGCCCTCGGACCGCCCCAAGGTGATGATCCTGGGGTCCGGTCCCAATCGGATCGGCCAGGGAATCGAGTTCGACTACTGCTGTGTGCACGCCAGCTTCGCCCTTCGCGACGCCGGGTTCGAGACGATCATGGTCAACTGCAATCCGGAGACCGTGTCCACCGACTACGACACCAGCGACCGGCTCTATTTCGAACCGCTCACCGGGGAGGACGTGGCCAACATCGTGGCCGCCGAGAAGCCGGTGGGGATCATCGTGTCCCTCGGTGGCCAGACCCCGCTCAAGTTGGCGTCGATGCTGCCGCCGGAGCTGGTGGCCGGAACCAGTCCGACGTCCATCGACCTGGCCGAGGACCGCGAACAGTGGAACACCCTGTGCGAGAGCCTGGGCGTACCGCAGCCGCCGGGAGGCACCGCGGTGGACGCCGCCGGCGCCCGGGCCATCGCGGCCGAGGTCGGCTACCCGGTCCTCGTCCGACCGTCGTACGTACTGGGTGGCCGGGCCATGGAGATCGTCTATGACGACGATCAGCTGGACCGGGCCATGGCCGCCTTGAGCGCCTTCGGAAGCCTGGGCATCGAGGGTGGCCTGTCGGCCGAGCGGCCCGTGCTGGTGGACCGCTTTCTGGAGGACGCCACCGAGGTGGACGTCGACGCCGTGCGCGACCACACCGGCGAGGTGGTGATCGGCGCGGTCATGGAACACGTCGAGGAGGCGGGCGTCCACAGCGGCGACAGCGCGTGCGTGATTCCGCCACCGCACCTTTCTGCGGAGGTGGTGGCCCGCATCGAGGAGCACACCCGGAACATCGCCGACGCCCTGGACGTCCGGGGCCTGCTCAACGTGCAGTTCGCGGTCAAGGAAGGCTCCGATGGGGCCGACGTCTACGTCATCGAAGCCAATCCCCGGGCCTCGAGGACGGTGCCGTTCGTGGCCAAGGCCACCGGCGTGCCGCTGGCCAAGGTGGCCAGTCGGGTGATGCTGGGGGCCACGCTGGCCGAACTACGTGATGAGGGTCTCCTGTGCGAGCGGGTGGTCGGTGACCACGTGGCCGTCAAGGAGGCGGTGCTGCCGTTCGACCGGTTCCCGGAGGCCGATCCGCTCCTGGGCCCGGAAATGCGATCCACCGGCGAGGTCATGGGCATCGACCTGACGGCCGGTCTGGCCTTCGCCAAGTCCCAGATCGCCGCCGGGGGAGCGCTTCCCGACGGAGGCACGGTGTTTCTCTCGCTGGCCGACCGCGACAAGCCGGTGGGTCTGGAGGCGGCACGGGGATTCGTGGATCTGGGTCTCGACCTGGCGGCCACCAGCGGAACCGCGGAACACCTCCGGGCCAACGGTGTGCCGGTCTCGACGGTGGTGGCCAAGTTGGGCGAGGAGGGTACTGACGCCGTCGAGTTGGTGCGATCAGGTTCCGTCCAACTGGTGGTCAACAGCCCCCGTGGGCGAGGGCCGCGAGCTGACGGCGAGCACATCCGTGCCGCGGCGGGAGCCCAGGACATTCCGCTGCTGACCACCGGGAACGCGGCGTTGGCCGCGGCCCGTGGACTGGCCGACTGGCGGACCCACCCACTGGCCGTTCGCACCCTTCAGGAGTACCACCGGGGCATCACCGTTCTCTCGGAAGATGGGCTCCCGGACGATGGGCTCCCCGAGGATGGCGGTTCAGCGGAGGCCAGCGGATCGTGAGTCGCCGGACCGCAGCCGTCGACCTGACGACGCGCCTCGGTTCGATCGTGCTGCCCAACCCGGTGCTCACCGCATCGGGAACCGCCGGCCACGGCCACGAATTGGCCGACCACCTGGACCCGTCCACGTTGGGCGCCGTGGTGGTCAAGTCCCTGCACGCCGAACCGTGGGCCGGAAACCCGGCGCCCCGGGTCCATGCCACACCGTCAGGAATGGTCAACAGCGTGGGCCTGCAGGGGCCGGGGGTCGAAGCCTGGCTGGAACACGACCTGCCCGGCCTGGCCGCCACCGGGGCCCGGGTGGTGGCCAGCATCTGGGGTCGGACCGTCGACGAGTTCGCACGTGCCGCGGAACTCCTGGCCGGGGCACCCGACGTGGTGGTGGCCGTCGAGGTCAACGCGTCGTGTCCCAACCTGGAGGATCGGCGGGCCCTGTTCGCCCATTCCGTCACGGCCACCACGGAAGTTGTCGACGCGGCCGGAGCGGCCGGTAGGCCCCGGTGGGCGAAGCTGAGCCCCAACACCCCCGAGTTGCCCGACATGGCCGCCGCGGCGATCGCCGCCGGTGCCGAGGCGGTGACGGTGGCCAACACGGTGCTGGGCATGGTGATCGACACCGAGACCCGTCGTCCCCTCCTGGGCGCCGGTCGGGGAGGGCTGTCCGGACCGGCCATTCGACCGGTGGCCGTGCGGGCGGTGTTCGACACCAGGGAGGCGCTGGGCGACGTCCCGATCATCGGGGTCGGCGGAGTGGCGTCGGCCGAGGACGCCGTCCAGTTCCTGTTGGCTGGCGCCTCGGCCGTCCAGGTCGGCACGGCGACGTTCGCCGACCCACGGGCCCCCGCCCGGATCCTGCGGGACCTCGGACGGTGGTGTGACCGTCACGGCGTCGCCCGACTCGACGAGTTGATCGGAGCAGCCCATGGCTGAGGGGAACATGGCTGAGGGGGAGACCTCGATGACCGACTTCAGGGATTCGGCTCCGCCACACATCCGCGACGCGCTCTGCCTGGTGCTCGACGTCGACGATCTGGTGGCCGCCCGACGGACCGCCGCGGCGCTGGCGCCGTGGTTCGGCACCGTCAAGGTGGGTCTCGAGTTGTTCTCGGCCGCCGGGCCGGACGCCGTCACCGGTTTCGTGGAGGCCGGGTTCCGGGTCTTCTGCGACCTGAAGCTGCATGACATTCCCAACACGGTGGGCAGCGCGGCCCGGGTACTGGGGGCGTCCGGGGCGAGCTGGGTCACCGTGCACACCGCGGGCGGTGAGGCGATGCTCCGTGCCGCCGTGGAGTCGATGGCCGACGGAGCATCGCGGGTCGGAGCCGAAGCCCCCGGCGTGCTGGGTGTCACCGTGTTGACCAGTGACCAGACGGCCGGTCGCCAGATGCTGGAGGATCGTTGCGAACTGGCGGTGTCGACAGGGTGTGCGGGAATCGTCTGCGCCGCTCCCGACCTGCCGGTCACCGACCCGTGGGCTGATCGTCTGGTGCGGGTCGTGCCGGGCATCCGGATGCCCGGCGGCGACATCCATGACCAGTCCCGGGTGGCCACCCCGAGTGACGCACTGGATGCCGGTGCCGATCTGCTGGTGGTGGGTCGAGCGGTCACCGCGGCGCCCGATCCCGTGGCGGCCGCCGTCGACCTGGTGACCCACCTGGCCGGGCACCGTTCCTGAAAGGCTCCAGCCGCTTCTCGTCACCGAGGGTCCGCCTCGGTCAGCCGTCGCCACTAGGGTCCGACACATGGCAGGACTTCCCCAACTCACCGATGAACAGCGGCGTGCCGCTCTGGCCAAGGCAGCCGAGGCTCGACGGGTCCGTGCCGAGGTCAAGGACCTCCTCAAGATGGGGTCGTTGTCCTTGTCTGAACTTCTGGAGCAGGCCGATGGGGACATCATCCTGGCCAAGATGAAAGTGCTGGCCGTTCTGGAGTCCCTGCCCAAGTTGGGCAAGGTCAAGGCACGGCGGACCATGGACGAGGTCGGCATCAGCGACAGTCGCCGACTGCGGGGCCTCGGAACGCAGCAGCGCGCCGAACTGGTCTCCCGCTTCGGCTGAGCCAGCCCACCGAAAACTCTTCAGTCCCCTTCGACGTCGACATGCTTGTCGTCGTCCTCTCGGGCCCCGGCGGGGCGGGGAAGGGGACCATTGCCCGGGCGCTCGTCGAGGGTGATTCCGAGTTGTCGCTGAGTCGTTCATGGACCACCCGCGACCGGAGGTCCGACGACGCGGAGGATGCCTACCTCTTCGTGACGCGTTCCGAGTTCGACGAGCGACTCGACGCTGGCGGTTTTCTGGAGTGGAACCAGTTCCTGGGGCGCGCCTACGGCACGCCGGTGCCCGATGCTGACGACGCCCGGGATCTGCTTTTGGAGATCGACGTGGCCGGTGGGCGCCAGGTGCTGGACCGCCTGCCCGGTGCCCTCTGCCTCTTCGTGGACGCCCCGGACGATGCCGAGTTGCGTCGTCGGCTGGTGGGACGGGGCGACGGGTCGGACCGGGCGGACCAGCGGGTGGCCGAGGCTTCCCGGGAGCGCCAGGAGGCCGATGACCTCGGTTACCGACGGGTGGTCAACGACGTGCTGGATGTGGCCATCGCCGAGATCCGCGACCTGATCGACACCGCCCGGGCCGGTTCCTGACCGACTTGCAGGGCGGCCCGGGCACGGGTCCGTTCGAGGGTTCATGCAGGCCCGCTGGTACCGTGGTGGGCCGGTCGGTCCCGTCTCCGGAACCGACCGACTGCCCGTTCCACTCCCGGAATCGGGCGCCCACACGGACGAACCACGGATGAAGGATTCCCCGGTGCAGCGTTACGACAGCATGGTCAACCCTCCCATCGAAGGCCTCTTCGAGGCCGCGGACTCCAAGTTCCGTCTGGTCACGGTGAGCGCCAAGCGCGCCCGCCAGATCAACGCGTACTTCGGTCAGCTGGGCGAGGGACTGGGCTCCTCGATTCCGCCACAGATCACCTCCACGTCCCGCAAGCCGCTCTCCATTGCCTTCGAGGAACTCTCGGTGGGCAAGATCGAGGCCATCGAGCCGCCCGACGAGCCCGAGGAGGTCGATGCCCTGCTGGATGCCATCGACGCCGAGATGGCCGAGCACCTGGGCGACGAACTTCCCGAGGGTGACGTCACGGTCGCCGATGGCGCCGAGGGCGCCTGATTCGACCTCCGGTCGTCCCGGCGGACGGATGACCCCCATGGGACCCCTCGCCGGTCGTCGCATCGTCCTCGGTGTCACGGGCGGTATCGCCGCCTACAAGGCCGTCGAGGTCTGCCGACGTCTGGTCGATGCCGGTGCCCACGTGGCGCCCGTCATGACCGACGGTGCCCTCCACTTCGTGGGACGGGCCACCTTCGATGCCCTGGGATCCGAGCCGGTCCAGACCAGCCTCTGGGATGAACCCCATCCCATTCCGCACACCCGCCTGGGGCAGGGCGCCGACCTGGTGGTGGTCTGTCCGGCCACGGCCCGGCTCCTGTCGGACTACCGGACGGGTCGGAGCGACGACCTGCTCACCGCCACCCTGTTGGCAACCCGGGCACCGGTGATCGTGGCGCCCGCCATGCACACCGAGATGTGGGAACAGCCCTCGGTGGCCGAGAACGTGGCCGTTCTGGCCGACCGTGGAGTGAGGATGGTGGGTCCGGTGGACGGCCGTCTGGCCGGCGGCGACGCCGGTGCCGGGCGGATGGCCGACCCGGCCGACATCGTGGCCGCCGCCTTCGACGTGCTGGGGGCAACCGCGGGAGGCGAACCTTCCGGCGACCTGGCGGGTCTCACGGTGCTGGTGACGGCGGGGGGCACCCGTGAGCCCATCTGCCCGGTCCGGTTCCTGGGGAATCGATCCTCGGGCAAGCAGGGACATGCCCTGGCCGCCGAGGCATCGGTCCGGGGGGCCAGAGTCCAGTGCGTCACCACCCAGCCGGCATCCGCGCCCGACGATCTGGGCATGGAGGTCGTCGCCGTGGATACGGCAGCCGAGATGGCCGCCGCCGTGTTCGAGCGTGCATCCGGTGCCGACGTCGTCGTGATGGCGGCCGCGGTGGCCGACTTCCGCCCGGTTGACGTGGCTGACCGGAAGATCAAGAAGGACGGTGGCGTGCCCGAGATCCGTCTCGAGCCCACCGTCGACATCCTCGCCGAGTTGGGGCGGACTCGTTCCGGCCGACAGATTCTGGTGGGGTTCGCCGCGGAGACCGATGATCTGCGCCAGAATGCCGCGGCGAAGTTGGAGTCCAAGGGCGTCGACCTGATCGTGGCCAATGACGTGTCGGCTCCCGAGGTGGGATTCGAACACGAGACCAACGCCGTGGTCCTGCTCGATGCCTTCAACGGGGTCAGCGAGGTACCCCTGTGTGGCAAGCGGGAGGTGGCGGGGGCGGTGCTGGATGCTGTGCTCGACATCCACCGGATCAGGGACGACAAGATGAACGACAAGATGGACGATGACCGGGCCGACCGGTTGCCGAACGGAGACGACACGTGAGCGACAACTGGACCTTCACCTCCGAATCGGTGAGTGAGGGTCATCCCGACAAGATGGCCGACCAGATCTCGGATGCGGTGCTCGACGCCATGCTGACCGTGGACTCCGAGAGCCGGGTGGCCTGTGAGACCCTCATCACGACTGGTCTGGTCGTGGTGGCCGGCGAGGTCACCTGTGGCGGCTACGTAGACATTCCCAATACCGTTCGGGAGACGATCTGCGAGATCGGATACGACCGTGAGGACTTCGGGTTCGACGGCCACACCTGCGGCGTGATGGTCACCCTCGACGCCCAGTCCACCGACATCGCCCAGGGCGTGGATGCCGCCGAGGAGGTCCGGTCCGGTACGGCCGGCGAGGACGACGACCTGGACCGCCAGGGCGCCGGCGACCAGGGGATGATGTTCGGCTTCGCCTGCGACGAGACCGACGTGCTGATGCCGTTGCCCATCCACCTGGCCCACCGGATGGCCGAGCGCCACGCCGAGGTCCGCAAGGCGGGAACGATCCCGTATCTCCGGCCCGACGCCAAGACCCAGGTCACCTTCGAATACGAGGGCAACACCCCGGTGCGACTTCGCACGGTGCTGGTGTCGACCCAGCACAACGACGGCATCGACCGGGACTCGATGATCCGTCCGGACCTGATCGAACAGGTCATCCGTCCGGTCATCCCCGAGGAGTTCGCCGACGACGACTACGAGGTTCACGTCAACCCGACCGGTCGGTTCGTGATCGGTGGACCGGTGGGCGATGCCGGCCTGACCGGGCGGAAGATCATTGTCGACACCTACGGAGGCATGGCCCGACACGGCGGTGGCGCCTTCTCGGGCAAGGACCCGTCCAAGGTCGACCGCTCGGCGGCCTACGCGACCCGTTGGGTGGCCAAGAACCTGGTGGCTGCGGGAGCGGCCAAGCGGTGTGAGGTCCAGGTGGCCTACGCCATCGGCATGGCCCGGCCGGTCTCGGTGCTGGTCGACACCTTCGGCACGGCAACGGTTGACCCCGACCGGATCTCGGCCTGCGTGCAGGAGGTCTTCGACCTCCGCCCGGCCGCCATCATCCGGGACCTCGATCTGAAGCGTCCGATCTACGGTCAGACCGCGGCCTATGGGCACTTCGGCCGCCCCGGCCTGCCGTGGGAGGCCACCGACCGGGTGGACGACGTCCGTTCCTTCCTGGGCCTGGGCTGACCCGGCGCACGTCGACCCGGTGAGCGACGGGTCGGGTGGTGGAACCGCTCCTGAGCAGGGTCGGTTGGCTTTCGACGACCTGGAGTCGTCGGACGGTGTCTCTGGAGTAGGAGTCGAACCCGACGAGGGGACCGTCGAGGCGCCGGAGTCTGAGGGAGCCGTCCGGGTACCGGAGTCCGGTGACGGGCTGAAGCGGGTGGTCCGGGTCCTTCCGGACGTCGCCGCGGTCTCGAAGGTCTTCGACTATCTGGTTCCCGAGGCGTGGTCCGGTGACGGTCGGGGCGCACGCCTCGGCATCGGGAGCCGGGTCCGCATTGTCCTGCACGGCCGCCGGGTCGCCGGGTGGGTGGTGGACGATGAGGTCCAGCCGCCGCCGGGTGTCGCCCTGCGGCCCCTCACCCGCCTGAGCGGCCTCGGTCCCACCGCGGAAATGATCGAGATCGCCCGCTGGGCGGCCCGTCGATGGGTCGGCCCGATGGCCGGGCTGCTGTCCACGGCCTCGCCGCCCACCATGGTCGAGGCGCTGCCGTCGCCGCCCGACCCGTGGACCGTGCCGACCACCGGTGACCGCTGGTACGACGAGGCATGGCAGGTGGACTCCGAGGGGCGACCGTCGGTGGTGCGACTCCCTCCGGGTGACGACGTGCTGCCGCTGGCCCTCGCGGCGGTCCGTCTCGGTGATGCCCTGATCCTGGCCCCTACCGCCGAGGCCGTTCGACGCCTGACCGGTCGGCTGCGTCGGACCGGCGTTCCGGTGTCCGCCATGCCCCGGGACTGGGCCCGGGCGGCAGCCGGAGGGACGGTGGTCGGAGCCCGGGCGGGAGCATGGGCGCCGGTGCGCGACCTGCGGGCCGTTCTGGTGCTCGACGAGCACGATGATGCCTACCGGGAGGAGCGCACGCCGACCTGGAACGCACGTGATGTGGCCGTCGAGCGGGCTCGACGTGCCGGCGTTCCCTGCGTGCTGGTCTCGGCGAACCCGAGCGTGGAATCCCTCGAGGAGGCCGGGCCCGAGCGGGTGTGGGTTTCCTCCCGGTCCGATGAGCGGGCCGGCTGGCCGGTGGTCGACCTGATCGACCGTCGGACCGACGACACCGTCCGGAGCGGACTGTTCAGCCCTTCGCTGGTCCCGGTGCTTCGGGGCGAAGGTGGGGATCCTGTGGTGTGCGTCCTCAATCGAAAAGGTAGGTCGCGGCTCCTGGCGTGTGACGCCTGTGGGGTGCTGGCCCGTTGTGAGGTCCATGGAGCGGCGTTGGTGGAGGAACGGTCCACGGAGTCCGAGGATCTGACCGTGTTGCGGTGTCCGGTCGATGGTGCCGGTCGGCCAGTCGTGTGCGATTCGTGCGGTGGGACGCGGATGAAGAACCTCCGGGCCGGGGTGAACCGGGTGCGTGAGGAGTTGGAAGCCCTGGCCGGCCGCCCGGTCGTGGAGGTCACCGCCGAGACCGACCCGTCGGCGCTGGATGGCGCCCACGCCGGGTTGTTCGTGGGCACCGAGGCGGTGCTGCACCGGATCGGTCGCCGGGTGGCCCGGGTGGTTTTCCTGGACTTCGATCAGGAACTCCTGGCGCCACGGATGCGGGCCGCGGATCAGGCCATGGCCCTCCTCGGCCGGGCGGCGCACCTCCTGGGGCCACGGTCGACGGGCGGCCGTCTCATTATTCAGACACGCCAGCCCGACCATGAGGTCCTGCAGGCGGTGCTCCATGCCGACCCGGGTCGACTGGCCGTTGCCGAACGCGAGCGTCGGAACATCCTCGGCCTGCCGCCGTTCGGGGCGTTGGCCCGGGTCTCGGGGGCCGTGGCACCGACCTTCATGGCGCGACTCGACGAGGTCGAGGGCCGGTCATCGCCCGATGTCGAGGTGATGGGGCCCCGGGACGACGCCTGGTTGGTCCGTGCCCCGGATTCGGCCACCCTCTCGGATCTCCTGCTCTCGGTCGACCGTCCTGCGGGGAGGCTCAGGATCGAGGTCGATCCGGCCCGAGCCTGATCGACCCGAGTCTGGCCGGAGGCCCACCCGGTTCAGGTCGGCCCGCCGCCCACCGGTTCACCAGCGGCGTCGGTTCAGTTCGTAGAGGGCGATACCCGCCGCGGTGGCGACGTTGAGGCTTCCCACCTTGCCGAGCTGCGGGATGAAGGCCACGGTGTCGCACGCGTCGAGCACGGTGGCCGAGAGCCCCCGGTCCTCGTGGCCGAGGGCCAGACAGGTCCGGTCGGGGAACGTCACGTCGTGGATGGGGAGGGCCCCGTCGGCCAGCTCGACGCCGACCAGCCCGTACCCGGCCGCCCTGATGGCCGCCAGCGCCTCGTCGGCCTCCTCGCAGATCGTCCACGTGAGGTAGCGGCCGGTCCCGAGGGCCGTCTTGGCCACCTTGGCGTGCGTGGGTGGGCTGGTGGCCCCGGCCAACCAGAGGTGGGACACCCGGTAGGCGGCCGCCGTTCGCAGGATGGCTCCCACGTTGTACGGGGTCTGCACGCTGTCCAGCAGCAGGGCCACGTCGGGTTCGCTGCGGCGTCGCCATTCACGGTGCAGGCGTTTGAGGCCGGTGCCGTCGAGATTCTTCATGTGGTGTTCCTCACGTACGGGTGTCCGGTTGACCTCGGGTCACTTCCAGCAGGCGGAATCCCTTGCGCGACCCCCGGCGTGTGGTCGTCCAGCCCATTCCGTCGAGCCATCGGGCCAGGGAGTCGGCACCCAGATGGCGTTGGACGACCAGTTGGGCGGTCCCGTCGGGGGTCAGGCGATCCAGCCAACGGGTCAGGAGTTCGTGGAGTGCCTCCTTGCCGATCCGGATGGGAGGGTTGGACCACAGTCCGGCCAGCGACAGGTCGGCGGGCACGTCGTCGGGTGCCACCACCCGGACACCATCCAGGCCGGCGGTCGCCGCGTTGGCTCGGCACAACTCGCGGGCCCGCTCGTTCACGTCGACGGCCCACACGGTGGCCTCGGGGTTCCGGGTGGCCAACGCACAGGCAATGGGCCCGTAGCCGCAACCCAGGTCCATGAGGTCGACCGGACCGGACGGAGGCGGTGGCCCGTCCAGCAGCAGGAAGCGGGTGCCGCGGTCGACCCGGTCGGCGGAGAACACCCCCCGATCGGTGGCCAGCGTGAGGTCGACGTCGGGCAGGAGCAGGGAGACCTCTCCCGGCCGCGACGCCGCCTCGGGTCGATCCGACCAGTAGTGCTGGTCCTTCTGGGCGTCCACGGTGGCGACGGTAGCCTCGTCGCCGTGTCCACCCACGAGATCAGGGTCATTGGAGACCCCGTCCTGCGCACGCCGGCTGCCGACGTGACCGATGTGGACGGCGCGCTGGTGCGCCTCTGCGAGGACATGTTCACCACCATGTACGAGGCGCCCGGAATCGGTCTGGCGGCTCCCCAGGTCGGGGTCCAGAAGCGGTTCTTCGTCTACGACCACGGCGAGGACTCCGGGGTCGTCCTGAATCCGCGGATCGTGGAGTCCGACGGCGAGTGGACCTTCGAGGAGGGGTGTCTGTCGGTGCCCGGCCTGTCGTGGGAGATCGTCCGGCCCCGGACCATCCACCTGGTCGGCGTGGACCTCGACGGCAACGAACTCTCCATCGAGGCCGATGACCTGGAGGCCCGGCTCTTCCAGCATGAGCTGGATCACCTCGACGGGATCCTGCTGGTCGACCACCTGGACGACGACCAGCGTCGGGATGCCCGCCGGGCCCTGAACGAGCTGACCATGGCCCGTTCGGGTCGGTCGCTCGGATCCTCTCCCGACGATGCCGGCGGCCGATCGTCGGGCGGGGGACTGCGGCTGCCGTGACGGCCACCGTCCCGGAACGGCCCCGCCGTCTGGCCTATCTCGGAAACCCGGCCGTCGCCGTGGCGCCCCTACGGGCGCTTCACGCCGCCTCGGAGCGACTCGGCATCGAGATCGTCGCGGTCGTCACCGCCGAGGACCGTCGCCGAAGTCGACGAGGTGACCCGTCGTCGACCCCGGTGGGGGCTGCGGCAGCCGATCTGGGGATCACGGTGTCCCACGATCTCTCGGCGGTCGTCGACTGGGGGGCCGATCTGGGGGTCGTGGTGGCCTACGGCCGGATCATTCCGGTGTCGCTGCTGGATCGCCTGCCGATGCTGAACCTGCACTTCTCGTTGCTTCCCCGGTGGCGGGGAGCGGCACCCGTGGAGCGGGCCATCCTGGCCGGAGACGCCGAGACGGGGGTCTGCCTCATGGACGTGGCCGAGGGACTCGACACCGGCGGCGTCCGTGGCCGGGTCACCACGCCGATCGGTGCCGACGAGACGGCCGACGAGCTTCGGGAACGACTCGGTGTCCTGGGTGCCCGCCTCCTCGTGGATGGGTTGGCCGCCGGTCTCGGCGCCCCTCAGCCACAGCAGGGCGAGCCCACGTGGGCCCACAAGATCGTGGGTAATGACCTGCGCCTGGACTGGTCCCGCACGGCGGTCGAGTTGCATCGGACGGTGTTGGTGGGCGGGGCCCACACCACCTTCCGGGGCGAACGGTTCAAGGTGCATGCCGCTGTCCCCTGTGCGTCGCCCTCGGGAGACCCGACCCCCGGGACGCTGGTGGGAGACGTGGTGGCGGCCGACGGCGGGGGCCTGCAGTTGACCGAGGTCCAACCGGCCGGCCGGCCACGAATGCCCTTCGCCGCCTGGTCGGCCGGAGCTCGTCCTGTGGACGGCGAGGGGTTCGCCTCCGATGGGTGATGCCCGCGGTCTGGCCGTCGAGGTTCTGGGGCGCATCGAGCGCGACGGGGCGTACGCCAACCTGGCGCTGCGGGCCGCGCTGGACCGCTGCGACCTGGATCGGCGGGACCGGGCGTTCGTGACCGACATGGTGTACGGCACGACCCGGATGCGACGGGCCTGTGATCATCTGGTGGACCGGTTCCTCCACGACGAGGTCCAGCCCGAGGTTCGCACGGTGCTCCGCCTGGGCGCCTGGCAGTTGGCCTTCGGTGGGGTGCCGGCCCACGCTGCGGTCTCGGCCACCGTGGCCGTGGCACCCCGTCGGGTGCGTGGTCTGTGCAACGCCGTGCTGCGACGGGTGGCCGACGAACAGCGGGCGGGGACACCGGCCTGGCCGTCGCCGGCCGTGGCCCTGAGCTGTCCCGAGGAGGTGCTGGACCGTCTGGTCACCGACCTCGGAGAGGTGGACGCTATGGCCGCCATGGAAGCCATGAACCGCCCGGCACCCGCTGTGGTGCGTGACGACGGCTACCACCAGGACCGGGGGTCTCAACTGGTGGTCGAGGCGGTGCTGGCCCCGCCCGTGGTCTCCAGCGAGGGAGCCAATGGGGTGCATCTCGACGAGCGGATCCTGGACCTGTGCGCCGCGCCGGGCGGCAAGGCCACCGCGTTGGCCGCGTCGGGTGCCCGGGTGGTGGCCTGTGATCTCCGGGAACGACGCCTCGGCCTCGTTGCCGACAACGCCCGTCGTCTGGAGTGCGACCTGATGCTGGCTGCGGCAGACGGCCGGGCGACGCCGTTCCGACCCGGTTCGTTCGACCGGGTCCTGGTGGATGCCCCGTGTTCGGGTCTCGGGGTCCTCCGTCGACGGGCCGACGCCCGCTGGCAGGCGGGCAGGTTCACCGATGAGGCGATCAGTGGATTGGCCGATCTGCAGGTGGAGCTGCTGGTCGGATCGGTCGACCTCGTGGCGCCGGGTGGCCTGTTGGCCTACAGCGTGTGCACCCTGACGGCGGTCGAGACCTCCGGCGTCGACCAGCGGCTCCGGGCCGCCCATCCCGGGTTGGTCCCCGTACCGGTGGGGGATCCGTGGCGGCCCCACGGGGAGGACGGCGGTGGCGGGATCCTGCTTCCTCAGGACCTGGACAGCGAGGGCATGGCTGTCTTCCTCTACCGGGTGCCCTGATCAGGCGACCAGGTCAGCCCAGCAGAGCGGACCCCAGGTGAGCGAGCACGGCGTCCAGGGCTTCGCGTGTCGGGTGTCCCGGTTCGTCGACCAGTTCGTCGGTCAGTACCGAATGGGCCCGCTTGGAGATCCGATGGGCGTTGCCCGGTGACGAGTCGATCTCCACGCCGATGAATCCGTCGCCGAACTCCTCGGCCAGTCGTGCGAAGCGCTCGGCGGGGGCCATCGAGTCCTCGCTGAACCGGAGGCCCAGTACGCAGACGCCCGAATCATCGTCGTCGCCCTGTACCCGCTCCCGCACGATCTCCAGATCCCGGTTGGAGATGCCCAGCGATCGGCGTCGTCGATCGCCGATGGGGAGTGGCAGGCTGGGTTGGCTGAGCACCGGGGCGAGCATCCGCTGGTCGACCATCATCCCGAGGGCGAATCCGCCGGTGAAGCACATGCCGACTGCCCCGACGCCCGGGCCGCCGCACCGGCCGTGCTCGAAGGCGGCCAGCGCCCGGAGCCAGTCGGTCACCGGCGAGGTTCGTCGCCTCAGGAAGGCCGTGAACTCCCGTGAGACGCATCCACCGGCCAGTGATCGCATGAGGTAACCCGGGGTCGGCCGACGTCCCGGCGTTCCGAACAGCGAGGGCAGGACCGCGGTGCACCCGATGGCGGCCACCCGTCGCCCGAAGTCGGCCACCCGGGGGGTGATGCCGGGCATCTCGGCCATGACGATGACCGCCGGTCCGGTGCCGGTCCGCAGCACGGTCCGGGTGGTCCCACCGTGGGCGAACTCGTCGATCTCGTATCCGGCCAGAGCGTCGATGTCCATTGGTCGGGCCATCGGCCGAGGGTAGCCCCGCCGGCCCGGCGGGATCGGGCCTCTACGTGCCTCCTCGGAGCCTCGCCGGGGCCTCCGGTAACGTCCGGGGATGAGCACCCACGACCCGGAGATGGCCGTCAAGGTCCTGACCGTCTCGGACGGCGTGGTGCACGGGGTGCGTGAGGACCGTTCGGGTGCCGCTCTGGTCTCCCTCTGCGACGAGCACGGATGGCAGGTGGCTGAGACCGCGGTGACGGCCGACGGGGCCGACGAGGTGGCCGGGGCGTTGTGTCGACTGGCCGAAGGCTTCCACGGCCTGATCGTGACCACCGGTGGGACGGGGTTCGGCCCGCGGGACCTCACCCCCGAGGGGACGCTGGCCGTCCTGGATCGTCAGGCTCCCGGCCTGGCCGAGGCCATGCGCCTGGTGAATCCGTTGGGCCGCCTGTCGCGTGGTGTGGCCGGCACGCGGGGCTCCGCGCTGATCCTCAACACGCCGGGCTCGGCGCGGGGCTGTGTGGAATGCCTGGAAGCGGTGGCCGACGTGGTGCCCCATGCCGTTCGCCTGCTGGTCGACAACGCCGACCCCCATCCGTCAGGCGAAGGAACTGGCGGCCACCATGGCTGAACGGTCCGACTCCACGGCATCTGCCGGGATCGACGACGCGGCGGCCATGGATGCGGCCATCGTCGCCGCGGCGACGGCCCGTTGCCGGACGTCGCCCAATCCCTGGGTGGGATGCGTGGTCGTGGTCGACAGCGTGATCCTCGGCACGGGGGCCACCGAACCGCCCGGGGGGGCACATGCCGAACGCTCGGCCATGGACGCCGCCGCGTCGTCCAACGGCGGTTCGATCGTCGGCTCCACGGTGGTGACCACGTTGGAGCCCTGTCACCACGAGGGTCGGACCGGACCGTGCACCGAGGCCATCGTGGCCGCCGGGGTGGCCCGCGTCGTGGTGGCCCTCGAGGATCCGGATCCCCAGGTGGCGGGCCGGGGCATCGCCCATCTTCGGCAGGCCGGCCTGGACGTGGTGGTCGGTGTGCGGGCCGACGAGGTGGCCGAGCAGTTGGCGCCGTATCTCCATCAGCGACGCACCGGCCGTCCACAGGTCGTGTTGAAGATGGCCACCACCATCGATGGTCGAATCGCCGCTCCTGACGGGTCGAGCCGCTGGATCACCGGTCCCGAGGCCCGGGCCGACGTCCACCGGATGAGGGCCGAGAGCGATGCGGTCTGCGTGGGATCGGGAACCGTGCGAGCCGATGATCCCCGTCTGGACGTCCGCGACTGGCCCGATGCGGAGGCCATGGGTTCGATCGATCCCCGACGCATCGTGCTGGGCGCCATTCCCGACGGAGCCCGGGTGTTGCCCGCTGAGGAACACCATGGTGACCTGGGAGCGCTGCTCGACCGTCTGGGTGGCGAGGGTGTGCTGCAGCTCCTGGTGGAGGGCGGTGCCGAGGTGGCGGGCCGGTTCCATCGCGAGGGCCTGGTCGACCGGGTGGTGGCCTACGTGGCGCCGGCCCTGCTGGGCGGCGACGACGGTCGGCCGCTGCTGGCCGGTGCCGGCGTGGCCACCATGGCCGAGGCGTGGCGTGGTCGGTTCGTCGACGTGCGGCGACTCGGTGACGACCTTCGTATCGAACTGGTGCCCGACGCCTGACCCGTTACGGGTGGGAAATCCCAGGCGGGGCGGAGGACCATGACGGGTAGGTTCGTTCCGTGCTGAAACTCGTCCTTCCCAAGGGATCTCTCGAAAAGTCCACGCTTGAACTGTTCGAGGGCGCCGACCTCGCCGTCCTCCGGAACTCCTCGGTCGACTACCGGGCGACCATCGACGACCCCCGGGTGGACGATGTCCGGATCCTGCGCCCCCAGGAGATCCCGACCTACGTGGCTGACGGCCTGTTCGACCTGGGAATC
The DNA here is from genome assembly GCA_014239855.1 of Acidimicrobiales bacterium. Lineage (GTDB taxonomy): Bacteria > Actinomycetota > Acidimicrobiia > Acidimicrobiales > MedAcidi-G1 > UBA9410. The sequence continues at coordinate 16,069 of JAAZXY010000005.1, read as the reverse complement.
ACCGGCCGTGACTGGATCGAGGAGACGAGCAGCGACGTCGTGTCCCTCGGGGAGCTCCACTATTCGAAGGCCACGGCCCGGCCGGTCCGCATCGTGGTGGCCGTTCCCGGCGACTCCGACGTGGAATCGGTGGCCGATCTGCCGGCCGGGGTGCGGGTGTCCAGCGAGTACCCGGTGCTGACCCGTCGCTTCTTCGAGGATCGTGGCGTCGAGGCCGACATCCGGCTCTCCTACGGCGCCACCGAGGCCAAGGTGCCCGACATCGTCGACGTGGTGGTCGACATCACCGAGACGGGCCGGGCCATCCGGGCGGCCGGCCTGAAGATCATCGACACCATCCTGACCAGCTACACCGAGCTGGTGGCCAACGCCGAGGCCTACGCCGATCCCGAGAAGCGCCACGCCATGGAGCAGCTCCACCGGTTGCTGCAGGGCACGCTGGAGGCCCGGGGCAAGGTCCTGGTCAAGATGAACGTCCCGGGCGAACACCTGGACGCGGTGATCGGCCTGATCCCGTCGATGAAGTCACCGACCGTCAACGAGTTGTACGGCGGGTCGGGCTTCGCCATCGAGACGGTGGTCGCCAAGTCGGAGATCAACGTGCTCATCCCGGCGCTGCGCGACGGTGGGGCCTCGGACATCATCGAACTTCCGCTCTCCAAGATCGTCCACTGACCGGCCAGTCGCCAGCCAGTCGCCGGCCTGTTGCCGGGCGTGTGGCGGCCCCGAAGGGCTACTCCTCTTCGTCGGGCGTCTCTGAAGTGACGGCCTCGGCCGCATCACGGAGGGCCTTCTCGACGGACACGTAAGCCAGCCGGATCTGGTGGAGGGCGTCGCGCATCGTGGCCTCGGCCTCGCCGAGTCGTCCGGGCAGCTTCTCAACCACGGCACCCAGGGCATCGATGGCCACCGAGGCCTCGCTCATGTTGGGTGGCTGCTGGGAAAGATGGATGGCCGCCAGTTCGTAGAAGCCCATGAGGTGGTTGGCCACCACCACGGCGGCGGGTGCCGAGGCGATCTGTTCCTGGACCTCGGCCATCTCCCGGGCCATCTCCTCGGCCTGCTGGCGTTCCTCGGGGCTCAGGGCCTCCTCGGGCTCGACGGGGTGCTCTCCACCGGGGGTCCAGAGGCTGCTCATCGGGTCCGTCTCGTTTCCTGGTCGTGGATCATGGGGCACCTGCCACGGTCGTCGGGTGCTGGTGGGTCGTGGGAGCGGTAGCCTACGGCTCACAACCAGATGGAAAGCGGGGTTCGCCCCCACCCGGCACGCGTCCAGCGGGCCCGGGTCCTCATCTCGTCTGATCGACGGGTCGTTCAGCCCTCTGTGGCTCAGCTGCCGTCGTTTCCGGCGGGTGTCGGCTTTTCGGCGCCCGTCGTTTCGGCTTTTCAGGGGTCTTCACCCCGTGTACCAGTCGGCTCCGTCGGGCACCACCGCCCGAACCCTCACGAGGAGCGAGAGCCAGCGTGACGCACAGGAGTGACGACTAATAGCAACGCCGACGAATCAGGAACCGCGGATCAACGACCGCATCCGGGCCCGACAGGTCCGGCTGGTCTCGCCCGACGGCGAACAGATGGGGATTCAGACCCTGTCTGACGCCCTCGACGCGGCCCAGGAGGCCGGTCTGGACCTGGTGGAGGTGGCCGACAAGGCCGATCCGCCGGTCTGCCGAATCATGGACTACGGGAAGTTCAAGTACGAACAGTCCCAGCGGGCCAAGGAGTCGCGCAAGAAGGCGACCCATGTTCTGGTCAAGGAGATGAAGTACCGGCCCAAGATCGGTCCGGGCGATTTTGAGACCAAGACCCGCAAGGTCGAGGCGTTCCTCGGCGACGGCAGCAAGGTCAAGGTCACCATCATGTTCCGGGGCCGGGAGATGCAGCACCCGGAGCTCGGTCGTCGCATTCTCGACCGGGTCGCCGAGGTGGTGTCCCACGTGGGACGCGTCGAGGTGTACCCGAAGCAGGATGGCCGCAACATGATCATGGTCCTGGTGCCGGGTCAGGCCACCCGCAAGCAGCGCGAAGCCGCCGAGGACCGCAAGGCCACCGCCGACGAGACCCCAGCCGGGGAGACCCCCGGCGAGGAGACCGGTGCACCTGCCGCTCCGGAGGCGACCGAAACCACCGAGGCTGCATCGCCAGCTGTCGATTCGGCAGCACCCGCCGCCGAATCAGCAGCCCCGGCCGCTGACCAGCCCACCGAACCGACGTCTGCCTGACCGGCCGACGAGCAACCAGACCCGAAACGGAGCAGAAACCATGCCCAAGATGAAGACCCACCGTGGCGCCGCCAAGCGCTTCAAGGTGACCGGCAGCGGACGCCTGAAGCGTCGTAACGCCAACCTCAGCCACATCCTCGAGAAGAAGTCCCCGAAGCGCAAGCGTCGGTTGGCCCGTCAGAGCGACGTGGACCCGGCGAACGCGCCGGCCGTCCGCAAGCAGCTCGGCATCTGACCGAACACCAAGTGGGGGCATTTCGCCCCATGGAGACAACACCGGTACCGGAGAAACGGATACCGACCGAACAGCAATCGTCCCTACCGCCGCCGGTGGGGACCCGAACACAGGAGACGTGATGGCCAGGGTCAAGCGAGCCGTCCACAGCAAGAAGAAGCACAAGGCAGTCCTCGAGCAGGCGAAGGGCTACTACGGCGACAAGAGCCGTACCTTCCGCGCTGCCAACGAGCAGGTGATGCATTCCGGGAACTACGCCTTCCGCGACCGCCGGGCGCGCAAGGGTCAGTTCCGTCGGCTCTGGATCCAGCGGATCAACGCCGCCTGTCGTCAGAACGGCACCAACTACAGCGTGTTCATCGCCGGTCTCAAGCAGTCCGGCATCGAGGTCGACCGCAAGGTGTTGGCCGACCTGGCCGTCAACGACAGTGCGGCGTTCGCCGCCCTGGTCGAGATGGCCGGCGCCGAAGCGGCCTGAGCATCGAACCACGGCCGTCCTTCACGGTCGCCGGCTGAATGATGCACCGGTACTCAGGAAGCAACCCGCGGGTCCGTGGGCTGCGAAAGTTGGCCCGCGATCGCGGTCAACGTCATGAGTTGCGTTCCTTCGTCGTGGAGGGTCCCGGCCTGGTGGCCGAGGCGCTCGACGCCGGCCGGGACGTTCGTATGGTGGTGGTGCCCGAGTCGTCGCTTGATGATCTCGAGGTAGGCCCACGTCTCGATGCGCTGCTGGCGCGCGCCGAGACCACCGGAGCTGACGTCGGCTCGGTACCCGACTCGGTGTTCGAGGGACTGACCAGCACCACGTCCCCCCAGCCGGCTCTGGCCGAGGTGGGGTTCGTCGACGTCGACCCGGACGTGCTGCTGGCGGGCGTCGAGGTCGGCCATCCGCTGCTGGTGCTGGTGGGCCTGGCCGATCCCGGGAACGTGGGCACGCTGCTGCGCTCCTCTGAGGCCTTCGGGGCGGCGGGCCTCCTCCTGGTCGGAGGAGTGGACCCCTACAACCCGAAGGTCGTACGGGCCGCTGCCGGTTCGGCCTTCCGGATCCCCTTCGCCATGGTCGCCGACGACGAGGCGGTGGATGTCCTGAGGCGCCTGGCCGCTGCCGACATCGCGGCGTGGGCGACCGTGCCCGCCGGTGGGACACCGATGGCGGAGATGGCGACGTCGGCCGGGCTTTCGGCTCTCGTTCTGGGCAACGAGCCCCACGGGCTCACCGAGGACGTACTGGCGGCCTGCGCCGGGCTGGTCACCGTGGAGACCACCGGAAATATCGACTCGCTCAACGTGGCCGTGGCCGGATCGGTGGCGCTCTACGAGTCGTGCCGTTCCCGTGACGGTCGGGACGCCTGACCGCACCGAAACGGTCGTCGGGGAGCGGAGGGCGGTGCCCTAGCCTGCGGAGGAAGCGTCCCCGTAGGGCGCTCGCCGTCAGACATCCCTCATCGCATCCTCGGAAAGCTTCCACGCGCGCCACCCATGACCATCGACCTGGACCGACATCTTGCCGAGGCCGCCACCTCGGTGGCCGCCGTGGGCGACCTCGACGCCCTCCGGGTGCTCGACGGTGAACTCCTGGGGAAGTCGTCGGTGGTCACCGAGGCCCGGCGTGGTCTGGGCGCACTGGAACCCGATGAGCGCAAGGACGCCGGTCGCCGCATCAACGAGGTGCGGACCGAACTGGAGCGTCTGCTGGCCGATCGTCGGGCGACGCTCGAAGCCGATGCACGAACGGAGATCCTCGAGTCCGAACGCCTGGACCTGACCGAACTGGATGGTGGTCGCCGTCTGGGCCATCGCCACGTGGTCACCCAGACCTGGGAACGCCTCGAGGACCTCTTCGTGGGCATGGGGTACACGGTGGCCGAGGGCCCTGAGATCGAGGACGAGTGGCACAACTTCGGCGCCCTCAACTTCCCGCCCGGTCACCCGGCGCGCGACATGTACGACACGCTCTACGTCGACCACGGAGAACCCGGAAGCACCCTGCTGCGGACCCACACCTCCCCGGTGCAGATCCGCGTCATGGAGACCGTCGAGCCGCCGATCTACTCGATCATGCCGGGGCGGGTGTTCCGGAGCGACACGGCCGACGCCACCCACATGCCGGTCTTCCACCAGATAGAGGGCCTGGTGGTCGACCGCGACATCACCTTCGGCGACCTGGCCGGCACCCTGGAGGCGTTCACCAAGGCCTACTTCGGTGGCGACTTCACCTCCCGCCTGCGACCCTCCTACTTCCCGTTCACCGAGCCGTCGGCCGAGTTCGACATCCAGCGGCCCGATGGCACGTGGCTGGAGCTGGCTGGTTGCGGCATGGTGCATCCCAACGTGTTGCAGGCCGCCGGGATCGACCCCGAGAACTGGTCGGGCTTCGCGTTCGGCTTCGGCCTCGACCGTCTGGCCCTGATGCGCCACGGCATTGACGACCTCCGGGAGTTGTTCCGCAACGACCTCCGGTTCCTGGGTCAGTTCTGATGGGCCGGCGCCCCGAGAGGGGACCCCGATGAAGGTGCTGTTGTCATGGCTCCGGGAGTTCGCTCCGGTGGAGGGCGACCCGGTCGAGATCGGTGACCAGCTCAGCGGCCTGGGGCTGGCCGTGGAGGAGATGACAATCATCGGCGGGGGCCTCGACGGCGTCGTGGTCGCCCGGGTGCTCGACCTGCGGCCCCATCCCGACGCTGATCGCATCCAGCTGGTCGACGTTGACGCCGGCGATGGCGAGGCCCTGCAGATCTGCTGTGGAGCGTTCAACATGTCGGTCGGTGACCTGGTGCCCCTGGCCACGCTGGGCACGACCATGGCCAACGGGATGGAGATCGCCCGCCGGAAGATGCGTGGCGAGTGGTCCAACGGGATGCTCTGCGCGGCGGACGAGATCGGTCTGGGTGACGACGCCGACGGCATCATGCTGCTCGAGGGCTCATCTTCTGCGCCCGGAACCCCTCTCGCCGAGGCTCTCGAACTGCTCCCCGACGTGCTGTACGACCTGGAGGTCAATCCCAATCGACCTGATGCCATGTCGATCGCCGGTGTGGCCCGGGATCTGGCCGCCCGGCAGGGTGTGGCGTTCGCCATGCCTGAGCCGGCCGGCGAAGAGGCGGGCGACGACGTCAACGGTCGGATGTCCGTCGAGGTGGTCGATCCCGACCTGTGTGGCCGATTCGTGGCCCGGGTGGTCAACGGGATCCGGGTCGGTCCGTCGCCCCGTTGGCTGGCCAACCGTCTCACCGCCCTGGGCATGCGCCCCATCAACAACGTGGTCGACGCCTCCAACTACGTGATGCTCGAGTTGGGTCAGCCCAACCACACCTACGACCTGACGACTCTCGAGGGCGCCGCGCTGCGGATCCGACGGGCGGCCGACGGTGAGACCGTCGAGACCCTTGACGCTGTGGTCCGGACACTGACGGCCGCCGACGGCGTGATCGCCGACGGGAACGACACGGCGATCGGCATCGCCGGGATCATGGGTGGAGCGTCGACGGAGGTCTCTGACACCACGACGTCGATCCTTCTGGAGATGGCCTGGTGGGACCCGATGAGCATCACCACCTCGTCGCGGAGGCTCGGCCTGCGAAGTGAGGCATCGGCACGTTTCGAACGGGGGAGCGACCCCGAGGTGGCTGAGCTGGCCATGCGACGGTTCGTGGAACTGCTGTCCGATTCCGGAGCGACGCTGGCTCCGGGGATCGTGGACATCCGCGGAAACCTTCCCGCCTGTTCACCGATCCGGGTCCGGATCGCCCGGGTGAATGCCCTGCTCGGCACCGACCTGTCGCGCGATGACGTGGCGGACCTCCTGGGGCCGATCGGGTTCGCCAGCGAGCCGGCCGGTGACGATGACCTGGACGTGACGATTCCGAGTTTCCGCCCGGACAGTGCGACGGAGATCGACGTGGTGGAGGAGGTGGCCCGCCTCCACGGGTACGAGGAGATCGCCCGGACGTTGCCCCGCTCCACGATCACCGGGGCCCTGACGCCGTACCAGTACGACCGCCGCCGGGTCCGTGACGCCATGGTGGGTCTGGGCCTCGATGAGGTCATGCCGGTGCCCTTCCTGGCTCCCGGCGACCTGGAGAGGGCCGGCCTCCCCGCCGACGGGATCACGGTGACCAATCCTCTGGTGGCCGAGGAGTCGGTCATGCGGGCCTCGCTGCGGCCCGGGATCCTCAAGACGCTGGGCTACAACGCGTCGCACCGACTGCATGGACTGGGCCTCTTCGAGGTCGGTCACGTGTACCGGACCCCGCTACCCGTTGACGGTGAGGTGCCGCGCCTGCCTGACGAACGCGAACACCTGGCGGTCGCCCTCGGTGGACGCGACGCTGGCGAGGCGGTGGCCGTGTGGTCGGCGTTGGCCGATGCGCTCGACGCTCGTGACTACCAACTGGTGGCCGACGCTCCGCCCGGCCTGCATCCCACCCGCACGGCCCGCATCGAGGTGGACGGGGTCCCTGTGGGTCACGTGGGTGAGGTCGACCCCGGGGCGCTGGCCGCCTACGACATCTCCGAGCGGGTGGGTTGGTTGGAGGTCGATCTCGAGGCCCTGCTGGCCCTGCCCCACGGGCAGCGGCCGTACCACCGGGTGAGTCGGTATCCGTCGTCGGACATCGACCTGGCCTTCGAGGTGGACGAGGGAACACCGGCCTCAGCCGTGTCCTCGTGCCTCGCCGCGGCGGCCGGCGGCCTGTTGGCCGATCTGTCGCTGTTCGATGTGTTCCGGGGAGCACCGGTGGCCGACGGTCGTCGGAGCCTGGCCTTCGCCCTCCGTTTCCAGGCCGACGACCGGACGCTCACCGATGCCGAGGTGGCCGAGGTGCGCCAGGCGTGCATCGACGCCGTCCACGCGGCCCTGCCGGCCACCCTGCGCGGCTAGTAGCGACTCCCGGCCCGACGGTACGGTCGCTGCCATGCGCGCATGGCAGGTACACGAACTGGGTGATCCGATCGACCGCATGGTCCTGGACGAGGTTGATCCTCCGGTCCCGGGGCCCGGTCGACTGGTGGTCGACACCGAGGCGGTGGGGCTGGCCTTCCCCGACGTCCTGCAGGTGCGGGGCGAGTACCAGGTGAAGCCGCCCTTGCCGTTCATGCCGGGCAGTGAGACGGCGGGCACGGTGGTGTCGGTGGGCGACGGGGTCTCGAGCGACCTGATCGGCCGCCGAGTGGTGGCCCTCGGTGGGGGACTGGCCGAGCAGATGGAACTGCCGGCGGCCCAGGCCTTCGAGGTGCCCGAGGCACTGTCGTCGGCCAAGGCGGCCGCCATTCCGATGAACTACTGCACGACGTGGTTCGCCCTGCACGACCGGGCTCATCTGGCCGCGGGGGAGACCCTGCTGGTCACCGGCGCATCCGGTGGTGTGGGTTCAGCGGCCATCCAGTTGGGACGGGCCGCCGGTGCCCGGGTGATCGCGGTGGCCGGTGGTCCCGAGAAGGTGGCGGCATGTGAGGCCCTCGGGGCTGATGCGGTCATCGACCACCGTGAGGTCGACGATCTGGTGGAACGGGTGCGCGAGCTGACCGACGGCAACGGCGTGGACGTGGCCTACGACCCGGTGGGAGGCGAGACCTTCCAACAGGTCCGGCGGTGCATGGCGTGGGACGGCCGCCTTCTGGTGGTCGGTTTCGTGGCCGGCATCCCGAAGCTGGCCACCAACCATGTCCTGCTCAAGAACTACTCGGTGGTCGGGGTGCACTGGGGAGCGTCGTTGGCCCGTGATCCGGAGTCGCTGCAGCGCCAGGTGGCGGCGGTCATGGCGTTGGCCGACGAGGGTGCCGTGGACCCGCTGCTCCATCCGCCCTACGCCTTCGAGAACGCAGCTCGGGCCCTTCAGGACATCTACGACCGCAATGTCGTGGGCAAGGTGGTGGCCACGCTGGCCACCTGAAGCTCTCTCTGACCAGCAGGTATTCGAAAGTCTGCATGGTCATGTTGTATTCCTATGCAGCATTTGGCATGATGGTCCGATGTCCACCGTCGATCTCTCTCAGGGCAGGCATCGCGTCGCCGTCATCGGTGCGTCGGGTTTCACCGGCGCCGAGCTGCTCCGGCTCTGTTCGGCCCATCCGACCTTCGAGGTCGTGGTGGCCACCGGCGACTCCCAGGCCGGCACCGCGGTGGCCGACCTGTACCCGAGCCTCGCTGCCGCCTACCCCGACCTGACCTATGCCCCGGCCGACCCGGCGGCCGCCGACGGGTGCGACATCGCCTTCCTGGGCCTGCCCCACGGGGCCTCCCAGTCCCTGGTGCCCGACCTGCTGGATCGGGTGGGCCACGTGGTGGACCTGGCCGCCGACTTCCGGCTCCGGGATGACGGTCTCTATCCGACCTGGTACGGCGAGGACCACGCGGTGCCCGACCTGCTGGCCAGCGCCGCCTACGGCCTGCCCGAACTGTTCCGGCCCGGTCTGGCCGACGCCCGGCTGGTGGCCGCCGCCGGCTGCTATCCCACGGCGTCCACCCTCGGACTGGCACCACTGCTGCGGGCCGGGGCCATCGAACCGTCGGGGATCGTGGTCGACGCGGCCAGCGGCCTGTCGGGCGCGGGCCGGCCGCCCAAGCCCAACACCACCTTCTGCGCGGCCGACGAGGACGTCACGGCCTACGGGTTGCCCGGCACCCCGGGCGGCACGGGTCTCGGCCACCGGCACACGCCGGAGATCGAACAGGTGCTGGCCACCGCCTCCGACGGTGGATCCCTTCCGGGCAGCGGCGACCTGTCGGTGCTGTTCACCCCCCACCTCGTTCCCATGAACCGGGGCATCCTGGCCACCTGTTACGCCCGGCCGACCGACCCGACGCTGGACACCGCGAGCGCCCTGAGCCTGCTGTCGGACGCCTACGCCGGCGAGCCTTTCGTCGTCGTCTCCGAGCGGTCGCCGTCCACCAAGGCCACGCTGGGGTCCAACGCCGCCCACCTCACCGCCCGGGTGGATCCCCGGACCGGCTGGGTGGTCGTCCTCTGCGCCATCGACAACCTGGTCAAGGGTGCCTCGGGACAGGCCGTGCAGTGCGCCAACGCCGTGCTGGGCCTCGACGAGGCAACCGGCCTGTCGGCCATCGGGGTGTACCCGTGAGCGTCACCTCCGTCCCCGGTTTCGTGGCCGCCGGCATGGCCTGTGGCGTGAAGCCGTCCGGTGCCGACGACCTGGCCATGGTGGCCACCGCCGACGGTTCGACGGTCACCGCCGCGGGCGTGTTCACCTCCAACCTCATGACGGCGCCGCCGGTGCTGGTCAGCCGCGACCACCTGGCAACCACCGGTGGTCGGGCCGCCGCGGTCGTCGTCAACAGCGGCAACGCCAACGCGGCGACCGGTCAGTCGGGACGGGCCGACGCCGAGACGATGTGCGCCCTCACCGCGGGGGCCGTCGGCTGCCAGACCGACGAGGTGCTGGTCTGTTCCACGGGCCTGATCGGCTTCCCGCTGCCCATGGAGGCCATCGCGCCAGCCATTCAGACGGTGGCGGCGGCCATGACCACCGAGGGCGGCCCCGCGGCGGCCCGGGCCATGATGACCACCGACACCGTCCCCCGTACCACGGTGGCCACCGGCCTCACGGTCGAAGGGTCCACGTTCACCGTCGGCGGGGTGGCCAAGGGGGCGGCCATGCTCGAGCCCAACATGGCCACCATGCTCGCCGTGCTGACCACCGACGCGGAGGTCGACGCCGCCACGGCCACCGGGCTGCTCCGGACCGCTGTCGGGGTGTCGTTCAACTGCCTGACCGTTGATGGCGCCGAGTCCACCAACGACACCGTGCTCCTGCTGGCCTCCGGTTCCGCCGGCCCGGTCGAGCCCGACGTGCTCGGTGCCGCGCTCTCCGACGCCTGCCGGGACCTGGCCGTCCAGATGGCCGACGACGCCGAGGGCTCCACCAAGACGGTGTTCCTGACGGTGACCGGCGCGGCCAGTGACGCAGAGGCCGCCAAGGGAGCCCGGGACACCGCCAACTGCCAACTGGTGAAGTGCTCCTGGTACGGCGAGGATCCCTACTGGGGACGGATCGCCGCCGAAATGGGCGCGGCCGGTATCGCCTTCGACCCGACCACCATCTCGATCTCCTACGGCGGCCAGGTGGTGTACGCCGACGAAGCGGTGCAGCCCGTCGACGCCGATGCCCTGACCGCTCACATGGCCGGCCGGCAGATCGACCTCGACGTCGACCTCGGCCAGGGTGACGGCTCGGCGTGGATCGTCACCACCGACCTGTCCCACGCCTACATCGACGAGAACATGCGAACCTCATGAGCACCGACCCCCTTTCCGACGGCTCGCCCGCCAACCGGCCCTCCGACTCGCCCTCCGACTGGCCGACCAGCGACTTCTCGCCGGAGCGCCGCGCCGCGGTGCTCATCGAGACGCTGCCCTACATCCAGCGGTTCGCCGGCTCGATCATCGTGGTCAAGTTCGGCGGCAACGCCATGGTCGACGACAACCTGGCGGCCCGGTTCGCCGAGGACGTCGTCCTGATGCATTCGGTGGGCATTCGGCCCGTGGTGGTCCACGGGGGCGGCCCCCAGATCGGCGCGCTCATGGATCGGCTGGGCATCCAGTCCGAGTTCCGGGACGGCCTCCGGGTCACCGACGCCGAGACCCTGGACGTGGCGCGGATGGTGCTGGTGGGCAAGGTCAACCGCGACATCGTGTCCAGCATCAACCGGCACGGCTCGATGGCCGTGGGCCTGTCGGGCGAGGACGCCGGGCTCATCCGGGCCTCGGCCCGGAACCCGGAGCTGGGTTTCGTGGGCGACGTCGAGTCGGTCAACCCGGCCATCATCGAACGGCTGCTGGCCGAGGACCTGATTCCGGTGGTCTCGACCATCGGCGCTGATCTCAGCGGGCAGGCCTACAACATCAACGCCGACACGGTGGCCGCGGCACTGGCCGGTGCGCTGGGCGCCGAACGGATCCTCTACCTGACCGATGTCGAGGGCCTCCTGGCCGATGTGGACGACCCGTCATCGAGGATCTCGCGGGTCGACCTCACGGGCCTGGCCGCCCTCACGGCTGACGGCACGATCAGCGGCGGCATGATCCCCAAGGTGCAGGCGTGCGTGGACGCCGTGGAGGCCGGCGTCGGCTCGGCCCACATGGTCGACGGTCGGGTCCCCCACGTGGTCCTGCTGGAACTCTTCACCGACCTGGGTATCGGCACCATGGTGCTTCCCGACGGCGGTGTGGCTGCCGACGGTCGGGGTGTGGAGGCCGGATCATGAGCGCCACGCCGACCGAGCGGTGGAACGCCGCGCTGATGGGCAACTACGGAACACCGCCGGTGACCTTCGTGCGGGGGTCGGGGACCGAGCTGTTCGACGACGCGGGCAACCGGTACCTCGACTTCCTGTGTGGTCTGGCGGTGACCGGCCTGGGCCATGCCCATCCCCGGGTGGCCACCGCGCTGGCCGAGCAGGCCTCGACGCTGCTGCACGTGTCCAACCTCTTCGTCACCGAACCCCAGCTGGAGGTGGCCGAGCGTCTCGACCGGCTCATCCGGTCCGGTCCTGACGCGCCGGAGACCGGTGGACGGATCCTGTTCCAGAACTCGGGGGCCGAGGCCAACGAGGCCGCGTTGAAGCTGGCCCGCAAGTTCCATGGCCGGGGGCGCCATGGCGTGGTGTCCGCCTTCCGGTCGTTCCACGGTCGGACCATGGCCACCCTGGCGGCCACCGGCCAGCCCGAGAAGCACGAGCCCTTCCATCCGGTCCCCGAGGGGTTCCGGCATGCTGCGTGGAACGACCTGGACGCCGTGGAATCCGCCCTGTCGCCCGAGGTGGGAGCCATCCTGCTCGAGCCCCTGCAGGGCGAAGGCGGGGTCAACCCGGCCGACGCCGCCTTCCTGCAGGGCGTCCGGCGGCTGTGTGACGAACGGGGAATGCTCCTGATCATCGACGAGGTCCAGACGGGCCTCGGTCGGACCGGGGAGTGGTTCGGCTTCCAACACGCTGGCATCGTCCCTGACGTGGTCACCATGGCCAAGGGTCTGGGGAACGGGGTGCCGATCGGTGCCGTGTGGGCCACCGCCGAGGTGGCGGCCGCCTTCGGACCCGGTGACCACGGGTCGACCTTCGCCGGTCAACCGCTGGCCGCCGCCGGTGCGCGGGAAGTCCTGCGGATCATGGAGGAGATGGACGCCCCCCGAATGGCCCGGGAACGCGGTGCCGAGCTCACGGCGTTACTCGAGGCGCTTCCCGGTGTCACGTCGGTGCGGGGCCTCGGCCTGCTGCTGGGCGCTGAACTGGATCCGGAGGTCCTGGCGGGACGGACGGCCCCCGAGGTGGCCCGGGCCTGCCTGGATGCCGGACTGGTCGTCAACGGCGTGACGCCGACGGCCCTGCGGTTGGCGCCGCCCATGACCATCTCGTCCGGTGAACTGGACGAGGGCGTGGCGATTCTGGCCGGCGTGTTGGCCGCCGGATCCCCGTCGGCCGGTGGCGCCACCGAATCTGAAGGGAACCCGTGATGCGACACCTTCTGGAAATCGACGATCTGAGCGTGGAGGAACTCCACCGGGTGCTGGCCCTGGCGGCCGACCCGGCTCCGCCGCAGGTGCTGGCCGGAAAGGGCATGGCGCTGGTGTTCGAGAAGCCGTCGGCCCGGACCCGCAACTCCATGGAGATGGCCGTCTTCCAACTGGGTGGCCACCCCGTCTACATCCAGGCCTCCGAGGTGGGGATGGACGTGCGGGAATCGGTGGAGGACGTCACCCGGACCCTCGCCTCGTACCACGCGTGCATCGGCGCCCGGGTGTTCGACCACGCCACCGTGGAGCGGATGGCCGGCCAGGACGTGGTCCCGGTGGTCAACATGTTGTCCGACGCCGCCCATCCGCTTCAGGCGTTGGCCGATGTCCTGACGCTGACCGACGAACTCGGTGGAGGCTCCTCGACGGCCCTGGCCGGGCGGTCCATTGCCTACGTGGGTGACGGCAACAACGTCTTCCGGTCGCTGGCCCTGGCCTGCGGGATGCTGGGTGTCGAGGTCCGGTTCGCCGGCCCTCCCGACTACCGGTTGCCCGAGGTGGACCGGGACCGACTGGCCGCTGCCGGCATCACGTTCACCGAGACCGACCGGGTCGCCGAGGCAGTGGACGGCGTGGACGCCGTCTACACCGACGTGTGGACGTCGATGGGTCAGGAGGCCGAGTCGGCCCGCCGCATGAGGGATTTCGAGGCCTTCCGGATCGACGAGACCGTCATGGAGGCCGCCGGCCCGCAGGCCCTCTTCCTTCACTGCCTGCCTGCCCACCGGGGCGAGGAGGTCACCGACGGCGTGGTGGACGGTCCGGTCAGCCGGGTCTGGCCCCAGGCCGCCAATCGGATGCACGCCGCCCGGGGGCTGCTGGCCCATCTGCTGGGAGAAGGAGGCACATCGTGAGCAAACACCAGCGACAGCATCGGATGGCCCGGCTGCTGGGAGATCATCCGGTGACCAGCCAGGAACAGCTGGTCGGCCTCCTGGCCGGCGAGGGCATCACCTCGACCCAGGCCACGGTCTCCCGGGATCTCGACGACCTCGGGGCCATCAAGGTCCGGGTGCCCGGGGGCGACAGCGTGTACGCCATTCCCGAGCACCCTGCCGACCGGGCCGTGCCTGCCGACCAGCTCCGACGGGTCCTCGGGGAATGGGTGGTCGACGTGACCTCGTCGGGCAACCTCGTGGTGTTGCGGACGCCTCCCGGGTCGGCCCACGTGGTGGCCTCGGCGCTTGACCGGACCGGCCTCGAAGGGTCCATCGGCACGGTGGCCGGTGACGACACGCTGATGGTGGTGGCCGCCGAAGGCATCACCGGGGCGGAGTTGGCTGACCGCCTGCGGGAGTTGGCGGGCCTCCAGGTCTGACGCGCCGACCCGCGGCGACCGGTACTTCAATCAGAGACCAGAGACCAGAGATCAGAAACCAGAGTTCAGAAACCAGTACGAGAAACGGAAGCGAGACCGAATCGTGGAGAACAAGAAGTCGGACGTCGAGAAGGTCGTTCTGGCCTATTCGGGCGGTCTGGACACCTCGATCATCCTGCGGTGGCTGGAGGAGGAGTACGGCTGCGAGGTCGTGACCTTCACCGCCGACCTTGGCCAGGGCGAGGAACTCGAGCCGGCACGGACCAAGGCCGAGGCCATGGGCGTGAAGGAGATCTACATCGAGGACCTCCGGGAGGAGTTCGTCCGGGACTTCGTGTTTCCGATGTTCCGGGCCAATGCCCTGTACGAGGGCGAGTACCTGCTCGGCACGTCGATCGCCCGGCCGCTCATCGCCAAGAGGCTGGTTGAGATCGCCGATGCGACCGGGGCCGATGCGATCAGCCACGGCGCCACGGGCAAGGGCAACGACCAGGTCCGGTTCGAACTGGGGGCTTACGCCCTTCGGCCCGACATCCGGGTCATCGCCCCGTGGCGGGAATGGGACCTCGGGTCACGGCAGAGCCTGCTCGACTACGCCGAGAAGCACGGCATCCCGGTCGAGATGAAGCGGGGAACCAAGTCTCCGTTCTCCATGGACGCCAACCTGCTCCACATCTCGTACGAGGGCGGCCCGCTGGAGGACCCGTGGACCGAGCCCCCCAGCGAAATGTGGCGGTGGTCGGTGAGCCCCGAGGCGGCACCCAACGAGGCCACCTACCTGGACCTCACCTACGAGGGCGGCGACGTGGTGGCCCTCGATGGTGTGGCCATGACCCCGGCCACCGTGCTGGCCGAGCTGAACCGGGTGGGCGGCGCCAACGGCATCGGCCGGACCGACATTGTCGAGAACCGGTTCGTGGGCATGAAGTCACGGGGGGCCTACGAGACCCCGGGCGGCACGATCCTGCTCAAGGCCCACCGGGCCATCGAGTCGATCACCCTGGACCGGGGGATGGCCCACCTGAAGGACGAACTGATGCCCCGGTACGCCCAGCTGGTCTACGACGGATTCTGGTTCAGCCCCGAGCGGGAGATGCTCCAGACGGCCATCGACCACAGTCAGGCGTTCGTGAACGGACGGGTGCGGCTGCGGCTCTACAAGGGCAACGTCGAGGTGGTGGGTCGCGAATCCGACGACACCCTGTTCGACGAGGCCATCGCCACGTTCGAAGAGGACGAGGGCGCCTACGACCAGGCCGATGCCGAGGGCTTCATCAAGTTGAACGCCCTGAGGCTCCGGACGGTGGCCCGGCGGGCTGCCCGGAAGGAAGGCTGAGCGACGTGGCGACGCTGTGGCACGGCCGGTTCGAGGGAGGGCCGAGCGAGGCCCTGCAGGCCCTGAACGACAGCCTGGCTTTCGACCGGCGGATGTTCCGCGAGGATGTGGCCGGCTCGCGGGCCCATGTCCGGATGCTGGCCCGGGTCGGGCTGATGACCGACGCCGACGCGGCCTCGGTGCTCGAGGCGTTGGACGCCACCGAGGCCGAACTGGCTGACGGGTCGTTTGCCTTCATCGCATCCGACGAGGACATCCACACGGCGGTCGAGCGGCGGGTCACCGAGTTGGCCGGCGATGCGGGAGCACGGCTGCACACCGGTCGGAGCCGCAACGACCAGGTGGCCACCGACCTCCGGTTGTGGACGATCCACGAGTTGACCGACCTGGCCGGCGTGGTGATCAGCTTCCAGGAGACGTTGTCCGCCCGG
>JAAZXY010000059.1 GCA_014239855.1 Acidimicrobiales bacterium | reverse complement strand
TTTCGCGAACCTACGCGCAACAGCATGGACACGGTGGCATCGCGAGACCTTTCCCTCGAATTTCTCTCAAACGCGGCGATCTGCATGGTTCATCTTTCCCGCATGGCGGAAGAGCTGGTGACGTGGTCGAGCAGCGACACGCCCAGGAAGAACCCGTCTCCCTCGAACTCCTGGTCCCGGCCGTCGACCACCACCTGGCAGCCGTCGTCGGCACCGGCCTGGATGTAGCCGGCCACCCGGTCCCGGGACTCCCGGGTGATGAGCGGGCCCATCTCCGAGGACGGGTCGGTCCACGGGCCGATGACCAGCTTTTCCATGCGGACCCGGATGGCCTCCACGAGGCGGTCACCCACGTCGCCCACCGCGACGACCACCGAGATGGCCATACACCGCTCGCCGGCCGAGCCGTAGGCCGCCGAGACCGCGGCGTCGGCCGCCATGTCGACGTCGGCATCGGGCAGCACGATCATGTGGTTCTTGGCGCCGCCCATGGCCTGGGCCCGTTTGCCGTTGGCGGTCGCCGAGGCGTACACGTACCGGGCGATCGGCGTCGACCCGACAAAGCTCACGGCCTTCACGTCGGGATGTTCGACCAGGCGATCGACGGCCACCTTGTCGCCGTTGACCACGTTCAGCACACCCGGAGGGAAACCGGCCTCCTGAAAGAGCTCGGCGATGAACATGGGCGCCGAGGGGTCCCGCTCCGATGGCTTCAGGACGAAGGTGTTCCCACAGGCGATGGCGTTGGGGAACATCCACATGGGCACCATGGCCGGGAAGTTGAACGGGGTGATGCCGGCCACCACGCCGAGGGGTCGCCGCACCGTGTAGACGTCCACGCCGGTGCTGGCGCCCTCACTGTGGAGGCCCTTGAGCGCATCGGCGATGCCGCAGGCGAACTCCACGTTCTCGACGCCCCGGGCCACCTCGCCCCGGGCGTCGTCCAGCACCTTGCCGTGCTCGGCTGACAACTTCGTCGCCACCTCGTCGGCGTTGTCCACCAGCAGGTTGCGAAACTCGTACATGAGCTTGGTGCGCCGGGCCAGCGACACCTCGCCCCAACTGTCGAAGGCGGCCCGGGCCGAGGCCACTGCGGCGTCCACCTCGGGCACCGAGGCCAGGGCCACGGTGCCCGTCTGCCCACCGGTGGCCGGATCGAAGACCGGGCCGACGTTGCCCGACGTGGATGGCGATACCGCTCCATCGATCAGATGCTGGATCTCGTTCATTGGTTTCTCCTCCTGGAGACCTGAGTGCGTTGGAGGCCTGGGTTACTGGAGAACTGGGTCACTGGAGATAGGTGGACAGACCCCGACGGAGGTAGTCGCCATGACCCTTCTCGCCGTGGTACCTGCCGTCCTCGATCAGGATCCGCCCCTTGGACATCACCGTGTCGACCTTTCCGTCGATCGAGTACCCCTCGTAGGCCGAGTAGTCCATGCTCATGTGGTGGGTGTCGACCGAGATCTCGGTCCTGGCCTCCGGGTCGTACAACACGATGTCGGCATCCGAACCCGGGGCGATCACACCCTTCTGCGGATAGAGGCCGAACATGCGGGCCGGGGTGGTCGAACAGGTCTCCACCCAGCGCTCCAGCGTCAGCTCTCCCATGGCCACGCCCTGGTAGA
Source organism: Acidimicrobiales bacterium (assembly GCA_014239855.1). Lineage (GTDB taxonomy): Bacteria > Actinomycetota > Acidimicrobiia > Acidimicrobiales > MedAcidi-G1 > UBA9410. The sequence goes on along the minus strand of JAAZXY010000059.1, from coordinate 7,165 downwards.
TGAGGTCCATCCGGTGTTCCACGCCGCCGATGCCGTTGGGAATGGCCCGGAAGTCGTCCTTCCCCAGTTCCTTCTGATCCTTCATGCAGAAGGGGCAGTGGTCGGTGGCCACGATGGCCAGATCGTTGGTTCGCAGGCCCCGCCACAGGTCCTTCTGGTGAGTGTGCTCCTTGGTTCGCAGCGGCGGCGAGCAGACGTAGCCCGCACCGGCGAAGCCCGGGGCGCCGAGGTGGTCCTCCAGGTTCAGGTACAGGTACTGGGGGCAGGTCTCGGCGAACACGTTGTGCCCGGCGTCGCGGGCCTCAGCCACCCGCTCGAGAGCCTCACTCGCCGAGAGGTGCACGAAGTAGACCGGGGCGCCGGCCACCAGGGCCAGCTGGATGGCCCGGTTGGTGGCCTCGCCCTCCATGCGGGAGGGCCGGGTGATGCCGTGGTACACGGGATCGGTCTGGCCTCGGGCCGCAGCCTGCTCGGCCAGCACGTCGATGGCGATGCCGTTCTCGGCGTGCATGGTGATCAGCGCACCGTTGTTGGCCGCCTTCTGCATGGCCCGCAGGATCTGGCCGTCGTCGCTGTAGAAGACACCCGGGTAGGCCATGAACAGCTTGAAGCTGGTGATGCCCTCGTCAACCAGGGCGTCCATCTCCTTGAGCGCCGCGTCGTCGACGCCCCCCATGATCATGTGGAAGGCGTAGTCCACGGCGCACTGCCCGTCGGCCTTGGCCTGCCATGCCTCGAGGCTGTCCCGGACGTTCTCGCCGGTCTTCTGGACGGCGAAGTCGATGATGGTGGTGGTCCCGCCCCACGCGGCGGCCCGGGTGCCGATCTCGAAGGTGTCGCTGGCAAACGTGCCGCCGAACGGGAGCTCCATGTGGGTGTGGCAGTCGATACCACCGGGCACCACGAACTTTCCGGTGGCGTCCACGACCCGGTCAGCACCCGTCTCGGCCGACACGGCCATGGTCGAGCCCGGCTGAAGCACCGCGGCGATGGTGGTCCCGTCGACCAGTACCTCGGCGGCATGGCGACCGGTGGCGCTGACCACCGTGCCGTTCTTGATGAGCGTCGTCATTGGTTCCCCCTTCATGGCCGCTTTACGCGGCCTCCTCGTTCCCGTCGGATTCGTGTCTGCCGGTCAGCCCAGTCGTTCGATGATCCCGGCCAGCGTGGTGCCCGCCTCGTCGATCTCGGCCTCGGTGACCGTCATGGGTGGGGCGATCCGGAGGACGTTGCCATAGAGGCCACCCTTACCGATCAGCAGGCCGGCGGCCCGAGCCTCCTCCATGATCCTTGCTGCGGCGTCGCCGTTGGGCTGGATGCCGCCCGGTTGCACGGTCTCCAGAGCCAGCATCAGGCCCTTGCCGCGCAACTCGACGACCACCTCGGAAGCGTCGACGGCGGGCTGTAGGTGGCCGACGAGCCGTTCACCCATCCGCAGCGCGTGACCCTGGACGTCGTGTTCCAGCATGTACCGAATCGTCGCCAGGGCCCCGACGCTGCTCATGGGGTTCCCACCGAATGTCGAGAGCGAGTTGCCGGGCAACGAGTCCATCAACTCGGCGCCGGCGATCACACCACCGAGGGACAGCCCGTTGGCCACCCCCTTGGCAAACGTGATGATGTCGGGCGTGATGCCATGGGCCTGGTAGCCCCAGAAGTTCTCGCCGGTCCGGCCCCAACCGGTCTGGACCTCGTCGGAGATGAACAGGACGCCCCGGTTGTCCAGCTCCTTCTTCATGGCCCCGAAGAACCCGTCGGGTGGGGTGGCGAAGCCGCCGACGCCCTGGATGGGCTCGGCGATCATGGCCGCCACGTCGCCCGAGGTCATCATGTCGAAGACCTGGTTCAGGTCGTCCACGCACGCCGCGGTGTAGGCCTCGTCGTCGAGGTGGCGGAACGGGCTGCGTAGCCGGTAGCCGCCGTGCACGTAGTTGACCGACAGGCCGCTGACGCTGGTCGGCGACCACGACCGCTGCGCGGTGATGGCGATCGTGGTGAACGACCGACCGTGGTAGCTGTTCCGCATGGCCAGCACCTGGTTGGACCGCCGAGCCACGGTGGCCAGCATCAGGGCGGCGTCGTTGGCCTCGGTCCCCGAGGTGGTCAGGAACACCTTGGCGTCGGGAATTCCTGAGAGCTCCGAGATGAGCTCGGCCAGCTCGATCATCGACTCCGACAGGTAGAGCGTGGACGTGTGGAACGTCTTGGGGGCCTGTTCCTGGACGGCCCTGGTGATCTCGGGGATGTCGTAGCCAAGGCTGGTGGTGAGAATCCCGCCGAAGAAGTCGAGGTACCGGTTGCCCTCCACGTCGTAGACGTGGCGACCCTGGCCGCGGTCGAACGAGATCGGGGGGTCGTAGTACTGGGCCAACCAGTTCGGCAGGACGGCGCGGTGGCGACTCAGCAGCTCGGCGTTGGTGGTCATCGACGTCTCCGGTCCGGGATGCGGCTCAGGCCCGGGTGAGGGGGTCGTACATGTCGGGTCGACGGTCCCGGTAGAAGGCCCACTGGTTGCGGACCTCGTCGACCATGTCCAGATCGAGGTCGCGCACGATGAGCTCCTCGTCCTGGTCGGAGCACACGTCGCCCACTAACTGACCTCGGGGATTGGCGAAGTAGGTGGTCCCGTAGAAGTCGTTGTCGCCCAGGTCCTCGATGCCCACCCGGTTGATGGCCCCCACGAAGTACATGTTGGCCGCCGCCGAGGCCGGCTGCTCGAGCTGCCACAGATAGGCCGACAGGCCACGGCTGGTGGCCGACGGGTTGAACACCATCTGGGCACCGTTGAGGCCCAGGGCCCGCCAGCCTTCCGGGAAGTGACGGTCGTAGCAGATGTAGACACCGACCCGTCCCACCGCGGTCTCAAAGACCGGGTATCCGAGGTTGCCGGGACGGAAGTAGAACTTCTCCCAGAAGCCCTTGACCTGGGGGATGTGGGTCTTGCGGTACTTCCCGAGGTAGGTCCCATCGGCGTCGATGACCGCCGCGGTGTTGTAGAGCAGTCCCTCCTGCTCCTTTTCGTACATGGGCAGGATCAGCACCATTCCGTACTTCGCTGCCAACTCCTGGAACCGCTTGGTGGTCGGACCATCGGGGATGGCCTCGGCGTAGTCGTAGAACGCGGCGTCCTGGACCTGGCAGAAGTAGGGCCCGTAGAAGAGTTCCTGGAAGCACATGACCCGTGCACCGGCCGCAGCCGCCTCAGCGAGGTACTTCTCGTGGAGTTCGATCATCGACTCCTTGTCGCCGGTCCATCCCGTCTGGACCAATGCTGCCCGTACTTCGCTCGCCACTGCCGCCCCCTGATCGTTCGGTTCTCGATCGGCGCCCGGCCCTGCCGGGTGCACCGCGGCCCCCGCAAGGACTCGTGATGAGCCCTTGCGTTGGGTCGCAGAGAGGGACAGTATGTGCTGCCTGCTGACAGTACAATCCCCTTATTGTTATAATCAAAGATTTCCGACGGAGGCGAGATGACGACGCGACCGGTGGACGGACACCTCGCGACAATCACCAACGCCGTGGACGGCGACCGCAGCCCCTCGGCCATCGCTGCATCGGTGGGACGCCTGATCGGTCATGGATCGCTTGGTGCTGGTGATCGGCTTCCCACGATCCGCGTGCTGGCCCGGGCATTGGAGGTCAGCCCGTCGACCATCACCGACGCTTGGCGGCGGCTCCAGTCCGCCGGTCTGGTGGCCACCGAGGGTCGCCGGGGGACGTTCGTACGGGGCCGACGCCAACCTGATGAGGCTGGCCGGTTCTGGCAGGTCCCGGTCGATCCGCGGACCTACCGGCTGGACCTGAGTACCGGCACGCCCGATCCCCATCTCCTCCCCCCGCTCGGTCCGGCACTGGCCGCCCTGCACGACGAACCGCCGGTCGTCTCCTACCTCGATGCACCGACCCTGCCCGACCTGGCGGACCGTCTCCGGGACGACTGGCCCTTCCCGCCCGAGACACTGACCGTGGTCGACGGAGCCATGGACGCCCTCGATCGGGTCATCGGCGCCACGGTGACCTACGGCGATCGGGTGATCGTCGAGACCCCCGGGTTCCCGCCGGCACTGGACATGCTGGAACTGGCCGGTGCCGAGCTGGTTCCGGTACCGGTGATCGACGGAGGCCCGGAACTTTCCTCGCTGGCCGTCGCAGTGGCCGGTGGGGCCACAGCGCTGCTCCTACAACCCCGATCCCACAACCCGACGGGCTGGAGCATGGACGCCGACCGGGTGGCGCGGATTGCCGACCTGCTCCGCGGTACGGACATCCTGGTCATCGAGGACGACCACTCGGGAACGGTCGCCGGCGCTCCCCTGCACAGCATCGGCACCCACCTCCCGAGCCAGGTGGTGCACGTGCGGAGCTTCTCCAAGGCCTACGGACCGGACCTCCGGCTCGCCGCACTGGGTGGGACGGCCTCGGTAGTCGACGCGGTGGTCCATCGTCGGCAGTTGGGGCCGGCATGGAGCAGCCGACTCCTGCAGGGAGTGCTGTTGCACCTCCTGTCGGACCCCGAGGCCGACCGGTTGGTGTCCCGGGCCGCCGCCACCTACACGGCGCGCCGTGAGGCCATCACCATGGCGCTGGCCGAACGGGGAATCACCATTCCCGGTCGATCCGGCTTCAATCTCTGGATGCCCATCGCCGATGAGACCAACGCACTGATCGCCCTCTCGGCCCGGGGCATCGGCGCCGCTCCGGGAAGCCCCTTCCAGGTCGGCCCCAACCGGGCCCACCATCTCCGTTTGACGGTGAGCACCGTCGACGACGACATCGACACCCTGGCCGACGACCTGGCGGAAGCCGCATCCATCCCCGCAGGTCGGCGTATGCGATCCTGAGCCCATGACCTCCGGAGGCCCTCGGCTCGACGACGGGGATGGGCTCCTGGACTGGGGTCGCCTCCAGCCGTGGATCGCCGCCTGCCCGGCGCCCGGCAAGGGCCCGGTTACGGACTGTGTTCCGCTGGCCGGCGGCACCCAGAACCACCTGTTCCTGCTGACCCGGGCCGACGGGTCGGCCATAGTGCTCCGGCGTCCGCCCCGGCACCCCCGCCCGAAGAGCGACGAGACCATGCTCCGCGAGGCTCGGGTGCTGGCTGCCCTCTCGGGAGCAGGATCGGGCGCTGGCGTCCCTCATCCGACCTTCTTCGCGGTGTGCGACGACCCGTCGGTGATCGGGACGTGCTTCCACCTCGGCGCGGCGGTCGACGGCTTCAATCCGGGATCGGCGCTCGAGGGTCGGTACGTCGACGACCCCGACTGGCAGCGGTCACTCGGCCTGTCGATGGTCGACGCCATCGCCGCACTGGCATCGATCCGGCCCGATGAGGTCGGTCTGGCCGACCTGGGTCGACCAGACGGGTGGATCGAGCGCCAGGTTCCCCGGTGGCGGGCCCTGCTCGACTCCTTTCAGGGCTTCGAGGGCTACGACGGCCCGGACCTGCCCGGGGTGGATCGTGTCGGCACCTGGCTGGAGGCCCACCGACCCGACGACTTCACCTGCCGGGTGATCCACGGCGACTTCCATCTGGCCAACGTGCTGGCCCGACACGATCGACCGGAACTGGCTGCCGTCGTCGACTGGGAACTCACCACGCTCGGCGATCCACGGCTGGATCTCGCCTGGTTGCTGGCCACCTCGGGTGGCGTCGGGTCGTTCGCCGCCGCGGCCCCCGGGTTCCCGTCCCCCGACGAGTTGATCGACCGGTACGCCGACCTGACCGGACTCTCGGTCGATGACCTGGACTGGTGGTGGACGCTGGCCTGCTACAAGCTCGGCATCATCCTCGAGGGGACCAACGCCCGGGCCGCCGCAGGACTGGCCCCCGTCGAGACAGGCCGCGACCTGCACGAACGGGCCGTCCTCCTGTTCGAGCAGGCCGGCCGTCTGGTCGACGGCTCGCCGGAATGAGGGGACCGCCGGGACCGCCGACCATGCAGCGTCGTTCATTCCTGGCCGGAATGGCCGCCGTGACGGCCACCGGGCTGACGGGGTGTGGGAGCGCCGGCCGGCCAGCTGCTTCCGGTTCGACCGTCCCGACGCCGGTTGGTTCCGGCCAGGCCACCGGACGCCTCGCCGACGCCCTGGTCGACCACCGGGTCACCCGGTGGCGGGCCGACCCGTGGGCACGGGGGGCCTACTCCTACCTGGCGCCGGGCACCTCGTCGGCGACCCGCCGGACCCTGGCCACTCCGGTCGACGGTCGGGTCTTCTTCGCCGGGGAGGCGACCGATATCGACCATCCGGCCACCGTCCATGGCGCCCTGGCCTCGGGGCAGCGGGCGGCCGCCGAGGTGAACGCGGCCCATCCGTCGGGGCCCGTGGTGGTGATCGGTGCTGGGGCCGCTGGACTGGGCGCGGCCCGGGACCTGACCGCCGCCGGTCACCCGGTGGTGGTGCTGGAGGCCCGTGATCGGATCGGCGGTCGGGTCTGGACGGTCGACGTCGGGGACGCCGCGGTGGACCTCGGCGGTTCCTGGCTCCACGGCCTTCGGGACAACCCGCTCGCCGAAATCGCCTCGTCGTTGGGGATCGATCTCGTGCCGACCGACTACGAGAACGCCCTGCTGTTCGACTCCGACGGCTCCCCCGTGCCGTGGTCGCGCCTTGACGAACAGTACGAGGCCGTCCAGACCATGCTGGACGGGAGCCTCTCCACGGCGTCGATGGCCGCCGCCACCGAGGAACTCCGGGCCGCCTTCCGGGGCGACGACCGGCGCTTCCTCGAGTACGTGCTGGCTTCGGAGGTCGACCACTGGTTCGCCGCCGGACCTGAGGACCTCGCCTTTTCCGGCGTCCACGAGGGTGGTTGGTCCCGGGGCGGGGACGCCATCCCCCGTACGTCCTTCCGACCGATCATCGACTGGTTGGCCACCAACCTCGACGTACGGCTGAACCATCCGGTTTCCTCCATCACGACGAGGCCCGACGACGTCGTGGTCCGCACCGACCGGGGCGAGCACCGGGGAGCGGCCGTCGTGGTCACCGTTCCCCTGGGCGTCCTACAGGCTGGGGCCATCGAGTTCGAGCCGGCACTCCCGGCCCCCAAGGCCTCGGCCATCGGCGCGCTGGGCATGGGGGTCATGGACAAGGTGGTCCTGCAATTCGACGACGGGTTCTGGGACCCGGAGGTCGACCTGTTCTCCCACGCGTCGGACCCTCC
>JAAZXY010000058.1 GCA_014239855.1 Acidimicrobiales bacterium | reverse complement strand
GAGTCGTGCCGCCTCGGCGGTCAGGGCGGCCGTGGCGTCATCGGCGTAGAGGCGGTCCTCGTGGCGCCAGCCCGAGGCGGGCAACGGCACCGGGTTGATGACGTTCTCGGGCCACAGCACCAGGTCGACCGGCGTGACCACCTGCTGGTTGCCCGTCAGCTGGTTGGTGAACACCCGGGCCGCACCGGTCGGGGTGGCCCGGGTGCGCTGGGGTCCACCGCCCTGCACGATGGCCACGTCCAGGGTCCCCACCACATGACCGGTGGGAGCCACGGCGGACAACACGGCGGCCGTGGCGAGGGTGGCGACCACCACGGCACCGGTCATCGCCGATGCGCCGTCGGCCCGTCGTCCGTCGAACAGCGCGGAGAGGCCCACGCCGATGGCCACCGTGAGGGCCACCAGCAGCAGTGGGCCGGCGATCCGGACCACCGGGGCCAGCGGTCCTCCGGCCTGGCCGAGGGCGATGCTGGCCAGCGGCGCACCGCCGAACGGCACGCTCCAGCGGACCAGTTCGGCCAGGGTGACGGTGCCGACCAGGCCGAGGCGGCGCCAGCGTCCGGGTGGGACGGCCGCGGCCGCCAGGCCCAGCCACAGGGCATGGAGCAGGCCGGCGGCCAGCCAACCCACCGGGGTCAGGTCCAGCATCCAGACCGTCGACGGGAAGGCCCACGCCGCACCGACCAGCAGACCCCGACGGAATCTCGAACCCGTGGGGCGCTCGGCCACCAGCCGGTCCAGGAGGGCCAGCCCGATGAAGGCGGCCGGCCACCAGCCCCACGGGGGAACCGCGGCGGCGATCAGCAGGCCGGCGGCCAGTCCCCGGCCCGACACGGCCCAACGGTTCACCGTCAGTGGGCCACCACGGCGAGACGCTGGATGCCTCCGAAGGTGCCCGCCCCACGGATCTTGAGGTCGTCGACCGACTCGACGCGGATCCACGGCGGTAGGTCGGCCACCTCGCAGTTGGCCAGGATCTCGCCCGGCTTGGCCACCGCGCAGAGTTTGGCGGCCAGGTTCACCGGCTTGCCGATGTAGTCGTCGCCTTCGAACAGCAGGGCCTCGCCGGTGGCCAGGCCGACCCTCAGGTTGATCTTGCGGGCCATGGCGAAGTGCTCGATCAGGTGGCCAGCCCAGGCAATGGTCGGCGTGGGCTCGGTTCCGACCAGCATCACGCCGTCGCCCAACCACTTGGCCACCCGCACGCCCCGCCATGCCGCCACCCGGCGTGACATGGCCCGGAACTCCTCCAGGACCTCGACCGACTCGTGGGGGCCCTTCTCCTCGGTGAGGCGGGTGAAGCCGCTCAGGTCGGCGAAGCAGAACGTCCGCTCGACCGACAGGTGCACCGAAGTCTCGTCGTCGAGCAGGCGGAGTTCGTCCGGGTGTTCGGTACCGCTGCCGGGGCGCGAGTCGGCCGCATCACGTGCAGGGGTGGTCTCCGGGGACATCCCCCCATCGAATCACGCCGGAGGCCCCGGACCACGTCGGTTTGGAGGAAATGGGCGATTTGTCCGGATTTCAGATGCTCGCGGCGACTACCGCGAGTTCGGCCGCCTCGGTGCCCGAGCGAATGCACGCCGGGATGCCCACCCCGGTGCGGACGGTGCCGGCCATGAGGAGGCCGGGCGTGGCGTCGGCCAGCAGCCCGTCGAGTTCGCTGATCCGGTCGACGTGGCCCACCGGGAACTGGACGAGCGAGTCGGGGAACCGTCCCAGGCGGACCGTGGTGGGCGGTGCCTCGACGCCCAGAGTGGTGGCCAGATCGGCTCGCAGCGCGGCGATCAGGTCGTCGTCGGTCAGGCCGGCGGGACGCCCGTCGTCGATCCGGCCGCACGACACCCGCAGGACCGTGCGTTCCGGATGGTCGAGATGGGCCCACTTGGATCCGGCGAACGAGCAGGCCGTCATGAGCGGGCTCGTTTCCCGATCCGGGCCCCGACCCACGAGGAACCCACTCTGATCGGCGGGCACCTCGAGGTCGGCCCGGTCGAAGACGAAGGTGGCCAGAGCAACCGACGCGTGGCGCCAGCCGGCCAGGAGGTCGCCGGCCGCGTCGCTGAGGGGGGCCACCAGCGTGGCGGCCACATGGGCCGGAACGGCGAGGACCACCGCATCGGCGTGGTGCGTGTCGGACTCGGTGGCGACCGTCCAGCCTGCGGTCCCGTCCCCACGGCTCAGCCCGGTGACCGGCGACCCGGTGTGGAGGCGACTGCCGAGGGCGGACGCCAGTGCTTCGACCAGTCGTTCCATTCCGGCAGCCGGCGAGTTGAAGACGGGTGCCGTGGGATCGGCGGCGGCCATCGACCGACGGAGACCGGCCAGCAGGCCATCGGACGATCGGGCCGCGGCCAGCAGTTGGGGGGCCATGACGGTGCAACTCAGGTCGTCGGCCCGCCCGGCGTTGATGCCGCCCAGCAGGGGATCGACCAGGCGTTCGAACACCCGGTCGCCCACACAGGCCCGCACCACGGCGCCCACGCTCATGTCGCCCGTGGTCCCGAGGGGCGGAGCGGCACCGGGAGGCAGATCGGGTAGCCCGTCGCCGGCCAACCGTTCCAGGTCGGCCGGCTCCACCAGCCCGGGGGCGATCGCTCCGGGGTCCAGCGGCACGCCCAGCACGTTGGGTGACGGGATGGGCCACAGGGCGCCGTCCAACCACAGGGAGGCACGCCGGGCCGAGGGGGACACCAACTCGTCGCCGAGGCCGAGCTCCTCGCACAGGTCCCGGGCCCACGGCACCCGCACCAGGAAGGCATCGGCGCCGGCATCCACCGGCAATCCGTCCAGGACCGGATCGTCCAGCGGACCGGTACGCAGATGGCCGCCGGCCCGGTCCGCTGCCTCGAGCACCGTGACGTCGATCTCGGGATGGTCGACGGCCAGCCGGTAGCCGGCGGTAAGCCCGGTGATGCCACCGCCCACCACGAGTACTCGCTTCGCGGGTACCCGCCGCTCAGGTACTCGCTGCGTTAGTACCCGCTGCTCGGGCAACTGGCCGCCCACGGTTCAGCTTCCGATGGGGTGGGCGTGCACCTGGGCGACGACCTGCTCCAGGACGCCGGGATCGATCTCGGGCAGTACCCCGTGGCCCAGGTTGAACACGTGACCCGGGTGTCCGCCGTTGCGGGCCAGCACGTCGGCCACCTCGGCCTCGACCACCTCGATGGGGCCGAGGCAGACCGCGGGGTCGAGGTTGCCCTGCAGGATGGCGTCGGGCCCCAGTCGACGGCGGGCCTCGTCCAGGGGCACCCGCCAGTCCACGCCGACCACGTCGGTGCCGGCGCTGGCCATCAGCGGGAGGATCTCCCCGGTGCCCACGCCGAAGTGGATGCGGGGCACGCCGGTATCGGCCACCCCTTCGAACACCCGGCGGCTGTACGGCAGCACGCAGCGTTCGTAGACCGGCGGGCTGAGCGCACCGGCCCAACTGTCGAACAACTGGATGGCCGACACGCCGGCGTCGATCTGGGAACGCAGCGACGCGATGGCCATGTCGGCCAGGCGTTCCATGAGGTCGTGCCACAGGCCGGGCTCGCCCAGCATCAGGGCCTTGGTCTTCCCGTAGGTCCGGGACGGTGCGCCCTCGATCAGGTAGGAGGCCACGGTGAACGGCGCCCCGGCGAAGCCGATGAGCGGCACGTCGGCCTCAGCCACCACCCGGCGGACCGTCTCGAGCACGTACGGCGTGTCGACGTCGGGTTCCAGGGGGCGGAGGCGCTGGAGGTCGGCGGCCCGCTCGAAGGGCTGTTCGACCACCGGTCCGAGGCCGGGCTTCACGTCGACGCCGAATCCCACGGCGTGGGCCGGAACCACGATGTCGGAATAGAGGATGGCCGCGTCCACGCCGTAGCGGCGGACCGGCTGCATGGTGATCTCGGCCGACAGCTCCGGATCGGCGATGGCGTCGAGGATGCTGCCCGACCCCCGGACGGCCCGGTATTCGGGAAGCGATCGGCCGGCCTGGCGCATGAACCAGACCGGGGTGCGGTCGTGCGGTTCAGCCCGGCAGGCGGCCAGAAACGGACTCGTTGCGGGGGAGTGCTCGGTCACGGATCGACGCTACCGGGGAGGTTCGGCAGCACCGGCCAGGAGTCCACGTGCCCGGGCGGCCTCCGGCAGGGCGAGCCTGGCCAACGCCGAGACACGGGCCGCCTCGCAGATTTCGGCCAGGCCGTTCCCGCTCCGATCCGATGCCCCGGCGGCCAGCGCCTTGCGGGTGGCCAGGTCGCCGGCCGTGGGTTCCAGGATGAGCACCGCGGCGCCCCGACGGCGGATGGCCTGTGCCTCGCGCCAGAGGGTCCGGGCGTGCCAGGCGCGAGCCAGGGTGCCCGGATCGTCGGTGGGCCCGGCGGTCCCGCCGAGGGTCTTGGACGACGAGATCACGACCACGTCAAGGCCGAGGGCGGCCACCAGGTCGGCGTTGGTGGTGGAGTGCGTGCCTCCGTCGACCAACTGGCGTCCGTCGACCTCCACCGGTCGGAACCAGCCGGGAATGGCCGCCGAAGCCTGCACGGCGGGTCCGATGGCCACGTCCACGTCGTCACGGCCCAGGACCACCCGCTTGCCCGTACGGAGATCGACCGTGCAGATCCAGGTCGGCTGGTCGGGCCACGGGTCGGGATGGATCTGGGTACTGCGGTCGCCGAGCGACGAGCCGTCGCGGGTGCCGACCGGCAGCAGCCCGGCGAGGGCCACCACGGGGCGGGGCCGCGCCGTCGATAAGAGGTCACGCAGGACCAGCAGCGGGTTGGCCGGCCACCGGGACCTCGGGCCGCCGGACCCCGCGCCGGCCAGACCGTCAGCGGCCAGACCATCAGGCGGCGAACCGTCCAGGTCGAGAGGCGTGGTGACCCGGTCGACAATGGCCCGACCCTCATCGGACAGCGGGGTTCCGACGTAGTGGGCGTGGAGGTCGGCGGCCGACACGCCGGCTCGCAGACTGACCGCCGTGGTGGCACCGGCCGAGGTACCCACCACGACATCCGCGGTGCGTGGATCCCACCCGGTCGCCTCAGCCAGGGCGGCCAACGCACCGGCATGTTGGGCCGCGCCGTGGAGACCACCGGAGCCGAGGATCAGCCCGACGGCCGTCATGTGCACACCAGTTTCACATCGCCCATCGTCGCACGTGGACCGGCGTTTTCCGCCATCTGAGGGCCCTTCGGAGTGCTGAGGTCGCCGCGCGGGCCACCGGTAGGATCGTTCTTCGGCTGAATTCACCGAATCGGTCGATTTCGATGAACGAACCAAGCAACTTCACCGATTAATTTCACCCATTAATTTTGACCAACGTACGGCGCCCCGGCGGGGCCGAACACCATGAGTGATCCGACCATCATGAACAACGGTGTCCACGAGCATCCGGAACTGGAGGCCGAGCAGGCCCACATCGACCACGCCCACGCGTGCCTCGATGCGGCCCGTGAGCGCGCCCTCGAGCTGACCCGCATGGTCGAGGTCGGCAAGGGCGGCACCAACCAGGCCCGTTTCGAACGTGAGGCCATCATCGAGTCGGTGGCGGCCCGTCTCGAGCACCTCGACCTCGGCGACGCCTCCCTGGTCTTCGGACGCATCGACCAGGAGGAGGACGCCGGGGGTGGCGTGTTCCACATCGGCCGGGTCGGCGTCTGGGACGAGGAGCAGGACCCGGTGGTGGTGGATTGGCGGGCCCCGGTGGCCGAGGCCTTCTACCGGGCCACCGGTCCGAACCCCATGGGGCTGCAGCGTCGCCGGTACATCGTGAGCCGGGGCCGCACCGTCCTGGGCCTCGAGGACGAGTTGTTCGGGGACCTCGAACGGTTCCGGGCGGGCGACGGTGACGACACCCGCCTCAAGGGCGAGGGCGCCCTCATCGCCGCATTGGAGACGTCGCGCACCGGCCGCCTCGGCGACATCATCGGCACCATCCAGTCCGAGCAGGACGACATCATCCGGGCCCCCATGTCCGGGGTGCATGCTGTGCAGGGCGGGCCGGGCACCGGCAAGACCGTGGTGGCCCTCCACCGTGCGGCCTATCTCCTCTACACCCACCGCTTTCCGCTGGAGGGCCAGGGCGTGCTGGTCGTCGGGCCCAACCGGCTGTTCCTCGCCTACATCGAGCAGGTCCTGCCGTCGCTCGGCGAGGCCGGGGTCACGCTGGCCACCCTGGGCGACGTGGTCGGTGGCGTCCGGATCGACGACCGTCGCGAGCTGGCCGAGAAGGGCCGGCTCAAGGGCGACCTCCGCATGGTCCGGTTCATCTCACGAGCCGTGCGGACCCGACAGCGTCCGCTGCGGACCGATCTGCGGTTGGGCTACGGCCTGCAGTGGTTGAACCTCTCGGTGGAGGAGTCGGGTCGCATCGTGTCCGAGGCCAGGCGCCGCTACCGGACCCACAACGCGGCCCGAAAGTTCGTGGAGACCGAGTTCTACGAGGCGCTGGTCGCATCGGGTCGGGGCGATCTCGACCCCGAAGCGGTACGTGAGCGGATCCGCGGCGAGTTGGCCGTGCGCGAGGCATTGGAGTGGATGTGGCCGGTTCTGACACCGGCACAGATGCTGAATGACCTGTTCGGATCGCGGGCGCTGATCCGGGCCGCTGACCGCAGTCTCGACGCCAACCAGGTCGAGGCCCTGTTCCGGCCCCGGTCCGACAATGCCGATGACGTGTACTGGACGGCGTCGGACGCGTCGCTGCTGGACGAGGCCCGCGCCGTGCTGGGGGCCCGACCGGGGCGCAAGGCCCAGGACTCGGTCCGCACCTACGGCCACATCGTGGTCGACGAGGTCCAGGACCTCTCGCCCATGGACCTGCGGATGCTGGACCGCCGGTCGTTGAACGGATCCATGACCGTGGTGGGCGACATCGCCCAGGCCACCGGCTCGTGGGCCCACGACGACTGGGAGGGGATCCTCACCCACCTGCCCGACCGGAAGCCGACGGTCCGCCATGAGCTCACCGTGGGCTACCGCATCCCGGGGCCCATCATGGACGTGGCCGCCCGGGTGCTGGCCGTGGCCGCTCCGGACCTCGCCCCGCCCCGGTCAGTGCGCGGCGATGGCGAACCCCCCCGGTTCGTCGGATTGACCGGCGAACAGGCCGAGGAGCTGGACGGTCTGGTCGACGTGGTGCGTGCCGAGTTGGATTCGGTGGGTGCCGGCAACCTGGCGGTGATCGCCTCGGATTCCCAGGCCGTCGAGGTCGAGGAGGCCCTGGAGCGGGCCGGCATGGCCTTCGGTCGTCCGACCCGTCGGGGTCTCGATGCCCGGGTGACCGTCGTACCGGTCGGGCTGGTCAAGGGCCTGGAGGTGGACGGGGCGATCGTGGTCGAACCGGCCCGGATCCTGCGGGAGCAGGCTCAGGGCATTCGTGCGTTGTACGTGGCCCTCACCCGAGCCACCAAGCGGGTTGCCGTGGTGCACGCCGAACCGCTGCCCGGAGCGCTCCTCGACTGACTGGCCGAGGTGGCTGTCACACCCACTCTCTACGGTCCGGCCAGAGCCCACGTCGGGCTCCTCGGAGCCACGGCTTCCTTCATGGATCCCTCGAAAGAGGGTTGATCCCGGAACGGGGAGGTTGGAAGATGACGGTGGATGCTGAGGATCGAAGGCAGCTGCGGGAGCAGCTCGAGGCGACGCTGGGCGAGCACCCGGCGGACGTCCTGATGGAGCAGCTCTTCGTCGACGGAGACGGAGACGGCGGCGGTGGAGTGGCGGTGCTCCGTTCCGACATCGCCGATTTGGCCGCCCGGATGGATCGACGTTTCGACCTACTGGAACGCCGGATGGACGGTCTGGACCAGCACGTGGACCGGATCCGGGAGCGGATGGACTGGTCCGACACCCGGTTGGGTCGTCTCGAGACCGGCCAGGTCACCGCCGACGATCGGATCCACGCCGTATGGCGGGCCATGGTCACCGGATTCCTGATGACGGCGTTCAGTTCGTGGGGCCTGGTACTCGCCGGTATGGCCATCGGCTGAGCGGTCGGAAACCGCCCGAGCAGCAGGACTCCACGGCCGCCTGCCTGAACTTCCCCTGGGAACTCTCCCCTCGGAAACTACGCGTGGGAGATGGCGTCCAGCACGTTGAGTCGTGCGGCCCGACGGGCCGGGAGGATGGCCGCCAGCATGCCGAAGACCCCGGAGACCAGCAGGTAGCCCAGCAGGCTCTGGTACGGGATCGACACGTTGTCGACGAACGTCTCGGGGATCGCCGCGATGGCGGCCAGGCCGAACAGCACGCCCATGGCCACGCCGAGGATCCCGCCGAACAGGGCGATGATGACCGCCTCCCATCGCACCATGCGGCGCAACTGGCGGCGGGTCATGCCGACGGCCCGGAGCAGGCCCAACTCCCGGGTCCGTTCGTAGACCGACAGGGCCAGAGTGTTGGTGATGCCCAGCACGGCAATGAGCAGCGACAGCCCCAGAAACACCTGGATGATCGACAGGATCTGGTCGAGCTGGGCCTCCTGGCTCTTCCGGAACTCCGCCCGATCCTCGACCAGTACCTGGGGGTAGGCGTCGGTGATGCGCTCCACGGCGGCCCGAGACGCGACCGGGTCCGCTCCCGACGGGTAGCCGATCGACACGAAGGACACGGGGGCGGTCGGCAGGTAGGCATCGAAGACCGACACGTCGACGACCCAGTTTCCCATGATCGTCGAGTCGTCGAAGATGGCGGCCACCGTCAGGTCCGTTGATCGTCCGCCGGGGAAGTCGACGGTGACCTGGTCGCCGAGGGCCAGGTCGAGATCGGTGGCCGGATCGACGTGGACCAGCAGGCCGCTCCGGCCCGCACCGTTCTCCGAACCCTGCTGCACCTGGATGTTCATGTGGTCGCCCAGGATTTCCAGCTCCGAGGCCGCCACGTCCCGCCCGATGCCGGCGACCGACATGCCGCCCATCGTCCAC
>JAAZXY010000057.1 GCA_014239855.1 Acidimicrobiales bacterium | reverse complement strand
CCGGCCGTGGATCCGCTGGCCTCGACGTCGACCATCCTCACCCCGGAGGTCGTCGGCCAGAAGCACTACGACACGGCCCGCCGGGTCCAGGAGATCCTGCAGCGCTACAAGGAGCTCCAGGACATCATCGCCATCCTCGGCCTCGACGAGCTCTCCGAGGAGGACCGGATCACCGTGTCCCGGGCCCGCAAGGTCCAGCGCTTCCTGTCCCAGCCCATGAACGTGGCCGAGATCTTCACCGGTCTCCCCGGTGTCACCACCCCGGTCGAAGAGACGGTGGACTCGTTCGCCGCCCTGGTCGACGGCGAGTTGGACGACCTGCCCGAGCAGGCCTTCCTGAACGTCGGTGGTGCAGAGGACGCACGGCGCAAGGCCCGAGAGCTCGAGGCCTGAGCCGACCATGACTTTCCAGGTCGAGCTGGTCTCTCCGGAGGCCATCTCCTACAGCGGCGAAGCCGAGATGGTCATCGCCCGGACGCTCGAGGGTGGCGACATTGCCTTCCAGCCCGGTCACGTGCCGTTCATCGGCGTGCTGGCCGTCTGGTCGGTCGACGTGATCCGTCCCGACGGCGAGCGCGACACCATTGCCGTGCACCAGGGTTTCGTCCAGGTTGCCGGCACCAAGGTCAGCATCCTGTCCGACGTGTCCGAGTCGGCCGGCGACATCGACGTGGCCCGTGCCGAGGCGGCGAAGTCGACCGCCGAGCAGGCGTTGGCGTCCGACCGTGACGACGAAGATGCCGCAGGCGCCCTGTCCCGAGCCGATCTCCGCCTCCGGGTGGCCGGCGCGTAGTTTCCGGTCTGGTTCCCCGTCCGCCTCGGGCGGGCGTGGGTTGTCGTCGAGCCCCTCGGGGATCGGCGACCGGAAATCAGTAGACGGGCGAGAATTCCTCGAGCTTGTCCAGCGAGTGGTCGGCGGTGATCCTGCGCACCGTGCCGGACTTGGACCGCATCACCAGTGACTCGGTGTGGGCCTTGCCCGATGTGTAGTGGACGCCCTTTACCAGATCGCCGTCGGTGATCCCGGTGGCGGAGAAGAAGCAGTTGTCGCCGGACACCAGATCATCGGTGCCCAACACCCGTTCCAGGTCGTAGCCGGCTTCGACGGCCGCCGTGCGCTCGGCCTCGTTGCGGGGCCAGAGCCGTCCCTGGATGGCGCCGCCCATGCACTTGAGCGCGGCGGCCGAGATGACGCCTTCCGGGGTGCCGCCGATGCCGAACAGCACGTCGGCCCCCGAGTTGTGCCAGGCGGTGGAGATGGCGCCCGCCACGTCACCGTCGGGGATCAGGCGGATGCGTGCTCCGGCGGCCCGGACCTCGGCGATCAGGTCGTTGTGGCGGTCCCGATCCAGGATCACCGCGGTGAGGTCCCGGACGTCCTCGTGCTTGGCCTCGGCGATGCGCCGCAGATTCTCGGTGGGCGAGACGGAGATGTCGATGACGTCGGCGCACTGCGGCCCGACGGCGATCTTCTCCATGTAGACGCACGGCCCGGGATCGAACATGGTTCCCCGGGCGCTGACGGCGATCACCGCTATGGCGTTGGCCCGGCCCAGCGAGGTGAGCGTGGTGCCGTCGATCGGATCGACGGCGATGTCGGCGGCCGGTGGCTGGCCGTTGCCGATGCTCTCGCCGTTGTAGAGCATCGGTGCTTCGTCCTTTTCGCCCTCGCCGATGACCACGATGCCGTCCATGGTCACGGTGTCGAGCACGTGGCGCATGGCGTCCACCGCCGCGCCGTCGGCGCCTTCCTTGTCACCTCGGCCCATCCAGCGCGAGGCGGCCAGAGCGGCGGCTTCGGTGACCCGGCAGAGGTCGAGGGCGAGATTTCGGTCGGGAGCCTGTGCGTCTTCGGTCATGGGTCCGGAACCTACCCCCGTCGGCGGGGGCGTGGGAGACCGGCGGTACTGGCACACTGCCGTCATGGCATGGTGCTTCCAGTGTGGAAACGAGTACACCCCCGGCGTAGAGGACTGCGTCGAGTGCGGCGTGGCCCTGGTGGCCGAGCCGCCGGCCGACGCGGCCGAGGTGGGATCGTCCGACGAGGACCAGATGGCCTACGAGTTGCACGAGTGGGCCGGTGAGAGCCGCCGCATCCTGGATCAGGACCTGACCGCCGCGGGCATCGCCCACGCCTGGCAGGGCGCCACGCTGGTGGTGCGGGCCGCCGACGAGGACGCCGTGGACCGTGCGGTCGAGGGGGCCGAGGAGGCGGGCGGTCCGGCCATCGAGCCCGGTGTGGAGACGGTGGCCTACGAGGTGGACGGATGGGCGGCCGACGAGCAGTCGGCGTTCAGCGACCTGCTGGTGCGACTCGGCGTGCCGCACGAGTTCGACGCCGACGGTGACCTGGTGGTGCGGGCCGCCGACGAGGACGCCGTGGAGACGGCACTCGACGCCTTCCAGGCCGGCGCCGACGAGCGACCCGAACTGGAGGGTCTGGACGCCAACGGCCTCCTCACCGACGTGTTCGTGGCCTGCGACCGGCTGAGGCGCGACGCCCGCGACCTGTCGGCCATCGAGCAACTGATCGCCCTGGCCCCGCTGCTGGTCGGCCACCGTCCACCGTTCGGCATCGACAGCCAGCTCTGGAACGCCCTGGGTGAACGAACCACCGGCCTGGTCGACCTGCTGGGCACCGGTGACCCGGAACCCGCTGAGGTCTCCGCCGTGGCCGGCGAGTTGGCCGGGGTGCTCCGCCAGATGACCTGACCCTCGGATCTCCCGGGCGTCGTCGTGGTTCTGGTTGCGCCGACCCGCCCCGTGGGGGATCCTCGTTGCCCGGTCGGGATGGGCCCGACCGCGGTGACGAGAGGGCGGGAGCCATGCGGTTCATCCAGATCATCGAGTCAGAGGGCGACGCGGCCACGGAACTGGCCGGCGTGCAGGGGTACGCCGAGCAGGCGGCCGGCGACGAGACGGTGACCGTCGAGCGGGTCACCGTCTGCAGCGACCGGAACAGGCCGGGCACGGTCGTCACGATCGCCGAGTTCGCCTCGTGGGAGGCGGCCAAGCAGAACGACGAGCACGAGATCACCCAGGAGGGCGCCGAGGCGGCCCCCGGCGGCACCACTTACCGGGACCTGGACGTGCTCGGCGTCGTCGAGTTGGGCTAGACGGAGCGTCCAGTCAGGCTGCCGGTTCGCCGGACCGCAGGGCCCGCCACAGCGACCGGTAGGTGGGCCACTCCAGGTCGCCCACGTAGCCGTCCTCGACCAGGGCGGCGTGCAGCCTCGGCAGGTTCCGGTACGGCACGGTCATGTCGGCGTGGTGGGCCAGGTGGTAGCCCACGCCGAACGGCACCATGATCAGGCGGGCCACCAGCGACTGGCGCACGTGGTGGGTGGTGCGCCGCCGGTCGTCGGAGCGGGTCATGCCGGCGTGTTCGGCAATGGCCCGGATTCGATTGAGGCCCTGGTAGAGGGTGGCCCACGGCAGCACCCACAACAGCAGGTACAGCCAGGGGTGTCCGGTGGCCCAGAAGGCGCTGAACACGAGTACCTGCCCGGCCAAGAACCAGTAGGTGAGGCGTCGGTGGCGAACCTCGCCGAGGCGCTGGAACCGGGGCCGCACGATCCGGAAGGCCGAAACGCCGGTCAGGTCCCGACGGTGCTTGCGGCGCATCGAGGCCGTGGTGATCGGGTAGCGGGCGTAGAGCCCGAAGTCGGGTTCCTTCGTGCCGAACTCGTCGCGATGATGGTTGATGTGGCCGATCCGGTAGCCGTGGCCGCCGGTGCCGAAGGTGAGCCAGCCGACAAGGTTGATGCCGACCAGGTCGTTGATCCACCGGCTCGAGAACAGCACCCGGTGGGCGGCCTCGTGGTGGAGGATGAACAACCGGTTCTGGGCGATCGGCATGATCAGGAACGCCGCCACCCAGGCCACCGGGTGGGACAGGGCCACCGCGACGGCCACCACGGCCAGCGGGAACGCCACCGCGCCGGACGCTCCGAGGGCGTTGCGGAGGTCGTCGACCCGACGGAGCTCGTCGCGGAACGCACCCTTCGGGCGGCCGTCCGGGTGGAGGCGGTCACTGCCGGCGAACGGGGGAGGCGTGGGCGCCATTCCGCCGGTCAGCGACGCCACGGCTGCCTGGTGGCTGGCCTCGGCGGTCGCTGACTCGTCCATGACCCAATCGTAGTGACGGCCCCGCTCCCGGACCCGATCGCGGAGGCCGGTACCCTCGCCCGATGCCCGGTCCCCCGTCCATCTCCGGTCTGTTCCTGACCCCCGGTGCCGGCAGTAACCGCGACCAGGCCGGTCTGGTGGCGCTGGAGGAACGCCTGGCCCCGCTGCCCGTGGAGCGCATGGACTTCCCCTACCGGAAGGCCGGGAAGCCCTTCCCCGACCGGGCGCCGGTGCTCGTGCAGGCCGTACGCGACGGCGTGGCCTCCATGGCCGCCGACCGGGGCCTCGACCCGGACCGCCTCGTGCTGGGAGGCCGCAGCATGGGCGGACGGATGTGTTCGATGGCCGTCGCCGAGGGGCTCCCGGCGGCCGGTCTGGTACTTGTCTGCTACCCGCTCCATCCCCCGAAGAAGCCGGAGAACCTCCGGGTCGACCACTTCGGGGCCATCGACGTGCCGTGCCTGTTCGTGTCCGGCGACCGTGACGAGTTCGGTTCGCCCGACGAGTTCGACGCCCATCTGGGCGCCATTGCCGGCCCGGTCACCGTGGTGCGCCTTCCCGGAAAGCGCCACGACCTGAAGGGTGCCGACGAGGCGGTCTGTGACGCGGTGGCCGACTGGTTGGGGGAACTGCGAGGAACGGGAGAATCCGCGTAGAAGTTGAGGGAATCGTCAGCGCCGAACTAGAACAAGGGTCCGATGGATCGCCCGTCCGGACGGACAGGCAGAGGAAGGGACACCAGATGAGATACGCCGCCCCGGCGACGGTGGACGAGGCCCAGACGCTGTTGTCGGACAACCCCGGCTCGCAGGTCTTTGCCGGAGCCACCGACCTCGTTCCCCAGATTCGAGCCGGACGACCGTCACCGTCGATGGTGGTCGACCTCAAGCGCATCGACCGGCTGACCGCGGTGACCCACGAAGGTGGGCAGTGGACGATCGGCGCGGCGACGCCGACCGCCGATCTGACCCGCAATGCCGAGTTCACCGCAGCATTCCCCGGGCTGTCCGAGGCCGCCGGCCTGATCGGATCCGACCAGATCCAGAACCGGTCCAGCCTGGGTGGCAACCTGGCCAACGCTTCGCCGGCCGCCGATTCGGTGCCCGCGCTGATCGCCAATGCCGGTCAGGCCGTCATCGCCTCGGGCGACGGGACGCGTACCGTGCCGGCGTCCGAGATCGCCACCGGCCCCGGCCGGACCTCGTTGGCCGAGGGCGAGTTCATCATCGAGTTCACCCTCGACGATCCTCCGGCCGGTACCGGTGACGCCTACCTCCGGATGATCCCGCGCACCGAGATGGACATCGCCATCGTCGGCGCCGCGGTGCGACTGACCATTGCCGACAACGCGGTGAGCGAGGCCACCGTGGTGCTCGGGGCCGTCGCCCCGACCGCCGTTTCGGTACCTGATGCCGCGGCCGCCCTGGTCGGCGCATCGCTGAACGGAGGCGGTTTCGACGACGCCACCCTGGCCGCCGTGGCCGACGCGGCCTCCGCGGCCTGCAATCCCATCGACGACAAGCGGGGCACCATTGCCTACCGGCAGCGGGTGGCCGGTGTCCTGGCCAAGCGGGCCGCAGCAGTGGCGGCCGAACGCGCACAGAACGGAGCCTGAGCACCATGAGCAAGCGATCCAGAACCCACGTGACCTGCACGGTCAACGGCGACGAGGTCGACTTCCTGGCCAGCGACGACACGTCGTTGCTCGACGCCCTGCGTGACGAGCTCGGCCTCACCGGAGCCAAGGAGGGCTGCGGCACCGGTGACTGCGGGGCCTGCTCGGTCCTTGTGGACGGCCGGGTCAACTGTTCCTGTCTGATGTTCGCCCCCGAAGCCGAGGGAACCGACATCGTGACCGTGGAGGGGATCGCCGAGGGCGACCAGCTCCACCCGCTCCAGCAGACCTTCCTGGAGGGCGCGGCCCTCCAGTGCGGGATCTGCACGCCCGGATTCCTCGTGTCGGCCAAGGCGCTGCTCGACGAGAACCCCGATCCGACCGAAACCGAGATCCGCTACGCCCTGGCCGGCAACCTCTGCCGGTGCACGGGCTACGACAAGATCGTCCGATCCGTCCAGGAGGCTGCCGTGCAGCTCAGGGGAGCAACCCGATGACCGTCACCGAGGATCGCCCGAGCTACAAGTGGGTCGGCACCCGACCCATCCGCCACGACGGTTACGACAAGGTGGTGGGCAAGGCCCGCTTTGCCGCTGATCTGAACCTGCCGGGTCAGTTGCACGCGGCGATCCTGCGATCGCCCCACGGCCATGCCCGAATCCTGTCCATCGACACGTCGACGGCGGAGGCGATGCCCGGCGTCAAGGCCGTGGTCACGGCGGCCGACTTCCCGGCGCTGGACGTCGGCAACCCGGAGCACGACGTGGCCATGAACCTCATGGCCCGGGACGTGGTGCTGTACGTCGGCCATGCGCTGGCCGCGGTGGCCGCATCCACCCGGGCCGAGGCCCAGGCCGCGGCGGCGGCCATTGAGGTGGAGTACGAGCTCCTGCCGGTGGTGCTGTCCCTGGACGAGTCGATGGCCGACGGTGCACCGCTGGTCAACGACGACAACCGGACGGCGTTCTCCGGGAGCGACGAACCGTCCAATCTGGCGACGGTCACCCCGCTGGAGCGCGGCGACGTCGACGGGGCATTCGAGGCCGCCGACCTGATCGTGGAGCGTGAGTTCGATACCGCCTGGGTGCATCAGGGTTACATCGAGCCCCATGCCTGCGTGGTCGACGTCGGTGCGGACGGTAAGGCCGACATCTGGGCCTCGTCCCAGGGTCACTTCCGGGTGCGTTCCCAGACCGCGGCGGTCCTCGGATGGGATACCGCCCGGGTCAAGGTCACCCCGGCTGAGATCGGTGGGGGCTTCGGTGGCAAGACCACCATCTACCTCGAGCCGGTGGCGGCCCGTCTGTCGGAGAAGAGCGGTCGTCCGGTGAAGATCACCATGAGCCGCGACGAGGTGTTGCGGGCCACCGGCCCGGCGCCGGCGTCCAAGGCCCGGATCCGGATCGCCGCGACGAACGACGGCGAGCTCACGGCCATCGACGGGTGGATCGGCTACGCCGTGGGTTGCACCAACGACATGGCCGGCTTCATCGGCGCCATGTCGGTGGCGTCCTACCGGTTCCCCAACCTGAAGTTGGAAGCCGTCGCCGCGCTCACCAATACGCCCAAGTCGGCGGCGTACCGGGCCCCGTCGGCACCCCAGGCGGCGTTCGCCATCGAGTCGGTGATCGACGAGATTGCCCAGCTTCTGGAGATGGACCCGATCGACCTGCGGCTGAAGAACGCCGTGGTGGAGGGTGACCCCACGGCGATGGGAAGCCCCCATCCCCGGATCGGCTTCGTGGAGTGCCTGGAGGCCATCAGGGACTCCGACCACTACCGGTCGCCGGTTCCCGAGGGGACGGCCCGCGGTGTGGGCTCAGGGTTCTGGTTCAACATCGGCGAGCAGTCCAGCGCCACGGTGAACCTCAACGAGGACGGCACGGCCACAGTGATCACCGGAAGTCCCGACATCGGCGGCAGCCGGGCCTCGATGGCCCTGATGGCTGCCGAGGAACTGGGCATCGACGTGTATCGGATCACCCCGGTGGTGGCCGACACCGAGTCCGTCGGCTTTACCGACGTGACCGAGGGCAGCCGGGCCACCTTCGCCACCGGTATGGCCGTGGTGAACGCGTGCCGGGAGTTGATTGACCAGTTGAAGACCCGGGCGGCCACCATCCTGGGCGTCGAGGCTGACGCCGTGGACTGGGTCGACGGTGCCGCGGTGGCCGAGGACAAGGACCCGTTGCCGCTGGCCGATATCACGGCCAAGGCCAAGAGCACCGGTGGCCCCCTCACCGTCACGGCTTCGCTCAACGCCGGTGGCGCCGGTCCGTCGTTCGCCGTGCACTGCTGCGACGTGGCGGTCGACGAGGAGACCGGGCAGGTCACCGTGCTGCGGTACACGACGGCCCAGGACGCCGGGACGGCCATCCACCCCAGCTACGTGGAGGGCCAGATGCAGGGCGGAACCGCACAGGGCATCGGCTGGGCGTTGAACGAGGAGTACGTCTACGACGACGACGGCACCATGCTCAACGCCAGTTTCCTCGACTACCGGGTGCCGGTGGCCTCGGACCTCCCGATGATCGAGACCATCATCGTGGAGGTGCCCAATCCCGCCCACCCCTACGGGGTGCGTGGCGTGGGCGAGACGGGGATCGTGCCGCCCATGGCCACCATCGCCAACGCGGTGAGCCGGGCCACCGGAGCGCGACTGACGTCGCTGCCCATGTCGCCACCCAAGGTGCTGGCCGTCCTCGACGACCGCTGAGGGGTCCGGAATGCCCCGTGCCCACCTGATGACCCCCCATCGTCGGTTCACCGGCGGTGAAGGGGTGATCGAGGTCGACGGGGCGACGGTGGGCGCCATGATCGCCGAACTGGACCGCCGTTTTCCGGGCCTAGGGGAGATGCTCACCAAGGGAGCGTCGGCGGCGGTGGACGGGCTGATCCACGCCGAGCCGGAGTACCTGGCTGTCGATCCCGACGCCGACGTCTACTTCGTGGCGCCCCTCACCGGGGGCTGAGTCACTCAGCCGACCGGTGGCCCTTCGTCGGGCACCGCATCTCCCGGATTGAGGGTTTCGAGTTCGACCCGGGCCGTCTCCGGGAACCAGCCCAGCACCAGCGCGGCGGCCAGGACCGGACCGACAGCCACCACGAGGAACGCCGGACCGTAGGAGCCGAACCGGTCGCTGAGCATCCCCACGATGATCAGGCCGGTGGCGCTGCCCGCCACCCCGAGGGTCACGATCAGGCCGTTGGCCCGGGCCCGGTTGCGGGTCGAGAAGAGCTCCGGCCCGTAGACGCCGAGCGCCACGGTCAATGACCCGATCACCGTGCTCTCACTGCTGGCCTGCATCCAGGTCATCGACGGCTATCTGGGCACC
>JAAZXY010000056.1 GCA_014239855.1 Acidimicrobiales bacterium | reverse complement strand
ATCACCTGGGACGAGGCGGTGGCCGACGCGGTGGACGCCGAGGTGGCACGCATCGTCGAGGGCTCGCCCCGTCGTGATGACGTCACGGCCACCCTCGCTTCGGCTGGTTGGGTGGTGCTGGTCGACGGCCCCGACGATGCCCTCGCCGTCTCTGACGCCATTGCCCCCGAACACCTGCAACTGATGGTGGCCGGCGCCGAATCGTTGGCCGACCGGGTCCGTCACGCCGGTGCGGTCTTCTGCGGCCCGTGGTCCCCGGCCTCTCTCGGCGACTACGTGGCCGGACCCAGCCACGTCCTGCCCACGGCAGGGACCGCACGCTTTTCGGGCGCGCTCACCGTGGCCGACTTCACCAAGGAGGTCCACGTGGTGACCGCCGACCGGGACGCGCTGGAGCGACTGGCGCCCCACGTGGCCGCCCTGGCCGACGCCGAGGGCCTCGACGCCCACGCCGAATCGGTTCGGATCCGGACCAATAGCTCTCCGGGTACCGGCAACGATGCCTGAGTTCGTGCGACCCGTGGCCCGTGAGGGTGTGGTGGCCATGGAGGGCTACCACTCGCCCCAGATGGACGTCGACGTCCGCCTCAACACCAACGAGTCGCCGGTGGCGCCGCCGGAGGCGTTCCGCACCGCGGTGGCCGACATGGTGGCCGACGTGTCCTGGAACCGCTATCCGGATCGCCCGGCCACCGCGCTGCGAACCGCCCTGGCTGATGCCCACGGGGTGGCCCCCGAGCAGGTCTTCGCCGCCAACGGATCCAACGAGGTACTCCAGAGCCTGCAACTGGCCTACGGCGGGCCGGGTCGCTGCGCCGCGGTGTTCGAGCCCACCTACGCCATGTATGCCCAGATCGCCCGCACCACCGGGACCGGGGTGCTCCGGGGTTCCCGCGACGCCGATCACCGGTTGGTGGCCGATGACGTCCTGTCGCTGGTGGCCGACCAACAGCCGGCGCTGGTGTTCCTGTGCTCGCCCAACAACCCGACGGGCACCGTCGACCCGGTCGAGCTGGTGACCGCCGTGGTCGACGTGGCGGCCGGCTACGGCGGCCTGGTGGTCGTCGACGAGGCCTACGGACAGTTCGCCTCGACGAGCGCCGTGGACCTGTTGGCCGAGGACCGACCGCTGGTCGTGAGCCGCACCTTCTCCAAGACCTGGGCCATGGCCGGGGCCCGGCTGGGCTACCTGTTGGCCCCCTCCTGGTGTGTGGCCGAACTCGAGAAGGTGGTCCTGCCATACCACCTCGACACGCTCAAGCAGGCCGTCGGGGTTCTGGCCCTCCAGCACGGAGCGGCCATGGACGACCGGGTGGCCGACCTGGTGGCGGAGCGGACCCGGGTGGCTGCCGCGCTGGACGCCCTGCCCGTCACCGCCTGGCCGTCGGAGGCCAACTTCATCCTGTTCCGACCAGAGGCCGGTCCCGGAAGCCCCTCGGGAGGCCGATGGGGTAACGACGTCTGGCAGGCCCTGGTGGACCGTTCGGTACTGGTCCGGGACTTCACCACGATGGCCGGGATCGAGGGGTGCCTCCGGGTCACCATCGGCACGGCCGACGAAAATGACCGCTTCATCGCCGCCCTCCACGAGATTCTGGGTGGGCCGCTCGGCGAAGCATCCGAGAACCCACCAACACAACCCGACCCGAATGGCCAGGAGGCCTGACATGGCACGCACCGGAAGCCGCCAGCGCACCACCAAGGAGACGGCCATTTCCGTCGAGATCGACCTGGACCGCCAGTCGATCAGCGACGTCTCGACGTCGACCGGGATCCCGTTCTTCGACCACATGCTGGATCAACTGGGCCGCCACGGCGGCTTCGGCCTCCGGGTCTCCTGTGAGGGCGACCTCCACATCGATGCCCACCACACCGTCGAAGACGTCGGCATCGCCATCGGAGAGGCGTTCGCCGATGCACTGGGGGACAAGGCGGGTGTGCGTCGCTTCGCCTCGATCCGGGTGCCCCTGGACGAGGCGCTGGTCGACGTGGCCCTCGACCTGTCGGGGCGTCCGTACCTGCACCACGAGGTCGAGTTCCCCGGGGAGAAGATCCTCGGTGACCCGCCGTTCGATCCGCAGCTCATGGAGGAGTTCTGGCGGGCCTTCACCGTGGCGGCCCGCATCACCCTGCACCTCACGGTGGTGCGGGGCAAGAACACCCACCACATCGTGGAGGCCTCGTTCAAGGGCGTGGCCCGGGCCCTGCGCGACGCCGTGAGGGTCGACGGTGGCGACGTGCCGTCTACCAAGGGCACCCTGTGACGGGACCCACCGGGGGAGACCCCGTGGAATCGACGGGACCCCGACTGGCCGTCCTGGACTACGGAATCGGCAACCTCCGGTCGGCCCAGAAGGCCCTCCAGAAGGTGGGCGCCGACGCCCGGTTGACCAGTGACCCCGAGGAGGTGGCGGCGGCTGACGGCGTCGTCCTGCCCGGGGTGGGGGCCTTCGGACGCTGTATCGAGGCATTGCACGCCTCGGGCCTGTGGGAGACGGCGCTGGACGCCGCCCGTGGGGCCGCGGCAGGCACCGGGCGACCGTTCCTGGGGATCTGCGTGGGGCTCCAGATGCTCCACGAGGGGAGCGCCGAGTCGCCCGGCGTGTCCGGCCTCGGCGTGCTGCCCGGCGAGGTGTCCCTGCTGTCCGACGCCGTGAAGCGACCGCAGATGCAGTGGAACCGCCTGGACGCAATCAGCGACGAGCATCCGATGCTGGTCGGTATGGGCGTGGAGCCCTGGACCTACTTCGTCCACAGCTTCGCCGCACCGGTCGGGCCCGACACCGTGGCCACCTGTACCTACGGTGACCGGGTCTGCGCGGCCGAGGCCCGGGGCGTGTTGTGGGCCTGCCAGTTCCACCCGGAGAAGTCCTCGGCTACCGGCCTGTGCGTCCTGGAGAACTTCGTGGGCATGGTGGCCGCGTGATCACGCCTGCCTCTACTCCGGCCTCTTCTCCGGCCCTCTTTCCGGCCATCGACCTTCGTGCCGGTCGTTGCGTCCGCCTCATGCAGGGCGACTACGACCGCGAGACCGTGTATGGCGATGACCCTGTCGCCCAGGCGTTGGCGTTCCAGGCGGCGGGCGCCGACTGGATCCACGTCGTGGACCTGGATGCGGCCCGTACCGGGGACCCGGTGAATCGCCCGGTGGTTGCCGCGGTGGCCGCCGCGGTTGACGTGCCCGTCCAGACCGGGGGAGGCGTCCGGTCGGTGGCTGACGCCCGGGCCCTGTTCGACGCCGGGGTGGCCCGGGTGGTCCTCGGTACCGCCGCGGTCGAGAACCCCGATCTGGTGACCCGGGTGGCCGAGCACGGTCCGGTGGCCGTGGGGCTCGACGTGAGGGGCGACGAGGTGGCCGTCCGGGGCTGGACCGAGGGCAGCGGGCTGACACTGGGTGATGCGCTGGTCCGGTATTCGGCACTGGGCACCGCGGCCTTCGTCATCACCCGGATCGAACGCGACGGCACGTTGGAAGGTCCCGACGTGGACGGGCTGGCCGGAGCGCTGGCCGCTACCGACGTGGACGTGGTGGCCTCCGGTGGCGTGGGTCGACCGTCGGACCTCGACGACCTGGCCGCACTCAACGTCGACGGGCGTCGGATCGCCGGGATCATCCTCGGGCGGGCCCTGTACGAGGGCGCCGTCGACCTGGCCGATGCCGTCCGGCAACTTTCCGGCGGTTCGGCCGGGAAACGGGCCTGACCATGGAGACCGTCCGCATCGTCCCCTGCCTGGACGTCGACAACGGCCGGGTGGTCAAGGGCGTCAACTTCGTGGGCCTCCGCGACGCCGGTGATCCGGTGGAGTTGGCGGCCCGCTACGACCGGGAGGGCGCCGACGAGTTGGTCTTCCTGGACATCACCGCCTCGTCCGATGCGCGCGAGACCACGTTGGACATGGTGCGACACGTCGCCGAAGAGGTGTTCATCCCGTTCACCGTCGGTGGGGGGATCCGTTCGGTGGACGACGCCCGGGGAATTCTTCGGGCCGGGGCCGACAAGGTCTCGGTGAACACGGCCGCCGTCGACCGTCCCGAACTGGTCGGTGAACTGGCGGCCGAGTTCGGTAGCCAGTGTGTGGTGGTGGCCGTGGACGCTCGCCGGGCCGAGGTGGCCGAAGCCGGGGGAACGGCAAGCGGGTTCGAGGTGTTCACGCACGGGGGGCGGACGCCGACCGGGCTGGACCTCGTGGCGTGGATCACCGAGGTGGTGGCCCGGGGTGCCGGCGAGATCCTCCTGACGTCCATGGACCGTGACGGCACCCGTGACGGCTTCGACATCGAGATGCTGCGGGCCGTGGGCCCCGTGGCCACCGTGCCCCTCATCGCCAGCGGAGGGGTCGGCGAACTCGACCACCTGGTGGCCGGTGCGGTGGACGGCGGGGCCGATGCCGTGCTGGCCGCGTCGATCTTCCACTTCGGGGAACACACGGTGGCCGAGGCCAAGGCCCACCTGACGGCGGCCGGCGTGACGGTGCGGCCCGTCAGGTCGTGACTGGCCGGGACCGGAAGCCGGCGGCGCCGGTACCGTGCACCGCGTGAGCACGAAGAAGACGTCGACAGATTCGAAGCTGGATGGCCGGTCAGCGGGAGGCAACGGCGTCATGCCCGGCCCCTCGGACCACGAGGGCCTGCCCATCAAGATGCTCAACGACCGCATCCTCGTGCGGACCGACACCGAGGAGGGCGAGCGGCGCTCCACGGGCGGGATCCTCATCCCGGCCACCGCGCAGGTGGGCAAGCGCCTGACGTGGGCCCAGGTGGTGGCCGCCGGCCCCAACGTGCGGGCCATGGAGGTCGGCGACCAGGTGCTGTTCAACCCGGAGGACCGCTACGAGGTCGAGGTCCGGGGACACGACTACATCATCCTGCGGGAGCGCGACGTCCACGCGGTGGCCGCCCAACGCCTCGAGGAAGGCAGCACGGGCCTGTACCTGTAGCGGGGGGGCAACAGGGGGAAACCCGGGCCGTCAGCACCGGGGGGCGACCGTAGGCTGGCCCGCATGCCTGCCGCCCCCTCAAGCATCCAGTCCACCCCGATCGCCGCCACCGACGAACAGTTGGCCGGCGTGACCTTCAACGAGGACGGTCTGGTACCGGCCATCGTGCAGGAGGAGCACACCGGCAGGATCCTGATGATGGCGTGGATGAACGCCGACTCGCTGCGCGAGACCATGGCCACCGGCCGAACCTGGTTCTGGAGCCGGAGCCGCCAGGAGTACTGGTGCAAGGGCGAGACCTCCGGCGACCGCCAGTACGTCCGCGAGGCGTACTTCGACTGCGACGCCGACACCCTGCTCTTCGTGGTCGAACAGGAGGGGAAGGGCGCCTGCCATACCGGCGAGTACAGCTGTTTCTTCCGCCCGTTCGGCCCTGACGCCTCCTGACCGGGCCCACCGAACCGTGACCAGTCCCGACCGCCAGGAGTTCCGGGCGCTGGCCCGTGGGCATGCGGTCGTACCTGTCTGGCGGGAGCTCCTGGCCGACCTGACCACCCCGGTCTCGCTATATGCCCGCTGCGTGGGCGACGGCGAGGGCTTCCTGCTGGAAAGCGTCGAGCGGGGTGAGACCTGGGGCCGCTGGTCGTTCATCGGTCGCAACCCGTCGCTCACCCTGACCTCCCACGGCGCGGGCGGCGATCTGGACGTCGACGGCGACCTCCCGGAGGGCATACGTACCGACGCCGGCATGTTGGCCGCCCTCGAGGACCTGCTCACCCACTACCGGTCGCCGGTCATCGAGGGCCTTCCTCCGTTGCACGGGGGCCTCATGGGCTACCTGGGTTACGACGTGGTGCGCGAGGTCGAACACCTGCCTGACGTGCCGCCCGACGACCGCGGATTTCCCGACGGGATCATGTCGGTCATCGGCGAGATGGTGGCCATCGATCATTGGCGCCAGCGGGCCGTCCTGTTGGCCAACGTGGTCGTGCCCGAGCTGACCGGTGACGAGACGGCCGACGCTGCGGCGCTGGACGCCGCCTACGACGAGGCGGCGGAACGGCTGGATCAGCTGGCCTCGGACGGCGCCCGGCCACTGGACGAACCGCTCATGGCGCCGCCCGATCCCGCCGACGAGCCGCCTGAGGTGACCTCCACCATGGGGGCCGACCTGTACGGGGCTGCCGTAGAGGCCGCACGGGAGCACATCCTGGCCGGCGACGTGTTCCAGGTCGTCCTGTCACAGCGCTTCGACGTGGAACTCGACGCCGAGCCCTACGACGTGTACCGGGTGCTCCGACAGGTCAACCCCAGTCCCTACATGTACTTCCTGCGTTACGAGGACCTCACCGTCGTGGGGGCCTCACCGGAACCCATGGTGCAGCTGCTGGACGGTCGGGTCGTGTCGCGACCCATTGCCGGCACCCGCCGCCGGGGCCGCAACGAGGTCGACGACCGTCGCATGGCCGCCGAGTTGGTCGAGGACCCCAAGGAGTTGGCCGAGCACGTGATGCTCGTCGACCTGGCCCGCAACGACGTGGGGCGGGTGGTGGCCTTCGGCACCGAGGAGGTCGAGGAGATGATGACGTTGGAGCGCTACAGCCACGTCATGCACCTCACCAGTCAGGTGGCCGGCGAGTTGGCCGAGGGCTGCACGCCGATCGACGTCCTCCGGGCCACCCTGCCCGCCGGCACGGTCTCGGGCGCTCCGAAGGTGCGGGCCATGGAGATCATCGACGCCCTCGAGCCCGTCAAGCGCGGCCCGTACGCCGGGGTGGTCGGCTACTTCGACTTCACCGGGAACATCGACACGGCCATCGCCATCCGCACCATGTTCGTCCGTGACGGCATCGCCTCGGTCCAGGCCGGGGCGGGAATCGTGGCCGACAGTGTTCCCGAACTGGAGCATCTGGAGTGCCAGAACAAGGCCCGGGCGCTGCTCTCGACCATTCCGGCTGCCCGCCGGATGACGGCGGCCCGTCGGGCCGCCAACGGTGGCTGAGGCTCTCATGGGCGCCGCCGCAATCCGCCGGAGCCGGGACGTATTGCGCGTGGCGGGTCCGGATGCCCGCACGTACCTTCAGGGCCAACTCAGCCAGGACGTGGATGCGCTGGCTGTCGGATCGGCGGCCGACACCTTCGTCCTGCAGCCGACCGGAAAGGTCGAGGCCTGGATGCGGATCACCCGGCTGGCCGACGACGCCTACCTGCTGGATGTCGATCCGGGTTGGGGCGAGGCCGTCCTGACCCGTCTGACCCGCTTCCTGCTCCGCACCGACTGTGTGGTCGAAGCGGTGGCCTGGCAGATGGTGACC
Organism: Acidimicrobiales bacterium; assembly: GCA_014239855.1. GTDB lineage: Bacteria > Actinomycetota > Acidimicrobiia > Acidimicrobiales > MedAcidi-G1 > UBA9410. Next base: position 2,055 of record JAAZXY010000056.1, on the reverse strand, counting down.
GTGCTGGATGCCGAGACCTGGGAGCCGCCGGCCGACGGGGTGGCGCTGCCCGTTGTCTGGCCCGGCCTGCTGGCCGTCGACCTGCTGGGTCCTTCGGTGGACCTGCCCGAAGGTCTGGTCGAAGCCGACGAATCGACATGGGAGCACCGTCGGATCGCCGCCGGAATCCCGGCCATGGGCACCGAGATGGACGAGACGACCATTCCCGGTGCCACCGGGGTGGTCGACCGTTCGGCCAGCTTCACCAAGGGGTGCTACACCGGCCAGGAACTGGTGGCCCGGGTGGACAGCCGCAGTGCCGGGACCCCGACCCGTATCCACCGGGCCGTCGGCCACGGTTCCCCACCGTCTGCGGGCATGGAGCTCACGCTGGACGGAGCGGTCGCCGGTCGGCTCACCAGCGTGGCTGCCGGGTCCGACGGCGGCTTCGTGGCCCTCGCTGAGGTCCGGCGGGCCGTGGTGGCGCCGGCGACCGTCGATGCCGACGGCGTCGAGGTCTCACTCCTCGCCGACTGAGGGGACCCGCACCACCATCACGGTGCCGCCGTCCGAGGACGCGTCGGCGCGCACCTCGCCGTCCATCGCCTCGACGAGCTCGCGCACGATGGCCAGGCCGAGGCCGGACCCCGATTCCCGGTCGGCGGGACGGTGCTCGGCCACGTAGAGCCGTTCGAAGACGTGCGGGAGGTCCGCAGCGGCGATCCCCGGACCGTCGTCGGCCACCCGGACCTCGACCCACCCGTCGATCGCCTGGATCGTCACCGTCAGCGATGATGCCGCGTAGCGCAGGCCGTTCTCGACCAGGTTGCCGACCACCTGTGACCACCGGTCGTGGTCGATCCGCGCCGTGGAGGTGTCGCCGTCATCACTGGAAACGACGGTCAGCGTGATGTCGGCCTCCTGGGCGGCCGGACCGAATCCATGGACCACCTCGACGGTCGCCGAGGCCACGTCGATGGCCACCGGGTCGAGGGTGAACTGGCGGGCGTCGAGACGGGCCAGGTCCAACAGGTCACGCACGAGGCGGTCCAGGCGTGTCGCCTCGGCGAGCACCACCTCGCCGGCCCGCCGTGTGTCGGTGACCGTCCCGTCGGCCAGGCCCTCGGCGTAGCCCCGGATGGACGTCATGGGCGTCCGCAGGTCGTGCGAGATCGACAGCAGGAACTGGCGTTCCAGGCCCCGCGAGCGTTCCAGGCCCTCCGCCATGGCGTTCACCGCGGCCACCAGTTCGCTCACTTCGTCGGTCCGCCGTGACGATGTTTGGCCTGGGTGGGGGTCCAGCCGGGTGTCCAGACGGCCGTCGGCGATGCGGTGGGCCGCCGCGGCCACATCGACCACCGGGCGGGCCAGCGACCGGCTGAGACGCAACGCCACCAGAACCGACACGACGATGGATGCGAGCGCACCCAGCAGCATCCACCGGTAGGTCCCGGCCAGGGGGTCGACGGCCCGTCGGGTGGCCACCACCACGATCGCCGGGCCGACCGCATCGGGGGCCAGGGGCACGACGGCGGCCGCCCAGGCCACCTCGCCCCGGAAGCCCGAGGCGTGGGCCTCCTGGTCGGGGCCCGCGGGGTGCTCGGCCAGCGGACGGAGGTCGTCCTCGGAGACCACGTCGGGGAGGCCGCTCAGGACATGGAGTGGCCCTCCGTCCCGGGGGACCAACACCAGGCCGATCTCCTCGAGGTCCAGCGAACGCTGGAGGCGCTCCAGGCGCCCCGGCCCGATCGCCGGGCGGGTCAGGTAGGGCATGGCATCCTCGAAGGCCACGGCCATGGCCCGGGTCTGGTCGGCGACGTGCCGCTCGGTGGTCGAGGCGGCCCGCGTCCACGCCACCACCGCGGTACCGGCACCGACCAGCACGATGGCCAGGACGACCAGCCCGACCATGCTCCTGAGCAGGCGCCTCCTCACCAGTCCGGTCCCTTCAGTCCAGTCGTCATCAGTCCAGCCGGTACCCGACGCCGCGGACGGTGGCCAGCGGGAGGTCGTCACCCAACTTGCGGCGGACCTGGCGCACGTGGACATCGACCGTCCGTTCGTCGCCGATCCAGC